>NZ_MASJ01000022.1 GCF_001700315.1 Caryophanon tenue | reverse complement strand
CGAAGTAGTTGACGAAGAAGAACGTAGTAGATTGGAAGTCGTAAACATAGTGAAGTGATGATGGCAAAGAGGTCACACCTGTTCCCATACCGAACACAGTAGTTAAGCTCTTTAGCGCCGATGGTAGTTGGGGGTTTCCCCCTGTGAGAGTAGGACGTCGCTTCGCACACGTAAGCCGATGAACATAAACGTTCATCGGTTTTTTTTGTGCCCTTTTTTCGTGGACGGCTCTCTCGTTGTTCGCTACAATAATATGAGGATTATTTAGAAAAGAGTGAAATGCAAATGCAGCAGCAAAAACCGTTAGTCGAAGCATTACAAAAATTTCAGCAGCAAAAAACAATGTCATTTCATGTCCCAGGTCATAAAAATGGACAGCTCACGACATTACCTTCTATTTATCATAATGTGTTACAAATGGATGTAACCGAATTAACCACGCTTGATGATTTACACTACCCAGAAGAATGTATATTAGAAGCGACGAAGCTTTTACAACAAACATATGACGCGAGCCGCAGCTTCTTTTTAGTGAATGGTTCAACCGTTGGGAATTTAGCGATGATTTATGCGACTTGTCAGCAAGGAGATACTGTACTTGTACAACGTAACGCCCATAAATCTGTTTTTCATGCGTTAGAGCTTGTTGGCGCTGTACCCGTTGTACTCGCACCTGAGTGGCATGAGGAGACAAAAACAGCTGGGCACATTGCGCTTCATACATTAGTTCACGCACTAGCACAATATCCTTTCGCAAAAGCACTTATATTAACATCTCCAACATACTACGGTGTCACAGCTCCGCATTTACAGCAATTAATTGAGCAGGCACACGCTTATTCGATTCCGGTACTTGTCGATGAGGCACACGGAGCGCACTTTGCGGCGAGTAGTCATTTTCCTGCTTCGGCGCTTACGCTAGGTGCAGATGTCGTTGTGCAATCTGCGCATAAAACATTGAGTGCGATGACAATGGCTTCGTTTTTACATGTGAAATCGACGCTTGTCGATGAAGAACGTATTGCTAAATATTTACGGATGTTACAATCAAGTAGTCCGTCGTATGTGTTACTTGCGTCATTGGACGATGCGCGCCATCAAGTAGCAAATTATACACAAGCAGACTATCATGCACTGATGCAAATACGCACGCAACTAATCGATGCGTTACGCATGATGGAGCTTGTGGTCATTGAAGCAGCTGACCCATTAAAGCTATGCATTCGCGCAGAAGGCTATAATGGTTTTCAACTAAAGGCCGCATTAGAGAAGCAACATGTATATGCGGAGCTAGCAGATAATGAACAAGTATTATTTGTGTTACCTTTAGTGACTGCAGATGCTCAGCTAACATATCAAAAGGAGATCGAGGCGATTCGTCACGCTGTTACACATTTACAAAAAGAGCAACCAATCCATAAAGTATTTCCGACGCTTGATTATACGGAGCGTGTTACATGTATTGAGCGAAGCAGAGCAACTAAACAACAGCTCGTCACGTTAGAGCAAGCAATCGGACAGCGAAGCGCACAAAGCATTGTGCCATATCCTCCAGGTATTCCATTAATGATGCACGGTGAAACGATAACAGCGCAGCATATTGAGGCATTGCTGCACTATCAACAGCTCGGTTGTCAAATACAAGGGGAACATGATTTAACGAACAATCAATTATACGTAATGAAAGAGGATTAATATGACAGGTTTATTTATTACATTTGAAGGTCCAGAAGGCGCTGGAAAAACATCGGTACTACAACGAATTAACGAGATTTACAGCGGCAGTACGCAAGATATTTTATTTACGCGTGAGCCGGGCGGTATTGAAATCGCAGAAAAAATTCGTGAAGTCATTTTAAATAAAGCACATACGGCTATGCATGAGCGTACAGAAGCATTATTATATGCAGCAGCACGAGCGCAACATTTTTTTGAAAAAGTCGAGCCAGCATTAGCTGCAGGTACACATGTTATTTGTGACCGCTTTATTGATTCATCGCTTGCTTATCAAGGGCATGCGCGTGGCATTGGCGTTGCTGAAGTAAAGGCAATTAATGAATTTGCAATTGGTGAGCGTATGCCAGACGTGACGATCTTTTTTGATATTAAGCCAGAGCGCGGATTAGCACGTATTCAAGAGGCCGATGAGCGTGAGAAAAACCGATTAGATGTCGAAGGCTTAGCATTCCATCATCGTGTATATGAAGGATATCAGCAGTTGATTACATCGTATCCATCACGTATTCGGGTTGTCAATGCAGACCAACCAATCGACGTTGTTGTGGCAGATGTGCTAGCGATTTTAAACGAGGTCATTGGCGTAAAGTAATGTAGTGCCGTTTAGTTGTATGTTATAATAAAGCTACCTACTGACGAAAGGGTGAGCGCATATGAAAATGGTAATCGCAGTTGTGCAAGACCAAGATAGCAATCGTCTATCAAATGCTTTAACAAAAGCAACGTTTCGTGCAACAAAATTAGCAAGTACAGGTGGCTTTTTACGTTCTGGTAACACGACATTTTTAATTGGAACAGATGATGAAAAAGTGCCAAACTTACTGAACTTAATACGAGAAAACTGTCGTGCGCGTGACCAATTAGTGGCACCAGTTTCGCCAATGGGCGGTAATGCAGACGCATATATACCGTATCCAGTAGAAGTTGAAGTTGGTGGCGCAACGGTGTTTGTGTTACCGATTGAACAATTCCATCATTTTTAATGAAAATGCTGTCCTGGTTGCGAATGATATAGGCAGCGGAGTGAGGAATCTCAATGAAAATTAACCAAAATATGCGAACTGGCTTAGGTCAGACGCCGCAAAATATGCAAAATCGTGCCGTGAACAATCGCTTCGGTGAAATGGTTGTGAAGCAAGGGAATCAAATGCAATCGGAGCAGTTAACACGTCTATTCGGTGATATTTCAGCAGCGGGAGACCGCGTTGCACGTTCACGCAATTTACGTGAACTAGCGCGATTTAAAATGCTTGTGAAGCGTTTTTTACAAGAAGCCGTTGATTATGGCTTTGAGTTAAAGCAATCGCAAACATGGAATCGCTTCGGTGAAGGTCGCCGTTTAAAAGTGGTCGAGACAGTTGATAAACATTTAGTTGAGTTAGCTGAAGACTTATTAAATGAAGAAAAAGAAACAATTGATTTATTAGATAAAATTGGTGAGATTAAAGGTTTACTAATTAATCTATACACATAACACCCGTGCACGTTCGCGCGGGGTTTTTTCTAAATGAATGAAACGAGCAGGAGGAGTAGGCTTTGACGCGTACAATTGAGCAATTAAAAACGATCCAACCAGTCGTCATAAAGCAACTTCAAACGATTATTGAAAAAAATCGAACTGCCCATGCATATATTTTTGATGGAGAGCAAGGAACAGGGAAACGAGAAGTTGCCCATTTTTTTGCGAAATTATTGCTGTGTGACAATATCATACATAATGTTCCATGTGAAACATGTCGACAATGTATACGTATTGAATCGGGCAATCACCCGAATGTCGTCGAAATTATGCCAGATGGTGCATTTATAAAAATTGAGCAAGTACGTGAATTACTTGCGGAGATGAAGAAAAAAGGGATGGAAGAAGGTCGCAAAATATACATCCTACACGATGCAGATCGTCTAAATGTCGGAGCAGCAAATACGCTCCTTAAGTATTTAGAAGAACCGGACGGCGTAGTGACCGCCATTTTAGTGACCGCACAACTGCAGTCTATATTGCCGACAATTCGGTCTCGTTGTCAGCATATTAAATTTCAAAAAATGCCACGCGCTGTGCTCATTGAAAAGCTGTTAGCAGCAGGTGTTACACAGTCGATGGCGAGCACCGTTAGTATGGTGACAAACGAGCTAGAAACTGCCATTGCATTATCACAAGATGAGCAGTTTGCATCTGCACGAAAGACAGTGTTAAAATTAGTAGAAGCAGTTCAAAAAAATGTACACGAAGCGTTATTGATTGTACATGAAGATTGGCTTCCTTCATTTAAAGAGAAGAGCGACATGGAGCAAGCGTTAGATTTATTATTGTTTGCTTACCGAGATATTGTGGCATATAAAGCCAATCCCGATGCAGCTTTTACTTATCCTGATTTATTACCGCTGTTGCGTGAAGTATCGTTGCAAACGACGTATGAGCAATTGTCGAATCAACTGCAAGCGATTTTGCACACACGCAGTAATTTACAGCGTAATATGAATCGGGCACTGATGATGGAGCAGCTTATGCTGAATCTGCAGGAGGGGTAAATTTTGTATAATGTTGTAGGCGTCCGTTTTAAAAAAGCGGGTAAAATATATTATTTTGATCCAGCTGAGTTTGAATTAGCTGTAGGTCAGTATGTCATTGTGGAAACAGCACGAGGCATTGAATATGGAAAAGTCGTTGTGCCGGTGAAGCAAGTAGGCGAGAACGATGTTGTATTACCGTTAAAACAAGTAGTGCGTCCAGCGAATGAGCAAGATAGCATACAAGTCGAAGAAAATGTGGCAGAGTCGCAGGAGGCATTTAATGTCGCAACAACGAAAATTGCCGAGCATTCTTTAGAAATGAAGCTTGTTGATGTCGAGTACACATTTGATCGCAATAAAATTATTTTTTATTTCACAGCAGAAGGTCGTGTTGATTTCCGTGACCTTGTGAAGGATTTAGCGTCGATATTCCGTACGCGTATTGAACTTCGACAAATTGGGGTTCGTGATGAGGCAAAGCTTTTAGGTGGTATCGGACCTTGTGGGCGTATGCTATGCTGTTCGACATTTTTAGGGGATTTTGAGCCAGTGTCGATTAAAATGGCAAAAGACCAAAACTTATCGCTAAACCCAACGAAGATTTCAGGGCTATGCGGCCGTTTAATGTGCTGTTTAAAATATGAAAATGACGAGTATGAAGAAGCGAAAGCGAACATGCCGGATGTCGGTGAATTTATTCGTACACCTGAAGGAAAAGGAAAAGTCATTGGTTTAAATGTACTCGAGCGTTTAATTCAAGTACAATTAAAAGAGACAGACCGCGTAGTAGAATACGCGTTGCAAGAAATTTTGGATTGTGAAAAAAATCTTATATAGATAAAGATTAATGAGGTGGCTTGAGTGAAGGACCGTAATTTTTTAGATACTGTTATGGAGTTCGAACAACAGCTCGAAGTGATGCAGACGCAATTTTCCACATTGAAGCAATTTGTTGCACATATGATGGAGGAGCACCAAACACTTCAAACGGAAAACCTTCACCTGCGTAAACGCTTGGAGGAAGTGCTGAACCAACAACAGAGCGAGACGCAATCGGGGAAAAAAGTGAGTGCTGTGGACATCGGCGAAGGCTATGATAACCTTGCACGACTTTATCATGAAGGCTTCCATGTGTGCCATATACATTTTGGAAGTTCACGAAAAGGTGAAGATTGCTTGTTTTGTTTATCGTTTTTAAACAAACAAAATGGTTAATACATGACATGAAAGGCTGGGGCTTACTGCTGTAAGTCTCAGTTTTTTAGTCGTTTCGAATGGTAGGCAAGGAGGATTTTATGGAGTTTTTACAAGGCGATGAACGCTTAGATTATTTATTGGCAGAGAATTTACGTATTATTCAAAGCCCATCCGTATTTTCGTTTTCATTAGATGCAGTGCTACTTGCGAAATTTGCAGGTATACCGCTATCAGCACGTGGGAAAATTGTCGATTTATGTGCGGGGAATGGTGTTATTCCGCTATTTTTATCTGCACGCTCAAAAGCGCACATTACCGCGGTTGAATTACAGCCACGTTTAGCCAATATGGCACAGCGCAGCGTTGCGTATAATGAATTAACAGAACAAATCACAATTATTGAAGGCGATGTCAATGATGCACCCGCAATGCTTGGTGTCGAAAAGTATGATGCTGTGACATGCAACCCGCCGTATTTTTTAGCACATGAATTAACGGAAAAGCATAGCAATGAGCATCATGCGATTGCCCGTCATGAGTTACATTTAACGCTGGAGCAGGCCATTATGGCATCAAGTCGTTTATTAAAGCAGGGTGGGAAAGCATCGTTCGTCCATCGTCCAGGTCGTATGCTTGATATTGTGACACTTATGCGCAAGTACCGTCTAGAGCCAAAGCGTATTCAGCTCGTATACCCGAAACAGGGCAAGGAAGCGAATACGATTTTAGTGGAGGGCATTAAAGATGGTAAGCCAGATGTAAAAGTGCTACCACCGTTATATGTGTATGACGACAACAATGAATATACAAAAGAAATTGCTGAGTTGTTATATGGAAAACAATAAGCATACATTTTATGTACTACAATGTGCAGATGGAACATTTTACGCAGGTTACACAAATGATTTAGCGAAGCGAACGGCAACACATAATGCAGGCAAAGGGGCAAAATATACGAAGCCTCGTTTGCCCGTAAAGGTTGTCTATACCGAAACATTTGATACGAAGCAAGAAGCAATGCGTCGAGAGTATGCATTTAAGCAATTAAATCGTTCACAAAAAGAACGTATCATATGGGGGGAACGACATGAAATCTCAAAAAAGTAGTACGCATGAAACAGGAAGTTGTTTATATTTAGTCGCAACGCCGATTGGGAACTTGGAAGATATGACGATGCGTGCATTACGCATTTTAAAAGAAGTTGATATGATTGCGGCAGAGGATACACGAAATACGAAAAAACTGTGTAATTATTTTGATATTCCAACACCACTATTAAGCTATCATGAGCATAATATCGAAGTAGGTGGCGAAAAGATTTTACAGCTACTGCGTGACGGTAAACAAGTTGCATTAGTAAGTGATGCAGGCTTACCTTGTATTTCGGACCCAGGTGCAGATATCGTCGAAAAATCGATAGCTGAAGGGTTTGCGGTTGTACCGATTCCAGGTGCGAATGCTGCATTAACAGCACTTATTGCGTCAGGTATTACACCACAGCCATTTTATTTTTATGGCTTTTTAGGGCGTGCGAAAAAAGAGCGTAAAGAAACGCTTGAAACATTACGTCGTCGAGAAGAAACGATTTTATTTTACGAAGCACCGCACCGCATTAAAGATACGTTAAAAGATATGCATACAGTGATGGGCAACCGTCGTGTTGTGCTGGCACGTGAATTAACGAAGAAGTTTGAGGAGTTTTTACGTGGGACGTTAGAAGAAGCGGTAGAATGGGCGAATACAAATGAAATTCGTGGTGAGTTTTGTATCGTGCTAGAAGGTAATCAAGACGGTGAAGAGATATTTGATGAAGCACCGTATTGGCAAGACCTGTCATTAGAAGAGCATGTCGATTATATGATGAGCGAATTTGGTCAATCATCAAAAGACGCTATTAAAGAAGTAGCAAAATTACGTGGCATGCAAAAACGCGACGTGTATAATGCCTATCATCAATAATTCATAAGAAAACCCCAAGTGGCTGTTTCACGAATAACGTGAATTTCACTTGGGGTTTTTGGCGAATTAAATGCTTATATCAAGCACTATGTAATTGGTTACAGAGCGCTTTAAATAAGAATTTATTTCTTTAAGTGTGATTGAATTTCGTTCACTAATTGTTCTGCGCCTTCTGGGCTAAGGATTAATTTACCGCCAACTAAGCGGAAGTTATCATCAGACACTTCGCCAGTTACTGCACATGTCATGTTAGGCATATATTTTTTTAAGATGATTTTGTCGTCATCCACATAAATTTCTAAAGCGTCTTTTTCAGCGATGCCTAATGTACGGCGTAATTCGATCGGAATAACTACACGTCCTAGTTCGTCCACTTTACGTACAATTCCTGTTGATTTCATAAATAGTAGTCCTCCTAATATATGTTATAATATACATTTCGTCAAAATTCGACATTGTAATCTTGTCTACCAAGTATCATACCAACTAATGCCATAAACGTCAATAATTTAGTACTTATGAGAAAGGTAAACAATTTTTTTGACCTTTACAAATATTAATTTACCCTTTTTGACCATTAATTAACACAATATGTTAAAAATAGTTATAAAGTTGGTAATTAAAGTTTTTTTTGAAGCGTTACAAATTCGACAAAATGCCTAATTGTCGAATTTATTTCCTTTGTCGAACTAATTAATATACATTGCTTGTTATATTCGACATACAATAATGGTGAAAATATGTACATCTTTATTTTTTTCATGTTTAATAGAAGAAATTTCGACAAAAAAGACAGAGAAATTATGCTGAAAAGTGCATTTCAAAAGAATGTTTCATTGAAACGTAATTACGACTTCTATAGAATAGGTATTATATCGAAACAAAGGAGCGCATACAGGTGAGCGAACAAAACAATACATTTTATATTACGACACCGATTTATTATCCAAGTGGCAAATTTCATATTGGGACAGCCTACACAACAGTAGCATCAGATGCGATGGCACGTTACAAACGTTTACGTGGGTTTGATGTACGTTTCCAAACAGGTATGGATGAGCATGGACAAAAAATCCAAGAAAAATCAGCAGAAGCAGGAAAAGAGCCGAAAGTATATGTAGACGAAATTGCGGCAGCAGCGAAAGAGCTATGGCAGTTAATGGACATCTCATATGATGACTTTATTCAAACGACAGAAAAGCGTCATACAGAAACAGTTGAAAAGATTTTCAAGAAGTTTTTAGATAACGGTGATATTTATAAAGGTGAATATGAAGGCTGGTACTGTGTGCCATGTGAATCATATTTTACAGAGAAACAATTAGTAGATGGCAAGTGTCCGGATTGTGGTCGTGACGTTCAATTAGTAAAAGAAGAGTCATACTTCTTTAATATGAAGAAATACGCAGACCGCTTATTACAATACTATGAAGACCATGTTGATTTCATCGAGCCAGAATCACGTAAAAATGAAATGATTAACAACTTCATTAAGCCAGGTCTTGAAGATTTATCGGTGTCACGTACATCATTTGACTGGGGGATTCGTGTACCAGGTGATGCGAAGCACATCATTTATGTATGGGTAGACGCCTTATCAAACTATATTACGACATTAGGTTACGGTACAGATAACGATGAGTTATTTAATAAATACTGGCCAGCAGATGTACATGTTGTCGGGAAAGACATCGTGCGCTTCCATACGATTTATTGGCCAATTTTCTTAATGGCACTTGATTTACCATTACCGAAAAAAGTATTTGCACACGGCTTTATTATGATGAAAGACGGTAAAATGTCGAAATCAAAAGGCAATGTTGTGTATCCTGAAATGTTAATCGAACGTTACGGCTTAGATGCGACACGTTATTTCTTATTACGTGAGCTTCCATTTGGTTCAGACGGTGTATTCTCACCAGAATCATTCGTTGAGCGTACAAACTTCGATTTAGCAAACGATTTAGGAAACTTATTAAATCGTACGGTGTCGATGATTAATAAATACTTCGACGGCGTTATTCCATCAACAGATGTGGAAGAAACAGAATTCGACAAAGCGTTAATCGACTTTGCACAAAATGTACGTGTTAAATATGAAGAAAGTATGGAGAAAATGCAATTTAGTGTTGTATTAGCAGACTTATGGTCACTAATCTCTCGTACGAATAAATATATTGATGAAACACAACCATGGGTATTAGCAAAAGACGAAGCGGACCGTAAAAAGTTAGGTTCAGTAATGAAAAACTTAGCGGAAAGCTTACGTTATATCGCAGTAATGTTACAACCATTTATGACATCAGCACCGAAACGTATTACAGAGCAATTAGGCTTGTCAGAAGACATGCTTGCTTGGGATACATTAACAGTGTTCGGAAATACTATTGCTGACAATGTAAAAGTGGTAGAAAAAGGAACACCTATTTTCCCTCGCCTGGATAAAGAAGAGGAAGTCACATATATTCGCGAGCAAATGCAAGGTTCAGTAAAGCAGCCAGAACCAGTAGTGACAGCGGTTGAAAAAGAAGATGTACCGGAAATTTCAATTGATGATTTCATGAAAGTGGATTTACGTGTTGCAACGGTAATTGCTTGTGAGCCAGTGCCAAAAGCAGATAAATTATTAAAGCTACAAGTGGATTTAGGATACGAGCAACGTCAAGTCGTGTCGGGTATTGCGAAGTATTACACACCAGAGCAATTAATCGGTCAAAAAGTAATCGTTGTAGCGAACTTAAAGCCAGTTAAATTACGTGGTGAGCTATCGCAAGGGATGATTTTAGCAGGTTCTCATGACGATGTTTTAACATTAGCAACAGTGGATCCTAAATTAGAAAACGGCGCAAAAGTGAAGTAATTCGACGCAGCCTGCTGAAGTAATATTACTTCGCAGGCTGTTGTTAGTTTTAAGTTATATTAAGATAGTAAAATGACGCTATTAAAGTAAAGGAGAATAATGATGTTTATTGATACGCATGTGCATTTGAATGCAGACCAGTATTGGGATGAAGATTTACAAGAGGTAATCGACCGTGCGCTAGCAGCAAAAGTTGAGCGTATGGTTGTGATTGGCTTTGATGAAGTGACGATTAAACGTGCGATGCAGTTAATTGAGACGTATGATTTCATTTATGCGGTTATCGGTTGGCATCCGGTAGATGCAATTGATTGTACCGATGATTATTTAGCGTGGATTGAAGAGTTAGCGAAGCATCCGAAAGTGGTTGGAATTGGGGAGACAGGCTTAGATTACTATTGGGATAAGTCGCCAAAAGATGTGCAGCAATATTGGTTCCGTAAGCAGATTCAATTAGCGAAAAAGCTCGACTTGCCGATTATTATTCATAATCGTGAAGCAACAGGTGATGTTGTACAAATTTTAAAAGAAGAAGATGCACAAGCAGTAGGTGGCATTATGCATAGTTATAGTGGTAGTGTCGAAACAGCGCGTGAGTGTATCAATATGAACTTTATGATTAGCCTTGGCGGACCGGTAACATTTAAAAATGCGCGTCAGCCAAAAGAGGTCGCAACAGAGATTGAATTAGAGTATTTACTCATTGAAACAGACGCACCGTATTTAACGCCACACCCGTATCGTGGGAAGCGAAATGAGCCAGCGCATGTCGTCCTTGTAGCTGAGGAAATTGCACGATTAAAAGAGCTTCCAGTAGAGGAAATTGCACGTGTAACAACGGCGAATGCCTTAAAGTTTTTTAAAATTTCATAAAATCTAGAAAGCGTCTCCTACTTATGTTTGATGCGGATTAGCGCAATGTTCTTAACGACTGTCAAATACATGACAGTTGACAGTGCGAAAAGTACCCCGTATAATTCACCGAGTATTAAGGAGGCGTTTTTCATGCAAAAGGATTCCATGAAAAATCTGTTCTCTCGTTCATTGAGGAATAAACAAACGGTTGTGAGCTTATTAAGCATTGTACTGTTTGTTTCGGTTATAGGATTTGTGCTTTATGAGGGCACGAAGAAGTCTGTCGAATTACATGTCGACGGGAATATTACACAATTTACTACACATGCAAATACCGTGAGTGAAGCTTTAGCCGAGCAAGGCATCGAAGTTTCAGAACACGATTACGTAAACCCCTCACTGGACACCACAATTGCCGTTGGAACGGTAATTGATTGGGAACAGGCAAGAGAAGTATTTATTTCAGTTGACGGATTAAAGTCAAGCGTTTGGACAACTGAAAACTTAGTGAAAGATATTTTGGCACAGGCACAAATTGAAGTGACTGAGCATGATGTGGTCTCACATCGCTTAGAGGCTGAATTGGACGAAGACGGTCAAATTGACATTCAAAAAGCGTTTCAGGTAACACTGGTAGATCGAACAACATCTACACAAGTATGGTCCACTTCGACTACGGTCGCTAACTTTTTAAAACAACAAGGAGTTCAATTGGGAGAACTCGATCGTGTCGAAAGTAAGCTAGAGGAAACAATTATCCCTGGACAAGAAATCGCAGTAGTTCGCGTAGAAAAGGTTACCGATGTAGTTGAGGACTCGATTGATTTTGCGGTAGAAACCAAAAATGATGACACTCTACTAAAAGGGAAAGAAAAGATTGTACAAGAAGGTTCTAAAGGAACAGTAGCGCGTACATATGAAGTAGTGCTAGAAAACGGCAAAGAAGTATCTCGTACATTACGTACTGAAAAAATTGTCGAAGCACCAAAAACGGAAGTCGTTGCAGTTGGAACGAAAGTCGTCTTAGCTTCTGTGTCTCGTAGTGAAACGAGCGAAGCATCTGGTGAAGGGCGCGAGTTCTATGTATCTGCAACAGCGTACACAGCAAGCTGTAACGGTTGTTCAGGTACGACAGCAACAGGTATTGATTTAAAAGCTAACCCTCATTTAAAGGTTATTGCAGTAGACCCGTCTGTCATTCCACTCGGTTCAAAAGTGTGGGTGGAAGGTTACGGTTATGCAATTGCTGGTGATACGGGCGGTGCCATTAAAGGAAATAAAATTGACTTATTTATGCCACATG
Organism: Caryophanon tenue; assembly: GCF_001700315.1. Classification (GTDB taxonomy): domain Bacteria; phylum Bacillota; class Bacilli; order Bacillales_A; family Planococcaceae; genus Caryophanon; species Caryophanon tenue. Next base: position 32,455 of record NZ_MASJ01000022.1, on the reverse strand, counting down.
TTGAGCAAGCGTATGCATGGGGGCGTAAAACTGTGCGCATTAAAGTATTAGATTAAGGAAACGACGCATAGTAATGAGCCATAAGGAGGCGCGTTTGGACGACATGTTCCGAACACGCCTTTCTTCATGCGCACATAGTTATTGGACACAACGAAAAGACAGTTGTAAAATAAGTCAGAGCATCAAGTTAGAACGAGGAAAGAGGAACGACATATTGCGTATTCAAGAATTTATCGTTGTTGAAGGAAAAGATGATACGATTGCTGTTCAGCGCGCAGTCGATGCAGATACGATTGAAACGAATGGTTCGGCCATTTCAGAGGAAACATTACGTCGTATTGCACATGCACAGCAGCTGCGAGGCGTCATTGTATTTACCGACCCCGATTACCCAGGACGTCGTATTCGCGCGATAATTGAGCAGGCGGTACCTGATGTAAAGCATGCGTTTTTAGCGAAGCGTAAAGCGATTGCGAAAAATGGTAAAAAGGTAGGCATTGAACATGCGAGTGACGAAGATATTCGTGAGGCGTTAGCCAATGTTTATACGACAACGACAACGATGCTTGTCGAAGAGATTACACGTGAAGATTTAATGTATGCGAAGCTGATTGGTCATCCGAGTGCAAAGGCGCGACGTGACCGCTTAGGCGACATTTTAAATATTGGTGCCACAAATGGCAAACAGCTGCATAAGCGCTTGCAAATGTTCAAGATTACTGTTGAACAATTTGTTGAGGCGATGCACATTATTGAGCAGGAGGAACAGAATGTATAAAGATATCGCCACACCGGTGCGAACAAAAGAGATTTTAGAGAAGTACGGATTTTCATTTAAAAAGAGTTTAGGACAAAACTTTTTAATTGACCCAAATATTTTGCGCAATATCGTATCACATGCGTATTTAACAGAGAACAGTGGTGCAATTGAGGTAGGACCTGGTATTGGCGCATTAACGGAACACTTAGCACGTGGTGCGAAAAAGGTTGTGTCATTTGAAATTGACCAACGCTTATTACCGGTATTAGAAGATACACTGAGCCCATATGACAACGTAACCATTGTCCATTCAGATATTTTAAAAGCAGATGTAGAAGCGGTTATTGCTGAGAAGATGGCAGATGTAGATGACATTATGGTAGTTGCAAACTTACCATATTATGTAACGACACCGATTTTAATGAAGCTATTAAATGACCGTTTACCAATTCGTGGCTTCGTTGTCATGATGCAAAAGGAAGTAGCGGATCGTATTACAGCAAAACCAGGTACGAAGGAATACGGTTCACTATCAATTGCGATTCAATACTACTGCACAGCGGAAGTTGCCATGATTGTACCGAAAACGGTATTTATGCCACAGCCGAATGTCGATTCAGCGGTTATTCGTTTAATTCGTCATAACGAGCCACCAGTAACAGTGATTGATGAGGACTTTTTATTTGTTGTCACACGCGCTTCATTTGTACAACGCCGTAAAACAATCTTCAACAACTTACAAGCAGGACTACAAAATGGTAAAGCCAAAAAGGATGAGATTTTAGCAGCATTAGAAGCAGCAGAAATTGATCCGAAACGTCGCGGTGAAACATTATCGATTCAAGAATTTGGTCGTTTAGCAGACGCTTTACACCCACATTTCGCATGATAATCATATGATGAACAGCGGTCGGTGCATGCCTAATAAAGGCTGTAACGATCGCTTTTTTAGTACATATAGCCAAAATTTACATGCGCGTCATCGTTTTGACGATAGAATAGAAGAAAACTGCTGAAATATATGCAAAAATAATTGACAACGTATACATCCAATATTATAATATTATATTTTATTGACAAAATTAACTTTTCGTAATATACTATGTATTAGTGAGGTGTATGCGAAAATGCCAAAAACATTAGCTGACATTAAAAAGTCGTTAGATAGTCATTTGGGTGAACGTTTGCAATTAAAAGCAAATGGTGGTCGCAAGAAAACCGTCGAGTGTACAGGTGTATTATATGATACGTACCGAGCGATTTTTGTCGTAGAACTCGATCAAGACGATAACACAACAAAACGTGTCTCGTATAGCTATACAGATATTTTAACGGAAGCTGTGGAAATCACTTTTGAAGAAAAGATTATTGCAGCGAAGTAATTTGTTTTGATTTATATGATTTACATAAATTGCACTCATTGCTATTTAGCATGAGTGTTTTTTATGTTGTAGATAGTTGGAAAAAACAACTAGCTTTCTGGCGATAGATTCAACGTTTCTATGGTAAAATAGAACACATGAATAGAGGACAACGCACTATCGAGTAGTTTCCTTATTGGCAGGAGGAAGAAAACATGCTTTATGTAAAGGCACCAGCGAAAATTAACTTAACACTTGATGTATTACACAAGCGTCCAGATGGGTATCATGAAGTAGAAATGATTATGACAACGGTCGATTTAGCAGACCGTATCGGTTTAGAGTTACGAAATGACGAAGATATTGTCATTTTATCAGCAGATCGTTTCGTACCGAATGACCACCGTAATTTAGCGTATCAAGCAGCGAAAGTATTAAAGGATACGTATGGTATTTCACAAGGTGTATCAATTTCAATTGAAAAGGAAATTCCAATCGCAGCAGGATTGGCTGGTGGTAGTAGTGATGCGGCAGCGACATTACGTGGCTTAAATGAGCTATGGAATTTAAATTTAAGTTTAGACACATTAGCGGAGCTAGGAGCAAAAGTTGGTTCTGACGTATCCTTTTGCGTATATGGCGGTACGGCACTAGCGACAGGGCGCGGCGAGAAAATTCAAGAATTACCTGCACCACCTGCTTGTTGGGTTGTACTTGCGAAACCATCTATTGGCGTATCTACTGCAGAAGTATACGGCAATTTAAACGTTTCAGGCATCACACATCCAAACACACAAGGTATGATTGATGCTATTCATGCAGGTGACTTTGCGGCAATGTGTCAAAATATCGGTAATGTTTTAGAAGATGTTACATTAAACATGCATCCAGAAGTAGCCATTATTAAAGAGCAAATGAAGCGTTTTGGCGCAGATGCTGTATTAATGAGTGGCAGCGGTCCAACTGTCTTTGGATTAGTGGAACATGAAGCACGTGTGAGCCGTATTTATAATGGGTTAAAAGGGTTCTGTGATGAGGTTTACACAATTCGTCTCGTTGGTGAACGGAATCCGCTTGCTTAAAACCGTACAATTATGATAACGTACGTATAAAATATTCGTAATTTTTAGGAGAGGGTTAGTATGAAATGGAAGCGTAGTGAACGATTAGTCGATATGACGCACTATTTGCTTGAACATCCACATCAATTAATCCCGTTAACGTATTTTTCGGATCTTTATCAATCTGCAAAGTCGTCGATTAGTGAGGATTTAACGATTGTGAAGGAAACATTTGAAGAAAAAGGTATCGGGCAATTAGTAACTGTTCCTGGCGCAGCTGGTGGCGTGAAATACATACCGAACATGTCAGAGCAGGAAATCCGTTATGTCATTGATGAAATGATTGCGGAACTTAGCCAATCGGACCGTCTATTACCAGGTGGTTATTTATTTATGACCGATTTATTAGGGAACGCAGAATTGATGAATCGTGTCGGCAAAGTATTTGCAACAGCGTTTGCAGATCAGCAAATTGATGTCATTATGACCGTAGCAACGAAAGGCATTTCGATTGCACATGCAATTGCGCGTCATTTAAATGTACCGGTCGTTGTTGTGCGTCGCGATAGCAAAGTAACAGAAGGCTCAACAGTCAGCATAAATTATGTATCAGGCTCTTCAAGAAGAATTCAAACAATGGTATTATCAAAACGTAGCATGAAAAGTGGACAACGTGTTTTAATTACCGATGACTTTATGAAAGTTGGCGGTACAATGAATGGCATGAAAAATTTACTCGAGGAATTTGAATGTGACTTAGCAGGTATCGCGGTACTTGTTGAGGCGGAGCATGCAGATGAAACGCTTGTAGATGATTACTATTCACTTGTGAAGCTACATGAAGTAAACGAGAAAGACCGTACTATTGCTTTAAGTGAAGGAAACTTTTTTTCTAAGGAGAGAGACTAAATTATGAAGGCAGTTTCAACAAACAACGCACCAGCAGCAATTGGGCCATATGCTCAAGGCATTATCGTGAACAACATGTTTTATTCATCAGGTCAAATTCCACTAACAGCAGCAGGCGAGTTAGTAGATGGCGACATTACAGCACAAACGAACCAAGTATTTGAAAACTTAAAGGCTGTGTTAAAAGAAGCCGGTTCTTCATTAGACCAAGTTGTAAAAACTACGGTATTTATGAAGGATATGAACGACTTTGCAGACATGAATGAAGTGTATGCGTCTCACTTTGGTACGCATAAGCCAGCACGTTCTGCTGTAGAAGTAGCACGTTTACCAAAAGACGTGAAAGTAGAAATTGAAGTTATTGCTTTAGTAAAATAATAGTATGCTACTGCTAGGCAACATGCCTAGCAGTTTTTTTGTCGTGTAGAAGCTAAAAATATGAGGCTTTAACATGCATAAGTTGTTTCGTATTTCGAACTATAATTACCTTAAATTCCAAAATATATAAAAAATATTTAAGTATAGCAGGATAATGCTATAGGAATGCCGAACTAATACATGTACAAAACATTAAGTAGTAAGGATGGTGTCATAAATGGAGGTAACAAATATCCGTTTACGTAAAGTAGAAACAGAGGGCCGCATGCGCGCGATTGTCTCAATTACATTAGACGATGCATTCGTTGTACATGATTTACGCGTAATTGATGGTAATAATGGTTTGTTTGTCGCAATGCCAAGCAAACGTACGAAAGATGGCGAGTTCCGTGATGTAGCTCACCCAATCAACGTAGAAATGCGCGCGAAAATTCAAGATAAAATTTTAGCAGCGTATGCAGAGGCGGAAACAACAGAAGCTTCTTCGATTGAAGAGACGCTGGAGCCTGTGCTAACAGAAGTATAACAATTATACATAGGATGAAATAAAACGCGCTCTTTCAGTCAACTGAAAGAACGCGTTTTATTTGTGTACATCTGCCAATTAAACAAGCGTTACTTTGGAAAACATAACAATATGTCATCATTTGTTAAAAGTCAGACCTTTATGGTTTTTGTTCAAATAACTGAACATTCTTATATTATAAATAACGCAAAGTCATACCTCTTTAAGCGAAAGATTGCTCGACTAAGCGAAAGATTGCTTTCTTCATTTATTATGCCTAAGTAGTTTTTTCTGCGTTTTTTCATCCATAATCTATGAAATGGCGCTATTTGACCTCTACCATTGCACGTATAACAACTTGAAATATCACTACGTTTGCTTTATAGTCATAATAGAAAAAGAGCGTATTGGAGGACTTAGCATGACTAACATTTACGCAGTTATTTTGGCTGCAGGTCAAGGTACACGTATGAAGTCTAAATTATATAAAGTGCTTCACCCGGTATGCGGCAAACCAATGGTACAACATGTTGTTGATAACATTCATTCTTTAGATGTAGAGCGTATTGTTACAATTGTTGGTCACGGTGCCGAAATGGTGAAAGAGCAATTAGGCGAAAAAAGCGAATACGCATTACAAGCTGAACAGCTAGGTACTGCGCATGCGGTACAACAAGCTGAAAGCGCTTTAGGTAACTTAGAAGGAACGACGCTTGTTATTTGTGGAGATACACCATTAATTCGTCCTGAAACGATGCAAGCATTATTAGCTCATCACAATGAGTTAAATGCGAAAGCAACAATTTTAACAGCTGTTGCTGAAAATCCAACAGGCTATGGTCGTATTATTCGCGATGAAGCGGGTCAAGTCGCGCAAATCGTTGAGCAAAAAGACGCAACTGAAGAGCAAAAGCTTGTCACTGAAATTAATACAGGTACGTATTGTTTTGATAATAAAGCATTATTTGAAACATTAAAGCTTGTTGGAAATGACAATGCACAAGGTGAATACTATTTACCGGATGTTATTGAAATTTTACAAAAGCAAGGTGAAGTCGTTACAGCACATGTAACACCTGATTTTAGTGAAACACTCGGTGTCAATGACCGCGTAGCACTAGCTGAAGCAGAAACACTTATGCAAGCGCGTATCCAAGAGCTACATATGCGTAACGGTGTCACGATTTTATCACCAGGTAGCACATCAATTAGCGCAGATGCAGTAATTGGTCGTGATACAGTGTTAAAGCCAGGCGTAGTTATCGAAGGTAAAACAGTTATTGGCGAAGATTGTATCATCGGCCCAAATAGCCAAATTACTGATAGCACAATTGGCAATGCAACAACTGTGAAAAATTCTGTTGTGACAGAAAGCAAAGTTGGCGACCATACAGCAGTTGGCCCATTTGCACATTTACGTCCACAATCTGACTTAGGCAACGAAGTGAAAATTGGTAACTTTGTTGAAGTGAAGAAGAGCGTGTTAAAAGACGGTGCGAAAGTGTCACACTTAAGCTATATTGGTGATGCAAAAGTTGGTGCGAACGTTAATATTGGCTGTGGTTCAATTACAGTAAATTACGACGGGAAAAATAAATTTGAAACAGTGATTGAAGATGACGCGTTCATCGGCTGTAACTCAAACTTAGTAGCACCTGTAACTGTTGGAAAAGGTGCATTTGTTGCAGCTGGCTCAACAATTGTAAAAGATGTTCCAGAAGATGCACTTGCTATTGCTCGTGCTCGTCAAGATAACAAATTAGACTATGCAAAGAAATTAAAATAATAATTTATAATTCAGGAGGCCGTCATGCCGTATCAATATGCTGACTCAAAATTAAAACTTTTTTCATTAAACTCTAACAATCCACTTGCTCAAGAAATCGCTAAAGAAATGGGCATTGAACTTGGTAAATCTTCAGTAAAAACTTTTTCTGATGGTGAAGTACAAATTAGCATTGAAGAAAGCATCCGTGGTTGTGATGTATTTATCGTGCAATCAACTTCTGCACCGGTAAACGAACATTTAATGGAACTTTTAATTATGATTGATGCTGTTAAACGTGCGTCTGCACGCACAATCAACGTTGTAATGCCTTACTACGGGTATGCTCGTCAAGACCGTAAAGCTCGTGCTCGTGAGCCAATCACAGCAAAATTAGTTGCAAACCTTTTAGAAACAGCTGGTGCAACTCGTGTAATCGTATTAGATTTACACGCACCACAAATTCAAGGTTTCTTCGATATTTTAATCGACCACTTAGTAGCAGTACCGTTAATTGGTGACTACTTCTCTACTAAAGGCTTTAACTCAGAAGATATCGTTGTAGTATCTCCTGACCACGGTGGCGTAACTCGTGCTCGTAAATTAGCGGAGCGCTTAAAAGCACCGATCGCAATTATCGACAAACGCCGTCCGAAGCCAAACGTTGCGGAAGTAATGAACATCGTTGGTAATGTTGATGGTAAAATTTGTATCTTAATCGATGATATCATTGATACTGCAGGTACAATTACAATCGGCGCTAACGCCTTAAAAGAAGCTGGCGCAAAAGAAGTATACGCTTCTTGTTCACACCCAGTCTTATCGGGCCCAGCTATCGAGCGTATCGACAACTCTGTTATTAAAGAATTAGTGGTAACAAACACAATTCAATTATCAGAAGAGAAAAAATCACCTAAAATTGTGGAGCTTTCAGTAGCGAAATTAATGGCGGATGCAATTTCTCGCGTATACGAAAACAAATCTGTAAGTATTTTATTTGACTAATTTCTAATATAGACTGCCCTCTCAATCCATTGATTGAGAGGGCTTTTTGTGTCCGTCAATGTTTAAAAATATTAACAGTGGGTACATATATAATATGGCAAAAATAAAAAGTTCTAGACTGAAAGGGGACTATGAAGGATGAGTACAGTAATTTCAGCAACAAAGCGAGAAACTGGGAGTCGATCAATACTAACCCAATTAAGACAAGAAGGTAAGTTGCCAAGTGTCATTTATGGCTTTAACGTAAATGAAACAACACCTTTATATTTTGAATACCGTGAGATGGCACGAGAAGTGCAACGCCACGGCATTAACAATATTTTTAAAATCGATGTAGAAGGCACTACGTATAATGCGATCATTACGGATATCCAGCGTGATGCGTTAAAAGGGACGGTAAAACACTTTGACTTACTTTCTATTAATATGAAAGAAGAATTAGAAGTGGATGTACCGATTGCAATCGTTGGTGATTCAGTAGGTGTACGAGAAGGTGGCGTATTAACACAGCCAAACTTAACACTGAAAATTCGTGTGAAGCCTTCAGATATTCCAGATACAATTGAAATTGATGTAACCGATTTAGGTGTAGGTGACACATTGGCGTTAGCGGATGTGCGCGACAAAATCTCATTTGATGTCTTAAATGAGGATGACTATACAGTTGCAACTGTGACACCACCAACACCACAAGCTGAAGAAACTGATGGTGATGAGGCGAACTTAACAGCCGATGATGTGGAAGCAGTAGGCGAGAAATTAGACCCTGAAAAACCAGGTCGCGAAGATTAATCTTTAGCTGTTTTGTAAAGCAGTTATCGTCTAAAATAGTATGCGAAGCACCGACGAAAAATCATGTATTTTTCGTCGGTGCTTTCTTTTTTGTGCACGGTCTTTTTATGTGATGTTTTTGGTGGATAAAACATAAAACAACCATATTGCCATCAATTTATGATAAAATAAGCTACGATTATAATAATGATAGAGGCGTGAAAAACGACAATGAAACTAATTATTGGTCTTGGCAATCCAGGGAAACCATATGAATATACACGACATAACATTGGCTTTGAAGTGATTGATGCACTTGCAAAGGAATGGAATGCACCACTAACACAGTCAAAATTTAATGGCATGTATGCGACCGTGCACCGTCCAGAAGGAAAAGTCATTTTACTAAAACCATTAACATATATGAATTTATCTGGCGAATGTGTACGCCCGTTAATGGAGTATTTTGATATTGATGTAGAAGATATTATTGTGATTTATGATGATTTAGATTTAGAAACAGGCAAATTACGCTTGCGTCAAAAAGGTAGTGCTGGTGGACATAACGGCATTAAATCGTTAATCCAACATTTAGGTACACAGCAATTTAATCGTATTCGCGTTGGTGTGAGCCGACCACCTGCAGGCATGAAAGTATCTGATTATGTATTAGCGAAGTTTTCGAAAGAAGATGCTCCGATTGTAACAGATGCGATTCAAAAAAGTGTCGCAGCGGTTGAAACATCGTTAAAAAAATCATTCGTTGACGTGATGAATGAATTTAATTAAATAGTTCATGTAAGGAGTTGTTCATTATCGAAGCAACTCCTTTTATGCATATACGTATAGAGGATTTCAGAGAGGGGGCTTTTCATTTTACATGGAAGCTTTAACGCAACTTTTATATGATGATAAACATATTCGCTCATTTATTACATCATTGGAACAAAACGGACTTCATCATTTAGTGACAGGTTTAACCGGAGCGGCTCGTCCAGCAATGATGGAAACAGCATATACAGTGTTACAAAAACCGGTGTATGTAGTGACATCTAATTTATTACAAGCACAACGATTAGTCGAAGATTTTCAAGCGCTAATTGGACAACAACATGTTTATTACTATCCAGCTGATGAATTTATCGCTGCTGACATGACAATGTCAAGTCCAGAGTTAAGAGCACAACGTATTGTGACACTAGATGCGTTAGCTCATCAAAAGGTAGGGATTTATGTGCTACCAGTAGCGGGGATGCGTAAACCGCTAATGCCAGCTACAGTATGGAAAGAATATGTACTGACCACTTCAGTCGGACGGGACATCGATTTAGTGTACTGGACCGAACAGCTATTAGTAATGGGCTATACACGCGTTGAAATGGTAACATCTCCAGGCGAATTTAGCATACGCGGAGGCATTGTTGATATTTATCCACCATATGAAGACAATCCACTTCGTATTGAACTATTTGATACAGAAGTGGATTCTATTCGTACGTTTTCTGCAGAAGACCAGCGTTCAATTGAAAAGGTAGCAGATGTACGCATTTTGCCAGCGGTGGAATTTATTTTTACGGCGGAACAAAAGGCGGCGCTTGCGAATCGTTTAGAAGACGCGCTCGCAAAGAGTGTTAAAAAAGTAAAAACGGCGGATACACAGCAAGCGCTCACGACAAATATTACGTATGAAATTGAACAGCTACGTCAAAATATGATTCCGAGCTATTTAAATAAATACGGCTCTATTTTATATGATGAGGATATCTCACTCAGCGATTATTTCTCACCACATGGTATTGTGTTTATTGATGAAATTGGTCGTGTACAAGAAGTGATGGATGCGTGGGAGCGAGAAGAACAAGAATGGTTTATCTCACTTATTGAAGAAGGCAAAATGGTACATGATGTAAAGGTGAGTTTCACGTTTAAAGAGGTAATTCATCGCCTACGTCAAACGGTTGTACATTTTGCGTTATTTGCGCGTCAATTCCAAGGGATGACGTTCCAAAAAACAGAGAACTTTGTTTGTAAACCGATGCAGCAGTTCCAAGGACAAATTCCGCTTTTCAAACAAGAAGTGGAACGTTGGCGTGCAGAAGGCTTTACAGTACTGTTTTTAGCAGATGGGCAAGAGCGTGTCGCTAAAATGGTCGAGTTATTAGGGGACTATGATGTAACGGTTACGACGGGTATGCCAAATGGTAAAGGGCTATATGCGCTTGATTTGCCCTTAAAAGCAGGCTTCGAGCTAACGCAGCAACGTTTAGCGGTTATTACTGAGGATGAACTATTTAAGCTACCAGCGAAAAAACGCACACGTCCACAAAAAATGACGAATGCAGAACGAATTAAAAGCTATACGGAAATGAAAGTGGGCGACTATATCGTCCATGTCCAGCACGGTATTGGTAAATATATTGGCGTTGAAACGGTTGAAGTGGGCGGTATTCATCGTGATTATTTACACATTCGTTACCGCGGTGATGACAAATTATATGTGCCGATTGAACAAATCGATTTAATTCAAAAATATGTAGGGTCAGAAGAAAAAGAGCCGAAGCTACATAAGCTAGGTGGTACGGAGTGGAAGCGTACAAAAGCGAAGGTAACAAAAGCGGTACATGACATTGCGGATGATTTAATTAAGCTTTATGCGAAACGTGAAGCGGAAAAAGGCTATGCATTCTCACCAGACACTGATGACGTACGGGCATTTGAGTCAGCCTTCCCATATGAGGAAACAGAAGACCAGCTACGTACGATTCATGAAGTGAAGGCGGATATGGAGCGTGAGCGACCAATGGACCGTCTTGTATGTGGTGATGTGGGGTACGGCAAAACCGAAGTGGCTATTCGTGCAGCGTTTAAAGCGATTATGGATGGCAAGCAAGTAGCTTTCCTAGTACCGACAACGATTTTAGCGCAACAACATTTCGAAACGATGAAAGAGCGCTTTGCGGACTTCCCGATTACAGTTGGTTTATTAAGCCGCTTCCGTTCACGTAAGCAGCAAACCGAAACATTAAGAGGTTTAAAGGACGGCACCGTTGATATCGTCATTGGTACACACCGTTTATTATCCAAAGATGTAGTTTATCAAGATTTAGGTTTATTAATTGTTGATGAAGAGCAACGTTTTGGTGTTACACATAAAGAGAAAATTAAGCAGTTAAAAACAAATGTGGATGTTTTAACATTAACAGCTACACCGATTCCGCGTACATTGCATATGTCGATGGTCGGTGTACGTGATTTATCAGTAATTGAAACCCCTCCAGCGAACCGCTTCCCTGTACAAACATATGTCATGGAATATAGCGGTGCATTAATTCGTGAGGCCATTGAGCGTGAAATGTCTCGTGGTGGGCAAGTGTTTTACTTATTTAATCGCGTTGCGGAAATGGCTAGCAAAGTCGAAGAAATTAAGCAGCTTGTGCCAGAAGCGCGTGTTGGTTATGCGCACGGACGTATGACCGAGACCGAGCTAGAGGAAGTAATCTTGTTATTTTTAGAAGGGGAATATGATGTACTTGTCACAACGACCATTATTGAAACGGGCGTTGACATTCCAAACGTCAATACACTAATTGTGCATGATGCTGACAAAATGGGCTTATCACAGCTGTATCAGCTACGCGGACGTGTTGGACGTTCCAATCGTGTGGCGTATGCGTATTTCACGTACCAACGTGAAAAAGTGCTGTCGGAAGTCGCTGAGCAGCGTTTACAAGCCATTAAAGAATTTACGGAGCTTGGTTCAGGCTTTAAAATTGCGATGCGCGATTTATCGATTCGCGGAGCCGGTGATTTACTTGGTTCACAGCAACACGGCTTTATCGACTCTGTCGGCTTCGATTTATACTCACAAATGCTTGAAGAAGCAATTGAAGAACGTCAGCTAGGCGATGATTATGAAGAGAAGCAACCGATTGAGATTGTTATTCCAATGGATGCATATATTCCTGATACGTATATTCCAGATGGCTATCAAAAAATTCAAATGTATAAACGTATTAAAGGGATGGAAACGGAAGCGGATTATGTGGAAATTACCGATGAGTTAGTCGACCGCTTCGGCGATGTCCCTTCTGAAACAGTACGTTTATTACGTGTCGCACGATTAAAAGCATGGGGCTTATCGATTGGTTTACGTGCCATTAAATTAAAGCAAAAAGTGATAACGATTAATTTCACGGAGCATGCGACGAAAGCATTCGATGTTGCACAAGTGATGCAAGATACACATAAATACGGTCGCGCAGTTGGCTTTGGCATGGATGCGCCGACGAAATCATTAGTGATGACGATTGATGAAAAGCATATTCCGTCTACGCAGTTATTATTTGATGTATTAGAAGATGTGATACACATCATTTATGAAAACCGCATTGAAGTAGTTGAAGCATAATAAAAAGGCTACCAGTCGTTTGATTGGTAGCCTTTTTATGTGCGCTTTGTCATATTATTTATCTCCCCATAGCTGTTTGTTGTGTAGCTGGCTATAATGTAAGCCATTTGTATAATTCATTTGCTGTAGCAGTTCTTCTTGTTCGTGAAAGGCTTGGCGTTTCTCTAAAAAATCATGCTCTTTTGAAGAGGGATATTGCGCTTTTTGCATATCTTCGGTAAAGGACGATGATGTTTTTGGCTGGCGCTCGCTCGATGTCGGATACAAATGTAGATGCTCTAAATAGGCATACTGCATACGTTTAACAGCAGATTGTGATGGGGGAATACGTTCAACAGAAAACATAGAACTCCTCCTTTGTTGGACATATATTGTACGTATCTTTTTCCGGTTTTATAGGTGTAAAAACCTCTTTGGCATAAAATGAATCAAAGGGAATAGGTCTATAAATCTGTATCATTATTCATGAAACAATAGGCAGTCTTAAAAATAACTAAATATTGGTCATTTTCTAGTCTATGTGCTTACATATTTGTTAGCGAACATTCATCTACTGAATAGAGGGTGATATGATATACTGTTACGATGAATAAACATGAGAAAGAGGCGCAAGTATGGCGGATAGTTGGGGCATGAAAGGGTATATGAAAGGTGCTGCGTTACTGACAATCTCAGCACTAATTGTAAAAATACTTGGTGCAATGTATCGTGTGCCATTTCAAAACTTAGTAGGTGACGAAGGGTTTTATATTTACCAACAAGTGTATCCTTTTATATCAATTTTTGTGACATGGACGGCGAGTGGATTTGCCGTCGCGATTTCCAAATTATTAGCGGATGCCGATACGTTGCCGACGATACCTGCACGTGAAGCACGGCGTTTACAGCTAATGCAAATTGCTTTTTGGTATTTAGTTGGTTTATCGATGATATGCTTTATGATTTTATTTGCAGGTGCATCAACACTTGCTAACTTAATGGGCGACCCACAATTAGCACCGCTTATGCGAACGGGTTCATTTGTGGTGCTTTGTATGCCTGTGCTTGCTATTTTAAAAGGTAGCTTTCAAGCAAGAGGACGGATGGAACCAGTCGCCTATGCACAAATTGTCGAGCAAGCAGTACGTGTATCGATTATTTTAATCGGTTCATGGCTTGTGATGAAATATAGCGGTTCATTATATGATGCAGGGCAAGTCGCAACAGCGGCAACGGCAATTGGTGAATTTATTGGTGTTATTTTATTGTTATTTTTATTTAAACGTTTTGCGTTGTTCCCAAAAGTGGTCGAACAGCAGCAAAAAATACGTGTGTGGCCAGTAGTAAAAGAGTTAACATTATATAGTTTAAGTGTCAGTATGAGTGGTTTAGTGTTACTATGCTTCCAAATGGTCGACTCATTTACGGTATACAGCGCGTTATTAGAGAGTGGTTTAACGGAAACAGTCGCGAAGGAAACGAAAGGGATTTATGACCGTGGACAGCCGCTTGTACAGCTCGGTGTGGTCATTGCGAGTTCATTATCACTTGTTATTGTGCCACTCGTTGCCATCATGTCGAAAAAATCGACGGGACGGAATGCGGATAGCTTTATACAGCTCACATATCGTGCATCTATTTTATTTGGATGGGCAGCAGCATTTGGCTTAATTTTAGTGATGCCAAACGTTAATACTATGCTCTTTAAAACGGATAGCTTAACGCTTGTACTGAGCATTTTTGTCTTACAAATTATCCCGTTGTCGATTACGCTAACGTTTACAGCGATGCTACAAGGCTTTGGGAAGTTGAAAATACCAGCGCTAATTTTAGCGATAGGCTTTTTATTAAAAGTCATTGGTAACGTAACACTTGTGCCGCTTCTTGGGGTACTTGGTGCAGCAGTCGCAAGCAATATTGGCTTGTTTACGATTGCGCTTCTGCTGATTGCGTATTTAAAGCGCGTAAAGCCGATGCGTCTCGCACCGCTATCGTATTATAAAAAGCTGTTTATCGCGTCAGCTGCAATGGCGATGGCTGTTTATGGATGGAGTTCTATCGCAGAGAACATCATCTCATTCAGTGAACGTCTAGAGGGTGTATTGATTGGCGGTTCATCGATTGCGATTGGAGCATTTGTCTTTATTACAATCGTTGCAAAGTTAAAAGTGTTAGCAGATAAAGAATGGTTTGTGTTGCCATTTGGACGAAAGATGGCAAAATATCAATTATGGTTAAACCGTAAAAAGTAGGAGGATTTTATGCGTAATATTACAGTGATTGGCTTAGGCGCTGCAGATTTCGACCAAATGCAAATGGGTGTATATCGTAAGCTAAAAGCCGCAACTAAAATTTATGTACGAACAATTGACCACCCTGTGCTAAAGGATTTAGCGCAAGAAGGTTTATTATTTGAAAGCTTTGATGCGATTTATGAAAAGCACGGTGGTTTTGAAGCGGTATATGATGAAATTACCGCGACATTAATCGAACGTGCAGCAACAGAAGATGTGTTATATGCAGTGCCAGGCCATCCGCTTGTTGCAGAAAAAACGGTGCAATTATTAATCGATGCACATAATAAAGGCGAGATTGCGCTAACTATTGAAGGTGGGCAAAGCTTTTTAGACCCGATTTTCGGTGCGTTACGCATTGACCCGATTGAAGGCTTCCAGTTGTTAGATGGCACTAATATGTCGATGGACGATATTAATATGCGTCAGCACATTTTAATTGCGCAAGTGTACGATACATTTAGCGCATCGGAAGTGAAGCTCACATTAATGGAAAAATACCGCGATGATTATCCAGTAACCATCGTCACAGCAGCAGGTTCTGTACAGGAAAAATTAACGACTGTGCCACTATATGAACTAGATCATGAAGTTGAAATTAATAATTTAACAACGATTTATGTACCACCTGTTGCGTCTACGGATGAGGCTTACCGTGACTGGACGACATTCCGTCAAATTATCGCGACGCTACGTGGACCAAATGGCTGCCCATGGGACCAAAAGCAAACACATGAATCGCTGAAAAAATATTTGTTAGAAGAAGTGCATGAGTTTTTAGCGGCGGTGGATGCAGAAGATGATTTTACGATGATTGAAGAGCTTGGTGATGTGCTATTACAAGTATTTTTACATGCACAAATTGGCGAGGATAATGGCTACTTTACGCTAGAGGATGTACTTGCCTCAGTTGCGGAAAAGATGGTGCGTCGTCATCCACATGTATTCGGTGACGCAACAGCAGAGGACGCTGATGCTGTTGTGGCAAATTGGGAAGCGATTAAGCGAGAAGAGAAGGGGGAGCGCACACAATCTGCATTAGATGACGCATACCGTGAAACTTCGAGCTTACAAACATCGTATAATTATCAAAAGGAAGCAGCAAAAGTTGGTTTTGATTGGGAAGAAGCAGCTGATGCGCTTGCTAAATTTACAGAGGAATGGCAAGAATTCCAGCATGAGCTTGTACATGGTGATGCTACAACGAAAATGGATGAACTTGGCGATGTACTGTTTACGATCGTCAATGTTGCACGTTTTTATAAACTATCACCAGAAGAAGCGATGTTACATGCAAATGAAAAGTTTGCACGTCGTTTTAAGCACGTAGAAGCGTGTGTGAAGCAATCTGGCAAATCTTTTGAGGATTTCACACTAGATGAACTAGACGGCTTTTGGAATGATGCTAAACGACTTGAAAAGGGGTTATAAGATGCGCTTAGATAAATTTTTAAAAGTGTCTCGTTTAATTAAACGTCGCACATTAGCGAAGGAAGTAGCAGTACAAGGTCGTATTACGATTAATGACAAAGTTGCAAAAGCATCAAGCACTGTAAAAGTAGGCGATGAATTAGCGATTCGTTTCGGGCAAAAGATCGTCACAGCGCGCGTTGAAGAAATTCGTGAAACGTCACGTAAAGATGACGCCGCAAATATGTTTACAATTTTAAAAGAAGAGCGTCTTGAAAAAGTGGAACCAGAATTTATTGACGACGAAGAATAGGCAAAAAGGATTTCCCTCAAAGACAGATAGAGGGAAATCTTTTTTACTTTTTCCCTATAATTTTTACGTATGCAACAAATTGAAAAAAATCACGTCTTTGCTTATGTCAACACTTATCAAGTGTAAAAATTATGTTATTCTTTGTTTACATAGCACGAAAAAAGGGAAATACATAAAAGGAAAATCTTGATTGGATATCGTTTCTTTCATTTGAAAAAAATGTTTATAAATTGTAAAATTTTTACCGTTAAAATAACATATAATTGAATGGTGAATAAAAAGGGGGGGCTAGCTTGAAAAAACGCCAACAGAAACCAACAAACATCACGAAAATGGATAATCAATATGTCCGCTCAACCGAACAGCGTAAAGCGGCCCAGCGGAAAGCTTCATTTTATGTGAAACGACGTATGCTCTTATTATGTATCGCAGCCGTGCTGATTTTTGGTGGGCTGATTATCAACATTTTTGATAAAAAAAAGGAACTGGCAGAACGTGAAAAAGTAGAGGTTGCAGTTGCTCAACGTTTAGAGGAAGTAAAGCAGGATCAAGAGATTTTACATGCGCAAGTAAAGAAGCTAGAAGATGATGAATATATTTTAAAACTGGCACGTAAAGAGTACTTTTTATCGGAAGAAGGAGAGATAATTTTTACAATGCCATCGGATAAAAAAGAAAAAAATGAGCAAGAAGAAGAAAAAAATGCAGACGAATAAAGGTAAAAAAACAGACTCGTTTTGTTGACACACTTTATTCGTGGGCTATAATAAAGAGAAGAAGCGAGTATGTTATAACTTTCGATTCTAAGACATTTTGATTAACAGGCTATAAAGTAGCCGCTTAAAATTTAAGGAGGAGCATTTTTTTTATGTCAATTGAAGTAGGCAGCAAGGTAACAGGTAAAGTAACAGGAATCACAAATTTCGGAGCATTCGTCGAGCTGCCAGGTGGCTCAACAGGATTAGTTCACATCAGTGAAGTTGCTGACAACTATGTAAAAGATATTAATGAGCATTTAAAGGTTGGAGACGAAGTCGAAGTTAAGGTGATGAACGTTGAAGCGGATGGCAAGATTGGTCTGTCAATTCGTAAAGCAAAACCACAACCTGAGCGACCAGAACGCCCAGAACGTCCAGAGCGTCCACAACGTCCACGACACAACAACAATCGTTCAAATGATCGCAATAATGATCGTCATCAGCCAAAGGAAAACTTTGAGCAAAAAATGGCACGTTTCTTAAAAGATAGTGATGAGCGTTTAGCGACTTTAAAGCGCGCTACGGAATCAAAACGCGGTGGTCGTGGCGCGAAACGAGGATAAGCCCTGCTGACTATTCTTGATCAGAGAAAAAGTGTACACATAGAGTAAGAGCTTTGCCGATAATGGCAAAGCTCTTTTTTGTCGGTCAAAATATGAGGTTTACGTTGTAGCAACCATTTAATTTAAAATAAATCTAGAAAATTATGAAACTATTTCAAAACTCCTCCGTCTGTACGGTGATTTAAAACAAAGGAGGAGAAGAAATGAAAAAAATATTCATCGCATTATTATTAGCTATTCCAATGTTTTTAGTAGCAACGGCAATGTCTTCGAGTGCAGCACAATCATCATTAGAAATTCGCCTTGTTAGCACAGAAGGTATTGCATTAAAAGAAGCAGCAACGAAAAGTAGTGAAACGATTCGTACATTGAAAAAAGGCGAAGCTTTAAAGATTACAAATGAAGTGATTGCAGGTTGGCGTAAAGTGCAGTTAGATGCTTACACATATGCCTATGTAAACAATACGTATTTACGTCAAATAGCAGGATATACAGTCGATATGCCAGCTTATGGGGAAATGCGTTTAGCAGCGAGTGACACAACATTTAAAACAGAGCCGAAGCAATTGACTGTATCGATGAAACAAAATGACATTATTGTACAGCGTAGCAATACCGCAAAATCAGTGTTAATTGAAACACTAGCAGGTCATAAAGGATATGTACCAAATAGCAGCATTAAGGCACTAGAACCAACAATTCGTCAAGTAAGCTTAAAAGATGGGATTGTTGTACGTGAAAATCCATCACCAAAAGCACGTGTGATGTATACACTGTATCCGAATACAGCAGTTGAGTCGTACGGTCAAGTACCAGGTGGATGGCGCGTTATTTTCCACCGTACGAAAGTTGGATATGTAGCAGCAGAGCCAATGGTTGCGGTCAAGCCGGTAAAACGTTATATCGCAGTTAACAAAGCGGAAGTGCGTAGTGTAGATAGCCGTTCAGTAGATGCTGTAACAGATGTTTTATACCGCGGTGTTGCAGTGGATGCATATCCGTCATCAAATGGCTGGAGCTATATTCAAAACGGTTCTGTTACAGGGTATGTGCCAACATCCCAATTAGCAGCAACAGCACAATAAAACGACACAAAAAAACGTCTCGCATTTGCGAGACGTTTTTTTTCGTATGACCCGTACGGGATTCGAACCCGTGTTACCGCCGTGAAAGGGCGGTGTCTTAACCACTTGACCAACGGGCCGTTGGTGGCTACCGAGGGAGTCGAACCCACGACCTTTCGGGTATGAACCGAATGCTCTAGCCAGCTGAGCTAGGTAGCCATAGTAGTTGTTCAAGCGAACATTTTATATAATACAATGTGAGTATATTTTCGTCAATCATAAATGCTAAAAAAGAATAACTTTATGAGTAAGATACTGAAAACATGTCATGATGTCTAAAAAATAAGCTAATTCACATGAAAATAGATGTACGGCATTCTAGCAATTTGAACAAATAAACAACGTTGATTACAATAGAGATGGAAATAAAAACTTTAATGATAGAGGGTTATGAAGGTGACCAGATGGGGAACTTAGAAGATAAAGTAAGTGAATTGCGACTGCAAACAGCATGTATTGAACCAGGAGACAAACTATTAATTGCTTGTTCTGGAGGAATTGATTCAATGGTGCTTCTTCACTTCTTATATGAGCGACAAGCAATGTGGAATATTGAAATTGCTGCGATTCATGTCGATCATATGTTGCGCGGGGAACAATCTGCACAAGATTGTCAATTCGTCGCGGCGTTTTGTCATGCACGACGTATACCGTTTTATAGTAAGTCGATTCCGATTCCGATGATTATTGACCGAGATGGAGGCAATACACAAGCAATTTGTCGCAAAGAGCGTTATGCTTATTTTGCACAAGTGTTACCTCAATTTACAAAGCTTGTAACTGCTCATCATGCCGACGATCAACTTGAAACAATGGTAATGGCGATGATGAAGGGACCTTCTGTGTCTGCGTTAAGTGGTATCCGTGTCATACGACCTTTTGCGAGTGGACAACTTATTCGCCCATTTTTATTTGTAACCCGTCAAGAAATTGAGCAATATGCATCACATTATGACGTACGCTACCGAGAAGACCCGAGCAATCAAAAAGATACGTATACACGCAATCGGGTTCGTCACCATATTGCGCCGTTGTTAGCAGCAGAAAGTGCCCAAACAGCGCTACATGCCGCGCAATTATCAGTGCAATTACAACAAGATAACGAATTACTTGAACAACTTGCTCAACAGCATTTTGACAAAATGATTACAAAAAACCGGGAGCATGCGTATCAATTTCAAATTGATGATGTACAAAAAATGCCACTTGCTTTACAAAGAAGGTTCATTTTAATACTATTAAGCTATCTATACAAAGATGTGAATATGCTACAAAGTCATGCACTGACAACCGCTTTATTAAAGCTTTGCGACACATCGGCAGGAACTGTGCAAATAAGTTTACCAGCTGGTTTGATTGCACGTCGACAATACAATGAAGTTTTCGTTGGCTTGTTGCCGGAGCAAATGTTGTTGCCGCAAACAGTAAAGCGCGAACAATGGCTACAAGCAGCACAATATCAGATCGGTTTATTTCGCCGCGGAACACCTGTAGAAGCACACGATGACGTGTATTACATAACATTGTCGGAGACCGAGCAACTGCAAGTGCGCCCACGTGTTGATGGCGATCGGATTGCGCTCCGTGGCATGGCGCAACAAAAAAAGGTATCACGCCTTTTTATTGATGACAAAGTGCCAAAATCGCAACGTTCGACGATACCGTTACTGGTATCAAATGAACGTGGTGTGCTAGCTGTCATTGGAGGTAGACCGAGTGCATTTTTATCGCGCTCGCCTGACTCAAATGAATGGCAAGTTGTCATACGAACAATTGCTTTGTAATAATGGTGAAATGTATTTGAGGAGGAATCAATGATGATTCAGCAGGATATTGAAAAAATTATGATTACAGAAGAGCAGCTGCAAGCACGTATTGCAGAATTAGGCGCTACATTAACGGAGGACTACAATGAAAAGTTCCCATTAGCAATTGGTGTTCTAAAAGGTGCAATGCCATTCATGACAGATTTAATGAAACGTTTTGATTCGTACGTAGAGCTAGACTTTATGGATGTATCAAGCTATGGCAATGCGACTGTATCTTCAGGTGAAGTGAAGATTTTAAAAGACTTAAATACAAGTATTGAAGGCCGCGATATTTTAATTATTGAAGATATTATTGATAGTGGTTTAACACTTAGCTACTTAGTGGAGCTATTTAAACACCGTAAAGCAAAATCAATTAAAATTGTTACATTATTAGACAAGCCATCAGGTCGCCGTGTTGAGTTAAACGCTGACTATGTAGGTTTCCAAGTTCCAGATGGCTTCGTAGTAGGCTATGGTTTAGATTACGCAGAAAAATATCGTAACTTACCGTACATTGGTATTTTAAAACCTGAAGTTTATTCATTCTAAAGAAGTAATGTGCACACGCATTTATGAATTTCTATAATTTGCTAGGGCTTTTAATTGTATGAAGAAACGCCAATGTGTTAGTATTTTAGTTATAATTTTTCTGTAATGTTGTGAGGAGGCTAGGGATGAATCGAATCTTTCGATATACCATATTTTATTTACTAATTTTCTTAGTGATTATCGGTATTTTTGGTACGTTCAATGGGAACGGAACGCCAACTGAAGAGTTGTCGTATCATGAATTTCTAGAAGCCTTAGACAATGGGGATATCGCTGAAGCGACTATTCAACCGGATCAATCGGTATACATTGTTACGGGTAAACTAGATGGCGCAGAAGAAGGCGAAACATTTATTGCAAACCTTCCACGCGATAATCAATCATTAATGACACGTATTGATGAAGCAGAAGCAGAAAGTGCAACGATTAACTTCGTGCCAGCACCTGAAACAAGTGGCTGGATTACTTTCTTCACGGGTATTATGCCATTCATTATTATTATTGTGTTATTCTTCTTCTTACTAAGCCAGTCACAAGGTGGCGGTAACCGAGTAATGAACTTCGGTAAAAGTAAGGCGAAATTATACGATGACCAAAAGAAAAAAGTACGTTTTGACGATGTAGCGGGTGCTGATGAAGAGAAGCAAGAGCTAGTTGAAGTTGTTGATTTCTTAAAGGATCACCGTAAATTTACAGAAATCGGTGCACGTATTCCAAAAGGTATTTTACTTGTTGGTCCTCCGGGTACTGGTAAAACGTTACTTGCTCGTGCAGTAGCAGGTGAAGCAGGCGTACCATTCTTCTCGATTTCAGGTTCTGACTTCGTAGAAATGTTCGTCGGTGTCGGGGCTTCTCGTGTACGTGATTTATTCGAAAACGCGAAGAAAAACGCACCATGTATCATTTTCATTGATGAAATTGATGCAGTAGGTCGTCAACGTGGTGCTGGTTTAGGTGGCGGTCACGATGAGCGTGAACAAACATTAAACCAATTACTAGTTGAAATGGATGGTTTCGGTGCCAACGAAGGTATTATTATCGTCGCTGCGACAAACCGCCCAGATATTTTAGACCCTGCCTTATTACGTCCAGGTCGTTTTGACCGTCAGATTACGGTTGGTCGTCCAGATGTAAAAGGTCGTGAAGCAGTACTTAAAGTACACGCACGTAACAAGCCGTTAGCAGATACTGTTGACTTAAAGGCTATTGCACAGCGTACACCAGGTTTCTCAGGTGCAGACTTAGAAAACTTATTAAACGAAGCGGCACTTGTTGCTGCACGTCGTAGCAAAAAAATGATTGATATGACTGATATTGATGAAGCAACAGACCGTGTTATTGCAGGTCCAGCGAAATCAAGCCGTGTTATTTCTGAAAAGGAACGTAACATTGTTGCATTCCATGAAGCCGGTCACGTAGTTGTTGGTTTAACACTTGACCAAGCTGAAAAAGTTCACAAAGTAACAATTGTTCCACGTGGACAAGCTGGTGGTTATGCAGTAATGCTTCCAAAAGAAGACCGTTACTTCATGACAAAGCCGGAGTTACTAGATAAGATTGCCGGTTTACTTGGTGGTCGTGTAGCAGAAGATATCGTCTTTGGCGAAGTATCTACAGGTGCACATAATGACTTCCAACGTGCAACAGGTATTGCGCGTTCAATGGTAACAGAGTACGGGATGAGCGATAAGCTTGGACCAATGCAATTCGGGGCAAACTCAGGTGGCAATGTATTCTTAGGACGTGACTTTAATTCAGAGCAAAACTACTCTGATTCAATCGCTTATGAAATCGACAAAGAAATGCAAGCAATCATTGTTGAGCAATATGAGCGTACAAAACAAATTCTGACAGAAAAACGTGAGCTATTAAACTTAATCGCCACAACGCTGTTAGATATTGAAACGTTAGATGCAGAGCAAATTGAGCATCTTCGTGATCATGGTACATTACCAGATCGCTCGAAAACACCACAGCTAGCGAAGCCAACAGACACACAATCAACGGAAGCGTCGATTGAAACTGCGGGAACACCTTCATTAGAAAAACGTGTAACGGGTGATGCAGATGTATCAACACAAGACCTTCCAAAAGAAGGCGGTTCAGATGACCATTTCGGTGATATGAATGAAAAACGCTAATAAGGCGTAAGGTGGCTGTCCAAGCTTTGCTTGGGCAGCTTTCTTTATGACGATATGTAAAGGGAGTGTCTCAGTTGATTTTAACAATGGATATTGGCAATTCGCATATTGTATCAGGAGTATTTATAAATGGTCAGCTCCACCGTAAATGGTCAATGGAAACGGTACAGAAAAAAACAGCAGATGAATATGCGATGCAGTTGAAAAGTTTTTTTGATTTTGAACAGTTATCCTTTACCGATGTTACAGGGATCATTATGAGCTCGGTTGTGCCGTCTATGATGTACGTGATGGAAATGATGTGCGTGACGTATTTTCAACAAAAGCCACTCATTGTTGGGCCGGGCGTGAAAACAGGTTTAAATATTAAATATGAAAATCAGCGTGAAGTTGGTTCAGACCGTATTGTGAATGCAATTGGTGCATTACAGCAATACCCAAACCGTCCATTAATTATTGTTGATTTTGGCACAGCGACGACGTATTGCTATTTAAATGAACGCGGCGAATATTTAGGGGGCGCAATTGCTCCAGGTTTACATGTGTCGACAGAAGCTCTTTATGAACGCGCATCAAAGCTTCCGCGTATCGAAGTAGCAGTACCACCAAACGTTATCGGACGCAATACCGTTCATGCGATGCAGTCTGGTATTATTTTTGGTTGGATTGGGCAAGTTGAAGGAATCGTCAATCGGATGAAAGCGCAAAGTGAACAAGAGCCACTTGTTATTGCGACGGGGAGTATGGCGTCGTTATTAGCGGATGCCACAACGGCGATTGACGTTGTAGAAGCTGATTTAACGCTCAAAGGCTTGTATACAATTTATAAGCGTAACCGCCCTTGAGTAATATTTCTTTTATCGAAAAACGTTATGTATTATGATTTATACAGGAAATAAAGAAAAGAGGATTAAACACTATGACAGATTATTTAGTACGAGGTATTGGTTTTGGTGGAGAAGTACGTGTTTTTGCAGTACGTTCAACTGAAACAGTAGGAGAAGCACAACGTCGTCATAACACATGGCCAATCGTTTCAGCAGCATTAGGTCGTTCAATGACAGCGACTGTTATGATGGGTGCAATGTTAAAAGGTGACGACAAAATTACGATTAAAATTGAAGGGAACGGTCCAGCGGGTCCAATCATTATTGACGCAAATGCTAAAGGTGATGTACGTGGTTACGTGACAAATCCACACGTTCACTTTGAATTAAATGAGCAAGGGAAATTAGATGTACGTCGTGTTGTAGGGACAGAAGGTGCATTAACAGTTGTAAAAGATTTAGGTTTACGTGATATGTTCTCAGGACAAACACCAATCGTTTCAGGTGAAATTGCTGAAGACTTCACGTATTACTTCGCAACATCTGAACAGGTGCCGTCATCAGTAGGTTTAGGTGTACTTGTAAACCCAGATAATACAATTTTAGCGGCAGGCGGGTTTATTCTACAATTAATGCCTGGTTGTTCAGAAGAAACGATTACAGCGATTGAACAACAATTATCTACAATTGAGCCAGTATCAAAAATGATTGAAAAAGGCTATACACCGGAGCAAATTTTAGAAGCGGTGTTAGGCGAAGAAGGTCAACTAGATGTCTTAAGTACAATGCCAATTCAGTTCCAATGTCAATGTTCTAAAGAGCGTTTCGGTGCAGCTATTATCGGTTTAGGTGTTGGAGAAATTCAAGCGATGATTGATGAAGATGGACAAGCGGAAGCGCATTGTCATTTCTGTGAAGAGAAGTATTTATTCTCGGAGCAAGAATTAGTAGGATTAATTTGCGAAATTAATGGCTAATCGTTCGCAACAAAGCGGCACAAAATCACCGAAAAAGACATTATCTGAATTACGCATGAAAGCAAAACCGGCATTAACAATTATTGGTGTTTTATTAGTAGGTAATATTATTTGGTTTGTTGCTTGGCTCATCGCCCTAGGTGGTGCTGAAGAAACAGCAACAAATAATGAGGCTGTTGCAACAATAGGGAAAGAAGATATTACACGCCAAGAGTGGCTAACAGCGATGGAACAACGTTATGGTAAAGAAGTTTTACAAACATTAGTGAATGAAAAAGTAATGCTACAAGCAGCTGAAGAGTTCGGCATTGAAACGACTGATGAAGAAGTTGATTTAGAGTTAGCATTAATGCGTTCTGTAAAGGATGCGACTGATGAAACGATGCAGGCACTCTCTGAAAAAGAGCTACGCGCTTATGTGCGAACACAGCTTATTTTAGAAAAGGTGCTAACATATGATGTTGTTATTGAAGAGGCGGCGGCGCAAACATATTATGAGGAAAATGAATCCGTATATAATGTGCCAGCTGCTTATCGTACAAGTATCATTGTTTCGGAAACGGCAGACGATGCAGAAGCGGTGGTCAAAGAACTTTCAAATGGCTCAGAGTTTGGCGTATTAGCGCGTGAACGTTCAATTGACCGTGTATCGGCTACATTAGACGGTGACTTAGGTTATATAACGGAAAATGTAGAAAATCAAGACCCAGCGATTCTGGAAGCGGCACAGCATGTAAACGAAGGTGAAATAAGTGAAGTGTTTGCCTTACAAGATGGCACATATGCGGTCATTCAAGTTGATGAAGTACAAGAAGGTCGTTCATTTGAATTTGAGCAAGTAAAACAACAGATTATGCGTATATTAGCGCTAGAGCAATTACCGATGTCTGTTTATCCTGAAACATTTTGGGAAGAGTTTGATGCGACATGGTTTTACGGAGAATAATCGTCTTTTTTGAAGTGGAGAAGCTGTCTAGTTAGATGGCTTTTCCACTAATTCTTAAATTTCTTAAATTTACAGAAAATTACGATTGACATTACATAATGTAATTGGTACACTAAGTACAACAAAACCTACAAGCAAACTAGGAATTAGGAGTGACGATAACAGATGAGTAAATTAGCAAATTCAGTAGCAGATTTAGTGGGACAAACACCAATCGTGAAATTAAATCACGCAACAGGTGAAAATGAAGGAACAGTTTACGTAAAGCTTGAGTTCTTTAACCCAGGTTCTTCTGTAAAAGATCGTTTAGCATTAGCGATGATTGAAGCAGCAGAAAAAGACGGTACATTACAACCAGGTGGCACAATTATCGAGCCAACTTCTGGTAACACAGGTATCGGCTTAGCGATGATTGCAGCAGCAAAAGGCTATAAAGCAATTTTAGTAATGCCTGAAACAATGTCTTTAGAGCGTCGTAACCTTTTACGTGCATACGGAGCAGAGTTAGTATTAACACCTGGTCCAGAAGGTATGAAAGGTGCTATTGCAAAAGCTGAGCAATTATCAAACGAGCATGGCTACTTATTACCACAACAATTTAAAAACCCAGCAAACGCTGAAATTCACCGTGTAACAACTGGTCCTGAAATCGTCGCTGCATTTGACGGTTTACAATTAGATGCATTCGTAGCGGGTATCGGCACAGGTGGTACAATTACAGGTGCGGGTGAAGTGTTAAAAGAAAAATATCCGAACATTGAAATTGTAGCAGTTGAGCCAAAGGATTCTCCAGTACTTTCTGGTGGTAACCCTGGTCCACATAAAATTCAAGGGATTGGCGCAGGTTTCGTGCCAGATGTATTAGACACAACAGTTTATACATCAATTTTCCCGGTAGATAATGAAACAGCATTCGACGTAGCGCGCCGTGTTGCTCGTGAAGAAGGTATTTTAGTTGGTATTTCTTCTGGTGCAGCGATTCACGCAGCGATTGAAACAGCGAAAAAATTAGGTAAAGGTTCAAACGTTTTAGCAATCGTACCATCGAATGGTGAACGTTACTTATCAACACCTCTTTACCAATTTGAAGACTAATTTAAATCATGATAAGGGCTTGTCTGAGCATTGTGCTTAGGCAAGTCCTTTTTGTGTGTCAAATAAACGTGCAAAGTAAAAGTATGTCATACCGTCTACTGTACATATGGTATGATGCCTATACATACGATTCGGCTGTTTTTGCCGAAATGATCAAGAGAAGGTAGGTAGTAGACTAGTGTTACAATATCAGCAAGAGCCATTAATTATTAATGGCACAACACTTGATTTTACGAAAGAAACGTTTGTGATGGGCATTTTAAATGTGACGCCGGATTCTTTTTCAGACGGTGGCTTATTTCAAGAGGTCGAACAAGCGGTAGCACGTGCGAAGCAAATGGTTGCGGACGGTGCAAAAATTATTGATGTCGGCGGAGAATCGACACGACCTGGGTATACACGCATTACAGACGATGAGGAAATCGCGCGCATCACACCGGTTATTCAACGTCTTATCGCTGAAATACCAGGTATTATTGTGTCAGTAGATACGTATAAATCACATGTAGCAGAAGCGGCGATTCAAGCAGGTGCCCATATGATTAATGATATTTGGGGAGCGAAGGCGGACCCACGTATGGCGAGTGTTGCGGCGACATACAACGTGCCAATTATTTTGATGCATAATCGTACAGAGCCGTATGTTTCTTATTGGCGTGATTTTTTAGCAGATATTGAAGAAAGCATTACTATTGCACAGCAAGCAGGTGTTCCGAACGAGCATATACTTGTTGATCCTGGCATTGGCTTTATGAAAAATTTAGCGCAAAGCATTGAAACGATGCAACGTTTAGATGAGTTAGTCGCACTCGGCTATCCGGTATTACTTGCGACATCTCGTAAACGCTTTATCGGAACGATTTTAGATGTAGCGGTAGACGAGCGTGTTGAAGGCACAGCTGCAACATGTGCATTTGGTGTACAAAAGGGTTGCCATTTAGTGCGTGTGCATGATGTGAAAGAAGTCGCGCGTACTGTTAAAATGATTGATGCATTAATGGGGAAATATATTGTAGAAGGCGAACTACCGCCAACACATGAAGGAGCGAAATAAATGGATTATATTCACGTGCGTGATATGCAGTTTTATGGCTATCACGGAGTATTAGGCGAAGAAACAAAATTAGGACAGCGTTTTCGTGCGACGGTATCCCTCGCTGTTCAAATCGAGGAAGCTGGCAAAACAGATGATTTAACAAAGACGGTTAGCTATGTTGGTGTGTATGAATTGTGTAAAGCAATTATTGAAGGCAAGCCGTATCAATTAATCGAGGCAGTAGCAGAAGCAGTGGCAACGCGCATTTTAACAGACTATGACGGACAAGTATTGGGTTGTCGTGTTGAAATCATTAAACCAGACCCGCCAATCCCAGGCTATTACAAAGAAGTGGCTGTTGAAATTACGCGAGGACAATTTGTATGAATGTAGCATATTTATCAATTGGCACGAATTTAGGAGAACGTGAAGAAAACTTAGCGTATGCAGTGGAGCTTTTACGTAAAGAGGTCAATGTCACAGCCGTTTCTTCTATTTATGAGACGGCTCCGGTTGGGGTAACAGATCAACCTGCATTTTTAAATATTTGTGTCGCATTAGAAACGGAGCTAGAGGCGCATGCATTATTAAACGTATGCCAACAGATTGAACAGGAGCTTGGACGTGTACGCTTATATCGTTGGGGGCCGCGAAGCATTGACCTTGACATTTTGTTGTTTAATCACGAAAATATTGAAACAGAGAGTTTACTTGTACCACATCCGCGTATGTTTGAACGAAGCTTTGTTATAGCGCCGCTAGTAGAAATTGCACCGCATGTGTTACAGCATGTGAGTGAGTCACAGCGTCAGCAAGCGCAGGCACTTAATTTTAGCGCAGATGGTGTTGCAGTATATAAACCGTAACGAACGTTTTTGTGAGAAGCAATGAAATAAGGAGGATACACGATGTATCAAAATGATAAGCCATTTAAAATTGGAGATATTACGCTCGATAACCGCGTTGTATTAGCACCAATGGCTGGTGTATGTAACTCAGCTTTCCGTTTAACGGTTAAGGAATTTGGCGCAGGTCTTGTTTATGCGGAAATGATTAGTGATAAGGCGCTGAACATTCGCAATGCCAAAACGATGGATATGCTATATATTGACGAGCGCGAGCATCCGATGACGCTCCAAATTTTTGGTGGCGACAAAGAGAATTTAGTTGAAGCGGCGAAATACGTCGATAAATATACGAATGCCGATATTATTGATATTAATATGGGCTGCCCAGTAAACAAAATTATTAAATGTGAAGCAGGTGCGCGTTGGTTACTTGACCCGAATAAAATTTACGATATGGTTTCAGCCGTTGTGGAAGCAGTCGATAAACCTGTATCTTGTAAAATGCGTATTGGCTGGGATGATGAGCATGTGTTTGCGATTGAAAATGCATTAGCGGCAGAGCGTGCTGGGGCGTCTGCGATTGCGATGCATGGGCGTACGCGTGTACAAATGTATGAAGGTAAAGCGAATTGGGATATTTTGCGTGATGTTAGTCGTGAGCTAACAATTCCGTTTATCGCAAATGGCGATGTGGAAACGCCAGAAGATGCAAAACGTATGTTAGAGCATACAGGTGCTGATGGCGTGATGATTGGTCGTGCAGCACTTGGGAACCCATGGATGATTTATCAAACGGTAAATTATTTAGAAACGGGTGTGTTGCAACCTGAGCCGTCGATTCGTGAAAAAATGGACGTATGCTTATTACACTTCGAACGTTTAATGGCGTTAAAGGGTGAAGGGACAGCGGTACGTGAAATGCGCAAACACGCTTCATGGTATTTAAAAGGGTTACGCGGAAACGGGAAAGTACGTACGGCGATTAACCAAACGACAACAGCGGTTGAGTTCCGCGCACTAATTAATAGTGTCGGAGACGGCATGGCGGAAGAAGAAATGATTGAAGTCGTATAGCAAAATGGAAACTACTGCGATTGCGCGGTAGTTTTTCATCGTCAAATACGAAAACTTTTTGAAAGAAACCGAAAAATGTGAAATGCACTGAAAAATTGTGTACAATAAGAACATTGTGAACGCTTAAGGACTGAACTTAAAGCAAATCAAAAGGAGTGAACATTTTGTCAAACATCGAAGAATTAAATGACCAACTTTTGGTGAGACGCCAAAAGATGACTGATATTCTTGAAAACGGTCAAGACCCATTCGGTAGCCGTTTCGAGCGCACGCACTTATCAAACGAAGTATTAGCACAGTTTGAAGCACAAACAAAAGAGGAATTAGCAGATAACCCACAATCTGTAACAATCGCAGGTCGTATTATGACAAAGCGTGGCAAAGGGAAAGCGGGCTTCGCGCATATTCAAGATTTAGGTGGCCAAATTCAAATTTACGTACGTAAAGATGCAATTGGTGACGACGCTTATGAACTATTTAACAAAGCAGATTTAGGAGACATTGTTGGGATTACAGGTGAAGTTTTCCGTACACAAGTTGGAGAACTTTCTATTAAAGCGCAACAATTCACATTCTTAACGAAAGCATTACGTCCAATGCCTGAGAAGTACCATGGTTTACAAGACGTTGAGCAACGCTACCGTCAACGTTATTTAGATTTAATGACGAATGCAGATTCAAAAGAAACATTTATCGCGCGTTCTAAAATTATTCGTGCAATCCGTAACTACTTAGATAACCATGGTTATTTAGAAGTAGAAACACCAATGCTACACACAATTGCAGGTGGTGCAGCGGCGCGTCCGTTCATTACACACCACAATGCACTTGATATGGAATTATATATGCGTATCGCAATTGAGCTACACTTAAAACGTTTAATCGTTGGTGGCTTAGAAAAAGTATATGAAATCGGCCGTGTATTCCGTAACGAAGGTATTTCAACTCGTCACAACCCAGAATTCACAATGATTGAATTATACGAAGCGTATGCAGACTATAACGACATTATGGACTTGACAGAAAACTTAATCGCGCACGTAGCACAAGAAGTATTAGGGACAACATCTGTACAATATGGTGACGACGTAATCGAATTAGGTGTAGGTTGGAAACGTCTACACATGGTTGATGCTGTTAAAGAAGCAACGGGTGTAGACTTCTGGCAAGAGATGTCAGTAGAAGAAGCACGTAAGCATGCAGCAGAGCATGGTGTTGAAATTAAAGATTCTCATGAAGTAGGCCATATTATTAATGAATTCTTCGAGCAAAAAATCGAAGAAACATTAGTACAACCTACATTCATTACAGGTCATCCGGTTGAAATCTCGCCACTTGCGAAGAAGAATCCAGAAGACCCACGCTTCACAGATCGCTTTGAGTTATTTATTGTTCGTCGTGAGCATGCGAATGCCTTCACAGAATTAAATGACCCAATTGATCAACGTGAGCGCTTTGAAGCAC
Source organism: Caryophanon tenue (assembly GCF_001700315.1). Classification (GTDB taxonomy): domain Bacteria; phylum Bacillota; class Bacilli; order Bacillales_A; family Planococcaceae; genus Caryophanon; species Caryophanon tenue. Next base: position 323 of record NZ_MASJ01000022.1, on the reverse strand, counting down.
AAATGGCTGAAAAAGAAGCGGGCAATGATGAAGCACACGAAATGGATAATGACTTCATTGAAGCATTAGAATACGGTATGCCGCCAACTGGTGGTTTAGGTATCGGTATTGACCGTTTAATTATGCTGTTAACGAACTCACCATCAATTCGTGACGTATTATTATTCCCAACAATGCGCCACATTTCGAAGTAATATAGAAAACGAGGCTGGGACAAAACCCCCTCTAAATTGAACAAAGCATCGGCGAATGGTAAATTCGCCGGTGCTTTGTTTTATATATACATGTAACGGCGAGTTGGCTCCGTTTCGGGCGACGCTTTT
>NZ_MASJ01000021.1 GCF_001700315.1 Caryophanon tenue | reverse complement strand
TATGGGAACAGGTGTGACCTCTTTGCCATCATCACTTCACTATGTTTTTCCTTTTGTTAAGGACAAGATTTATATTACCATATCTGGATAAGATTGCAATAGCTTTTTTATATTTTTTATAAAAATTTTTATGTTTTCTTTTTCACAAAGAAAAACAAATATTTGCTACGCTCATCTAAACTAAATCGCGTCTAAACAGAAAAATGCTTAATCCTCATTTATCATACAATAACTTACGTTCGATGCCTAGCACTTTTATATTACTATTGAATAAAAATATATTTCTTAATTAGCTTGCTCTATTTGGCGAAAAATAAGACGCCCAATAATTTGTTTATTACATAAAAAGCGCATTGGTTTAGTACTTGAATGCATACTCCCATGTATAAAATTTAGTTACCGCTGCTATAAGCGCAGTAAAATAATAACAACATCACTGCTATGTTCTTAATTGGCCATTCCATTCATTTTATAACTGTGCTACTTCACTATCATTTCTATACTAGAATATTTCTGCACTAAACAATTATTTACTACATCAAGGAAATTGGTCTTTATCGCCCGCTTATAAAAAATGCAATGCTGCTACACTCCTATTCAAAACAGTTACTAGTGATTTTTGTGTCAAAAAAACTGGTTAACTCCGTAAGTATATTCTCTAAAATGTTCATACGTTTTCAATTATATCGCCTTATAGTAGTATTAATACCATTTGCTAAATTAACGCTTTCAAAAAAAGTTTTTTATTCGTACCGGACAGGCTACTGGCGATTTTGTTATAAGCAAGTTAGCATAAAACACTAGCTATTTAATACTTTCTCTTTTAATATATAACCCTTTGTTGACGAAAAATATACCTTCACTAGTACCTTCCTACATTTATAAAAGCTGGTTTTCACTGTTTTAAATCAGCATACTTTTCTTCTATATGAAAACTTAATTCCCTCCAAATTCAGATGAGAATTCAAGTTCATTTTACCCCATTTTTTCTAAATGGAATTCTATCGACATCTATCGATTCTTGCCTTAAATAATAAAAAAGTACGCAGCAATAAATGCTACGTACTTTTTTCGTATGACCCGTACGGGATTCGAACCCGTGTTACCGC
>NZ_MASJ01000020.1 GCF_001700315.1 Caryophanon tenue | reverse complement strand
ACGAAAGGTGTTTTTATTTGTCTCATTATTTTAGGTCAGTGCCTGTCAATGCTTTAGGTGTTTTTTTAATTTACCTATAAAACGCATACGCTACGAAAAAACAGCAAACATAGCCTTTTCCTCCAACGATTGCAATGTACATATGATGAGCGTCTTATACTTACAACCAATATTATTAATGAATGAACAGCACTTGAAACATAATTGAAGCCGGTGCATTACAGGTATTTGAGCAGGTGACTACGATGCTCGGAAAAGCGGGCATCCACATGCACGGCATTACAACATGTCCAACAAGCGCTCGAAAAACACCCGATTAAAGTTGCTGAAGAATAATTACTTCTGTCCCAAGTTCCTTTTTTATACTATAATAGTCCTTACAGCAAAAAACATAAATATATATCATTTCTTATTAAAATAATGCGTCTATCGTAAATGATTTACAGCAGGCTAAAAGGCGTTAAAAAAATAAGATAACGATGTAGCAAATGATTTATGGGTTAGGATGGACGTGTTAATGAAGTATGAAGCGTGTTAAAGTAAAGCTCATTATTGTATTATCTATCCTAGTGGTGATTTTTTTTGTAGGTATCAGTATGTACAATTCTTTTACCAATATTGAATTCACGGTGGAGGATGCTATTGCAAACCAAAACTTAGAAGCGGCTAAATCGATTGCTCATGCGCTTGATTTAGACACATATGAACGCTTTTTAACAGCACGACAACGTAATGAAGATTATTGGGCTATTCGACAGTATTTGAATGATGCTCGTGAAAAATTAGGTGTATTATATGTATACACATTAGAAATAGACAATCCTGTGACATCAAAAATTTTAATTGTTGGCTATCCTGAAAACAAACAAAATGAGTATGATTTCCCAATAGGTGAAGCTTGTACCGTGCCAGAAGCCCAAGTGAAAATGGCGTATGAGGAAGGGAAACCATTTATAACAGAAGCTTTAGAAGATACGATATATGGTCATCGTTATATAACGGTAGGTACACCGATTCACAATGAACAGGGTGAAATTATTAGCTATTTAGCGATTGATATTAATATAGATACACTACATGACATTAAGAAATCCGTTACAGCTAATAATATACTGTTACTTTTAATGAATGGCATTATCATCATGATTTTTAGTGTAGCGCTTTTCTTTTTACAACGATGGTATCAAAAAGAAGTAGGAACAGCGGAATATACGTATCAAAAGGACATTAAAACGTTAATGGCCTCTGTGTCATCGTTACGGCATGATTATACGAATCAAATTCAAGTTTTACATGGTTTTCTTCAGTTAGGTTTAATCGAGCAAGCAATGACATATATCGATTCAGTGGCTAAAGATATACACACAATTGAAGCGCTTCAATTGAATGTGGCAAACCCTGCGTTAGCCATCTTATTGGAAAGTAAAAAGTTAGCTTGCCAAAACCAACAAATTGATATCGAATTAACAGTGGCTGATCATCCATTTGATCGCATTAAAACGATGGACTTAATTACGATTTTATCGAATTTAATCGATAATGCGATAGAAGCAACGATAGAGTTGCCAGTGGAATTACGTCATATTACCGTAAGCTGTGACGTCAGTATGTCTGAGCAAGTCTTCATTATAAAAAATACAGGACAAAAGCCACCGAATTTTGAGCAAATTTTCGAGCAAGGCTTCTCCACAAAAAAGCCAGAGAAAGGCAGAGTCCGAGGACAAGGTTTATTTATTGTGAAAGAAATGGTGGATAAATATAATGGCATCATCCATTTTGAAACGATAAGTGCCAACGAAACAATCGCGATTGTGAAAATTCCATTGTAAAGGATTGCGCACAGCGAAGTATTCATTTAGACAAAGACTAGGACAAAAAGAAATATCCTTCAGCAACGACAACTGCTGAAGGGTATTTTTTTGCTTTTGGTGCTACGCCACATGCTAGACGCATTTCATAGACATGGCTTGAGGCAAAAACGATGTTTGCCACACGACTTAAAATTTCTCGTAATACTGTGTACAAATACTTGAGATAGTCTCAAAAGAATACATAATCTTTAATTGGTAACAAAACACCTTATTCAATAGAATGGGGTGTTTTGTTTTTCACTAATTCATTCAATAAAATCAATATCTTTAAGCACTGGCAACAATTTCAAGTGATAGTGAAGGTAGATTTTATTATAAATTTGAAAAAATTTTTTAAATACTATTTCAGCGGATTTAACTAAGTATCATATACAAACATCTACAAAATAACGTTCCAAAATAGTAGTTTAGGGATAATTTCAAATCCAACAAATACTTTAATAACAGCGTTTGTTGGATTTCTTTAGTTATTATCTATGTTTGTTGGCTCGTTCAATCAATTCATTTGCGTAGTCATATTGTTGCTTATTATTGACTGGGCTAAATATTGCTTTTGGGTTTAAGCCATGGACAATATTTTATTGATCAATAAAGTTAATGAAAATCGTACAGGCTTCTTCTAAATTGACATCGTCTGAAAGAATACCAAGGTCGTTCCTATCGAGCTCTAAATGTACGCGCTACAGTTTTGCTATGAACGATATGGTATCTCTGTGAACATAAATATTTTTCACAGAGATTGAAACTTTTTCGCACTGGCTCCGTCTGTACAGCATTAAATATAGGGGGATTTTAGAATATGAAAAAATGGATGGCAACGTTTGCGGCAGTGGCGATAGTTTGTGCAGTCGCACCGCAAGTACAAGCAGTTGAACAAGTACAAAAAGTAGCGCAAGATGGGGCACTTTACGAAATCCATATAGATGCACATGGGAAGCAGTATGCAGTGTTGAAGAAAATTTCTTACACGACGATGTATGAAGAGGGAAAGACATTCGTCATCCCGTCGCATATTAATGGTGTACCGGTCGTAGAAATCGCGGCGGGTGCTGCAAAGGTCCCGGATTTCGACGAAAGTGTGTTTCTTAACATTTCACATTTTGTCTTACCAGAAACGATTAAACGCATTGGCAAGGAAGCATTTGCAGATGGTGGAATTGTCAGCGTTCAATTGCCAGAAGGGTTAGAGGTAATTGAGGATCGTGCGTTTTATAATAGCGGTATTCAAAAGCTCGTTATACCAAACTCTGTGACGAAGATTGGGCAAGAAATTATAAAAGGTACGACGACAACACTTGATGTGCAGTTGCCGACGAAATGGAACCACGTTGCGCAAAAGCGTCATGACGATTTATTTTACGAGGAATTTACGTATAACGGTGTACGTGAAGTACGCATTTTAGGATATGACCCGAAAAAAAGCATCAAATCAATTGCCATACCCGAAACGATTAATGGGATGAATGTGACAGAAATTGCAGACGATGCGTTTTCAATTCTACCATTCATTGTTTATACAGACGTCTCGATTCCATACAACGTCACGTTTCCAAAAACGATTCGGAAAGTGGGGGATCGTGCGTTTAAAGGGATGCACCAAAATGCGGTAACGATTAATGACTACCCAAACTTACAATTTATTGGCGAGGAGGCGTTCCACTATAATCGCATGACGAACACGAAACCGTTTGTTGTAACAGAACAGATGGAAATTGGACAAGGTGCATTTGCAGGAAATCAACTAACGGCTGTAATTGTCGAAGAAGGTGTAACACATGTTGCACATAATGTGTTTGACAGTAATCAATTAACGACGATTACATTACCATCCACATTGACGACCATTGGTAACAATGCGTTTTCAGCCAATGCGCTAACAACTGTGCAGCTAGGCAATGATGTAAAAACAATTGGCGATCGAGCGTTTGCCGCTAACCAGCTAGTGACGATTGCGCTTCAAAATGTGACGCATATTGGACGTCGTGCGTTTCATCAAAATGCACTAACAAATGTAACTCTACCAACTACGTTAACATCAATTGGTGAGGAAGCATTCGCATACAATAACTTGAAAAGCATTCGCATTCCGGCACTGACGTATTTTGGCGAGCGAGCATTTTCATCTAACGTGTTAACAGAAGTTGAACTTGCAGAAGGACTACGCGATATTCCAGCAGGTGCATTTTCAGGAAATCATCTCACAGAAATTGACTGGCCAAGCAGTGTGCGAACAGTCGGTGACGATGCCTTTGCGTATAATCGTTTTAAAACAGTTGTAATCCCAGCAAATACAGCGTTTGGCAACAGTGTGTTTAAAAGCATATTCACAACGATTGATAAAGTCGTGTTTGAAGAAGGCGCGACACATATTCCAAATGGTGTATTTAAAGGAAAACAACTAGAAAGCTTCACGCTCCCTAAAACAATTACACATATTGGTGATTACGCATTTTTTGGAACAGGTTTGCGTAACATCACATTGCATGAAGGCATCGAAGAAATCGGTGACAGTGCTTTTCGCAACAATGCGTTAACAGAAATTACAATTCCTTCAACGGTGAACGTCATTGGCAATGAGGCATTTTCTGAAAATCAATTAGCAACGGTGACGATGCCAACGTATATTGAACAAATCGGTGACAATGCTTTTCGTAAAAACGTACTGACAACTGCGCATGTGCCGTTAACAAAGAGCAGCGGTAACGGTATTTATACGGAAAATACGATAACAAATGTAACATTTGCAGAAGGCATCACGACGATTCCAGCAGGGATTTTGAGTCATCAGGCTTTAACGAATGTTACGATTCCAGAAACGGTAACGACAATAGGACAATCTGCATTTTTTGGCAATCAATTAACAAGCATTACGCTACCGAGCAAATTGACGCATATCGAAGAATCAGCCTTTGCAGGAAATCGCTTAACAAACGTGATCATTCCAGAAACGGTGACGACAATAGGACGAGGTGCATTTTCAGGAAATCATCTCACAAACATTGCGCTGCCAACTACACTGACACATATTGAAGAAGGTGTGCTATATAATAATCGCTTAACGAACGTAACAATTCCAAACACGGTGACGACGATAGGACAATATGCATTTGCGAACAATAACTTAACAAACGTGACGTTTCCAGAAACACTTGAACGTATAGAGTATAGTGCGTTTGAACAAAATAATATAACCGAAGTGACGATTCCAACACGCTTGAAGCAACTACACCTTAGTGTATTTACAAAAAATCCGTTAACGACTGTCACACTACAAGGAAGTGACACAACAATTGATGCAGTTAGTGATGTATTTAACTTTGTGAATGACGTGGATGAAGCATTTAAAGGATTATATACGAATACATCGTTAACCGTACCGTACGAAAATATATATCTACCAAACGGCAAGCCACAAACGCTCTATGTTGCGTGGCAGAAGGAAGCGAAGTTCAAAGACATCGCCGGACATTGGGCACAAGGTGCAATCGAAAGCTTTACGAGCCTTGGCTACATTAACGGCTACCCAGACGGCACATTTAAACCAGGTGCACCAATCCAACGTAAGCATGTCGCACGCATTTTAAATGATGTGTTCAAATTCGAAGCGACACAAACAGTTGCGGATTTCAAAGACGTACCGAAAAACCATCCATACTACGCAGCCATTTCAGCAGTGCAGCAAGCAGGCATCTTTAGCGGTGATGGTGGCAAGTTCCAACCGGAAGCAAACTTAACGCGCGGACAGCTTGCGAAAGTACTTGTGCTCGCAGCAGGCTTCGAACCAGGTGGGAAGTCAACGTTTAAAGACACACCAGTGAGCTACTGGGGCACACCGTACATTGCAACGCTTGCCGATTTAGCGATCGTGAAAGGGACAGATGGCTTCTTCAATCCACAAAAGCCGATTACACGTGCGCAATTTGTATCGATGACGTCACTGGCACTTGAAGAAATGGCGCGACGTGCGAACAACTAAATGAGCGAACGAGACCGCATGCAATATTCGCGGTCTTTTCGCCATGTCGAAAAATTTTTTTCACATAGTTTGAAACTTTTTCACATCAGCTCCGTCTGTACGGCAGCAAATAAGTGGTAGGAGATGGTCAACATGAAAAAATGGATGGCAACGTTTGCGGCAGTGGCAGCAGTTTGTGCAGTCGCACCACAAGCAGAGGCAAATGAAACAATTGTGCAAGATGGGGTAAAATATGAAATTTTCACCGCGGCAAATGGCGAAAAGGAAGCGCGTGTTTTATCGAGAACGTATGGCACATGGACGGTTAAGCTTGCCGATACGATTAACGGTGTACCAGTAACAGAAATTCGTTCAGAAGCATTTGTGCAGTATGAGTGGGATGGAATCGATCGAAGCATAGAACATTATCTTGTTGAAAATATTCCGGTTCATTTGAAGACAATTAAGGAAGGTGCATTTTTAGAAGCGTCTTTTTTAGACGGTGTTGTTATTCCTGAGACGGTCGAGGTCATTGAAGCAAATGCGTTTGCAAGAACTTCTATGTCGACGCTTGTCATTCCAGAAAGCGTGAAAAACATAGCGAATACCGCTTTTAAAAATATAGGTGTTTCCGAATCGGCACACTTTCCAGCATCGCTGACGAAAGAGCAACTGACGATTAGTACGATCAACCCATCGTTCCAGTTACAGCGAATGGGAGATGTAAAGGAAAAGCGTCTTGGTGATATTTTTTACGAAACATTTACGTCAAACAATGAGCGGCAAGTACGTATTACAGGCTATGATACCTTTTCAACAACAACAACGATTACTGTCCCTGCAACAATTGATCAATTGCCAGTGACTGAAATCGCAGATGGTGCGTTCTATAACCAACAAGTGCATTTACAAACATATCCATCGAGCGAGAAGCAATTGACGCTACCAACAACGATTCGTAAAGTTGGTGATTATGCATTAGCAGGCAATATGGCTGTCGACGTTTCCACATTGCCGAATTTAGAGGAAATCGGTAACCATGCGTTTGCATCGAGCTACGTGTATAGTAGTAAGCCACTCGTTTTGCCGGCAACGCTTCATACGATTGGTGCCGATGCGTTTAACGGAGCAAACATTCCAGATTTGCACATTCAAAAAGGAACGGACATTGGCGCAGGTGCATTTGCGAATAGTCAATTACAGCGTGTAACGATTGCAGAAGGGGTTATGGCTATTGCAGAGAAACAGTTTTATAATAACGAGCTGCAACATGTGACTATACCATCGACGGTACAACAAATTGGTGCCGCAGCGTTTGAAGGAAATAAATTGGCATCCGTCGACATGCCGAAAAACTTAACGCAACTTGGCGACTCTGCCTTTATGCATAATGAGCTGACTGAAATCGAGATTCCAGAAAAACTTAACAAGTTATCAGCGAATATATTTGCCCATAACAAGCTGAGATTGATTGATATTCCAGCGAATATTGAGACAATTCATGCACGTGCTTTTTCAAATAACGAGCTCATAACACTTATTGTTCCGGGCAGTGTCCATACTATTATGGAGAGTGCGTTTGAGAAAAATAAACTAGTATCTGTTGAGGTTAAAGGGGCAAAAGCTATTCATAAAAGGGCATTTGCAGAGAATGACTTTGCGTCACTTATATTACCTTTAACGCTTGAGACAATCGGTGATGAGGCATTTAGTGACAATCGCATGATGCGTCTTATTTTACCAGGTAATGTACGTGAAGTCGGTGTACGTGCGTTTGCGAACAATCAGATCGAAATAGCAACAATCCCTGCATCATTAAAAACATTTGATTTGTTAGTTGTACATGGAAATCCTATAGCACACCTTATACTGCAAGGAAGCAGTACGAAAATAACGCGTACAAATGAGTTTACCGATGAGCAAGGCGAGGCTTTTCGTGCACTGTATACAGACGAAGCATTTACTTCGCCATACATCAATATGGACAATGTAAACGGTAAACCGATGACGCTCTATGTCGCATTTAACGATAACGTTGTACCAATCCCGCAGCCAGTTGCCAAATTTAACGACATCGCTGGACATTGGGCGCAAGGTGCGATTGAAAGCTTCACCGATAAAGGCTACATTAACGGCTACCCAGACGGCACATTTAAACCAGGCGCACCAATCCAACGTAAGCACGTCGCACGCATTTTAAACGATGTGTTCAAGTTCGAAGCAACACAAACAGTTGCGGACTTTACAGACGTGCCAAAAAGCCATGCGTACTACGCAGCCATTTCAGCGGTGCAGCAAGCAGGCATCTTTAGCGGTGATGGCGGGAAGTTCCAGCCAGAAGCAAACTTAACGCGCGGACAGCTTGCGAAAGTACTTGTGCTCGCAGCAGGCTTCGAACCAGGTGGGAAGTCAACGTTTAAAGACACACTAGCAAGCTACTGGGGTACACCGTACGTATCCGCTTTAGCCGACTTAGCAATCGTCAAAGGCACAGACGGCTTCTTCAATCCACAAAAGCCGATTACACGTGCGCAATTTGTATCGATGACATCGCTTGCACTTGAAGAAATGGAAAGACGTGCGCAACAATAGCGAGACAAACGATTTAGACTATCTTTCACTATGTTTTTACATGAATTATCGGAGACTGAAGTGATGAACGTTACATGGGATTATTTCATCTAGGCAGCTTTCCTAACCGGAGTTCGGGTATTGTACTCGGACTCCGGTTATATTTTTTTCCGGGGTCCTGTCAGAAAAATGTGGATTTATCACGTTAAAAATATGCAAGGTTTTATGCAACATCGTGATGAATGCAACCAATGCTAAAACACACTCAATCTGTTGCTGGCGCTGTTTTTTTAAGTATATAAACTAACAATAAACAATGTACCAATAGAAAAGGCGTAAGCCCGAATTATAAAAAATAGCGCACATGTACGGTACGCACGACGAATAGCCAACTGGACG
>NZ_MASJ01000019.1 GCF_001700315.1 Caryophanon tenue | reverse complement strand
ATCAACGTTTGTTGTTCAGTTTTCAAGGTTCATGTTGCAGTCACATTAGCGACTCCATTTATATTAACACTTAACTTATTAAGTGTCAACACTTTTTTAAAATTCTTTTTCGTTGAAGCGATTCGATTTGTTTCGTTCGCGACAACTTCTTTATATTATCATCGTTCTAATTATCCGTCAATCACTTTTCTAAAAAAGTTTTCATTTTTTTAAAAGGCTGTGTTAGAGGCAATCTTACAATCCAGACAAGTAAAAATACTTTACACAATATAATAACCCTCCCATGATTTACAGGAGGGTTATTATTCACTTCAATAAAACTCGACGATGCCTTGCTTCCTTAAATAAATAAAAGTGAATACTTTCAGCCATCTTTATACGTGCTTGCATATCATCATCAAAATCATCAATAAGCTCCGCTAACACTTTTGATTGCTCAAAGTCGTCCTTTGTCGTTTTAATTAAACGCACAAGCTGGTCGTCAAATTCTTTTTTAATTTTAGGCTTTCGGAAAAACATCACATTGTTCCTCTCTTATAGCTCGCGACGACCTTCCAACGCCTTCGATAACGTTACTTCATCCGCGTACTCTAAATCTCCACCAACTGGTAGTCCGTGAGCAATACGTGTCGTACGAATACCTGAAGGCTTTACAAGACGCGAAATATACATCGCCGTTGCTTCACCTTCAATTGTAGGGTTCGTCGCTAAAATTAACTCTTGTACCGTTTCATCTTGTAAACGAACTAATAAAGACGATACATTAATATCTTCTGGGCCAATGCCATCCATCGGTGAGATTGCCCCGTGTAATACATGATACTTCCCGTTGTAATCACGCATTTTTTCAAGCGCGATAACATCTTTCGTATCCTGTACAACGCAAATCATCGAATCATCGCGTGATTTATCTGCACAAATATGACATGGATCTACATCTGTAATATGACCACACGTAGAGCAATAACCTAAGTTACGCTTTGCATCTACCAGTGCCTTTGAAAATGTTAATACCGTATCTTCTTTCATCGTTAAGACATGAAACGCCAGACGAGCTGCAGTTTTCGGCCCAATGCCTGGTAATTTCATAAAGCTTTCAATTAGCTTCGATATTGGTTCCGGATAATGCATAGTTGCATCCTCCTTTAATCAAGTTAGAATGGTAAATTCATACCTTGTGTGAATTTGCCCATTGTTGAAGCTGTTGTATCTTCAACTTTTTTCAGTGCATCGTTTGTTGCGATAATAATTAAATCTTGTAACATTTCGATATCTTCAGGGTCTACTACAGACTCATCTAATACTACGTCTAACACTTTACGCTCACCGTTCATTTTAACAGTAACCATACCGCCGCCCGCAACGCCTTCAAACTCTTGCTCGTTTAATGCGTTTTGTGCCTCCATCATTTCTTTTTGCATCTTTTGCATTTTTTTCATCATGCCTTGCATATTGCCCATTCCACGCATATTAAAATGCCTCCTTTAAAATAGATAAGTGTTTTTCACTATTATATAGAAGAAACACTCATTTTTTGAGTTTAGTCTTCAACAATCTCGATGAAATCTTTTCCGAATAAGTTTTCTGCTTCTACGATATGTGGTTCTTGTGATGCCACTTTTGTCTCGTCATCAATAAACGGCTGCGGCTGTTGTTCTTGCTCTTCGTCATCTTGTGCTTTTTTCGTTAAGCCATTATCACGAATAAACGCTTCACGAACAGATAGCCATTGGTCATTCGGAATACATAACATCTCTACATTCATGCCACTTAACGCCGCTAAATGTTGCGTCATCATCGCTACTAATGCATGATTATCTGCGACCATTTGACAATGAATATCATACTTGAATTTTACCACAAAAGCACTTGAAGATGCCGCTACAGGTTCAGCTTCTGCTAAAAGTGCAGAATGTGATTTTTGCAGCTGTTGCAAAATTTGTGCCCAGCTTGCTTTAATCGTTTGGATATTGTCTTTTGTCGCACCTTTTAACACTTCTGTAATACGTCCGACTGGCGCACGATATGCTGCATTCGCCGCTTTTTGACGCTGTTGTGGCGCTTGCTGTGGTGTATTTTGCTGCAGTGGCACACCTTGCTGAAGCTGCTGCATCAATTGCTGCACTTGTTGTTCTAAACGAGCGACTTTGTCGTTCATCAATGGGTCTACTGTCGCTGTGTTCCCTGCTACTTGCTGCGGTGCATGCGCCATTTTTAATAACGCTGTTTCTAAATAAATTTTCGTGTGATGTGAAAAGCGCATCTCTTGCTGTGTTTTTGCAAGTACATCAATATAATGGTACAACGTATCCTGCGCAAACGATTGTGCTAATTGTTCAAACTTGGGCTCGGGTGTAATAAGCTCCATTAAGTCATATAACTGTGCACCTGTTTGCATTAACAATAAATCACGGAAAAATGTAATGAAATCCTCTGAAATACGCAGAGGGTCTTTTCCATCTGCAATGAGTTGCTCTAACGTTGCCATAACGCTTGCAATATCCTTTTGATGGAGTGCCTCTGTCATGTCATAAAACACATCTTGCCCGATTGAACCAGTTACAAGTAATGCATCCTCAAGCTCCACTTTTTCACCGCTAAATGATACGACTTGGTCTAGTAAGCTTAATGCATCACGCATACCACCTGCTGCTGCTTGCGCAATAATTTTTAGCGCTGTTTCGTCATAAGGTAACGTAATATCTTCAAGGACTACTTGCATACGTTCTAAAATATCTTGTGACGATAAACGCTTAAAATCGAAGCGCTGACAACGTGAAATAATCGTTGCCGGTAGTTTATGTGGTTCCGTCGTTGCTAAAATAAATACGGCATGTGAAGGAGGTTCCTCTAATGTTTTTAATAGCGCATTAAATGCACTTGTGGATAACATGTGGACTTCATCAATAATATACACTTTAAAGCGTGCGCTTGCTGGAGCAAAACGCACCTTCTCAATAATTTCACGCATTTCTTCAACACGTGAATTTGATGCCGCATCAAATTCGATGACATCTGTATGAGACCCTTCTGTAATGCTCATACATGTTGCACATGTATTACATGGCTCATCTGTCGGTGCTTGCTCGCAGTTTAATGCTTTCGCAAAAATTTTCGCCGTACTTGTTTTTCCGGTACCACGAGGGCCTGAAAATAAATACGCATGCGTTGTTTTATTTGCTAGGAGAGCATTTTGCAATGTTCGTTTCACATGTGTTTGTCCAGACATATCACGGAATGACTGTGGTCGATACACACGATAAAATGCTTGATACGTCAACGATTTTTTCTCCCCTCTTAGTTAAAATCAATACTATCTATTATATATGAAGTTGTTACGTACGGCTAGGAAGTCGAAAGAGCCATGATACGATAAAGCTAATGACACCAACTATACACATGCCGATTAAAAATTTTTGCGTCTCAATCGCCCCGTCTGTAAATACGAGCCATTGTCGATAGCCATCAATGCTTGTCGCAAAATATAATAAAAAGCTGTATGACCATAAAATAATCAGACGATCTAACGTTACATCTCCACCATTCAAAAATGATGGCAAGTGCCATGTTTCTACTTTTCGCTCATCGATATTTAAAAAGCTCGCCAATCCTTTTTTTGAAAATAATGCATGCCCACCAAACATCGAACGCTTTACAATGCGATATGCTGGCATCGCTCCTAAAAGTGAGACACTAAATACCGCGATATCCACAACGTTAAACATTGTCCACACTGGCTGTTGATAAGCGCTCCAAAATTGACGCAATACAAATGTTATTAACAGACTCCAACAAATAATGTGGATACCTTTTTCAAATTTACGCATTATTGAGACTCCTTTATTGTGGATAACAATAAAAAAAGCACCCATCTATTCGATGGATGCTTTTGAATGTTCACGGTTAATACCGCGCACCTATTTCTGACAGCCGCACATAAGCGTTACTCCTGTCGCCAGCTCGGACCAGGCAACCCCACGGCACATGGGATGGATTACTTAATGCTGCTTCCTTCCGGACCTGACATGGTTCATAATGTCCCATTGCGCAGGACCCGGTCGTCAACACTACGTGCAGAAGGCAGACCAAACAATACGGACAGCCTCGAATAGGAATTCAGTCTTGCTAGAGCGGATTGCAAGTTACAGGGCACCGCTACCTCCCCACCTAGCACGGCATTTATAAGTATACTAATCACTCCGTCTTTTTGCAACAAAACGCACTACTTTTCTTAAAATTATTTTCCAAAAATAAATGACAAGATTTTATAACATATTAACAGGCTTAAGAATGGGGTCTGCCAACTATAAAATACGCGCGATTTACAGAGCGCTATATGCACGTATTTTATAATAAACAGCACTACTGCCATACATTGAACGACAACGTCTGTCGATATTCCTTCAAATGTAATCCATCGTTAAATTTTTTTACAAAAGTTATTGACCTACTTACCAATCCATGATAAATTATTTTTTGTTGAAAGCATTCAACCTTATATTTTGGAGGTATACCCAAGTCTGGCTGAAGGGATCGGTCTTGAAAACCGACAGGCGGGTAACACCGCGCGGGGGTTCGAATCCCTCTACCTCCTCCATTTTACTTATTCATCCACTACATGGTAGTGGATTTTTTTTATGCTTTTCGCCAACACTATATTATGATAGAGTATGTGAATTCATGATTTTTTTCGAGGAGGTGTGTAGATGCAACGCTTTAAAATCTATTCTCCACAATATCAAACCTTTTTTTGGGTAATGGCTACTGCTATTTTAACGACGGTTTTTAGCCAAGTCCATTTCATTCCTTTCCATGAAGGACATTTACGCTTTGGCTTAGGACCCGTCATTTTTTTATTGCTACTTTTAATACATCGTATTCCAGCGATTCCTACCGCATGTTTAATTGCTGTTAGTATTGTTGTGTCACGTGCCTCATTTTTAATTTTTATTGATGATATACCGATTATAGAGGCGATTATTCACTACATTCCAAGCGGGATTTACTATTTATTTTTTGGCATCTGTTTACAATTCATTCCGTTTGACCGTTTACAACAGCAACCTCTTTTTATCGGGTTACTCGTTTCCGCTGTAGACATTAGCAGCAATATCATTGAACATTTTATCGGTTATTTGATGCTTGCGGATCCGAAACTTACAATTTCTCAAATTTTAATGATTGTTGTTATTTGTTCAGGTCGTGCCTTTGCAGTGCTCGGCATTTATAGCGCTACGGTCATTCATACACAACAAAAGAAAATTGAAGAAATGCTATCGCTTGATTCTAGCCTTTATGTGGAATCCCTTTATTTACAAAAAGCGATGAATGAAATTGAGCAATTAACCGGAAAAAGCTATGAAATGTATCGCCTGTTGCAAGACAAACAATTAGGCACAGAAAGCCGACAAGCATTATTATTAGCACAGGAGATTCATGAGGTAAAAAAAGATACAGAACGAATTTTTGCTGGTATCACAAAAATGATGATGCATAAAGAGCACACCCATTATACGTTGCATGATATGCTTCATTTTGTAAGCACAGCAAATCAGCAACATGCCATTCTGTTAAGTAAAGATATCGCCATTCGTACAACAAGTAATAAAAATATGACGATGCTTCGCATTACACCGATGATGGCAATTTTAAATAATTTATTATCGAATGCTATTGAAGCCATTTCTGATTGTGGGACCATTGCACTTGATGTAGTTATTTCACCGGAGACAACAACATTTACAGTAACGGATGATGGGCCTGGGATTGCAGAAGATGTACAAGCGATTATGTTTGAACCCGGCTTTACGACAAAGTTTTCAACAGAGGGTGTTGCTTCAACAGGTATTGGCTTATCTCATGTAACTGAAATTTTACATCGTTTGGACGGCCAAATTTTCGTAACATCTCGTGCTGGCAATACACAATTTAAAATTGTTATACCAACAATATATATAAAGAAAGAGGAGTAATTTATGCGCTATTATATCGTTGATGATGACCGCGCGACACGCAAAATGCTTCAACAAATTATTGAACATGCTGGTCTTGGTACCGTTATTGGTGAAGCTGATAACGGTCAAGATGCTTTAGGACAAATCGTTCTGATTCAGCCTGATATTGTATTAATTGATTTATTAATGCCTCAGCTCGATGGTATTTCGACCGTAGAACAATTAAAGAAAACACATTTTGAAGGACAAGTTGTGATGATTTCACAAGTTGTCAATAAACATATGGTCGGCGATGCGTACGAGCACGGTATCGACTTTTTTATTCATAAGCCCATTAATAAAGTAGAAGTCGAATCTGTACTTCGTCGGATGAACGAACAATTCCATTTAAAAACATCACTTCGTGTCATTCGTCAATCGCTGACAAGCATTGACGAACAACAACGTCCTACCCCGCGTATGACGTTAAAGCATCAAGTGCAAACAATTTTAAATGACTTAGGCATTATTGGTGAAGTCGGTAGTAAAGATATTTTAAATATGATGGAAATTTTAGAAACAACACATGATACGATGACGCCACTACCTTCATTACGCGATTTATACGAACAAGTCGCAACACGTCAAAAAGACGAAAATCTATCACAATCCGACATTTTAAAGGATTCAAAAGCAATCGAACAACGCATTCGTCGTACCATTTTTGCGGCTATGGTCAACTTAGCTAACCTAGGTCTTGTTGACTATACTAGTACAGAATTTGAATATTATGCACCGCGTTACTTCGATTTCAGTGAAATTCGCTTACTTATGTCACAAATAAAAGAAAACAGAGAACAAAAAGTAAAAGTGAATTTAAAAAAATTCATCCAAGTATTGTTTATTGATGCACAATCAAAAATAAATTAAAGCTTTTTTTTATTACTTTTTGTAGGATTTTGTCATACCCCCTTACAATTTATCTATTATTAAAATTCTAAAAATTGAATAGTTTGGGGGAAATGACGACATGAAAAAGAAATTCAAAATTAGTCTTGCTTGGCAAATTCTAATCGGTCTTGTTCTTGGTGTTATCGTCGGTGCTGTTTTCTATCAAAATGAAAACGTAACCACTTATCTACAACCTCTTGGTACAATCTTTTTAAACTTAATTAAAATGATTGTTGTACCAATTATCGTATCGACATTAATCGTTGGTGTTGCTGGTACAGGCGACATGAAACAGCTAGGGCGCTTAGGCGGTAAAACAATTATTTACTTCGAGATTATTACAACAGTCGCTATCGTTGTAGGTATTCTTGCAGCAAACGTATTCCAACCAGGTGCTGGCATTAACATGAATGAATTACAACAAACGGACGTATCAAAATACGTTGATACAGCACACGCTGTAGAAAGCGAAGGTCCATTTGATGTGATCATTAACATCGTGCCAACGAACGTTGTAAGCGCGATGGCAGAAGGTAATATGTTAGCGATTATCTTCTTCTCAGTAATCTTCGGTTTAGGGGTTGCAGCAATTGGTGAGCGCGGTAAACCAGTACTTGCACTCGCACAAGGTGTTGCAGACGCCATGTTCTGGGTAACAAACGTTGTAATGAAGTTTGCACCAATCGGGGTATTCGGTTTAATCGCTGTAACGGTATCGACGTTCGGTTTAAGCTCATTAATTCCTTTAGGTAAGCTTGCTTTAGTAGTATACGGCGCCATGATTTTCTTCGTTATTGTTGTATTAGGCATTACAGCAAAAATCTTTGGTTTAAACATTTTCTCATTAATTAAGGTAATTAAAGACGAAATGATTTTAGCCTTCTCAACATCAAGTTCTGAAACAGTATTACCTCGTTTAATGGATAAAACAGAGCAAATGGGTTGTCCACGTGACATCGTATCGTTCGTAATTCCAACAGGTTACTCATTCAACCTTGATGGTTCAACACTTTACCAAGCAATCGCAGCAATCTTCATTGCACAAATGTATGGTATTAACTTATCAATCATGGAACAAATCACATTAATCTTAGTATTAATGATTACTTCTAAAGGTATTGCGGGTGTACCAGGCGTATCATTCGTAGTATTACTTGCAACATTAGGTTCTGTAGGTATTCCATTAGAAGGTTTAGCGTTCATCGCTGGTATTGACCGTATTCTTGATATGGCTCGTACAGCTGTAAACGTAGTTGGCAACACATTATCAGTATTTGTTATGTCTAAGTGGGAAAAACGCTTCGACCAAGCGAAATTTGATGCATATATGGCAGAGCATAAAGCAGCTGCACAAAAAGCATAATCAAACAAAAACGCAAAATCCGACGATGGATTTTGCGTTTTTTTATTTCACGACCTTTTGTAAATATGCTCGGATAGACGTTTCACCATCATGCAATGCCTCTTGTTCACGTAGCTCGTCTTTCTGAACCTTTTGCTCAGCCGCTTCGATTACCTTTTCAATATCTTCTTGTGGAATGACAATTACACCATCTGCATCTCCGACAATATAATCCCCTGGTGCAACCGCTACGCCACCGAGTGCAATCGGTACATTAACATGCCCACCGCCATGCTTATTCCCCGCTGCTACTGTCGTTCCTTTTGAAAATACAGCAAAACCAATATCAATTGCGGCTAGACTATCACGAATAACTCCATCCACAACAAACCCTTGTATCCCAACACCTTGTGCTAATTGCATGACAAAGTCTCCGGCTACTGCGCGGTTCGTATTTCCTTTCGCATCAATCACTAAAATATCCCCTGGCATTGCGCTCGCAATTGCCTCTAACACTGCGCCATTTTCACCATCTGGCAAACGTACCGTCACAGCACGACCTGCAATATGAAAATGTGGTGATAATGGTTTAATCGCAGCTTCAACATTTGTATACCCACCTGTTGCATCTGATAATGCGGTAGTCGGTAACTTGTGTAAACGTTCAATCATTCGCTCTCCCCCTTTTAACCATCATAAAAAAGAATGTGCTAAAAACATATGCCTATTCGTCGCCTCTATTCTGTTTTTATCGATAGAAAAGCCATCTTATCTAGGCAGTGATAAGATGGCTCCGTCCGGATAGCTTAAAAGGAAAAAATGTTAGTGGGTGTTCACTACAATTTCACTATAACAGTGCATTGTTAAGCTTATGTTTCACTTTTTTATAGATACATTAAAGATGCTATACTATTGAAACAAGGCTGTATAAAGTGAGGGATGAATATGATTAAAAACGGACTTGTAATCCAACATATTGATGAACAACAAGTAGCGACGTATTCACTGAAAGAAGGGGAATATACCGTAACCGCGCAAACACACGGAGGACTTGCCCCTACACTAAGTTACTTTTTAGATGGCGAAGATGTCACTGATGATATTCGTGCGCTGCGCTTCTCGCCAATTCCGCCACAAAGTTTTTTACCTGAATTTGAAGCCTTTCAAGCAATGCTTTACGAAAAAGAACAACATGCACTGCAGCAGCTTTATGACCAATATACAATTCGCCCTAAAAATATGACCGCAAAGCAACAAGTATTATGGAGCTTTGGTTTATTGCTCATTATTGCGCTTCCCATTTTCCTTGTGCTGTATTTTATGTAGCATTTGAACATCCAACACGTCTCACCTGCATTCACGCGCACAAGCTCACCACTTTTCGCTGCAGCATTTGTTTCCACAGTTTCGCGAAATGTATAACATGACACCCGTTATCACAAGTCTTACATTATGAGTGGCGACCATTATACTCGCCATTAGCTTATTACTATCATAAAAAAACCGCTTCTAGGCAAAAGAAGCGGTTTTTCATTATGCAATTTGCTGTGGTTGTAATAGTTCGAGTAATTGTTGCGGTGTTGTCACCACATGCAATAAATGATGCTGGTCTTCACGAATAAAGCCCTCGCTCATCATTTTCTCAAAATGCATAATTAACGCATCATAAAAGCCGTCCACATTTAGTAAAATAACAGGCTTTTGATGTAAATCAATTTGTGCCCATGTAAAAGCTTCAAAATACTCATCCATTGTGCCACATCCACCAGGAAGTGCTACAAGTGCATCGGCAAGCTCAATCATCTTCGCCTTGCGCGTATGCATTGAATCCACCAAATGCATTTCGGTTAACCCTATATGTGCAAGTTCACGCTGCTGTAAATGTGTTGGCATCACACCAATCACTTCACCATTATGTGCAAGTGCCGCATTCGCAAGTAAACCCATTAAGCCAATTTTCGAGCCACCATACACAATACTATGACCATGTTGCGCTAATGTTTGTCCAACGGCTATTGCTGTTTGTTGATAAATATCCTTCTTACCCATTTGTGAGCCACAATAAATTGCTACACGCATATTGTCACCTGCTTTATCATTTTACTTTTATTATAGCGATACTTTATGAAGCACGTGTTAAATTAAAATTTTTGGTAATGACTTGTTTGCTGAATCATATACCCAATACGTTCAACAATTTGCTCGATTTGCTCTGGGTTTTTCATTAAATCGTAATCATTAATATCTAAACGTAGTACCGGACAAGCATTGAAATCATTAATCCAGTTTTCATAGCGCCCGTGCATCTCGTACCAATAGTCATGTGGTGTTTGTTGCTCCATTTCACGACCACGCTCTTGAATACGTCCAATCACGTCGTCAGCTGGACCTTCTAAGTATACAAGTAATGTTGGGTGTGGGAAGTACGGTGTCATCACCATCGCATCAAATAAATTTGTATATGTTTCATAATCGACTGGGTCCATTGTGCCTTTATCATAATGCATTTTCGCAAAAATCCCCGTATCTTCATAAATCGAACGGTCTTGAATAAAGCCGCCACCATATTCAAAAATACGCTTCTGCTCTTTAAAACGCTCTGCTAAAAAGTACACTTGTAAATGGAAGCTCCATTTTTCAAAATCCTCATAAAACTTATCTAAGTAAGGGTTTGTGTCTACCTTTTCATAAGATGTACGGAAGTTTAATGCTCCCGCAAGCGCCTTTGTCATCGTTGATTTCCCAACGCCTACTGTCCCTGCAATCGTAATTACGGCATTTGCTGGGATGTTATATTTCTCTCGTAAATTCATTAGCCGATAATGCTCCTTTTCATTAATGTGTCCGAAATCGTTGCTAACACCTTTTGCAAATCATCAGGATTTTTCACAAAATCAAAGTCATCACCGTTAATGCGAATAACAGGGATTTCAGGGTGTTGCTGTTCAAACCGTTCGATAAAAATATGATAGTCGCTCACTAATTGCTCCATATAATCACGTGCAATTAAACGCTCAAATTCACGCCCACGCATCGCAATACGACTCATTAACGTATCAACGCTTGCATGCAAATAAATAACAACATTCGGCACCGGCATATCCGCCGTCAAAATGTTGTAAATGGCATCATATTTGTCATACTCCGAAGCTTGAAGTGTGCGTTTCGCAAAAATTAAATTTTTAAAAATATGATAGTCAGCAACCACTGCGCGCTGCTGATCTAAAATCGCATGGATATCCGTTAATTGTTTATAACGGTTACAAAGGAAGAACATTTCGGTTTGGAAGCTCCACTCTTCAATGTTGTCATAAAACTTTCCTAAAAACGGATTTTCATCTACAATTTCTTTTAGTAAATGGTACTGAAATGTGTCGGCAATCATGCTCGAAAGCGAGGTTTTTCCGACACCGATTGGACCTTCTACTGTAACAAACGGAACTGTCACAAGAAGTCCTCCTTTACCTCTAGTATAGTCAATGCCCTTAATTCTATCACAGCCACCTATCGAAAAACAGTAACTACTATCACCATTTTTCAATTCGTGAAAAAATGATGAACATGCTACACTAAGAACGAATAAGGAGTGTAAATAAATATGAACGAACATCACCATTTTATGAATGAAGCATTAAAAGAAGCGGAAAAAGCATATGCGCTTGGCGAAGTGCCGATTGGTGCGGTTATTGTATATGAAGGCGAAATTATCGGTCGTGCCCACAATTTACGTGAAACAACACAAAACGCTACAACGCACGCAGAACTCATGGCGATTCAGCAAGCATGTGACAAAATCGGCAGCTGGCGCTTAGAAGACACAACGCTCTATGTCACATTGGAGCCCTGTCCAATGTGCGCAGGCGCCATTTTACAATCACGCGTACCTAACGTCATCTATGGTGCACGGGACATCAAAGCAGGATGTGTTGATTCGCTTTACCGCCTCTTAAACGATAGCCGCTTCAATCATGAATGTCACGTAACAGAAGGCGTTCTCGCGGATGAATGTGGCAGTATTTTAACACGCTTTTTCCAAGAGCTACGCGCTCGTAAAAAAGCCGAAAAGCTCGCACGGAAATTAGCGGAACAGCAAGAAGAAGTTTGAGGTAAAACAAAGAGGTAGGAGAAATTTTGTCATGTCTCCTACCTCTTTTCTACTCTAGAAGTTACTGTCTATAGCTGACACACCCGTAAATTGTTCGCCTCTATTCTCTCGTATAAATACACACGCCATCTTTATATGTCGCAAGCGGCTTTACATGTAAAAGCACTTCTGTTGGCATCGTAAAAATATCATCTGCTAACACAACATAATCCGCACGATAGCCTTCCTTCAATTGACCAACTTGTGCAATACGTGTAAGGCGCTGTGCTTCTCTCGTATATAAATCGACCGCTTCCTTTACAGTAATACGCTGTTGCTGTCCTAAATCAACCCCGTCATACGACACACGATTTACTGCTGCATGCATCGTGACAAATGGATTCGCGGCTTCTGCCCAAGACGTTGCCGGTGCATCCGACGACAAAGCCGTTGGAATTTGATGCGCTAAAAATGATTTCACCGCATATAATTGCTGTGTTTTTTCTATCCCCAAGTTATCCACATAACTCTCTACTTCCGAAAACAAGAAAATCGGCTGTGGCACAAAGCCAATTTGATGTGTGGCAGCAAGTGCCAATGCTTTTTCAGATGGCATTGTCGCATGTTCAATACGAATCGCCGGTACATCACCAAGCCAATGTTCATTATCCACAACACTATCCACAACGAGGTCGATAGCACGGTCTCCCATCGCATGAACCGCCAACTGAATGCCTTTTTGTCGTGCTACATCTACCGCTTGCTGTATAACGGTTGGCGTCGTTGTTACAATGCCCGTTCCGTCACTCTGAAGAAATGGCTCGTATACATACGCTGTTTTCCCCGACACACTACCGTCCGCAAACAGCTTAATACCCGCGACGAACATTTGCGCAGCTGTGCATAAGTTTTCGGCTGCTAAAATATTCGTTTTTGACGCACTTTCTTGCCATAAATAATACAAGGCGACTTGCTGAGCAAAACCTTTTTCAGCTGCTTTTTGCAGCAATGTTAAATGGTCAAATGGTTCATGTGTTGCCATCATTTCCGTTAAGCTTGTTACGCCATAAGAAGCTAAAGTTTTCGACAATTCTAACAACTTATCCACAGTTTCTGCCTCACTATCCACAGGCATATATTGCAGCACTAAATGACGTGCATTTTCACGTAAAATTCCGGTCGGTTCACCGTGCGCATCACGGTCAATTTCACCGCCTTCAGGATTCGCTGTATCCCTAGTAATACCAGCGATTTCAAGCGCTTTACTATTCACTGAAATTAAGTGCGTACAAGAGCGAATGACAACGACTGGTTTTTCCGTTGAAACAGCATCTAAATCAGCACGTGTTAACATACGTTTATCCACAGTTTTCCCCTCATCGAAGCCCCACCCTTCATACCAGCCATTTTTCGGCTCATATGCACGTAATGCCGCGATAATTTCATCAATCGAGGACACAGCAGGCGGAAGACAAACAACTTTTCCAACAAGCTGTGCAAGCAGTATCGGATGCATATGTGCTTCAATAAAGCCAGGCACAATATAACGCGCTGATTCGTCGATAATGACCGCATCAGTTGCTGTGATTTCTTCTCTCTTACCAATCCATGTGATATATCCGTCTTCTACCATCATCGCTGTTGCTTGTGGCATTTGTGGATTAGCTGTGTATATGTTGGCATAAACAATCGTTTTCATCTAACTCTCCACCTTCTTCAAGCATTTCTCTAACACTATTTTGTGACGCCCTTTATGGTCTGTAAACGTATCAACAATATCAAAGCCTGACTTTAAATTTACGATTAGCATTTCCTTACGCTCATTTCGTGAATACGTACGTACCGCTTCGTATCCAAGCGATGTTAAAATACTGTGTTGCATATTCATTAACTGAATGGCAATTCCCTGTCTACGGTACGTAGGGTCTACGCCACCTAACCAGCTATAAAAAATACCTTGTTCTACCTCATAGCCGAACTTAAACGCCACAACTTGCTCATGTTCAATCGCTAACAGCGCTAAAAACTGTGGACGGTCCTGAAGCTTTGACGGCGATAACGGCTCACCAAATACATTTTCATGTACACGCTGTAAGCTCGCCATATATTTTTCTGGGATTTTGTGAAACTGTACATACTCCATCGGTCAACACTCCTCATTTGTGGATAACTTGTGGATAGGGAAAAAGCCATCTCACAGCTGTGAGATAGCTTCCATTACGACATGTATTATTTTGCTTCGATAACTTCAATGCCGCCCATATATGGCACTAACACAGCTGGTACTTTAATGCTGCCATCTGCTTGTTGATAGTTTTCGATAATTGCTGCTACTGTACGACCAATCGCTAAACCTGAACCGTTTAATGTGTGTACGTATTCTGGCTTACCATTTGCTTCACGACGGAAACGAATATTGGCACGACGCGCTTGGAAATCTTCAAAGTTTGAACAAGAAGAAATTTCACGGTACATATTTTGCGCTGGAATCCATACTTCTAAATCGTATTTCTTCGCAGCTGTAAAGCCTAAATCAGCTGTACACATTTTTAATTTACGGTACGGTAATTCAAGTAATTGTAATACCTTTTCCGCGTGGCCTGTTAATAACTCTAATTGCTCATAAGAATCTTCTGGTTTAACAAAGCGCACTAATTCCACTTTGTTAAACTGGTGCTGACGAATTAAACCACGTGTATCACGACCAGCTGAACCTGCTTCAGAGCGGAAGTTTGCAGAGTATGCCGCAAATGCTTGTGGTAATTGGTCTACTGATAAAATTTCGTCACGGTAATAGTTTGTGACTGGTACTTCTGCTGTTGGAATTAAGAAGAAGTCCATTTCATCCTCATCACGTACAATTTTAAAGACATCTTCTTCAAACTTCGGTAATTGACCAGTACCTGTTAAAGAATCACGGTTAACGATTTGTGGCGGTAACATTTCTGTATAGCCATGCTCATCTGCGTGTAAATCCATCATAAAGTTAATTAATGCGCGCTCTAAACGTGCCCCTAATCCTTTATAGAATAAGAAACGGCTACCCGCTACTTTTGCACCGCGCTCAAAGTCAACAATGTTTAAGTTCGCCACTAAATCCCAATGTGCTTGTACGTCGAAGTCAAACTGTGGCAATTCTCCCCATGTATATTCTTCTACGTTTGCATCCTCGTCATCACCAACTGGCACTGATTCATGTGGAATATTTGGTAAACGCATCATCATATATTTGAAGTTATCTTCTACCTCATTTAGCTCTGCATCTAACGCTTTAATGTCATCGCCAACTTGACGCATACGTGCGATTACTTCTGTTGCATCCTCTTTGTTACGCTTCATGACAGAAATCTGCTCTGACACTTTATTACGCTCTGCTTTTAACACTTCTGTTTTCGCGATTAACTCACGACGACGTGCATCTAGCTCCTCGAATTGATCAAAGTTCCCTAAGTCCTCATTTCGTGTCAACAACACTCGTTTTACTTCTTCATAGTTTTCTCTTACGCGTTTAATATCTAGCATAATATTTCATCCTCCTAAACAATATTTTACGATAATATACACAAAGTTTATTTTACTATATTTCTATAGAAAAACACAAAAAGCTCCCGTCCCCTAAAAAGGGACGAGAGCTACCCGCGTTGCCACCCTAATTGTTTAGACACGAATGCCTAAACCTCTTCTATCGTATAACGGCTTTTCAACCGGCAAATATCTACTATTAGTTCGATATCGCTACTCAAGGACGGATTCACAAGTGCTTTTATCAGCTTCCACCACCCGCTGACTCTCTAAAAAAAACGTGCTTGCTACTACTTCCTATCATCGTAATTGATTATAAAATTTAATCATACTGTACAACATCCACATTTATTTTGCAACAATTTCACGAGAACATTCAAGAATTTGTCGTGAAATATAGTATGATACATTCAACACAAAAAAAGGGATGTGATGATGTTGGATTTACTGTTATTTCAGCTCGACAAAACGGCAGCTACTCCACTATATGAACAGCTGTATGAAGCAATTAAGCACGCCATTATCGAACAGAAAATACCGCTCGGCTCAAAGCTACCATCAAAGCGAAAACTCGCTGATTTTTTAGCAATTAGTCAAACGACGATAGAGCTAGCATACGGGCAACTACTTGCAGAGGGCTATATTAGTACAAAACCGCGTGTTGGCTTCTTTGTGGAAGATTTAGAAAGCTTACCGATTATTACGAAACTTGTACCCCAGCCTGTAACAGCACCACCACAACAGCAAACATGGCGCTACTCCTTCCATCCAGGTAAAATCGATAGCAATCATTTTCCGTTCACAGCGTGGCGAAAATATGCAAAAGACATTTTTGATGAATCATCAAAGGAACTTTTATCGCTCGGTGACCCTCAAGGCGAGTATGCACTACGTGTTGAAATTGCACAATATTTATACCAATCACGTGGCATTCATTGTGACCCTGCACAAATCGTCATCGGCTCTGGTACTGAACAGCTTCTTCCAATTATTATGCGTCTGCTCGGTGATGACGCGCAGTTTGCAATTGAAAATCCAGGCTATTCAGCGATTCCACGCATTCATTTAGAGCATATTATTCCCATTCATGTGGATGAAGAAGGCTTACGCGTTGATGAACTTACAAACAGCGATGCTAACGTCGTATATGTTACACCGTCTCATCAATTCCCGACTGGTGCTGTCTTATCGGTCAATCGACGGACAAAATTATTAAAGTGGGCAAACGAAAAACAATACCGATATATTATTGAAGATGATTATGATAGTGAGTTTCGTTATATTGGAAAACCAATACCAGCGCTCTACGGATTAGACCAGAATAATAAAGTTATTTATTTAAGTACATTTACCAAATCATTAATGCCGTCGCTACGCGTTGCCTATGTCGTATTACCACCTTCGTTACTGCAAACATATCGTCAACTATTCAACTACTATAGCTGTACAGTACCACGTTTTGACCAGCATATTTTAGCACGATTCATGCAACATGGACATTTTGCACGCCATCTAAACCGCATGCGTAAACTATACCGTAAAAAGCACGACCGCCTAATTCATGCATTACAGCCGTATGGGCATGCCGTAACGGTATTTGGCGACCAAGCAGGCATGCATATTTTAATTTGCCTCAGAAGCCGCTATACTGAGCAACAGCTGAAGCAATTTGCTGATGATGCTCAAATTCAAGTATTCGCGCGCAGTGACTATTTTGTTTCACCGATTCCGTATAGCTCACCTGCGCTTCTCCTTGGCTTCGGCGATTTAGAGGAAAACAAGATTGAAGAAGCTGTTGATGCATTAATGCATAGTCTACATATACAAAAAGAGTGAACCATAATTGGTCCACTCTTTTTTTACATGTTAAAAGATACCGCCTACGAAGTCTGTAACGCCACCCCATAAGTTTTTAAAAAAGCTGCCGACACCTGCAAAGAATAACGAAATACCGCCTGCACGTTCAACATTCTCGGTCGTGACAACATCAACTGTTAAGTCGCCGCCTTCAATAAAGCCATAATCCTTACCTTCAGCATGCTCTAATACAATTTTCCCGACTACTGTGCCCTTTTCGACACCAGCTTCTAGCGCTTCTTCATCTAAAAATAATGTCGGTGTAAATTTGGCAACATCGTCTTTTGTTGTCATTAATGAAATCGCTTCTGCCGTTGCGATATTCACTGTATCAGCTTTCCCTTTAATCACGTCAATTGACTCATTACCCTCTACAACAAATCCAGCTGGTAATACTTCTTGTTCGCTAAACTGTGTAAAGCCGTAATCAAATAGCTTTTTCGTTGCGTCAAAACGTGCCTTATACGACCCCTCACCATTCGCATCCACAGCTTTCATCACAACTGCGATTAAACGTTGGTCATTGCGTACAGCCGTCCCTGTAAAGGAATGACCTGCAAAGTCTGTTGTACCTGTTTTTAAGCCGTCTACGCCTTCGTATTCATAAATAAGCCCTGGTAACATGAAGTTCCAGTTTTTCATTACAATCGCATCGCTTGTACCTTCACGGAATGTTTTCTCGGTAACTTTCGCTGTATCTAATACATCTGGATGCTCTTTTAATAAATGATAGGCAATTAATGCAATTGATGCAGCTGACATCATGTTTTCGCCATCTTCAGCTGTACCTTCTGGGTGATAGCCTTGTAAATCTTTATTATTTAAACCAGTCGAGTTTACAAATGTATAATCTGTAATCCCAAGCGATTCTACTTTTTTGCCCATTAACTCTAAAAATGCTTTTTCAGAGCCTGCAATTGTTTCTGCAATCGCTACTGTCGCTGCATTCGCAGAGTAAATTGCCATTGCCTCATATAACTCACGAATTGTATACGAGCCATCTTCACGTAACGGTACATTACTTAATGCACGTTTTTGTGAAATTGCATACGTATAATCCGTCACTTGATACTTCTGGTCCCAAGAAATGTCACCAGCTTTAATGGCATCTAATAAAATATATTCGGTAATCATTTTCGACATACTCGCTACGCCTAATGACTCATACCCGTTTTGTTCATACAAAATCTTACCTGTCGATGCGTCAATTAAAATAGCTGCATCTACTGTTAATCCTAAATCCGTTGCTGCTTGCGTCTTAGTTGCGGGTTGCACAAATAAGCTTAATAGTAACATAGGAATTAGAAGGATTTTAAACCATACTGCATTCCTTCTCGTTTTCACTACTCATTTCCCTCCATACATATCTTTTTCTTCAGCCATTTTAACATATTTCTATCCTGTTTGTTTAGAAACATAAAAAACACTGCATTTCGTCTTATTGGACGAAATGCAGTGTTAAAAGTTCTTGTATTACATTGAGTAGTTTGGTGCTTCTTTTGTGATTTGTACATCATGTGGATGTGACTCACGTAAGCCTGCGCCTGTCATACGGATAAATTGTGATTGCTCACGTAAAAATTCTAAGTTAGCTGCACCACAGTAACCCATACCAGCACGTACACCACCAACTAATTGATGAATTGTGTCTGCTAAAGGACCTTTGTAAGGAAGACGACCTTCAATTCCTTCAGGTACTAATTTCTTCGCGTCTTCTTGGAAGTAACGGTCTTTTGAACCTTTTTCCATTGCGCCAAGAGAACCCATACCGCGATATACTTTGAAACGACGACCTTGGAAAATTTCTGTGTCTCCAGGAGATTCAGAAGTACCTGCAAGTAATGAACCAAGCATTACTACGTGACCACCTGCTGCTAATGCTTTTACGATATCGCCTGAGTATTTAATACCACCATCAGCGATAATTGTTTTTCCTAATTCACGTGCAACTGATGCTGCATCGTATACTGCTGTAATTTGTGGAACACCAACACCTGCAACAACACGTGTTGTACAAATTGAACCAGGACCAATACCAACTTTAACAACGTCTGCACCAGCTTCAAATAATGCACGAGCACCATCTGCAGTTGCTACGTTACCAGCGATGATTGATAATGCTGGGTAAGCTGTGCGAATATCTTTAATTGTGTTTAATACGCCTTGTGAATGACCGTGTGCTGTATCAATAACGATAATGTCTACTTGTGCTTCTACTAACTTCGCAATACGAGGCATTGTGTCTTTTGATACACCAACTGCTGCACCTACTAATAAACGACCGTGGTCATCTTTTGCAGCGTTCGGGAACTCGATTACTTTTTCAATATCTTTAATTGTAATTAAACCTGATAATTTACCATCTTGGTCAACGATTGGTAACTTCTCGATTTTATGTTTTTGTAATAACTTTTCAGCTTCTTCTAATGTCGTACCTTCAGGAGCTGTAATTAAATCTTCTTTCGTCATTACATCATCAATTTTTAATGAATAATCTTCAATGAAGCGTAAGTCACGGTTTGTAATAATCCCCACTAACTTTTGCTCTTCCATTGTATTTACGATAGGAACACCCGAAATGCGATATTTACCCATTAAATGCTCAGCGTCAAATACTTGATGCTCTGGTGTTAAGAAGAATGGGTTTGTAATTACGCCATTTTCTGAACGCTTAACTTTTTCAACTTCCTCAGCTTGTTGTTCAATGCTCATGTTTTTGTGAATGATACCTAAACCGCCTTGACGTGCCATTGCAATTGCCATCTTTGCTTCTGTTACTGTATCCATCCCCGCGCTGATCATCGGAATGTTTAATTTGATTGTCTCTGTTAACTGTACTGATAGATCAACTTCTTTTGGTAACACCTCAGAGTGTGCTGGTACTAATAGCACGTCATCAAAAGTTAAACCCTCTTTAGCAAATTTTGTTTCCCACATTTCGAAAAATTCCTCCTATTTAAAAGAATATTATTGTAAGATTAACAATGACAAAGGTCAGTGTCAAGAACGTAAAAAAAGAAAGAGTATTGCAACTTTTCGCGCTTGTTTGATAAATGAATAGACAAGATAAATATTCTTTCACTTTTGTTGAATTTCATCCATTATATACGAACTTTTAAATATGACAAAAAGAAAAGGACTAGCAAAATGCTAGTCCTTTTCCCTGTTGTATGTCTCAAGGTTTATCCAATGAAAAGAATAAACAAACGAAAAATGAGACACGAACTAAATTCGTATCTCATTTTTTGCGAAGCGACGTCCTACTCTCACAGGGGGAAACCCCCAACTAC
>NZ_MASJ01000018.1 GCF_001700315.1 Caryophanon tenue | reverse complement strand
GCGTACCGTACAGGTGCGCTATTTTTTATAATTCGGGCTTACGAAACTCGCACGTGCTAGCACATTCATTACCTCACATTTGTTCAACCTCTTTTAAATTTCCCTTCGTAGTGCCTCATCTAAAATAGTATTTAAAATGAAAATTATTTTTTCTATCCGTCCGATTTCTCGCAATGCTGTGGCCAAATTACTTTGTTTTGCATACGATCCTAGTTTGACCATGATATATTTGTGCTGCAATTGTCACCTCCTGGACAAATATTTGCTCAGGCGCTTTATGTTCAAGTAAACGTAAATAAGCATCAAATAATTTTTCTTGGGTTTTGACAATACGACTATCGATTTTGGTCACTCCTATTTTGGTTATTGTAATGAATGCATAACAAAATGTCCTTTCTAGATTCTTTATAACATAAGCTTACAGGACGTTTCAGCTGTATTGAATCGATTTTTTAAGTGCTTTTTTTATCCATAATGTCAACTGGGGAATGAATGGGAATGATTTTAAACATAAATAAAGTCAAGCTATTGTGGATGTCGCTAGGTTAATGTGGATTTACCACGGTAAGGGAAACTAAAGTTACCAAACAGCGCATTGTGAGCCATATTATTTACAACTTGAATGGAATAATCTAATATTTAAACAAATATTGAAAACTTTGACTGGAAGTAGTAAGGAATATCTATTGTGAAGAGAGCTGTTGGTTGATGCAAAACAGTCAATAAATTCCTGAACTCATCCAGGAATATTTATGCTGAACTCAAGTAAGCATAAACGGCAGCTACCGTTATAGTATAAGTGGGTTAGTTATTCAATTAACCAATTAGAGTGGTACCACGAATTAAACTTCGTTTCTTTACTGAGATGAAGTTTTTCTATTTTTAGGAGGGATTTTATGATAATTAGAAAGGCGAATATTAAGGATGCACAAGGAATTGCAAAAGTTCATGTTGATACTTGGCGTACAACTTACGAAGGAATTATTCCTACTGAATTTCTAAATAAGTTAGATTACTCTGAACGTAAGAATAGCTGGGAGAACAACATAATGCGTACTGAAAATATTGTGTTTGTCGTTGAAAATGAAGAAGGTCAAATTATCGGTTTTGCAGATACAAGCAGAAGAGCGAATAATCTCGAACTAAATTCTATCGATTTAACTTCATTATATTTACTAGAAGCATACCAAGGAAGAGGAATCGGTAATCTATTAATAAAAACTCTATTTGAACATTATAA
This sequence comes from Caryophanon tenue, assembly GCF_001700315.1. GTDB lineage: Bacteria > Bacillota > Bacilli > Bacillales_A > Planococcaceae > Caryophanon > Caryophanon tenue. Next base: position 47,858 of record NZ_MASJ01000018.1, on the reverse strand, counting down.
AAATAAAGGTTATGACAAGGTTTATGTAGATGTTTTAGCAGATAATAATACCCGCTATTTTTATGAGTACTTGGGAGCGAAGTTTGTCAGAAACATACAGATAAAAATAGGTGGCAAAATTTTAGATGAATCAATTTATGTATGGGGGTCTGTAAATGATGTATTAAAAAAGTTAGAAATGTAATATGTATTAACTATACAGTTTATATAAAAAATGTTCCTAAATGATACTTAGGGAGCTTTTTAAGAGTAGATGCGACATTCTGTTTTTTGTTTACCAAACAGCGCTTTGGGAATGTTTGTTACACTTGATTTATTGTGAAAGGGGGAATTTACTTTATGGATTTAAAAGAATTTAACACTTTTCTAAATAAGTTAGAGGAAAATAAAATTTTTTATAAATTAGATAAAATTAGAAGTGAAGCCCTTATGGTTGAAGTTGTTGTTCCAGGTCAGCGCTGGGAGATTGAATTTTTGGACGATGGAACTGTTGAAATTGAAAAATTTATAAGTGATAAAGATATGTATGATGCACGTGAATTAGAAATCCTTTTTAAAGAATTTAGTGATTAAATTCCGTTATTTTATACAATCCAAATACAAAAAAGGTTCCCAAATGACACTTTGGGGACATTAAAAGCCTTTATCCAATAATTTCTGGATAAAGGCTTTTCTTGACTATTAATCTACTTCTTTTAATAATTTTTCAATTTTTCTTACTCGTTCATTTAGTTCGTCTACTTGTTTTTGTAAATTAAATGTTTGTTGTTTTTCAACTTTTAATCGTTCCTCTGCACGCTTCACATTTTTCTTGTACGCTCTATAAAATAAAACTACTAAAATAATTGGAATTACCATAAATCCTAACATAACGATTGTTGCCACTACATCTCCTATATTTACACTTGTAGCACCATTAGACATTGATTTAATCCTCCATCTTTTTATTTTTTTTTAGAGTAAGTGTTGGTTCTAACTTCGAAATAAGTTCCTCATTAAGCTGCAAATCAAAGGAATTTAGCATATAGTATTTCGCAGCTTTACCACTCTCTAATAACTCCATATCGCTTGAAACAAGATTCGCATCTTCAAGCTTCTGTAAATGTAAATATAAAAGTGGTCTGCTCATACCAAGCTCTCTAGCAAGTTGACTAACGTATTGTTTACCATTAGACAAAATGCTAATAATTCTTAATCGATGAGGATTCGATAAAGCTTCCAAAAACAAAAGTAACTCGTCTCCATTATTAATATGTTTCATATGTAAGTATTTTATTACAGGTGATTTAATTTGTCAATATAAGTAAATACATAGACATTCAAATAAACGTTCCCAAATCAAAGTTAGGTAGCCAATAAGTGTCTAACAAATGGGTTGCCGTTCAACGTGCAGCTGCTTTTTGCTTACCAAATAGCGCTTCGGGGACATGTTGCTTTTGATAAAATTAGTTAAATTATGTATATTTATTGAGTAAACGAATTTAGCAGAAACGAGTGGATTTACTTGATAAAACATATAAATAGCGAAAATAAAGTTAAAGTAATATCATTTTTCAATGAACATTGGGGAAGTTCTGAAATGGTTATTTCATCAGGTATCTATAGGTGTGAAAACTTAGATGGTTTTATTTTTGAAGAAAATGACCAGATTGTTGGTCTAATTACATATGTTATCAAAGGTAATGAGATTGAAATCATTTCATTAGATAGTATCTTAGAAGGGAAAGGTATTGGTACAGCTCTAATTGAAAAGGTCGAAAATGTAGCGAAGCAAAAACAAATAAATAAATATAGTAAGTTTAGTAACTACGAATGATAATCTAAATGCTTTAAGATTTTATCAAAAAAGAGGCTACAGGATTACCTCTATTATTCCTGATGCTGTAAATGAAGCTCGAAAAATAAAAGCATCAATCCCTTCGATAGGCAATGATGGAATACCACTAAACGATGAATTAGAATTGAAAAAAACAATCTAAATAATACAATTAAATTCAAAAAACGTTCCCAAATAACTCGTTAGGAACCTTAAATCAAGCAGCTAGACATTCATTTTCTCAGCTTTTTTTGTGTCCAAACAGCGCTTTTGGTTTGTTTTTAAATCTTTTAGGAACACAATGACAGAATATACGTTGTTATAGAGAAGATTAAAAAACCTTTCAAAGGAGCACTACTCAAATGAATTCAGCTGTAATTTTTGATATGGATGGTACTTTATTTCAAACGAACTTAATTTTAGAACCAGCACTCGAAGCGACTTTCGAGCAATTACGACAAAAGGGACAATGGACGGGTACTACACCGATTGAAAAATACCGAGACATTATGGGTGTCCCTTTACCTGTTGTTTGGGAAACGTTATGCCCCGAACATTCGCCACAAATACGTGAACAGAGTAATCTACTTTTTCAATTAGCACTGATTGAACAAATAAAAATGGGTAAGGGTGCTTTATATGAAGGCGTAAAAAGTACGTTAACGAAACTGGCACAAACGCAGCCGTTGTTTATAGCGAGTAATGGGCAAAATGATTACTTACAAGCCATTGCAGAGACTTATAATCTAACAAAATGGATAAAAGGTATTTACAGCATTGATTTAATTACTTCAGGCAATAAATCTGAATTAGTAGCAACTGTTCTAAAGGAAAATGATATTCTAAATGGTTTTGTTGTAGGTGATCGTTCCTCAGACATTCAAGCAGCTCTTGATAATGATTTACTCTCAATTGGCGTTCGTTTTGATTTTGCTCAAGAAAAAGAGTTAGAAAAAGCAGAGTATGTCGTGAACCAATTTGCTGATATTTTAGCTATTATTGAAAGTGTCTAAAACATACATAATCTACTTAAATAAAGTTCCTCAATGATAAAAAGTGTGACATTCGTTTATACACTTGTATATTGCTATTGTTTAGTAGAAGACGAATAGAAAGTATGTTTGTAAAGTAGAAGAATTGGCATAAACGAGCTAGACCGTTTTGCCATTTCTTTTTTAGGTTAATGTCGTATGATAGTTTGTTTCATTCTCTTTAAATTCGCTAAAAATTGATGTAGAACTCTTATTTATTGTCAGTTGCTGAATTTTTCTAAATTTCAAGTCATTGTATTTTTACATAAGTATGCTATTGTAATGGTAGATGAATACATATTGCACAATGTTGATGCTTACAAAAGCTTAATAGGGAATTCGGTGAAATGCCGAAGCTGTGTCCGCAACTGTAAATACTGCTGAAATGAACATAACCACTGCGAAAAGCGGGAAGGGTTCAAAGTAAATCAAAGTATGAGCCAGGAGACCTGTCATCATTGATTGTATCTACTCTCTTCGGAACTAAGGAGAATGTACAGCAGCTCACTCATTGTTTCTTACAATATTTGACGTGCTCGTTCTCCGCTATTTCTTTTTAGAAATAGCGGTTTTTTATATGTTGTTCCAAATACAGTAGCGTTATTTATCGATCAATAAAAAGGAGTGAGGAACGATGAAAAAAGCACGACATTTGCTGCGCGTATTACTGGTAATTATGATGACCATTTTTACGCTCACACCGATGCAGGCAAACGCCATTGCATACGATCCTGAAACGAAAACGATGGGAGAGGACACGCTACCTCTACGCTTTTGGGAAGATAAAAAGCCTGACCTTGGTTTTTACATCAATGCGGGGAATCGCTATTTACTCGAAACGGTAACCGCACCACAGTTCGGTACATCTGCGGGTGATTGGTCAGCAATGGATTTACTACGCGGCATGTACACAGGCGCAGATTATATAAACTACATACCCGAGACATATTTTGAGGAATATAAGGAACGTATTTTAAATTATATTATCGCAAAAGGTGGCGACTTAGACCGTAACAAGTCAACGGAATGGTCGCGTGTCACGTTAGCGATGTCATCACTTGGTATGGACATTCGCGCTGTCGGTGAGCCAGGCGACTATTTAAAGGCGAAAAACGTGACGGTGTATAAAGGCGAGGAGCAAATTGATACGAGCAACTCGTTAAACCATGCATTAGCAAAGCTAGATGGCAACACATTTACGCTAGATGAGCAGCTTGGCTTTGAGTTTAAGTATGTGAATGCCGCAGGAAGGGACGCAACAGGCTTTGCGAAGCTTTTACCAGGCACGTATACTATTGACCGTGAAACAGGTGCTGTGACGAATGAAGCAGGCGAAGCAGTTTCGTCAACGCTAAAGGAAGAAAGCTACGGCAAAGTAGTCGCGACACATACCGTAACAAATATTGCGATGGACAAAGCACTTTACAAACTTGCCAAACCGTATGACTTTGTGGAAAGATTATCTACATCATATAAATTTTCTTACCGCCAAGGTATTAACGGCCCGATTTGGATTTTAATCGCGCTTGAAACAGCGGGCTATGATATGTACACAGAGGAGCAACTAACAGAGCGTGGTGTTAAAGTTGCAGCAGGTGACATTAATACGAAGGGCAAAATGATTGATTACATTTTAGGTAAGGAAATTAAAGCAAATGATGTAACAGAGGAAGTAACGAAAGAGGATGGCACGACAGAAAAGGTTGTTGTGCAAGAAGGTCGTCTAGGTGGATGGGCATTAAGCGGTAAAAACGCGGACCCAGACATTACCATGATGGCGGTACAAGGATTAGCACCATTTTATTTAAATGAAGAAAAGTTTAAAGATGCCTACAAAACAACGGTAAATGTCGCAACGAATGAATTGTGGGACACATCATCCGCTGAATTTGCGCAAAAGTATATAGACTTTAAAAAGGCAGTGGAGCGTGCAGTTGTTGCGATGGCACAAGATCAAAAGGAAAACGGTGGCTTTTATAGTTTAGGCACACCAAATGCCGAAAGTACTGTACAAGTAATTGTTGGTTTAACCGCATTAGGAATTGACCCATTAGCGCCAAGCATTCATTTGCCGACGCTTGATGTCACAGTTGATTTTTTAACTGATGGCGGAGAAATAGATGGTGTAACGACAAACAACATGATTGATGCATTATTAACGTTTTGGGCGATGGGTAGCGGCTCACGACCAGAAGTAGGTGGCTTTAAGCACGTAACGTTCGGCTATGATGGTGGCGGTGGTGCTGGTACATCTGTAAATGGTATGGCAACAGACCAAGCGATTTATGGCTTAATTGCATATGACCGTTTTTTAAAGCAGCAAAACCGTTTGTATGATATGACAGATATGACGAATGGCGAGTATAAGGAAATGGAGTCGGCAAAGCAGACGATGAATTATATTGTAGATGGGGTAGAGCGCGCTACACAAATCTTTTCACCGTATGAAGTACTCGTGTTAGAAGACGAAAATAGTTCGTTATGGACGACGAATGAGGATGGTACAGGCACACTGTATACGCCTTACACATTATTATTAGCACCGGCGCATAATACAAAGTTATATGCGCAAACATATACGGAGCTTGCGCCGTATGAAATTTCAGACGCGCTACACACATTTACGGTATCGTATACAGAGAAAATTTCACCTGCATCGGTAAGCGACACGAAAATTTACGTAAAAGATGCAGCTGGTAATATCGTGCCAACGACAGCAACCGTTGGCGAGGATGAAGCGTCTGTTAACATCGCGACAGCACAGCCATATGAAGCTGGTCAAACGTACACAGTGTATGTAGAAAAAGGTATTCAAACGGCTGATGAAACAAAAACACTTGTGAGCCCAGTGAAAATGACATTCGAATTAAAGTAAGAAAAAATTTTAGACATAACAAATAAAGCTGGGACAGAAGGATAATTCAGATCAATCCCAACGATGTTCGATGATAAATAGTTGATACGTCGTTGTTAAATGAAGAGCGGACTTCTAGCAGAACAGTACGCGCGAGAGACTACAGGGGAGCATCTGCCAAGAACGCCACATCGTGTGACAAACTTCGTGTTTGCCTCCGTACCGAAAGAATTGCCTGCTCGAAAATTTACGACGATGAAAGCAGAAAAGTGTTAGGAGAAATCTGGTCATTTCTCCTAACACTTTGTTTTGTCTTAATCTCTTTTCTGCTTTCTGATGATGTTGGTCATGCGCTTTTCATGTTAAACGCATTCGATTTCTTGTGTTTTTATTTCACGATAAATGTCATTTGGACTGGCTCGATTAATTGCTGCTGCTGCGTATTGTGTACTTGCTGTGTAATCGAAAGTATATACGTCATGCCTTTACGATAGCTCGTGTATAACGGACGTATTGTAACGGTATTATCTATAATTGTCGCGACAGTCGGTACGATATCATATGTGCTCGTGCGAACGATGAAACGATTTGCTAGCTGTTCTGTATGTACGTCATTCGTAAACGTAATCGTAAACGGGTGCTGACGATTTGTAATGGTCATCGCAGGGAAAATTGTATAGGGCTTACTATTTACCGTGTCGTCCAGAAGCTGAGCCTCTGCTGCTTGTAGACGTTGTATAGTACTTTCATAAACAAAGTCGCGCGCCATTATGTGCATCGTGTCATACTGCTGACGTAGCTGTTGCACTTGCAGAAAGTTTGCTTTCGTAATCGTTTCTGGTAGCTGTGCCATGTTTTCCTCAAAACGCTGTGATTCGTCATGTAAACGTGGTAAAGACGTCAACTGTTCACGTAACGTGACATCTAGCTGTTGTATTTCATGCTGGACGTACTGTCGATGCTCATCATTGTCGATGAAGTGCTGTAATGTTTTGATATATGCGTGTTGTAGCGCGCTTGTCGCAGCATCGATGTCGTGCTGCATTGGGTTTACATCTAGCAGCACATCATAAGCCTGTTCATATGCTGCTTTAAGTTCGTGATGTGCTAGGAGCACTGTAGACATATCGGAGCTATTAATGCGCGCCACTTCAGCTGTTAATACGTCCTTCGTTACGACATTAAAAAAGTTGTCACCGATACCCATCGTTGGATCACCGCCGCCAAGGTCACGTCCTAAATTGAGCGTGAATTGAATGCGCATGACGTCACCATCTTGCAGGTAATAATCTGCAAAGCCGACGTTCGGGAAGACGTTATTCACAGCATACATCCAACCAGAGCCGCCGCTAAATACAAACTCACCAAGCCCTTTTTCCACCTCAAAATCATAGCGTAGCTCGAATTCATGCTCGATAGCTGCTTCCACAATTGCCTCTGGGAACGCATATTCCTGTTTTTCTTGTAAATTGCCACCAAATACAGTACCTAAATAAAAATTGTTGTTTAAATCACCTGTATTATAGAAGGCAAAGTTTTCTTCAGTCAGTGCGCGTACGACATGATGTGCCGCATTTTCACCATTAATAATCGGTAAAATTTTCGGTTCAACTAAATGACCTAATCCTGCTACTGCTACGTCCATGCTAAGCACATAATGCCCAATAATTTCGCCAATTGCGGCTGGTTCGTAGTCGATGTAGCTCGTTTCTTGCATCGTATGTTCACCGTTTTGTACTGTAACGACTAATTCGTTTATTCCCGCTTCAAGTGTGACGGTGTAGCTCGTTTTTGCAGGGTCACTCCAGTTGATCGGGACATTTTTGCCATTATTCGTCACAATCACCGCTTTATCCGCTGCCTTTTTGTCGTCGATTGTCGCAATGACATCAAACGTCATATGCTGTGAGCGTGTTGTCATATCGTTTTGTACGCTTACGTAAAGTGACATGTCCTCTTGTGTAGCGAATGCGGGTAGCTGGAAGAGCATGCTTATGATAAATGCGATACATAGTGTAATTTTCTTCAATGTGTTTCCTCCTTTATTACATGTGTTGATTCTCCATTTTAATAGAAGAAAGTTTAGTGTTCTTAGCCGCAAAATACGCTGTGGCGAATCAACATACATAGTCCTTCATATATTTACAGAAAAAGCTATGCGAAAAATAAATTTTTCGCATAGCACATGTATTACATCATTTTTGCATATGTTAATGTTTGGTACAGCACTTTTGCCATTTGTGAGCGCGTTAGTGATGCATTCGGGTCAAAGCGTCCGTCCTCTTTACCGCTGAAAATATTGAGCTTTTGCATTAATGCAACTGCTTCTAATGCATCTGGTGTAATCGAAGCTTTATCTGTAAATGTGACATCGTCTGCCGATACGTTTGGAAGCTCTAGCTGTAAATGCTCCAGTAAACGAGCAATCATTAATGCCGCATGCTTACGTGTAATGTTGTCTTTCGGGCGTAATAGGTCACCGTCTCCTTTTAAAACACCGATGTCGACTAGCGTTTGAAGCTCGTACGCAAACTGGTTGTCTACTGTATCTTTAAACGTTGATGCCGATGTTTTTGGTAGCGCTAATGAACGTTGAAGCATCGCCGCGAATTGTCCGCGTGTCATCGTTGCTTTCGGTGAGAACGTATTTGCTGTCGTTCCATTGACAATTAAGCGCTCTGCTAATGCCTCGATGTATGCTTTATGACCGTCCTGTGAGATATCGCTAAACGTTTTTTTGTTGTTTTGGACAAACACCTCGCCTGATGAACGTAGCTGTGCAACAAACTCACCGTTGTCACCAATGTGATGTGGTACAGCAACAACACTACCGTCCGCTAAACGCTGTACGAGCACGCCTTCTTTTGGTGATAGCACGTCTTGTGGAATCACAACTTCGACATAATCAGATAAGATTACGGCTTCATCATCTTTTGCGAATGTTAATTGTACATGATCCTCTACTACGTGTAAGTTTGCTACTGTACCTGGAACTGCATGTGTGAATGTCAGTACAATGTTTTCTACTGATGAGAATGACATATTGCCTTCTGTAACAACCCAAGTTTGTTCTTGCTGCTCAGGTGTTGTTTCCTCAGGCGCTTCAGGCTCTGTCGTTTCAGGTGTTGTTACTTCTGGAACTTCAGGTTCAGTTACTTCAGGTGTTGTTGGCTGAGAAGGCTGTGTTGGATAATACGAACCGCCACCTGAGTTTGAGCTTTGTTGTTGTAAGCGAGCAATTTCCTTTTTCGCTGCGTCTAGCACGTCTTTATTCGTGACTAATGCTTGCTGTACTTCTGTTAAGCTATCATATTTCGTCGCTACGTCTTGCACCGTTTCTGCATGCGCAAGTGTAAGTGTTTCTGGTAAAGCGTTAATCGCTTCTTGCACCGCTTTTGCGGCAGCTTCATTTTCTTTTTCAATTGCCGCTTGCTGATCTGCTTCTGCTTGTAAGTACGCGATTGCTTGTAGTGCTTTATCTAACACTTCTTTATTTGAAACAAGCGCCTGTTGTGCTGCTGTTAACAAATCAAACTTCGCTTTTACATTTTGTACGGCGTCTTTTGCGTTTAACGTAAGCAGGGCAGGTAAAGCTGTAATCTCATTAGCGACAGCCTTTGCAGCAGCCTCGTCCGCTTCCTTTTCTGCTTGCAGTGCTTGAATCGTTTCTTGCGCTTTGTTTAACACGTCTTGATTCGGAACAAGTGCCTGTTGTGTTTCTGTTAATGAATTGTATTTCGATGTCGTTTCTTGAACCGCTACAGCATGTTCAAGTGTTAGTGTTTCTGGTAAAGCGTTAATCGCTTCTTCCACGGCTTTTGCAAAGGCTTCATTTTCTTTTTGAATCGCCGCTTGCTTGTCTGCTTCAGTTTGTAAATCGGCAATACTTTGTTTCGCATTGTCTAACACGTTTTGATTCGGAACAAGCGCTTTTTGCACGTCTGTTAATAGTTCATATGCAATAAAGGCGGCTTGTACATCGTCTTCTGCTGCAAGCGTAATCGTTTCTGGTAAAGCTGTAATCATGTCTTCTACCGCTTTTGCGGCAGCTTCATTTGCAGTTTTTTCTGCTTGTAGCGCGGCAATCGTTTCGTTCGCATGATTTAATACGGCTGTATTTGGCACAAGTTCTTTTTGACGATCTGTTAATTGTTCGTATTGAACAGATGCCGCTTCAACCGCTGCTGCATGCTCAAGTGTAAGTGTTTCTGGTAAAGCGTTAATCGCTTCTTCTACTGCTTTTGCTGCGGCTTCGTTTGTTGCTTTTTCTGCTTCAAGTGCCACAACTGTTGCTTGTGCTGCAGCGAGTACGTCTTTATTCGTAATCAGTGCTTGTTGAGCCTCTGTTAATGCGTCGTATTGGGCTTGTGCTACTGTAACCGCTTCTACGTGTTCAAGTGTTAGCTCTGCTGGTAACGCAGCAATCGCATCAATTGTGTCCTGCACTGCTTTTTCCACAAGCTTTAACGTATGAATCGTTGGTTGTAAGTCGCCAGTTTGTGTAATAACGCGCACGATGCCCTTTTCTGGTGCCACTTCGTACGTACGTGTTGCGACTTTTTGGTTGTTAATGAAAATGTTGTCTGCGCCGCTTGCTACGTCGATTTTCACATTTTGTAATGATTCTACAACAACGGGTGTGAAGTCATCCTCTGTGCCAAGTGTTATCGCTGCGTCGTTCACTGTAATTATCGGTGTCGCTGTTTTACCATCTGATTTTTCAGGGTCGTTTACACGTAACATGCCTAAAATTTCAGGTGATTTTTCACCAACCGCGCCGCCATCTGTTTGTTGATTCGTGTAAATTTTGACAAAGCTTACTTCATCTAATTGAACAGGCTTGCCGTCCTTATCGACTGCCCATGCGATATCCATGAAGCCGCCGCCACCATGCTTATGCGTGTATGGGTTTTCTGCTGTTGTAATGCCTTTGTTGTTCGGCGATACGTCTGCGTAGCCAAATGATGATTTTAACGTTTGAATATTCGTGCCGTTAAACGTAATTTCGTCACCCATCATATCGTTTGCTGCATTGCCTTCAAATTGATAATTTTCTGGCATTGGGAAGTAAATTTGTGAGTGGTAGCCATTCGCTAAAATTTCACCAGTGCGCCCTAAACTATCTACCCATGGTACATTTTGTGCAAAGTTTGGTGTAAAGTTTTCGATTATATTTTTGTACGTAATCGAGTAGTCCCACAGTGTCGTGTCCTCGTAATGTTCACTACCTGCCAGTTCGTACCAAATTTCGTTGCCGTCTGCGTCTTTGTCTGGCTTGCCATCTTTGTCTTTATCTTGTGCGACCATGACACCACCTGGCTCTTCGTTACCTGAGAAGCCGTTACCGTTGACGATAAAGTCTGCGCCGTACGGGTGAGCGGGGTCATTTTTTACAGGATTGTCAAATTGATACGTGACGAAGCCACCGAAGCCACCAAGTGATAAGCCTGGTTTTCCGCTCGCTTCATCTGAAAGGCTTGCTGATGTTGAATACAGTGCTGTATCCCAGCCATCGCCCCAGCCGAAGCTACCGAGTGAGCCTGTTACTGTTTGGGCATGCTCGTTAACGAACTGACCGGGTGCCGGTAATACAGCGTACGTACGGCTCGGTGCATCAGGATTACGCTTCCACGTATCGAGTGTGTATGTAATCGAATCATTTTCGTCACTAATCACAATCGTCACAGGGTTTTGTGAAATGTTTTTCGTGCCTTCGATGAGAATGTTTGATGCATCAAGCGTCGCCTTTACGGAGCCTTTTCCTTCTGCAATTACAGCGCCGTTTTGTTGAATCGTAATCGTTTTTGTTGCGTCCTCTGCTGCTAAGTCGATTGTGTACTTCTCAATACCTTCCTCGATAATGCCTGCAAGCGTTGTTAATGTTGGGCGTAGCTTACCAGAGATGCGAATTTCATCGGATTTAATCGATGCGATATTGTAGTTTTCTTTACGCTCAGCATGTAACGTGTAGACAGGTGAGTTCGTTGCGTCGCCATTTTCAGGCACCGCTTGTACGGTAACAATGTTTTTTCCGACCTTTAACGGAACAATTTTTTGTTTGTCCGTTGTCCGAACTTCCTCACCATTTATGTTGTAAACGAATGTTGTATATGGTCCTTCTGCTGTCGTTTTCACTAAAATATTATCGACATTATAGTTCATAATCGTTTCATATTCGCTTACACCTTTATTGAAACCTGTTTTTGCTGCCTCTGTTTTTTGCGTTAGCTTTCCTTCACCGATTGCTGCTAAAAATTGGTGGTTGTTTGCTGAACCAATTGTAAAACCTGTTAGAGTTGTTTCTGTACTCTTTTCTTTTGGCACGATGAATGTGTATGTTTTCGCTTTTGAGCCTTCAGGTGCTGTTTTTCCTGGTGTTACTGTCACTTCAATTTTCGTTCCAAGCTTACCAGGCTCATATTCATAGCCCGTATGTGGAATTTTCGTTAATGAATCGACAATCTCACCATTTACGCGGTACGTATATTGTGCGCCATCTGGATTATTTGCATCAAAGTATTTCGCTACAGGTGCTAATGTAATCGTTTCGATGTTTTGCGTATTCGTTTCTAATAACGGTTTCACAATAAAATGGTCGTATTTTTCGATGTTTTCATCTTTCAATTGATTGTTTGTTGAAACAACCTTTAACTCACCTTCTTCTTCGACGTAAAATCTTGGATTCGATACAGAAGCGTTACGTCCATTGTAAAACGTAATAGATGATGATAGTAACTCACTGCTCGTTTCGACTGTTTGTGGCTCAGCTGGACGAGTTAGCTCAACGCGGAAGTTCGCTACGACATTTTTATCCGCATCTTTAATTTCGATATTGCGACCTTTTACGTTTTCTGAATAATACGATACAGCTGTCGTTGTGAAGGTTAATTTATACGTTGCTGATGTTGTGCTCGTATAACCGTCCTTTAACGGTAAATTAAACGTTACCGCTGTTGTATTTAATGGGACGTTACCGATATATGTATTTGTTTCTGCATCATATGTAACGGTTACCGGTGTGCCGTCATTTGTAATGAAGCTAAATTCCTGATAATATGTTTCCAAATAATCTGCTGTTGCGACTGTTTCTTCTGCGCTCGCTGTTGGTGCGCTCGCTGCTGTGACAGCTACTGCCATAATCGAGGCTGTTGAAAAACTTCTCCATACATTTCGTTTCTTCACTGTTCTTCCTCCTAAAATATATTGCATGTTTAGTGAAAGCCCTAAAGAAATAAAAAAACACCATACCCAAAAAGGGAATGGTGGATATTAGCAAATATAAATAGGCACAAAAATGCCGTTCATTATGATGGTTTGCCATATACACTCTTTATTCCGAAGAGGGTTAATACGATCAGAAAAAGGTAGGTCTCCTGGCTTTATGCGTCAATTTACTTTGAGAGCCTTCCCATCGATATCGACAGTGGCATCGTTCTCATTTCATCAGCACGTTACAGTTGCGGAAACAGCATCGGATTTGCACCGATTTCCCTTTTAATTCGAAATTTTCGAAACCTTTTTCCTGCTTGTTATTCACTTAGGGCTATTCTACCACAATAAACTAATAGAAAAATCATTTTTTTCAAAAAAACAAAAAATCAACATAATACACGAGCTTTTGCGATACTTCTTCATAGAACGTGTTTGTAGTTACTGCTTTTGCTGATGTAACTGCTTAAATAATTGAGGAGTTGCCTTTGCTTCTAATCGGTAATGCGGATTGAATGATTTGAGCAACTTGTACAGCACGGTGGCATTATGCGCATTTTTATGCTCACGGTAAGTGCAGTAGCTGACATAAAGCTCCGTAACCTTTCGCTGGTCATGCTGTATAAAGTAGTTGTGTACGGCTTCTGTTTGAAAGCTCGTCGTCCATTCCTCACAGATTAAGCAATTACAAAAATAGAGTGATAAGTTTTGAAAACATTCTCCGCGTAACAATGTCGCTAAGCCAAATGCAAATAAATCTCGCTGCAATTCTATTAAGTTGCGCTCAACGTAAAAGCGCATCACTGTCTGAAACCCATGCCCGTGCTCATTAAATAACATTGTATAAATCGACGTGGGCAAGGCAAGCTTTTCATATTCTTTAAATTTGAATTTATATTTTCGATGGAGCTTGAGCCAAAGGTGCTGTAGTTCCTTTGTGGAGTCGCTCTCGCTCTGTTGCCTCATCGCCTTTGCTACTTCGAAAAAAAGCTGTAGTGCTTCGGGTTTTGAAAGGTTATGAGTGTGTAATGCATGCAGCGATTCTTGTAATTGCTCGTCGCTCCATACAGTAGAAAGAGTTGTCATGAAATAGTTGCACATCCTAAAAGTATTGACCTTTAGACATGAACAGGAATTCAATGCAAAGTGAGCACGACAAAAAAGACGAGCTCGCAACAGCATTCCTATCCGCGTAGGGTCTGTTCAATAAATGAATGAAATGGCAGGTCTCCTGGCTTTTGATATACAAACAACCTCTCCTTCCCATTTCACGATGAAACGAAACAGTGGTAATAGAGGCGCTCAATCAATTACAGTTGCGGGACAGCACTAGATTCACACTAGTTTCCCTTTTAAACAAATACATTATTTGTACCGATTTCATATGTTTTTTCCGTTTTTTTCATGATAGCACAACTGTCAAGTCAATATTTCTACGACGAATAAATGTATTCAAATGCCAACACAAGCATGTTATACTAGCTGAGAAATTAATAGAATGCTAAAGATGTAGACGCTGAAAAGCTTAATAGGGAATTTGGTGTAACTCCAAAACTGTTTCCGCAACTGTAAGTATGGATGAACTGAGCATAACCACTGTTTGAACAAAACGGGAAGGGCTCATAGTAAAACGAAGTACGAGTCAGGATACCTATCTACATTCATCACACAAATCTCTTCGGAAGTTAGGAGAATGTATGAGACATGCCATATTTTGCTATGCGATCTCTTACAGAAGAGGTGGCATTTTTTTTGTTTCAAAAATTAATCACGTCTGTTGATGACTAAACTTTATAAAGCAGCATCGCGGTTTTTCCGTACCTAATTGAATTGGCAAGCTACGTGAAGTCACAGTCGAATCAACAGATGTGAAAACTAACAAGAAAAGAGATGAGGCAATGAGAAAACAACAGCAATATGGCATGTTCATCATCGCTCTGTTATGTATGCTGCTATTACCAACGTCCGCAGCTCATGCAGTGGCATACAGTGCAGATACAGGCTATGAGACGCTCGACGCTCGCTTTTGGGAAGATCAAAAGCCGCCTGTTGGATTTTACATTAACGCAGCAGGACGTTACATACTTGAAACGGTTCCAGCGCCAACAGTTGGTTCGACATTTGGCGAATGGAGCGTCATGAACTTAGCTAGAGGACAATATACAGGCTATGACTATGTAAACTACATTCCGAAAACGTATTATAGCGATTATTTAAAGCGCGTTGAACAGTACGTTGCGGCGAATAAAGGTGTGCTTGATTTTAATAAATCAACAGAATGGTCGCGTGTCATGCTTGCATTGTCTGTGCTTGATTACGACGCCAAAAACGTTGCAGGCTATGATTTTATCGAAAAATTATCAAGCTCGCATCGCTTCTCCTATCGTCAAGGTATTAACGGACCGATTTGGGAAATCATTGCGCTAAATACGCGTGGCTATGCGCTGTATGCGGATGCAACAAATGATGATGTCAATACGATTGGAAAAATGATTGACTACATTTTAAAAGGTGAGATCGTGCAAGTGGACGGTACCGTTGGCGGCTGGACGCTCAGTGGCAAAAAGCCAGACGCAGATATAACTGGCATGGCATTACAAGCACTTGCACCGTATTATAAAGACGAGGCGCTTTATGCGAAAACAGGCGCGAAAACGTCGTATGAACAGTTCGTCAAAGCAGTGGAGCGCGGTGTGTTAGCGATGAAAAACATGCAGCTTGCAAATGGTGGCTTCGGTAGCTTCGGTACGGTGAACTCAGAAAGTACGGTACAAGTTATTGTAGCGTTAACGGCGCTCGGCTTTGACCCACTTGCTTCATCGATTTCACTGAAGCATATTGGGAAAACCGTTAGCTTTGTAACCGCTGGCGCTACACATGACGGCGTATATTCGAATAACGTAATCAATGCGTTACTAACGTTTTGGGCTCCAAATAGCGGCTCAAGCGTCGCGGTTGGCGGCTTTAAGCATGTGACATCAGGCTATGACGGTGGTGGCGGTGCTGGTACAAGCGTTAACGCAATGGCAACAGATCAGGCGATGTATGGTTTGCTCGCATATGACCGCTTTAAAAAAGGTGAAACACCGCTATACGATATGAACGATATGCGTAATGGCAAGTACAAGCAACAACACGCAGCGAGTTACACGATTACGTATGATGGCAATAACATCGGCGCCACAACGACAGCACAAGCATCACCGTACGCCATCGTTGGCTTACCATGGGAGGCTAACGTTCACTCATGGAATACGAAGGCAGATGGAAGCGGCTCGAAATATTTACCAGGGGAAAAGCTCATAATGCCAGAGCATGCGATTACGCTCTACGCACAAGATGAGACGGCAAGTGCACAGGCCAATGAGGAGGCTGTTCAAAAAGTAGTCACGTTAATTGAGCAGTTACCTGCACCGCAAAATGTAACCCGTACGGACGCACCAGCAATTACACGTGCCCGCGCGACGTACGATAAATTAACCGCAGCAGAAAAAGAAAAAGTAACGAACATTAGTAAACTCGTAACGGTAGAAGTAAAAATTAGTGAGGTGCTCGCAAAATACGACGATGAGCTACAGGTGACGAATTTAATGCAAACGATTGATGCACTTGCAGCGGTCACACCGTTAACTGCAGACTATGAGGAGGCGATTCACAATGCACGTCGCTCGTACAATGCGTTAACACCACAGCAGCGCTTACAAATTACAAACGCCAACGCGTTATCACTACTAGAAGCCAAAATCGCGATTGTTGTGGAAGAAGAGAAGGTCGAGCATGAAACGAGTATTGAGGCAGTAGGAGAAGACCGCTCAAGTAAAGACGTCATCGCGATGATTAACGCATTACCAGCAGTAGAAGCATTAAAAATTGCCGATACGCTTGCAGTGAAAAAGGCACGTGTATACTACGAAGCATTAACGGCAACAGCGAAAAAAGACGTTACAAATGAATCGAAACTCGCGGCACTTGAACAAAAGCTAGCGGAGCTACAAAAGGCAGCGTTAGAGGAAGAAGAGCTACAGGGAGAAATTAATAATCAGTCATACGACAAAATGAAAATTACAGGTAAAACGCTCGTTGTGGAATCAAATAAAAGCGCAGGTAATTTCCTTGTGCAGCTGCCGATGGATGTGCTTGAAACGCTTCGTACGTATAATTTAACGACGCTTCAAGTGTCCGACGCACGCGGTGTGAAACTGGCGGTTGATGCAACGGCTGTACTAAAGCAGTTACAAGGCGTAAAAAATGCGAAGGCACTTCACCTGGAAGTAACACAGTACAACTATGACACAGGTTTATTTGATGTAAAGTTATACGTCTTAAACAATCAAGGTGGACAAACAGCGATTCAGCTTGACCGTGAGTATATACAGTTATCTATTCCGTATGCATTTTTCGTTGATGGCAAACGCCTGCATACATACGTTTTATTACGTGTAAATGGTATGGAAGATGTGGCGACCGCGCATTACGGAGATGCAAAGTCAGTTACACTTCATGTGAAGACAGGCGGTACGTTCAAGTTCACAAATGAAGCAGTGAGCTTTAGCGATATAAAAGGTGTGCCACAAACAGCAGCAATTACGTATTTAGCGAATCGTCACGTCATTAAAGGAGATGCAGGGAAGTTTAATCCGCATCACAACTTATCACGTGCGCATTTTGCGGCGATGGTTGTACGTGCATTAGGCTTACAGGCAAAGGCGAGCGATTCGGTATTTAACGATACGAAGGGCAAATGGTATGCAGCTGACGTACAAGCGTTATATGAAGCTGGCATTATTCAAGGGACATCACCGACGACATTTGCGCCAAACAACAACTTAACGCGTCAGCAAGTGAGCTTAATGATGGCACGGACGCTACGTTACATCGGCATTGATACGAAAACATATGAAACAGCCGTAACGTTCCGCGACATCAACTCCATTGCACCGACAGCACGAGCTGACGTGAGCGCACTTGTGAACTTAGGTATTATTGAAGGAGAGAACGGCTACTTTGCACCGAGCCGTCAAGTGACGCGTGCCGAGCTAGCACAAATTTTACGTAACACATTAGCCATTGCAGAGCTAATGTAAAGAAGCATTTTATATGGAATAGAACGTAAAAGGCAATGTCGTATTCGCGGCCGAGTGTTAGGCATGCGAGCTATAAAGGCGAACATGAACGACGAAAAGGTTGCTTGAATTGTTTTCAGGCAACCTTTTTATAGGTAAGGAGGAACAGCATATGCAACGTATACTCGCAATCATCACATCACTTTTACTTATTTGGACGCTCATTGTCCCAATGAATGTAAATGCACAAGACGATATGATGACAATTGCTGTATCGATGGAAAAATTTACGCTAGGGCAAGGCTATATTATTGAACCGATTTTAGTAACGGTGCCACGTAATACACAAGCTTCCGTTGTCATTACCGATTTACTAAAGCAAAGATATCCGCATGAGGATACGCCATTTCACATGACGGGGCAAATTACAAAAGATTTTTATTTAGCACATGTGCTTGATGATGGCTACCAAGACACATACAACGTACCAGCATACATATTAAATGCCGTTGAGGAAGAGGGCAGTGAATTCAGCCTAGAAAACGACGAGTGGCTTGGCGAGTTTGACTTTTTTAAGCATTCAGGTTGGATGTATGCGGTCAATAATGCATTTCCAGGCGTTGGTGCGGCAGGGTGGACGTTAAAGGATTCACAAGTTATGCGCTGGCAGTTTACGATTTTTGGCCTAGGTGCGGATTTAAATGCGAACAATGAAATTTGGGGCACATCCTCAGTCATCAACACGGCTCAAAAGGATAATTTAACGTGGCGCGTCGCTGAAATTAATAGCATGAGCGCAGCAGACAAAGCGGCATTTTTAACAGCAGGCAATAATAAGGCACATTATGATAAAGCATACGACGTGTTGACAAATATGGAAAGCACGCAAGCAGAGGTGGACGCAGCACTTGAAGCACTCGGTGGTACAACGCGTGTGGCAGAGGAAGTAGAGGTGACAATGCCAGAAGTCGCACAGCATGTAAACGATGCGATTAAAGCATTGCCTTCAAATATTAAACTAACAGATGCCGCATTAGTTGCACAAATACGAGCAAGCTATGAGGCGCTTGACTTTACGATGCAACAATGGATTTGGCGAGATGAGCTAAGCATATTAACCTCAGCGGAGCACAAAATTGCACAGCTTCAAGACGGTGTAGCAAAGATGGAGGCACAAATTGCCGCCTTGCCGAGTACAGAAACAATTACTGTACATGACGAGCTGACATTAAAGGAGGCACAAAATGCGTACGCTCTTTTAACGAAGGAGCAGCAGCAAGCCGTAACGAATGTACAGCGATTAAGTGAACTAACGACGAAAATTGCCGAGCTAAAAAAGGACACACAGGCAGTAGCAAGCGTTATAGCTGACATTACAGCCTTACCTGCAACGATTACGTTAGCGGATGAGCTGACACTTCAGCAAGTGAAGGCGGCATTTGACCAGCTCACAGTCGCACAGCAGAAGGACGTAACGAATGCAGCTGACTTAACCAAAAAGCTAGAGGCACTTGCTATATTAAAGCAAACTGAAAAAAATGCTATAACGGACGTTATTGCGCAAATTGCGGCATTGCCAACAACGATGACACTTGCAGACGAGGTGAAACTACAGGCTGCAAAAAGCGCATACGAAGCATTAGCCGTCGCGGATCAAGCACTCGTGACGAATGCTTCAATTTTACAGGCATTACAGCTACAGCTAGATGCTTTAAAAAAACCAATGAGCGATCAAGCTGTAAAAATTGTCAATACGTTAATTGAATCGTTACCGACGAAGCTAACATTAGAGCATGCAGCGCTCGTTCAAGCGATTGAAACGGCATTTAACACATTGACAACGCAGCAACAGCTACTCGTGACAAACTATATGAAGCTCATTAAAGCAGTCGTGACAATGGAAGTATTACAAGAACAGCCCGTTGATGATGCTGTAGCGAACGTGCAAGCGCGCATTGCAGCGTTGCCAGCAGTAGCGAGCATTACATACGCACACAAGGCGGAGGTAGCTGCCATTCGTGCGAGCTACGACGCATTAACGACAGCACAGCGCGCACATGTCACGAATGAGACGAAGCTAGCTGAAATTGAAGCGAAAATAACGTCAATGGACATCGATGTACGCCTATTAATAGACGAAATTGCGTCTTTACCGGAAGCGCCAGCAGCGGAAACGATTACGATGCTTCAGCAAGCGTACGATAATTTAACGAAGGAACAACAGCAAGCGATTACGAACATCGATGTGCTGACAAAGTTACAGCAAGGCGATAATAGCGCAGTAGACGAGCCAGCTGAGATGGACGAAGCAATTGCACAATCAACGAACGTGACCGCAATTACAGCACAAGAAGAGACGCTTATTGTCACGGTGCAAGAGGAGCAGGCGGTATTATCGAGCGCACTGCTACAGCAGGCAAAGACATCAATTATAATAGAAGGAATGGACGTCACGTTAACGTTACCCGCTGCATTGCTGGACGATTTACAGCGCCATTCGGCATTAGCAATTGACACGCGCGTAACCGACACGGACGTACATATACAGCTTTTTGAAGTGCTTGAAAACGGCATTGAGCGCGATATCGTATTACAAAACGATTACGTTGAGGCGACATTTAAAGCACAGCACACGACACAAGGTGTGTATGTCCGTGATATGGACGGTCAATATGTAGCCGTGCCACACACAATAGATGGCAATGACGTCACAATTTACATCAATGACAACGCGGAATATCAATACATCACACCGAACCGCACATTTGCAGACATTCAAGGTATCGGCGCACAAGACGACATCGAATTTTTAGCGAATCGCTACGTAGTGAACGGCACAAGCGAGACGACGTATGCACCGACAACTTTCATTACACGCGCACAATTTGGCGCAATGATGGCACGCGCATTGAATCTGCAAGCGATGGGGGAAACGGTATACGACGATGTCAAAGGTAAATGGTATGAAACGCATATTCAAGCATTATACGAAGCTGGCATTACGAATGCGAACCGTAGCTTCAACCCAGGGGCACCGTTAACACGTGAGCATGCCGCAGCGTTTATGTTCCGTCTGCTACAATATATTGACAAAGATGTAGACACGACGACAATGCTTTCATATACGGATAATGAAACCATTCAGCCACAATTCGCCGAAGCAGTAAGCACGCTGCATACGCTCGGTATTATGGAAGGCAAGGATAGAAATAAATTTGACGCAAAAGGGCATTTAACACGTGCGCAAATGGCGAAAATTTTACGACGTACATTAGCATATGTGGAGATGATGTCATAACCATTTCACAGCCGCAAAAAAACGAGCGACCGATTTAACGGTGCGCTCGTTTTTCCATTTTCAGTTGTGTGCGTAACTGCTTCGCGACGATTGTTTGCACGGCACGAATACGCGATAGCTGCTCGTTCGACAAGCCGTTGTTGTATTGATGCGCATTGTACAGCGCGTATAGCTCATTTGCTTCGGCACTGTTTATCGCTGCAATGACGCGGTGTGTCGGCAAGCTCGTTTTCATTTGCTTATTATAGCGTGAAATAAGCTTCATGAAACGAACGTCAATGCGGCGGTAATGTTTGTACAAGCGTATTGCTATGACTGCAAGCGGAATGAGCAGTAAGAACAGGAGCCATGACCAATAAGTTCCCTTATCCTCGACTTCTGTTGTCGGCTGCTCCTCAAACGTCGGTGGCTTTACATGTGACACGTTCGGTGCGACGTCAGGCAATGGGGCAGTCGATGTTTGCGGTGCTGATAGCTGTTCGTATGTCGTGTCAGTAAGTGCAGGCATTTTCACTGCGTAGTTCGGTGTTACTTCGACGGGCATCCACCCGATGTAATCGATGTAAATTTCCGTCCATGCATGGCGGTTATCGCTCGTGATCGTCATCGTACTGCTGCTTGCGTCGTCGTTTGTAATGATATAGCCTTCCACATAGCGTGCAGGTACACCGACAGCACGGAACAAGAGAGTCGCAAGTGTAGCATAATGCACAGAGTAGCCTTCCTTCGATTGCTCAAGCATATACGAGAGTACGTCCTCATTACGAAGCGAGGCGCTTTCATTGTACGCTAACAGCGACATGCTGCGCTGCACGAACGCAATTGTTTCCTCATACGATGTGTGTGGCGACAGCTCAACGTGATTAGCAAGCAACGTGCGCACATCTTGCGGGAGTTCCGTATATTGTGCGTAGCTGCGATAGTTATGCAATGCTTCGCGTTGTAAATAATCGCTTGATGCGTTCGTATATAGCTTCGAGGCAACGGTACGATATGTATTGTACGCGGTACTACTAATGCGATATGAATAGGAATCGGTCCCGCGCAATGTGACGGTTGATTCGTTTGCATGAGCGTTTTCAGGCAACGTGACAAGCTCATACGGTATGAGCAGCTGCTTTTGTGAAATATTCATTGGCTCAATGACGAGCGTTTCCGTAGCAGATTCAGCAGCAGCGGCAAATTGTGTGTGAGCAAATTGTGTCGTTGCAAGCTTCGCGTCAATGGCTTCGTAAGGCAATGCGTCCTCTGCATAATGCACCCAACCGTTGTCATATGTAGTGCCGACATAGCTTTTTAAATACATCGGACGCGGTGTATTCATCGTTAGGGTAAACGCCGCAACACCGTTTCGCTCAAACGGATCGATGTGCGAAAAGTCACCGTTTGTGAGTATTGCATCATGATGCTGTCCGTCGATAATGTATGCTTTTCGTTGCTCAAGTACGTTGCCAATAGATTGAAACACCGATAGCTGCGGAAGGATACTGCATGCGAGCAGTAATAGCATGGCAGTTAATGCCGCACTTGTCACATACGTGTTGGCATGTAGCTTGCTATAAGCGACGATACATGCGGTAACAACAGCAGTATACGCGATAATTGGATAATCGAGTTGAAGTACCGCTGGAAGTAGCGTCACCGTCATGAGCAGTGCGATTAGATGCTTTTTTGTGCAACGCATGAAGCAGATGAGCAGGAGCAAGCTGACAGCAAGGGTCGCATCATGTTCGGTTTGCTGTAGCGGTAACATATAGCCCCATTTAGCTGCGGCGAGAATGCCTTCATTGAATAAAGCGCGCATACTATCAAATAATGCGGTAGCGCGCACGGTTAAAAATAAAATGTACGCACTAATCGTCAGCAAGGCTCCGTACCTGAACTTGCTTGTGAAGACGTACAACGCAATCGGCAGCAAAGCATACGCGCTTACATTTGCGCTCAATAAGCTGGCGAGAAAATAACATGTAGCGGTTGCAATCAGTAAACGCATTACGCATGACCTCCTTCATAGCGTATCGCTTTCATAGCAGGTAACGATGGTGCGTACAGCTGGGACAATGGTACATTTAATAAATACGTAAATAATGCTGTAATCTGTTGCGGCTCTGTAACGTCATATGTTTGCCAATCGTCTTTCCAGATCGTAATATGCTGGCATTCTGGTGATGATACAAGGTGATAGCAAAGGCGCATAAACGCATCGTATTGCGATAACGTTTGTACGTCGTTAAAATACAGCGCAAAAGATTGCTGCTGTGTTTCCATAAAGGCATGTTGCTGTACGACGAGTGTTTGCAGCTTAGCAGAAATGGGCCAATGAATGTGCTTCAGTGGGTCACCAGGACGGTATGGTGTTACTTTTTCACGTGCACCGCCATCTGAGCCCAGTAGCGTGTACATTGCCGTTGTACTAGCTTCCACTGTTTGGTTTGTGCTTGCTGGCCAAATTATCGTAGGCGCTAGTTCAACGGCATGCTTTACAGAAACGATGCCAAGTGTGTCCTTGAGCGTCAGCATGCCGTCGTGCACATGAACAGTACCGCAATAAGTCGTCGGTAATGGCAACGTGAACGTTTCGGTAGGAGATGCAATATGCTGTGTCGTATGTAATGCGATGGCTTCCTCGCTTAATACATGCTTTACGTTACATGAAAATGTCACAAACAGGCGCATAAACGCGGGCATCTGTACCGTAATCCATACCACTTCATCTGCGACATAGACGTCGGTTTGTACACGCTTTAATAACAGGTACCATATAGCAATGTAACTCCAGAGCGCCACAAGTAGCAGGAAGGGCACATAACTGTATGATGCATCGTGAAATAACGCAATGGCAAGCGCCATTATGGTAGTGAAACATAACAATAGCTTACGCATAGCCATCGCCTACTTTCTCAATGTCATTTCGTCAGGTGATGGTACGCGTGCAAGCAATGTTTGTAAAACGTCATGTGGCAGTTGCGTGCGTGTCACGATGCGGTGTGCGCAAACGTTCATGAAGCTTTCCATTACGTCCTCTGGTAGCACGAATGCTCTGCCGTAATAAAAGGCACGAGCGCGGGCATATTGGCAAAGTGCAAGCGCGCCACGGGGACTAATGCCGACCTCAATCGCTGTGTCGTTTCGGCTCGCCTCGACTAAATCGGTTACGTACGCATAAAGCGCATCGTCCATATGAATGTGCGTTACGTGCTCCTGCCATGCAAGCAGCTGTTCTTTTGATGCAATAGGCTCAACGATTTCTTCACGACGCTTCAGCATTTGAATTTGTGCCTCCTTTGACGGATAGCCGATCGATAGCTTCGTCATAAAGCGATCAAGCTGTGCAAGCGGAATAGGCTGTGTACCAATTGAGCCGCTCGGGTTTTGTGTCGCAATGACGTGAAATGGTGTCGGTAGCGCGTATGACGTATCGTCAATCGTCACCTGCTTTTCTTGCATTGCCTCAAGCAGTGCTGCCTGTGTGCGCGACGACGTACGGTTTAGCTCATCAGCAAGCAAGATGTTTGTCATAATGATGCCCTTTTTTAATGTGAAGCGATGCTCGTGCTGATTGTATAGCATGAAGCCTGTAATGTCTGATGCTACTGTATCGGGGGTAAGCTGAACGCGTTGCCCATCGAGTGCGAGCACCGCGCTCATTGCTTTCGCAAGAGTCGTTTTCCCGACACCGGGTAAATCTTCTAGTAGCACATGCCCACCTGCTAAAAAGGTAAGCCATACCGCTTCGAGTATGTCCTCTTTGCCGTGAATGACGCGCTGTAGTTGTTGTAAAATGATTTTGCTTTCGTTATGCATAGTGAATACTCCTTGTGAATTCATGTTTTAAGCTCGTCACACATGTGAATATGTCATGACGAATGTTTATATAGTGGGGGATTGTTATACAATTTTCATCGCTTAATGTAAATGGAATCGTAATTTAGCTAGCTGTGCGTGACGAAAAGGCTTGAGGAAGTGGGAATCGACACGTCCATGTGGTACCACCTTTAGAACAAGCATCTTGTTCACCCTAAGCCACAGAAAAGTGACTCCGCGTGAAGCAAATCGCTACCTACTTATTAATCTACATACTGACCACGGTACGTCTCCAATAACTCCTCATTCGTAATAACCCCGTCGATGCTACCGTACGCAATGCGCCGCGCAGAAGTCGTGTAAAAGCGGTTCATGCTAAAGAAATCATGTACCGTTTGTGTTGGGGTGAGCTTTCCTTGGAACAGCATCGCGCAGTGCGTAGCATAATGTGCCGCAAAATCAACATCGTGTGTGACGACGAGAATGCTCATTTGCTGCGTCCGCATCTGCAAAATCGCCTGTCCAACAACCGATTTTGCATGCGGGTCAAGCCCTTTTGTCGGCTCATCTAGTAGCGTAATAGCGGCGCCGAGGCAAAAAATTTTCGCAAAGGCGACGAGCTGCTGCTGTCCACCTGATAGCGAGGCAGGGTGCTGTGCAAAAATCGGCTGTAATTGAAATAGCTCGCATATATAGTCGTAGCGCATTTTATAGCCTTCCGCCGCCACACTTTCAATGCTCGCAAGCTCCTCTGCAACCGATTGCTTACTAAAAAATGCGCTCGGCTGCTGTGATAAATAGGCGATGCGTTGCTTGCTCGTAGCGACTACACGCCCTTTATACGCTTTTTTTAGCGAAGCGAGCACGTGTAGTAGCGTTGATTTACCGCTTCCATTTCCACCGACAATGGCAAGCACTTGTGATTCGAACAATGTGACGCTTGCCCCACGCAGTACATCCGCTCCTTGCCGTGTGTAACGAAAATAAATATCGCTTCCTTGTAACGACACGTTGCCAATGCGAGCAGTTGGTGCGTTCAACGTTGCGGTGATGCGCGGAAATGTTTGACGCGCCTGCAATACGCTCAGCGCGAATGGCAACGTTGGGCAATGTGCGCTCATAAACGCTGCTGCTCCACACGCATGAAGCAATCGATGCTGCTTTAATGCTTTTACGACCGCTTGCGGTGTACCATTGTATGCGATTTGCTTCTGTTCAATTACGACAAGTCGGTCACTCATCGGTAGTAGCTCTTCTAGGCGATGCTCGACAATAACAATCGTTAAACCGAGCTCTCGATGAATGCGGCCCAGTAGCTGTAAAAAATGTGTCGCAGCGAGTGGATCAAGCTGTGCAGTCGGCTCATCTAACAATAAAAGATGAGGACGCTGCACGAGCGCAACGGCTAAGCTCACAAGCTGTTGCTGTCCGCCTGATAACGTATGCGTCGGCGCATCAAATAAATGCGGTATACCTAAATACTGGAGTACCTCCGCAATGCGTTGCTCCATTTGTACAGTCGGCACTTGCATGTTTTCAAGTGGAAATGCCAGCTCCTGCCAAACCTTTTCCATAACGAGCTGTTCTCGTGGGTTTTGCATAACGTAGCTAATGGCATGCTTCGGCGCATTATGTAGCGGCTTGCCTTGAAATAAACATGATCCTTCCACTGTAGCAGATAATACATCGCCTTTTAATATGGATAGCAGTGTCGACTTTCCACTTCCGGTCATACCTGCAACCGTAATGAATTGCCCTTCGTTGACCGTAAAGTCGATATGTTGGAGTGCCACGTCGTCACCATATCGCACCGTTACATGTTTGATTTCGCATAATACCATGACAATTGTTCCTTTCCTTCTAGCACTACAGGGAGCGCGTATAAAATAATGATGGCAATGAATGCATGTGGCGGTAGTGTCAAGCTGTCCGTCGCAGGATAGTAGCGAAAGGACGGCACACTATACAACGCCATAGCAGCAGCGCCGAGCGTCACGATGACGATGACCGTATCGCGCACATGCCAGCGAAAAAGCTGGAACTGTGTGCGCTGTTTGGCGTATCCTTTACTGTTCATCACAGTAGGCTTCCACATGACGCTGTCGATTGCTTGCATCAACGTATGAAACTGAAGCGTCGCATAACGCCCCATGCGGTCAAAGCGACTCGTCGTTTCAAAATAATGCCCACCTTTTTGAGCGAGCACGTGTTGCTGCCAATGCTCGCGAATGTATGGAATGAAACGAAACACCATGATGAACACGAGCGCTACTTTCGGATGAAGGCGTGTGAACAAAAATAAAAAGTGGTTTGTTTGCATCGTCAACAGCAAGGATTGCCAGCAAAAGACGAGCAATACAAGCAACATGCCAAGCATTGCACCGTACACAATTGCCTCCTTTGTGATGGCATTGTCGTTATAAAAAAATAGCGGTGTGATGCCATTATGTGAAAAGGCACTGTACATGACGGCAAGCAGCGAGCCGTATATACCGTAGTACAGTACATCTTTAATGGCTTGCATAAACGACGTGAGCAATGCGACGTGCAACACAGTCATAACGAGTGCAAATGCTAGAACAAGCGGGTGCATCATATAGCTGGCAAGCCCAATCGTCAACGCATAATACGTTAATAAAAATAGTGGGTGAAATCGCTGTAAGCTGTTCATCGTGCCGCCTCCCATTCATAGCCTAAGTCGCGTCCGAGGTCACATGTATAGTGCACTGTAATAGTGTCCTCATCGTGTAGCTTGTATTGGCTTACACCGATATTTGGAAATTCACCGTTGACCTCGTACATCCAGCCGCTTAATGGCCCACATGAAAACTCATATAAATGCTGAATACCTTGAATGTAGACGGAATTAAATACATTGAATTCCGCCCCTTCATATTCCATTTGCAAGCGGTGATGTCGCACAGCTCGGTTGACAATATCAAACACCGTATCACCATCGCGCAGCACGTACGTTTGTTTAGCGAGCATCACACCATCTGCAGGAATATATGGATGAATCGATTGATCAATGCGCGCTAAATGCTTTGTCGCCGTATCGGCACGAATTTCGAGTGTCACGACATGTGAATCCGCCGTAATTGCATCTAAATTCGTTAAATAATATTCATCGACGGATTGAAACTTCGTGCCTGAAAATAGAAAAATACAGGCACAAATAATAAGTGTGACGATTAAGGCATCCTTCTTCATGCGTGCTGCCTACGCTTTCGTTGAACGATGCGGTACGTAAATATGACGATACCAAGTGTAACTATTAATACAAGCGCATATGTTAGCCATCGCTCGCGCACTAAGCTGTCCATATGTGCGTCTAACTGCATTAAATCATCGTAATTAATAATTTGTTGCTGTTCTGCTTCTGGTAAGGCGAGGAATCGTTGCTGAATCGTACGCACCGTTTCCTCATCTTGTAGCGTCACTTCAGCAATCGGGTAAATATGCTGTAAAATATCTTCATTCAATGCATCGATGTCTCGCTGAAGTGCCTCAATATTTGCAATGACCGCTTCAAGCTTTGGTACGACATCATGCATATGCTCATTTGCATATCGTAAGTAACGAAGTGCGTCGCGGTAATCAGCTGTCGCAAAATCGTCGCGTGTGAGCCATTGTGTTACTACATCGTTCGTAATTTCTTGCTGCGCGCCACCTGCGAGCAGTGGTGTCACTGTACCTGCCCCATTTGTCGTTATGCCCATTTCCTTTGTGAAGTATGGTGTGTCGTATTCTATGCTTAACTGTTCGACCGCTCGCTGTACATCGTCAAAATGTTCAATGTACATAGTGTCTGCTGGTGCGATGCCTTCATACGCTGTGAGTAGCGCCTCGACATCTTTGCGGCTTTGTAAATTAGCATGTTCAATGGCTTCCTCAAGCGCATCAATTTGTGCTTTTTCCTCCGTAGTGAGTGGGGCACGCATATCATATAAAGCGCGTAGTTGTTCGCTATAACGCTTATATGCAACGAGCGCATACAGTGCTTGCTCACTTGCCATCGAATTCGACTCATCTGGTAGCGACGTCGGGTTTTCTGGGTTGTACGTTGCCGCGTGAATGAAGCCACCATCTTGCTGCTTGTAGCGCATAAGCCCATCAAGCACCGTATTGCCATTTTTAATAAAGCGCATGTCGTTGCGCAAATCAATTTGCAGCATACTTAATGCAACGAGTACTTGTGCTGTACTTTCGGCATTTGTCGTATCATACGAGCCGAAGTCACCATTTGCCGATTGCATCGTGCTCAATGTAGCAAGTGCTTCTTCAACGACAGTGCGCACTGATTTTGTTACAGTGTCTCCTGTTGCTTGCTGTGTATATGTAAACTGCTCAAAGCTGTTTGCATATGGCGCGAGTGCTTGCAGTGCCATCGCCGTAATGTCAACGTCGGCACGGTCGTGATAAAACGAGAAGCCGCCGTCTGTAAGCTGTGCCGCTAAAATCGCTTCGATAATTTGTTGGCGTGTCGTCACCGCATCATTAGGCACGATGTAGCGCATGCTGTCGAGCGTAATTAATCCCCAAATCCAACCGTTAATGCCTTGTGTACCGAGCGATGCTGTCTTTGCACGATTGTATGTGCCGTCTGCAATTAAATGAATGCCACCGATGTTCGTCGGGTCGGCACCTACTGCAAGCAGCGCAAGTGACAGGCGATGCCATTCCGTCGCCTTCATTGCGTCAAGCTTGTCAGGTAATTCATATCGCGCCGTTATGAATTTTTCAGTTACCGCGATGTACGCATCAAAATCGTCCGCATAGCCTAATCGTCCAAGCGAGAATGCGTACCAATCGAGCGTGCTTGAAGCTGCTTGTAAGAGGGCATCTTGCTCATCCAGCTGCTGTTGTTGTTTTTTCCATGTAATAATCCCTTCTATCGTATCGTCGACGAATGCATGTGCTGTGCTCGGGATAAGCAGCAACACGCATACTACATACAGTGTGAATCGTTTCATTGTCACCATTCCTTTTCCCAGTTACTGCCTGTCTCGTTCGCATTTTCACCAACACCATTTGCCCCGAAGCCGCCGATATCGCGACCGTAATGCAGTGTAAAGCGAATACGTACGACATCACCATCAAGGAAATATGCGTCCGAGAAGCCATAGTTTGGATAATCGCCATTTATGCTAAACATCCAACCGGCACCGTTGGCAAAATCAAACTCTCCAAGTGAATGAAGGTTGTAGTCTTCCTTACTCGCGCGCGTCGATGCTTGCTCAACAAGCGTCCATAGCTCATCTGGAATGCGGACGTTTTGAAGCATATTTTCTTTTTGAATGCTCGCTAAATAAAAGTTCGAATCAAGCGTGCCAGTTGACCGGTATGTGTAGCCGTATTGACGTAGCAATTGGTCAAGTACATATGTACCACGCTCTCCTTGACGAATATCAACTTTTGTCGGTGGAATAAAGTATGGAATACCAAGTACCGATCCTTCTACACTAATCGTTGCCTGTCCAATTACACCGCCATTTACGTCTTCGGCGGATACGTGAAACGTTTCCTTCACAACACGTCCTTCTGCATCCCACGCACGAATATCAATGACGTTATCGCCGTGTTGCAGCGTTAGCTTGTAGCTTGTCTTCTCTGAGTCATCCCATACGAATGGCACACCGACACCGTTAATTTTCACGGCGACGTCTTTCCCACGAATACGTGTACCATCTGCCGTAGTTGCCCAGATGTTAATCGTTTTGATTAAACCTTTTACATGTGTGCCGTCCACTAAATCGGTCTTGAGCGTCGGTGCAAGCACATCAACGGGCTTTTGCTCTGTTATCGTTGGGTCCGCGTATAAAATATTATATTGCTCTGTTACAACTTCCTTGCCGTCTGTTGCGTGCAGTACGATTTTGTTCGTGCCCGCTTGTAGCGTCACATTGTACGAGCTCGCAGTTTCGAGTGTTTCTTCATTAAATTGCACGCTAACATGAATATCATCATCGTTTTGTATGGCGCGTGCTGTAAACGCGAATGTCGGTACGCTCACTTTTTGATCCACTAAATCGGTATGAATGACAATCGTTGTGTCTTCGGCTGTGCGTGTAACGGTATATGTTTCCTCGGTATCGCCTGCACGAAGCACAATTGTATTGTCGCCAATTTGTAAGTCGGCACGATATGTATTGCCAGCTCGAGCCATCAATGCTTCACCGTTTATCGTCACAGCGAGCGCCACTTTTTCTCCTGCGCGCATCGCATTGGCAGAGAAGCGATATGTATCATCAAGCGTTGTATCATTTGTTAGTGACGTGCTAATGACGACATCGCTCAGATTTAATGTAATGCTGTATGTGGCTGCTACTTGTACTACATTGTCTTGCGCATCGCGATATGTTACGGCAATATGTAACGTATTGTCGCCTTCTGCAAACGTTACATCACCATTGAAGTTAGCGAGCACAACGTCATTTAACGTTACAACTGTCTCTTGAACCGTCAACGTATCATTAACATGTGTAATCGCTACGACGTAATCAGCAGTCGTCACCGTTTGCCCATCGTACACATTCGTTTCAAAATATGCCTCTGCGTCTTTTGCATCGTCTTGTACGATAATATTTGGGCTGTCGTCCGTTATAGGTGCATCGTTTGGTAGTGTCGCCTGTGGTGCAATCGGTGAGGACGTGTTCGCTGTATTCGCTGTTGGTTGTGTCGTCGCAGGGGTGTTGGGCGTTTGCTGTTGCTGCATCGTCGTAGAATTGTTTGGCGTTTGCTGTTGCTTTGGCTCCGCGTCATGACGTACAGGCTCTATTTGTGTTTGTTCAATCTCACGCTGTTTCTCCTGCTCAGGTGATGTACTTTCGGTTCGCTCCTCTTTTGTCGTTTGGGGTGCATCTGTTACTGCGGCTTTGGCAATTTGCTGTCCTTGCAGCGTCATCGTGGAAGCTGCGTCAATTGCCGATAAATTTTGTTGTACGGGCTGCACACTCACAAATGGCAAACATACGAGCAGTACAGCAAGTAGCCATTTTATGTAGCGAAGCGAATTGTGCATAATTTGTTCAACCTTTCCTATTATTTACGTCATGAAATCGCGCGCACAAAAAAACGCTATTTCTCAACGGCTGAGAAATAGCGGGAAATAAGCATGGAAAATGAATAAAAAGACATGCCGATTTGCCGTATAGTCTCTTTATTCCGAAGAGAATGGATACGATCAGAAAAAGACAGGTCTCCTGACTTATGCATCAATTTACTTTGAACCCTTCCCATCGACTATCGACAGTGGCATCGTTCATTTCATCAGCACTTTACAGTTGCGGAAACAGTTTTGGATTTACACCAAATTCCCTATTAAGCCTAATCGGCATCTTCTTCCTGCTGGACGTATTTACTTATGTTCAAGAATAACAGATAAATTTCATTTCGCAATCATATTTCAAAAATTTATACACGCTTGCTCACGATTGAAAAAGCTGGTGGTGCTCGATATACAGCATACAAAAAGTCTAGTGTGGATTACAAACAAAGCTGATTTTTTGTCGATTGGCACGAATGATGTAACGATTCCCGACAGCATTTCCTTATGCAACACCATAAGTAGGGAAGGGGCGTTCACATGATGATGCCATTTCCTCCGCCTGTAACAAGATTCCCAAATATGTAACATTAATTTTAGTTGAAAAGGATATATGTGATCAAACCGTACTATATGAACATGTTACAGACAATAAGTGAGCTTTACTGTTTTCTATTTGAATTACCTCCACTTATCTTCGCTTGAGGTGGGGGATTGTCGCTTAAATTTTGATAAATTCTTTGTAGTTAATTCCTTTTTGAAATGATAGAATTATCAAAAAATATAGATTAGGTTGTGTATCATGAAAAAAAACTAGGTTGTCTCCACGCCCATTACTCAAATATTGAATATATTGAAAAAGCACTTTCACTATATGATATTGAATGCCTACATTTTGTAGACCCTGCGTTAATGTATCGAGTAACATCGGATCAAAATTTGGATAACGTCGATGCTCAAAATAAAGTCAATGAACAATTAGAGTGGATTTCAACATCAAATGTCGATGCTATTCTCATTACTTGTACAACCTACATTGCGATTTTACAAGAAGAAAATGTATCGGTATCTGTTCCTATCATCAAAATTGATGAGCCATTTTTTGAACACATTAGTAACATAAAGCATCCACAAACCATTTTATTTACAAACCCTGCGACAGTTAACGGAACAATAGAACGTCTTAATCAATACACAAATGATCACAAAAAAACTTTAGATGTAAATGTTATGACCATTAACGATGCATTTGAGTTAATAATGCAAGGATTAAAAAGTGAATATAACCATAAAATAATTAATTTTTTAGCCACTGCTGTTAAAGACAATAGCATTATTTCAGTCGCTCAATTATCTATGGTTGATGCTGCTAAAGAATTTGAACAGATGACATCTCACACAATTATTAACCCATTAGATACATTAATTTCCTATATCATTAATCGCTTAGACATCGAAAAGAAGACCATTTCCAATTAATTAGGTTCGTTTAAATTATAATAAGTTTCATCTGTCGTAACGTGTCCTCGTGTCCTTTAGGTGTAGTTTTATCAGTTGAAAATCATATACCGTGCAATGAATGTCTTGTTGATTATGATGGGTAGTATAAGCACCTAACACGCATAGTATGTATAGTATAATGACTATAAATAAATCCATAAACTTAACTAAAGAAGCGTGGTGTAATCATGATTGAAAAAGAACAAGTTCTGCACGAAACAGCGCTTAAAATTATGCGCTGCTTTCATAAACTTGTCATGGAGAAAGATTTTACAAAGCTTACGGTTGCTGAAATTTGCGAGGCTACGCAAGTTTCACGAAAGACATTTTATAAATACTTTAAAGATAAAAATGATGTCGTCGAGCAAATGTTAATTAAAGAGATAATCGTACCGATGGAGAATTTACGGGAATTGTATATAAATATGGACTTACCATCTGCAATGATTTTAGAGTGGCAATACCAGCAAATCTACAAAGATCGAAAATTTTACGAACGCGTTAATGCATTTACGGGACAAAATTCTTTCTATGAATTTGTACTAAAACATTCGAGTGAAATCATCTCGAAAAAGTTACAACCACTAAAACTGTCTGATTTAGAACATGAATATATGACCTATTTTTATGCTTCCTCGCATACAATGCTACTTGTAAAATGGATGAAAGATGGTATGATGGTTCCGCCGAAATTGATGGCATCGTACTATGAGCGATGGACATTGCCTATTTTCCAAAATTACGATGAACAAAGTAGGTAACAAATCGTTTAAATTGTTTCCTTTTGCGTAACACTGACAATTAAATCGGAATCGTTTCTCATATATAACACACCGTATACTAGATGTAATGACATATACAAGGAGTGTTAAATATGCAATTAAAGGATAAACGTATTATTGTAACTGGTGGCGCAAGTGGCATCGCTGCAGGTACGGTTCGTGCTTATGTACGTGAAGGTGCAACAGTAGCAGTTATAGATATTAATGATGAGCTTGGTCAACAAACAGTGGCAGAGGCAAATGCCTTATCAGATGCGACAGGTAAAGCGACGTATTACCACTGTAACATCGCTAACCAACAAGAAGTATTCACGGTGTTCGAGCAAGCGGCCAAAGATATGGGAGGTTTAGATGTTTTAGCGCATATCGCAGGGGTAGAGAAATTAGCGGCAGCTGAGGACTATAAACCAGAAGATTTAGACTTCCAATTTGGTGTCAATATTAACGGTACAGTATACACAAACCAAGCAGCATGCCGTATTTTTAAAGAGCAAGAAGGAGAAGGCAATATTATTAACTTTTCTTCTGATACAGCTTCTTCAGGTATGGCAGGTGGTGCTCTATATGCGGCTTCAAAAGGTGCCGTATATGCATGGACACGTACAATTGCATACGAATGGGCATTAAAATACGACATTCGTGCAAACTGTGTGAACCCAACAATGAAAACACCGATGTATGACCACTATTTAAATAGTTTAACAGACGAAGCGCGTGCGAAGTTTTTAGAAGCGGAACGCCTTAAAGTACCTTTCCGAGGTGAAATGGGTGATGTAGACCGCGACATGGCACCTGTAATGGTATTTTTAGCGTCAGAGGCATCAGGCTTTATTAATGGGCAAATTATTCCGGTCAACGGTGGCCGTAACATGTTACGCGGATAGCTTTATCTAAGTTACAATATGCAGCCATTTTACGCATATTTATATAACTAACCTAAAAAGGATCACTTTTACGAGTGGTCCTTTTTTATATTAGTTGATGCACGAAAAGACAATAAAACAACAAAAAGAAAATATTGCAAAATATGAAATGTTAATGGTCTAAAATGGCTCCTTTTCGGTAGTGAACCATACGAAAATCATTCTACAGTTTTATGATAAATAGAGGCGGGATTATGCAGCATAACGATCATACACTTGAAAATCAAATGGAAGCGAATGCCGCGGCATTCATTTTGAGTAGGGGTGTGTTTCCGATTTCGGATTGTGGCTTCAAGCAATCGCAAACATACGAGGAGGAACGCATCTATGAGATTGTACGGTTGAAAGCAAAGTTTCGCAAATTGCCAAAGAAATATTTATCCAAGAACTTAGAAGACTATCCTGTTCGTAGCCCAGCAGACTTTGCTCATATTGCGATGAAGTTTATCGGCGACGATGACCGCGAAATTTTCTTAGTTGCTTGTTTATCGACAAAAAATAAAATTCAGTCGTTACACCGTTGCCAAATTGGTCTATTGAATGCAAGTCTTGTGACACCACGTGAAGTGTTTAAAACAGCCTTTTTACAAAATGCCGTAGCCATCATTGTCGCACACAACCACCCATCACAAGTATTATTATCCATAGTATAATGAATAATAGTAGTTAAAGTAGTTTAGGAGGGGGATATTAGGGAGGTTTTTACTTTAAATAAAAATTAACAAGGTCTATAATTTATAGTAGTTAAAGTGGTTAAAGAGGTGGGAGGATGTGAAGGTTCAAAGGATAAAAGTGGAGAATAAGCCATATCCATTGTATTTATTGCTAGATGAAGAATATCAGGTAATAGAACCAGTAATGAGGTTTATAAAATATCTAGATAATACTGGTAAGTCACCAAATACCATTAAAGCATACTGCTATCATTTAAAGTTGCTATATGAGTTTATGGAACAGAGGGGGACCTTACCCTTAATGATATTAACTTTGAGAAATTAGCAGATTTTGTAGGTTGGTTGAGATACCCAACAGCAGCAAATGTAATTGATCTCCAGTCAAAAGAAGCCATAAGAGAAGAAACGACAGTGAATACAATTTTAAATGCTGTTATGAGTTATCTGGAATATTTAAGTAGATTAGGAGAATTTAAGTCAATTGATGTATTTAAACAAGCAAAGGGGAGAAATTTTAAGGGGTTTTTACATCATATTAATAAGGGTAAATATCAAAAGAATGTCTTAAAGTTAAGGGTTAAAAAGAAGCAGATAAGAACACTAACATCAGAGGAAGTTAAGCAAATTATTGATGCTTGTCATACGAAGAGGGATAAATTAATTTTAATGCTTATGTATGAGGGTGGTTTAAGAATCGGTGAAGTGTTATCGCTAAGGCTTGAGGATATTGCCACTTGGGACAATCAAATCCATTTAACACCCAGAGACGTTAATGTTAATGAGGCCTATATTAAATTAAGGAAGGAAAGAACAATACATGTGAGTAAAGAACTTGTGGCACTTTATACAGATTATTTGGTATATGAGTATGGTGAGGACTTGGAGCATGATTATGTTTTTATTTCTTTAAAAGAAGGCTATTTTGGAAAAACACTAAAGTACCAAAGTGTTCTTGATCTAGTTAGAAGAATAGTTAAAAGAACTAGAATAGAGTTTACGCCGCATATGCTACGCCACACTCATGCAACGCAGCTAATTAGGGATGGATGGGATGTTGCACACGTTCAAAAGAGGTTGGGCCATGCACATGTTCAAACAACGTTAAATACCTATGTTCATCTTTCAGATCAAGATATGAAAAATGAGTTTAATAAATATCTTGAGAGAAAGGAACATAAGAAATGAATGATTCTAGTAAAAGGAAAATTATCAGTCAGAGTGAGATCAGTAAGAAAATAGCTGCAATGAATGAAGAATTGCAGGGATTTTGGGCTAATAATAGTTGGGATATAAGGAAATGTCCGCATCCTTCTGCCATAGAATTAAGTAAGAACCCTACTTTAAGAAATCGGTGGGTTCGTTTTGAACGTGTTAAAAATCTGTGGTTAAGAACAGAATTGAAATATTTTTATTTTTACCATTTAAATAATGGAATATGGAATGCAAAAACTGTATGGATTAGAAAAGGAACTGTAATTAATAGAATGTTAGATTTTTTAGATTTAAAGTATCCTAACATTACTTCAATTACTGAAGTTCCTATTAAAAAAGCAATGACGGAATATAGGACATATTTGACAGAACAGGGTGTTAGAATTACCACTACTAATTATAAGATTACTGCTAATCAAGAAAAAATAGCTGTAGAAGCTAATTCTTACTATGTTACTAATTTAAAACAATTTATGGAGTTTTATGAGGACTTTTATTTTGATGGGGAGGAGTGGGATAAAGACATTTGGGATAGACGTAAGTTACCTTTGCCAGATGATAAGGTTAATCCGACACAATATGAATATGTAATTAACTTTAAAGGGGTTCGCAATACGTATTTTAAACAACTCGTAAAAAGATATTGTAAATTGAGATTAAATACGGATAGCTTTTCCTATGTATGTGATATCGCCCAAAAACTTAAAGAGTTCTTTAATTTCTTGGACATGAATTTTAAACACGTTCAGAGAATAAACCAATTAACGAGAATGGAAATTGAAGCATATTTAAGCGAATTAAATATGATGGGGATAAAGCCTAGCACAATAAATGGGAGGATCTCTATATTGGAAGGACTATTTAGTACCCTTCTAAGGCTAGAATGGAATGATATTCCTTCCAAGGTGTTAATCTATCCAGAAGACTATCCCAAAATACCGAGAGCAAAACCTCGTTTTATAGATGAATACGTTCTGGAGCAATTGAACAGTCATCTTGATAAATTACCCGAATATATAGCTACGATGACTATGATAGTCCAAGAATGTGGGATGAGGATAAGCGAATTGTGCACCTTGAAAAAAGGTTGTCTATTAGAGGACAAAGATGGAGATTACTTTTTAAAGTATTATCAATGGAAAATGAAAAAGGAGCATATAGTTCCAATATCAAAAGAGGTAGCTTTATTGATTAAAGTTCGGGAAGATAAAGTTTCATGGGAGTTTCCAGATAGTGAATACCTCTTTCCAAGAAAAGATGGATCGCCATTAAAACAAGAAACATTTAGAGACGAGTTAAACAAATTAGCTTATGAGCAAAAAATAGTCGATAAATCAGGCGAGATTTATAGATTCCATGCCCATGCCTTTCGCCATACAGTAGGAACAAGAATGATTAATAACGGAGTACCGCAGCATATTGTACAAAAGTTTTTGGGTCATGAAAGTCCTGAAATGACAAGCAGATATGCTCATATTTTTGATGAAACCCTTAAAGCTGAATTTACAAAATTCAAAGAAAAACTGGTAACTAATAATGGAGATATAATTGAGTTAGATAATGACAATGAAGTCGATGATGTTGATCTTCAATGGTTCAAGAAAAATATTAATGCACAAGTTCTTCCAAATGGTTATTGCCGATTACCAGTAATAGCAGGTTCTTGTCCACACGCCAATGCTTGTTTAGATTGTACTCATTTTTGTACAAGTAAGCAGTTTTTATCGCAGCATGAGGAACAGTTAAATCGTACTGAGGAGTTATTGGCAGTCGCTAAGGAAAAGCAATGGCAAAGGCAAATAGAGACTAATAACCGTGTTAAAGAGCGACTAGAGCAAATAATTGGCAGCCTGAAGGGGATTAGTTAGATGGTTAAACAGGTACGAAATACAGAGGAAATTGTGCGTTTGGCAAAGCAAAAGTCCAGGCGGACTAGAGAAAATGTAGACAAGGTTATCTCTAAACTATCGCTTGAAGGTAAGACTATTAATTTTAACACAGTTGCAAAGGAAGCTAATGTTTCTAAATCATGGCTTTATAAGGAACATGATATTAGGCAAAGGATTGAATCTCTCCGAAAACAGCAAAAAACAGAAAATGTAATATCAAAACCCAAGAAAAGCTCCCGTTCTGAAGAAGTCCTTATTAAAACCTTAAAAACAAGAGTAAAGGAATTAGAAGAGGAAAATATAAGATTAAGGAACCAGATCCAAAAATTATACGGAGATTTGTACATTAGAGAATAGTTAATCTATGAGTTTCACCAACTTGTGCTTTGAACTTTGAAGTGTTAAAATTAATATACTATTAATCGAAAGGAGAGATGGGTGGACAATGAAGAACTAATCTAATTTTTAACAAATGAAATAGTATATTTCAGTTTAAAAACTTAGGATTAGTCTGCCCATTTTTCCATATACTAAATAAATGTAAGACTGAATAGCTAAAAAGGCTAAATAGTTTTATTTGAGTCCTTAAAAAGTGACATGACTAATCCTTCCAACATTATTTGGGAGGATTTTTTATTTCTCCCTGAATCAAAATAAAGAAAGAAGGAATCGAATTGTTAAAACAAAAGGAACTAATGGCAAGGGTTAAGGAACTTGTCCAGTCAGATGAACGAATATCTGCTTGTATGATGTATGGCTCTTTTACAAAAGGAGAGGGAGATCAATACTCTGATATAGAATATTACGTTTTTCTAAAAGATGATACAATTTCCACCTTTGATTCAGCAAAATGGCTAAATGAAGTCGCTTCCTACACTTTACTCTATCAAAATGAGTACGGTACGGAAGTAGTAATTTTTGAAAATCTAATACGTGGTGAATTTCATTTCCTTTCCGAAAACGAAATGAATATTATTCCTTCATTCAAAGAATCAGGCTACATTCCTGACACAAAAGCAATGTTTATTTATGATGAAACAGGACAACTAGAATTGTATTTATCAGAGTTGGAAGGTCCGGGACCAAATAGACTTACAGAAGAAAACGTAAATTTTTTATTGAATAATTTTTCCAACCTATGGTTAATGGGGATTAATGTTCTTAAAAGAGGGGAAAATGCACGTTCACTGGAACTTTTATCTCAATTACAAAAAAATATACTACAACTCATTCGAATTGCGGAAGAAAATGCCGATAATTGGTTTAATATGACAAAGAATCTTGAAAAAGAAATTAGTCCTGAAAACTATGAAAAGTTTAAAAAGACTACTGCCCGATTAAATGAATTAGAACTATATGAAGCCTATAAGAACTCTTTGCTTCTCGTTATGGAACTTCGAAATCTCGTTGAAAAACAGTATCAATTAACCATTAGCGATGATTTTTTAGGCAAACTGTTTAATTATATGAACGAATAAATAAAAAGCCTGTATCTCAAGTGATAACTAAGATACAGGCTTTAATTGTTATTTACTTTAAATACATGTTCTCAAAGTGAAAGTATTGATTTTAATGGATTTTTAATAGTTTACTCTTGATAATAATGAACACCAAGCGCTGAAGATATTGAAGTAACGAAGCGTTTGCAGGAATCGGGTGTATTACTCGGCGTCGAAGTATTAGATTATCTCATTGTCAGTCAAAACGGGTACATGTCGTTTAAGGAAAAGGATTATATGTAAATGTAGGAAAGAAGAGGTGTACAAAATGTGCGCCTCTTTTCAATAATACTTTCTATTATCTTTTTGGCAATCGTATTAACCAAAGCATGGTCATGCTCAACAAAAAAGCAACATTGGTTGATAGGTCTGCATCATTTTTTCAATTTGCCGATGATTAAATACATTTAAATAATTGAGTGGCTCATCCCATATATAGGGTCCCGTCAGGAAAATGCTGATTTATAATGTTAAGAATATGCAAGGTTTTATGCAACATCGTGATAAACGCAGTCAAATCTAAAATACACGTAATCTGTTACTGGCGCTGGTTTTTAGTGAAAGTGTATAAAATAAAGAATAAATAACATACCAATAGAAAAGACAGAAACGCTGTTAAATCAACGTTCCTGTCTTTTATGTTCATTCCCAAACTTTGATTTGGGAACGTTTTTTGAAATTGAAATTCATATTATATACAAAATATTATTTAACTAATTCTTTATACATGTTGATACCTGCAACATGAAATCCTAAATTATTATATAAATTGATTGCATGTTCATTGCTTCCGAAAACATGTAGTTTAAAGAAGGCAATTTCTCGATTTAATAAAAGGGATTCAAGTTCTTTCATCACCTTTTTTCCAATTCCTTTTGAACGAAAATCTTCTTTAAGATATATTTCATACAAAAAAGCACTTTTGTTTTCTTCAACTACTTTTAACCATACATATCCTACGACTTTTCTATTTTCTATAACATTATAGAATTCATGATATTTTGTGTTAAATCCATTGGACAAATACCCGCTAATTGCCTTTTTTGCCCTTAGAAAAGCAGATTCGTTTATTACTTCAAAAGTGTTTTCTTCAAGTGTGAGAGCATACCTCTGCGTTTTATCTTTTATGTATGTGTTATATTCATCTTCATTCATTGGTACTAATAGTTTCACTTTGACAACCAACTCCAATCAAGTGTTCTCTAAATTAAACAGACTATATAATAAATATTCTTAAAGCACCATTTGGAAGTTTTTCCTATAAAGTCCTCAAAGTTTCATTTGGGAACGTTATTTTGCATGAGAAATTAATAAGGTTCGCTAATTGCATAGCGATTTTTCTTACCCATCCAATCATTAACTTCTCGCCATTTCATTCTTTTAGCTGAAATCCAATTGCTACAAGCGTCTGAATTTTCTTTAGGATGCCAATTATAATCATCAGCCCAATAAAAATTATCTTCAACTTTCAAAATGATTGCATCACGTATGATTGAATCATAATTTTCTGGACTCGGAATAATATGAACCCCTGTTACGTTTTCAAAAAGGATTTCAATTGCAGATGGATTAGCAAATTGACGTTGAAATAATATCTTTACATTTGTATCTAATTCTCCCGGTACTGCCATAGATAAATCTTCATTCACATAAGTTCCTGTCCACATATACATTTCTCTTAAACAGCCATCGTGAAAATAACCAAAATGCTCTAGTAAATGCTCAATATCTGATTGTTCATTTATTTCAACCCAATTCATATGTATTCCCCCTTTGAATCATACTCTAATACATTTCGTAATGGATAAGCAAAGAACATTCCCAAACCACTGTTTGGTAACTTTATTTTCCCTTATCGTTGTAAATCCGCAAAAATCTGGCGAGACCCCCTCTAAGCCGCTTTTCTAAACTGAGTTGAGGTATTGTACCTGGGCTCAGTTTTCATTTTGTGTTAATGCGTTTCGGATTGTAATTATCTATATATTTTCTAGTTCCTGTTAATTTCTGCAATTTGTTTTGTTATATGCTTCAAATATCGACTGAACTTAGCCGCTTCATGTATGTGTGTCTATATTGTTTAATTGCAGTTAACTACAATACGCTTTTATCATTTCGAGTTAACCAGTTAACTTTATTTGAAATGAGTAAAATTAGTTGTTGGAAGTGCAGGTTTTGTGCTTTCAGTTAACTTCATCAACATGTGAAAACTTGGCTTGTCTTGCGTTGATAAAAGCCGTTGCATATTTTCTGTTGGGCACTAAAAATATTCGCTAAAATGAAGGACGAAAGAAAAGTCGACAAATAAACGAAATGTCCAGATGTCTAATTAGCATGATGTACTTAAGGAATGCGAAGAATATACTCGTTTGTCTGCAACAACGTGCCGAACGAAGCCAGCTATAAAATACACTTAAACGTTACGGGTACTAAATCTGTAGAATCGTGTATAAAATCACGTCTAAACAATCTTCATTAAAAAAGCCATAAACGTTGACTTAACAGCGTTTATGGCTTTTGTGTTCATTGCCAACCTTTAATTTGGGAACGTTATTATTTAATTATTTGGTGTTATTTAATCGTTTTTCTATTATTTTTGTCACCCTTAAAATCACTGTTTGCGTTGGTTCTAAATCTAGATTACATAATGGACAATTATTCATATTTTTCCTCCTAAGAATCCCCTATTCATTCCCTAAGTTTCATTTGGGAACATTATTTCGAATGACGATGTATAAGTTAATCCTATTCTTCATCAAAAAAGTCATTTAGGAAAAAAGGTTCTACTCTAATTTCTCTTAAAAAATATTTTATTTCTGTATGCTTATATAAATATTCACGTTTAGGTACTAAGATTTCTCTTTCCAACTGTTTGTATAATTCCTGGTCAATGTCAAAAGTTGAACGAGTATATTCTTTACTATTTTCTTCAATCTTATTTAAGAATAAAATGATATATTCATACATAGTAGGAAAATCA
This sequence comes from Caryophanon tenue, assembly GCF_001700315.1. GTDB lineage: Bacteria > Bacillota > Bacilli > Bacillales_A > Planococcaceae > Caryophanon > Caryophanon tenue. Next base: position 4,282 of record NZ_MASJ01000018.1, on the reverse strand, counting down.
ACTTCAATTTTCTCATGATGTTTTATGAATGCCTTAATGAACTCTTCTAAATAAGATGCTCTATACAAAAATGGGAAACTACAAAGTGTCGACCAATTCCCTAAATAAATTGTAAATGTAGCAATCGCATATCGACGTGTTTCCTTATCTGGATCGCCAAAATACTCATAGTACGCTTCTTCTTCAAAATCTTGACCTGTATGAAAGTAGCCGATTTCGATTCCTTTTAGGCCTCTTTTTACTTTTTCAATAATTTCATTGGACATATGTATCCCTCATTTTAAAATTTATTGATTCTTTTGAGACTATATGTTATCTAAAATCTACTTAGAAGAAAATGTATAACTACATAGTTCACTTTTATTAGTAAACCCAACTTTTTCATATACTCGATTTGCTTGTGCGTTTTGATTCGATACACATAGAATAAGCTCGTTTATTTCAGAGAATGTAAAGATTTGATGAACGACTGTATTTAATAATTTCGTTTCATATCCTTTATTTTGATAATCTAAATGAATGGCAATATACTCTAAATTTGCATGACAAAATTCGGGTTCCACTTCGAAATATGCATATCCAATAAATTCATGATTATTTTTTAAAACAAGTAATCGATGATTTTTAGAAATACGAGAAATTATTGTTTTGGCATCATAGTACGTATTCGGAAAAGAATGGTTATGTAACTGTTCGAAAAAATTGAAATCTGTCATGTCAAATGGCAATAAACCTTCGTCGTTTTGAGCATTTAAATGTTCCCTTTTAAGGGATAAAATTCGATGTTCACCAGTATTTTTTGCGCCAATTTGTTCGACGAATGTTTGCTGTTTTATATTATCTACATGAATAAAAAACTGGTAGTGTCGTATATGCGAGAATTTTTGAATGAGTAAATGCCAAAGTTCGTTTTCGATATGTAATTCCTTATGTTTACTGAATGGTCCCCACACTTCTGCACAATCACCATCCATATCTAAGCCAATTGCGCCTATTATATGATGTGCCTTATCTTTCATAATCGCAAATGGTAATTCGCCATTTTGTTGAATAAAATCTTCTTTTAATTCTGAGAGAATCTCTTGTGCATTGCTACCGATATACCCTATATTTTGTGATTTCTGAACATTACAAGTCGCCAAAAAATTAGCAAGCTTTTCGATGCCTTCATTTCTCGCAATAGTTGCCTTCATTTTAAATCTCCTTACCTTCTAATTATCTTGCTATTCTTTCAAGTTTTATTATATACCATCTGATTGCCTAGGAAGAAACATCATATAGAAAGAGGAAAATAGCCATTAACGAACTGAATGATGATATTGGTTCCCTAAGCGATGTTTCGTAACATTTCAAATAAGCCAATGGAAACCTTACATCAAGCAGCTGGACATTTATTGTCTTGATTGTTTTTTGTTTATCAAATAGCGGTTTGTAAAAATTAATATGTTTCAGGATTTTGTAGTAAGAATATTTCGTATAGTATAAAATATAGAATGTACGTTCTTACGAGAGGGAGAAAAATTATTGAATAAACATAAATATAATCAAGTTTGGAAGCTAGATAGTATTTTTCAAGATGGCAGCAATTCCATCCAACTCCATAAACATTTGCAAGATATTGAAGAAGGGCTAGAATTAGTAAACAAAAAGCTCAATGTTACGACTATTTTAAATTTAGAAGATGCTGATGACATTTTAAACGTACTAATTGAGATTGGAAATATGAAGTTAAAGCTATCTGAGGCCACTTCATTCGTCATATGCTTACTTGCTCAAAATCCAATAGATCAACAAGCAAGTGTGATACAAGGGGCTATTTCTAACTTGAGCAACGAATATACTAATACGTTAACAAAATTTCAAGCTATACTAGCTACTACGCCATTACCCAGTTGGTTAGAAATTCTTGAAGCGGACATATTAACGGAATTTAAATTTATACTAACGGAATGGCGTTATGAAGCTGAATCTCCCCTTTCGGCAAAAGAAAAAGCGATTTTATCTAACTTATCTACAGATGCTTACCATGCTTGGGGGCAGATGTATCAAACGTTAATGGGAAATTTGGAAGTGGAATTAATCGTAGATGGTAATTCACAAAAATATTCAATAGGGCAAGCTTTGAATTTGCGCTCTCACCCGGATGAAACGGTTCGGAAAATAGCTCACGAATCGTTAGAACTTAAATGGATGGAACATAAGGAAGCTTTTGCGAAAATCTTAAATCATGTCGCAGGATTTCGCCTACAAATGTATCATTTGCAGGGGATTGACGATATTTTGCAAGAACCCTTACGTAAAAATCGTATGAATAAGCACACATTTGAGGCAATGTGGTCTGTTATAAAGAAACATAAACAACCTTTTGTACAATATTTGAATCGAAAAGCACAAATGAATCAAGATGAAAAAATGCAATCCTATAACTTTTGGGCACCTTTTACTTCAAAAATGAAAAAGATTGATTATGACGAGGCAATTGATTTAGTAAAACAACATGTAAGTAAATTAGGCCCCCAACTAGAAGCATTTGTCACAAGGGCCATTACAGAAGGCTGGATTGAAGCCGAAAATCGCCCGAAAAAGGCTGCAGGTGCATTTTGTGCTGGTTTCCCTATGTCAGGAGAATCGAGAGTTTTTATGACATATGACGGAACATTTATGAATGTTTTGACCCTTGTTCACGAATTAGGACATGCTTTTCATAATTCAGCAATGAATGGTTTGCCTGGGCTGAATAAGCAATATCCATTAAGTATTGCCGAAACGGCGTCTACGTTTAACGAAATGATTTTGATTGATGCAGCAATCGAAAATGCTGTGACAATAAACGAGAAAATATCGTTATTAGATGAAAAATTGAAAAGAAGCGTCATGAACTTCATGAACATTCATAGTAGGTTTCTTTTCGAACAAAATTTTTACGAAGAGCGAAAAAACGGGATTGTTTCAACTGAACGCTTAAACGACCTTATGCTAGAGGCAATTGCATTTGGATATGAAGAATCAATGGATAATGTATCTGCGTATACGTGGCTTTGGACACCGCATTTTTATATTACAAATGCGCCATTTTATAATTTCCCTTATGTATTTGGATATTTATTAGCATTGAGCTTAGTTGAAAAAGCAAAAGAAATGGGTGCTGACTTCGAAAATACGTATATACAGTTACTTCGCGATTCTGGAAAGATGAGTACTGAGGAACTGCTCTTAAAACATTTTAATGAAGATATTTCACAAGAAGCCTTTTGGGAAAAAGGAATGAAACTTTGTGTAAGAGATGTTAAGTATTTTCTTGAATTAACTGCTTTAGAAAGTGAAAGATGAAATTGGATACAAAGAACGTTCAACACCGCTTCGGGTGATTTTTGATTATACAAGTTACTAATATCGAGAGTTAGTAGTATATGGATCAAAAATATACGTAAGAGTATGTCTGCAAATTATTTTGTATGATGGTCACATCACTTCCCTTATCAATGGTGAGTTATTCGATTAGGGATTTTTTAATGTTAAGTAGGAATAAACATGATTTTAGAAACAAAAAGATTACTTTTAAAGCCTTATGAATTTGAATTTGCAGACGAAATTTATCAAGTCGTAAAGCATAAAGAAATTGCAAATACGATGGTGATGATTCCGCATCCATACCCTCGTGAAGTTGTCGATAGTTGGATTTCCTATTTACAAAAAAGTTTTGAGCAAGGAACGGCTTATGAATTTGCTGTATTTTTAAAAGAGAGTGATCGTTATATCGGAAATTGCGGGCTAGTTACGATTTCTAAAAATCACAAAAATGCTGAAGTAGGTTACTTTATTGACGTATCCGAATGGGGCAAAGGTTATGCTACCGAAGCCTGTAAAAAAATCATTGATTATGGCTTCCACGAACATCAATTAAATAGAATTTATAGTCGCTGTATGGTGAGAAATATAGCCTCAAGAAAAGTGATGGAGAAATCTGGAATGGTGTGGGAAGGACGACACAAACAAGAATTTTTAAAAGGTGATGTATATGAAGATATGGATTACCTAGCTATTTTAGCAGAAGATTATGTTCAAGATAAGGATTGCTTATGCAAATAACGTTCCCAAATTCAAATTTTGAGAATGAACATAAAAGGCAGAAACGTTGATTTAACAGCGTTTCTGCCTTTTCGTAAGCCCGTAATCAAATAACGCATATATTCAGGAAGGCACCTTCGGTACCATAAAGGTATCAATTTTAAGTAGGTGCCATTGTTATGCCTACAAATAAATTAACGATTGTCCCTGTTTC
>NZ_MASJ01000017.1 GCF_001700315.1 Caryophanon tenue | reverse complement strand
CGCTATGTGGAGTAGCACCAAAAGCAGAAAAATATCCTTCAGCAGTTATCTTTGCTAAAGGATATTTCTTTTTGTATCACGCTCTTGTCATTCACTTACACTTGTTTTTTTAGGAACCCAATCGATACCGCTGAAATAAGTGCCCCAGCTAAAATTGCCACGATATATAATGCTGCTTGCATCACACCACCATCCACTAATCCGATAACAAAAATACCGCCATGTGGTGCGCGTAAAGCAATATCAAATAGCATTGTCAACGCACCCGTAATCGCAGCACCAAATACAAAGGACGGAATGACACGTATTGGGTCAGCTGCGGCAAATGGAATTGCGCCTTCAGAGATGAAGCAAGCGCCTAATACATACGCTGTTTTCCCCGCTTCACGCTCTTGTTTTGTAAAGCGATTTTTGAAAAATGTTGTAGCAAAGCCAACTGCTAATGGTGGAACCATACCACCTGCCATGACTGCTGCCATCATGTTATAATTGCCTGCTTCAAGCATCGCAATCCCGAATGTATAGGCTGCTTTATTAATTGGGCCACCCATATCAACCGCCATCATGCCCCCTAAAATAAGTCCTAAAATCAACGTATTGGTACCACTTAACCCTTCTAAAAAGCTCGTTAACGCAGTATATACTTTTGTCAGCTGTGGATTAATGAGCATCATGAGTAAACCGACAATCCCGATGCCGAGTACCGGATAAAATAATACGGGCTTTAAGCCTTCTAACTGTTGTGGCAACTTTGCTAATAATTTTTTTAAGCCAAGGACGATATATCCTGCTAAAAAACCAGCAAGTAGGCCGCCTAAAAAGCCTGAGTGTGCGCCAACATCATTTGTAACGGTAATGGCCAGTAAGCCACCAACCATCCCCGGCGCAAAACCAGGACGGTCCGCAATACTCATCGCAATAAAACCAGCTAATACAGGTACCATTAAGAAGAAAGCATTCCCCCCACCAATCGTATTCAACATGGCCGCAAATTCATTATATTCTGGGCTATCGGGGTTTGACGAATTGATGCCCCAGAAAAATGAAAGCGCAATCAAAATTCCGCCACCAACAACGAACGGTAGCATATTCGAAACACCGTTCATTAAATGTTTATAAAATTGGAAGCCTTGCTGTTCATCACTCGGTGATACATCTCCTGCATGTTCATAAAGTGGTGCGTCTTTCGCAATAGCTCTGTCTATTAGCGCATCCGCTTCATAAATCGCCTTCCCAACCTTTGTTTGGATAACATGTTTGCCATGGAAACGTGCCATATCGACTTTCGTATCTGCGGCGACAATAATCGTATCCGCTTCTGCAATGTCTTGTGCTGTTAGACGATTTTTAACACCACCTGAGCCATTTGTTTCAACTTTGATGGCGATGTTTTTTTGCTTTGCTGTTTCTTGTAGCTTTTCAGCCGCCATAAATGTATGCGCAATACCTGTAGGACAAGCCGTTACCGCTAAAATACGCGGGGCAGTCAACGGCGTTGCTTCATTTGTTGCTGCCGGTACACCTTCTTTTTCCTCAATTGCTCGAATGACTTCTTCAGGTGTTGTCGCTTCCAGCATTTGTTTTGTAAACTGTGGGTCCATTAAAAAGGTTGCCAGTTTCGATAACGTCTCTAAATGTTCATTATTCGCGCCTTCACTCGCTGCTATCATAAAAAACAATGTCGCCGGCTGTCCATCGAGTGAATTATAGTCAATACCGTGCACTTGACGCCCAAACGCAATAGCCGGTGTCATGACCGATGCTGACTTTGCATGTGGAATCGCAATCCCTTCACCAATGCCCGTTGAACTTTGCGCTTCGCGTGCAAGTAAATCGGCAACATAGCCATCACGATTTTCCACGTGACCTGCTGCGACTAAAACATCTGCTAATTCTTCTAGCACCGCTTCTTTCGTTGTTGCCTGCAAATCGAGTTGAATGGTATTCGCTGTTAATAATTGTGTAATACGCATCATAAATCCTCCTATCGCTTTGTAAGTTGAACAAATGGCTGTAACGCTTGAATATCTTCATACGTGCATAAATCGACTTGAAACGCTGTTGCACTGCCCGCCGCAACACCAAACGCAAATGCCTGTTGCCAATTTCTGGTCTTTAAATAGTGTGCGATCGTGGCAGCAACAACAGAATCACCTGCGCCTACGGAATTGATAACTTCGCCAGTTGGGGCACTTGCATGGTAAACCTCATCAGCGGCGACAAAAAGCGCACCGTCTGCTCCTAATGAAACGATAACGTGCTGTGCACCTTTTTCCAGTAAGCGTTTTGCATAGGGAATCGCTTCGTCTGCTGTATGAATGCGCGCTTGAAATAGCTCTGCTAGCTCATGAATATTCGGCTTTACAAATACCGGTTTATACGGTAAAACGCGGTGAAGCAACTGTCCCGATGTATCAGCAACAATATGTGCCTTTGTTGCCGCAACAGTCGTTAATAATGTTTCAATCGCCACGCCTTCTGGTACAGTGCCTGATAAAATAAACCAGTCGCCCTCTTGAAGTGTTGCTAGTTGCGCACATAATGCCTCAAGCATATGTGGATGAACGATTGGCGATGGTCCGTTTAATTCTGTTTCAAGCGTTGCCTTGACTTTGACATTAATACGTGTAATTTCATCGGTTTCAATAAAAGCCGTTTCAATGTGCTGGTCATGCAATAATTGCTGTAAATACTGCCCCGTAAACCCTCCGATAAAGCCCAGTGCGGTAGACGGTTGCCCACATGCTTGTAACACACGTGATACATTGATACCTTTGCCTCCTGGTAAATAATGAACGTCGTGCGCACGGTTTAATGTGCCGACTGAAAACGTATCGACGTATGCCATATAATCAATGGCTGGGGAAAACGTACATGTATAAATCACACTACATACACCTCCGTATGAGCCGTTAAGCTACGTTGCTTTTCAGCTTGTAACGTGCTCGTAATTAAAGTGGCTTGCTGTAACTCACCAAATTTCGCAAATTGACGCTGTTCATATTTTGTCCCGTCTGCCACGACGTACGCTCGCTTTGCTTGCTGCATCGCAATTTTCTTTAAAGTGGCTTCTTCTAAATCAGCGGTTGTGTAGCCATGCACCGCGCTAAAACCATTCGCGCCAATAAAGGCACGGTCGAAATAATAATCTTGTAACTGTGTAATCGCTTTTGCACCAATGACCGCTTGTGTCGTCATTTTCACCTCGCCTCCGAGCATAATCGTTTGAATCTGCTGCTCCATTAAATGAGGCACATGCATAATGCCGTTCGTAACGACTGTGACATTTTTATTTACTAAATGAGGGATGATGTGCATCGTTGTCGAACCGGCATCTATATAAATACATTCACCATAACCAACTTCCTGTGCTGCGCGTTTCATAATGCGCTGCTTTTCCTGCAAACATTCCATTGCTTTTTCTGGCAAACTTTTTTCTGCTAACACTGCATGGCGAAGTGTAGCCGCTCCGTGTTGTCGTTCGACAATTTGTTGCTTTTCAAGCTCGGTTAAATCTCGGCGTACAGAGGAATCCGATGCGCCCGTAAAATCGACTAATTGTTGCACAGTCGATGTCCCATGCTGACGTAAATGCGCCAAAATTTGCTGCTGTCGTTCTGTTAAAAACATTTCTATCACCTTTTTCGTAGGATTATAGTTGATTTTAAACGAAATTTTCTGTAAAATCAATCATATATCAATCACAAACATTCATTTTTTGATTGTTTAAAGTTTTTTTCATTCAAAACATCATCATTTAGGAGGCTTTTATTATGACAACACAAACATTTACCATTACAAGCAACGAAGGTTTACATGCACGACCAGCAAGCGCTCTTGTACAAGCAGCGGCAAAATTTACAGCAGATATTTTCGTGCAATATGGCGATAAAAACGTTAATTTAAAATCGATTTTAGGTGTGATGTCTCTCGGTGTACCAAATGGTGGTGTGATTACCATTACTGCGTCAGGTGCAGATGAAGAAGAAGCTATCACGCAGCTAACAGCAACGCTACAACAACAAGGACTGATTGCATGACACTACGCGGAATTGCAGCAGCAAGTGGCATTGCCATTGCCTATGCTAAGAAACTAGAAGCAGCTACCTATACACAGCAGCATGTCGGAACAATTGACGAAGAACAACAAAAATTGCACGAAGCGATTGCTCTTGCCAAACAAGAACTTCACGCGTTAATCGCGTCTACACGCAAACAGCTTGGTGACGACGAAGCACAAGTATTTGAAGCTCATGCGCTTGTACTAGAAGACCCCGAATATATCGGGGCGATTCAAGCACAAATCGCAGCGCAGCAAGCAGCTGCTGCTGCAGTAGAACACGTACAAAATGAATTTGTCGCACTCTTTTTAGCATTAGAGAATGACTATATGAAAGAACGTGCAGCCGATGTACAAGATGTTTCTTCACGTTTAATGCGTCATATCGTCGGACATACAGAAACGGACAAGGCAACAACACCGCATATTTTAATTGCGCATGACTTAACACCGTCTGATACCGCCCAGCTTGATACATCACTCACACTCGGTTTTATTACTGAAAAAGGTGGAAAAACCTCGCACTCGGCGATTTTTGCGCGCTCTTTACAAATCCCTGCCATTGTTGGTGTACAAGCGCTCCCTACGCAGATTCAGCACGGGGACTTTATCATTATGGACGGTTCAACCGGCGAGATCTTCGTCAATCCCGATGCGGACACCATTCAGCACTTTGAAACGTTACAGCAACAGCACCTGCAACAAAAAGAACAGCTGCAACAACTTTTACACAAACGAACGATAACGGCAGATGGGCATACGATTGAACTTGGGGCGAATATCGGCAGTGTAGCCGATGCGCAGCAAGCCGTGGCGCTCGGTGCAGAGGGCGTCGGCTTATTCCGAACAGAGTTTTTATATTTAGAACGCGACACTGCGCCAACTGAGGAAGAACAATTTGCGATTTATCGGGATGTTTTGCAAGTACTAGATGATCGTCCTGTTATCGTGCGCACGCTTGATATTGGTGGCGACAAAGTTGTACCGTATTTACAAATGGCACATGAGGACAACCCGTTTTTAGGGCTGCGGGCCATTCGCCTCTGTTTTGCACATGAGGACATGTTCCGTACACAATTACGCGCGCTCCTACGCGCAAGTAGCTACGGGCAACTAAAGATTATGTTTCCGATGATTGCGTCATTAGAGGAATTGCGTAAAGCAAAAACATGGCTACGTGAAGAACAACAGCACCTTGAAGCACAAGGCATTGAGGTCGCACCATTTGATATTGGCATCATGATTGAAATTCCAAGTGCGGCTATTTTGGCGCCACTTTTTGCAGAAGAAGTGGATTTCTTTTCGATTGGCACAAATGATTTAGTCCAATACACACTCGCAGTAGACCGCATGAATGAACAAATTGCAGGGTTGTACGAACCGTTTCACCCAGCTGTTTTATCGTTAATTAAATTAGTCGTAGATAGTGCGCATGCAAAAGGAAAATGGGTCGGCATGTGCGGCGAAATGGCAGGAGATCTCGACGCTATTCCGCTTTTACTCGCACTTGGATTAGATGAACTATCGATGAGCGCACCGTCTATTTTAGCGGCACGCGCACATATTGCAGCACAATCTATTGCCACACTACAGCCAAAACTACAACAAACGTTCCAACAAAGTACAGCCGCACAAATCCGTGCTGTTTGGAAAGCGTAATGGTTATGTATGAAAAGCGCCTCTGAAATCGTCATTTCAGGGGCGCTTATTGTCGTAATTTATTTTATACTGTTTCTATACTAAAGCAAAAAGGAGTATACATATGACAGTTTTTTCAAGTGGTTTATTCATCACCGTTATCGGTTGTTTATTGATCGCCCTTAGCGCACCTCAAATACATGAAGAATTTTTAGAGCTACGACAACAAGTGCTCAAATTACGCATCCAAAAACTGCTGAGTGCCTTTATTGGACTACTAATGTTAGATGCGAATGCACTTGGTTTTTTCGCGCTCGGTGTTGTTTTTTGCGGTGCAGGCATCGGCAGTATGATGATTAGCTTTCTATAGTTAACGAAAGCGTGGCTTCCGCTTTTCCTTTACCGCTTGGACACCTTCGTGAAAATCATCCAGTTCTGTAACGATGGCCATTTGTGACGAAATATAATCTAGTGATGCGCGAAGTGACATGTGTTGACTTTCATATACAGCGCGCTTCATCATTTTTATCGTTTCAACTGGACCACTCGCTAAACGTTGTGCATAGGCGTTTGTATAAGCGTCCAATTCATCATCGGCTACTACAAACGTCACCAGCCCGAGCTTATATGCCTCATCAGCTGTGAGTATCTCCCCTGTCCACAGTAAATGAAGCGCCCGGTCCACACCAATCAGTCGTGGTAAAAAATACGCGCCACCATCTCCGGGCACAATCCCTACATTGACATAACTCTCCGAGAGCTTTGTTGACGCACCAGCAATACGGATATCACACATTAACGCCATATCAAGCCCTGCTCCCATCGCAAAGCCATGAAGCTGCGCAATGACGGGTTTATCAATATCTTGTAATAGTAACGGCACACGCTGAATAAGCTTCCATAATGAGTGTTTGCGCGCGAGTGCTGTCGATGTAATATCTTTCGTGCTTTCATAAAACCCTTCGCCTGCCATCATCGTTTTAATATCGCCACCTGCACAAAATGCATTACCACTCCCCTTGACAATCACAACACGGATATCATCACGGTCACGCACTTCTTCAAGCGCACGTAACCATTGTTGTAGCATCGCTTCACTAAACGCATTTAAACGCTCCGGACGATTCAGTGTAATCGTTGCGATATGATTGGTCACATCAAATAATAAATCAGTCGTCATGTCTGTTTCCCCCTTGTTAGCATTTCCCATAATGAGGCATCGCTCGTTAAAAACTGTTGTGCTGCATACTGCTGCCACGTACGCGCCGTAATATCTTCGTCTCGCCATGCCCATAAACGCTTCGTATAATAATGAAGTGGGTACTCATATGTCATACCCATGGCTGCTTGGAGCTGATGTGCTGCAGCTGTTACCGTTGTAATCGCTTGTTCTGCTCGGATACGCGCGTACGCAATTGCGTTCATATCCCCTTGTTCAAGTGCTAGCTCACACTGCTGTAACATTGTTTGCATAATGGCTCGCTCGCCAGCAAGCTCTGCAATATGACGCTGCACGAGCTGGAAGCGATGAAGCGGCTTACCAAACTGCTCACGCTCCTTGCTATATTGCACCGAGAGCGCCACAACTTTTTCAATTGTACCCGTTATTTTTGCAATGCTGCCTGCTGTTACAAGTGCCTGTAACGCGATAAATTGCTCACGATGAATCGGCCTTGTAATGAGCGGTGTTACGTCATGAAAGGTCACGGTCGTTCGTGGCTCGTATGCAAGATTGGTCGATGGCTCCTGAAAAGATGCTGCAAGCGGCAATACGACAACGTAATATACCTCCTCTTTCTTAGCTATCGCAACAAGTTGCGTGGCTACCTGTGCCCACAGAACCCCGTAAACTGTACCGCTCACACATTGTTGCGTCAATGTGAGTGGCTCAAATGCATACGTTGTGCGCGTCTCATAGGGCACTTCTTGTAACATTGTTAATAAAGCATTACTCATATAATGTTCTTGTAGTGGAATCGGTGCCGCATAGTAGCCGACTACGCGACAAATCGCTAAAATATCCCCGATATCGCCACCTGCACCGCCATAATGTTCGGGCAGCGCTACTGCTAAAAACTGCTGCATCTCGATATCGTCCCATAATGCTTGTGCCCACTTTCCTGCTTCTAACGCTTCAAGTTGTTCGTTACTATTATGCTTTTTACAGAGACGCTCTATAACATCCACTACCATACTTCTTAATTCACTCATGTGCTACGACCCCCTTCGCCAAAATACTCATTAATATTTCAGACGTACCACCACGAATCGAAAAGCCCGGTGCATGTAACAGTGCTTGCGCCATATAGCGGTCTACTGCACGATGAGCCGCCAAATGTGGTGCAACGTCGAGTAATGTACGTACAATCACTGGCACAAGCTGTTCAAAACGTGTGCCAAGCAATTTGACAAGTGCTGCTTGAATGTGGACATCTTTCCCAGCATCTAGCGCATACGCCACGTCCAACGATAATGCTCGCAATGCCCACAAATCCGCAACAAGTGGCATTAGCTGCATAATAGCCTGCTGTTGTTGTTGCGTACGCAATATGCGCAGCGCTTCTTCTAATAAAATATACGTACTTAAAATACGCTCCGGTCCACTACGTTCAAATGCGAGCTCTGCTAATCCTTGTTCCCACCCATTACCAATAGTACCGACAACATGTTCATCTGGCACAAATACTTCGTCAAATACTACATCGTTAAAATGAGCCTCGCCCGTTAAAAAGCGAATCGGTGAAATCGTGACGCCATCTGCTCGTAAGTCGAGTATTAATTGACTTAAACCTTGTTGTTTCACTGCTGTTTGTGGACTTGTTCGCACAAGCGCAATCATATAATCTGCATCATGCGCATTACTCGTCCACGTTTTTGCACCTGTCACGCGCCAGCCTCCGTCCACTTTTATTGCCTTTGTTGAGACGGATGCCAAATCTGACCCACTATTTGGCTCACTTAATCCAATCGCAAAACAACAGTCGCCCGCTGCGATTTTTGGTAAAAAAAAGGACCGCTGTGCTTCGGTGCCATACCGTAGTAAAAGAGGTCCTGTTTGTCTATCGGCAAACCAGTGTGCCGCAACCGGTGCGCCTGCTGCTAACAATTCTTCAATTAAAATATAGCGGTCAATCGCACTGCGCCCCTGCCCGCCGTACGCTGTTGGCCATGTTAAGCCAATCCATCCTTGCTGTGCTAATTTTTTTGTGAAATGCCGGTCACTGCCACTTAGCCATGCATCACATGCAGGGATATAGTGGTCTTTTTGTTGCGCTAAAAATGCTCGCACATCGCGGCGAAATTGGTGTTGCTCGTTTGTGAATTGTACAGCTCGCTCCATCATAAACCGCCTCCATTCCAAACTTCTTCTATTCAATTATAAGAATATTCACAATTATAAAGCAAATACTTATCATTCTTCGGTTCAGTTATTGTCTTCGTCCTGTGCATTTTCTTGAAAACCCTTACATTTTATGTTTTATCGAGCTGCTTTCGTGCAACTAGTATAGAAAGGAGGTCGCTCATGATGACGCCAAAAACGATGCCTATTCTTTTTATGACCGCATTTCTCATGTTCGTTATTGCTACATTTTCTTGGGTACCGGATGATTTTGTTGTAACACGAATTTTAGGGATTGCCTTTGCGATTACCTATATTTTTTTCCAGCTCAACAAGGAGACATTTAGAAAGAAGAAACCTTTTTTCAAATTATTTTTCCTAACAAGTGTCGTTGCGCTATTTATTGGCATTTCCATCGACCATGTATTTATGAATAGTGGACTACGCGCCCAAGACTATTTCATCCTCGTCATTGTATTATTGGCGATGACGAAAATGTATGAAGATTTCTACGTTGCCCCGCATTAAGACAAAAAAGTTGCCCGAACCTATTCGCTCGGGCAACTTCTTTTATTGCTCTGTATCAATTTTTGGTTGTGGAGAAGATTGTGCCCGTTGTTGCTTTTTATACATGTTTACAACCGGCTGCATCGGCTCCTCTTGTCGTTTCCATAGACGTTTTTTATGTGGGCGGTCATCTAGTAAATGCAGTGGCTTCTCACGATATTCATCTGTCTTCTCATATTCATGCTTCGCATCTGCTAAATGTTTTAACCGGATTTCTAAATCTTCCCCTGTATAGTTTTTATTGATTTGCTTTGCCGCATTTAGTGCCACTAGCTGCACATCATTTTTCGTCGGTGCAAGCTTCATACTCAGCTCCATCATTTCACGCTCTCGCATAATTTTATCGATATAATCGACCATACCTGGCGCATATTTTCGTATATACGCCATTTCTTCCGGTGTCAGCTTTTTCCCACTTTTAAACTTTTCCATTAAATGTTGTGCCTTCGGATTATCTTCGCCTGTATCATTGTTGGCTGCTTGAATCGCCGACAACTGTTGCTGTGCTTCTTGTAATGCCGCCTTTCGTGCATGTTGTATCGGCTGTACTACCGCCGTCAACTCGTCTTGCACAAGCTGATTTTGACTTGATAGCGGTTGAAACGGTATTGGAATATGAGGTTGAATTTTCATCGTTGTTCCCACCTTGTGACACGTTTTTACTTATATCGACATATGTCACTAAAAAATAATTGAAAATTCTATTTTTTCATGTATACTAAAAAAATCACCTATCGCGGAGGTTCATCATGCTACTTTACAATTGATAGTCATTCCTTTTTTGACAACAAACAATAAAAGGAGTGCTTTTCATTTGAACTATATCACAACAGCCGACACAGTGACGGCAACGATGTTAACAGGGTTTTTCGTCGACTGGCCAAATCCACCACAGCCAAAGACACATGTTACACTTTTACAAAACAGTGATTATGTTGTCCTTGCAGTAAATGAAGAACAGCAAGTCGTCGGATTTATTACAGCCATTAGTGATGGTGTACTTTCTGCGTACATTCCGTTATTAGAGGTCTTGCCAAACTATCAACATCAAGGGATTGGGCAACAACTTGTCACACGTATGTTTAAACAGCTTGAACATTTATATATGATTGATATTTGCTGTGATGCTGAATTAAGACCGTATTATGAAAAACTCGGCATGACATCAACAGTCGGTATGGTTAAACGTAACTATAGGCATCAATCTGGTCACCTGAAGCATCATTAAAAAAGGAGGCTGCACGCATCAACGAGTGCAGCCTCCTTTTTCCTATTTAAACAAATGCATTAAACTGTCGCTAAACGTTGTGCCGCACTTTTACCAGCGATGCGACCAAATACTGCACCTGACATTAAGCCTGAACCACCTGGGTAGTTTTCATAGAAAATCTCGCCAATCATTTCACCTGCTGCATATAAACCTGTAATCGGTTCATGCTGTGCATTTAACACTTCACCATTATCATTGGCTTTAATGCCGCTAAATGCAAATGTAATACCACATGTTACAGGGAAGGCATAAAATGGTCCTTCGTCAATCGTTTGTGCCCAGTTTGATTTTGGTGGCGTAATGCCCGTCGTTGCTTTGCCAT
Organism: Caryophanon tenue; assembly: GCF_001700315.1. Lineage (GTDB taxonomy): Bacteria > Bacillota > Bacilli > Bacillales_A > Planococcaceae > Caryophanon > Caryophanon tenue. Next base: position 67,705 of record NZ_MASJ01000017.1, on the reverse strand, counting down.
CTTTGACAGACGGATTAAATGGTTGGTCACCAACTGCTGCATTGTAATCTGCAATCGTTTGTAAAAATTGTGCTTTGTTCACATGTAACTTTGATGCTAATGCTTCGAGTGTTGGCGCTTCTACAACCGTTGCTTCTTCTAAATCATATTCTTTCCGTAAAATCGGACGCACCTTCGCATCGTATAATTGGTAGGCAATATGATTCGGTTGTTTTAAAATTTCTTTCCCGTATTTTGCATATGTAAAGTTACGGAAGTCCGCTCCTTCATCAACAAAGCGTTCGCCATTTTGGTTAAGCATAATGCTATATGGGTACGAGTGCTTTTTATAAATATCCCCTGGCTTTTCAAAGTTGCCGACTTTTGGTACATTGGCATCTGTTCCAATTGCGTGACAGCCATTTAACTGACCAGCACGAATTGCGCCAACTTCAAGTGCCATGCTAATGCCGTCACCTGTATTAAACTCGGTACCACGTACGATTGCCTCGCCCCATTCCTCGCCAATAAACTGCTCCCGTTCTTTGCGATTGCCTTCAAAGCTACCGCATGCTAACACAACTGCCTGACAGTCAATCGTTTGTGTACCCGTTGGCTGCTCAATGACAACACCTGTAATACGTTCTTCTGATTTCACTAATTGTTTAGCTGCTGTCTGATAGAAAATCTCAATGCCTAGCTCGTCGCAGCGTTTGACTAAACTGCGCATTAAGCCAATCCCTTTTTCAACAGTTTTTAACGGTAAGCCACCCCAGAACTGAATTTTATCCTCGATTTCAAATGATTGATTATCATAATTTAATTCAAATTCAACACCGTATGCATGCATCCACTCGATTGTGGCAAATGATTGTTCTGTTAGTGTGCGTACAAGTGCTGGATTACTTTGTTGTTTTGAAACAGTTAAAATATCATTGTAAAAATCTTGTGCTTCATATTGTGGCATATCAATTTTAGCCGCCTGTTGTTCTGTTAGCGAAACAACTTTACGCAAATTCTCTAAATTGCTATACCCGACACGAATCGCACCATCTGTGAAAAATGAGTTCCCGCCGCTTTTTTCTTTCGGTCCTTTTTCTAATACAACGACACTTGCCCCTTGCTCCTTCGCTGAAATTGCTGCACATAAAGCAGCATTCCCTGCACCTACAACGACTACATCATACTTCATACTTATCCAATCCCTTCTTTTTATGGTGTGTTATTTTGTACACTCTTAGCATAAAATATATCAAAACATAAATAAAATATTGTTTTTTAATACATATCTATAAAATTATTTTATCGAATATTGTAAAGCAGGCAGTACAATACTGTAAATAATCAATATTCGAAACAATTGAAATACCGTAACAAATGCGACATTCCCACCGATGCTGAGCGCAATTACACTCATTTGGTCTAAACCACCTGGTGCTAAGCTTAAAAAAGCTGTTGCAAATGAGATGTCGTACCACACACTCAGTCCATAACCGGTTACAAGCGTTACGATCATTAATAAAATGGCGGAGACAACGCCCATTGCTAATAATCGCTTCGACAAATGCATCTCTTTTCGTGTTAACGATAAACCAATATGACAACCAACAAAAAGTTGTGCGAGATGCACAAGTTCAACGCTAATATACGCATGTGGAATCGCAAAGAAGTTAAGCAGCAAGACGACAAATAGCGGTGCTAAAAATGCAGGGACAGGCATGCGAAGTCTTGTCCCGATACGCATCGCGATATATCCTATTACGAGCAATAAAATCGTGCCGAGTGTCACCGGATTTGCGGCTTGCATAACATTATGCTGCACACTATTTGTCGACAACAGTAACGGTACGAGCGAGACGACTAAAATGACACGCACGACATGGAAATACGTCACAATCGACACATGAATCGATTGACGCTCCTCTGCAAATATTACCAGTTGAGACAAACCACCTGGAATGCTTGCAACGAGGGCTGTGGCAAAGTCAATATGACACCATTTCGCCGTAACATACGCGAGCACAACACTAAAACTAATCAATACCGCATTTAGTATAAAGATTTTGGGTAATAATGAGGGCACTGCTTGAAAGACCTCTGTTGTGAAATAATCACCGAGCGATAAACCAACAAGAATTAAACCGATATCGCGGAAATACCGATGCCAGCGCAGTGGCAATGGTGTGAAAAACTGCAATAAAAAAACAGTGAACAGTGGACCTAACATCCATGGAATCGGTAAATGCAGTACGTGAAATAACCACACACCTAACAAGCCACTGCAAAATGTCAGTACGTAATATTTCACGTAAAACCTCCTCTTAAAGTGAAATTGCGCCAACACCTAATGACGCGACAATTAAAATGAGCGACATCATGAAACACCATTTAAACGCATAACGTTGATACTCCCCTAGTTCTTTCCCAATCATACCAACTAATAAAAATGTCGAGGCAACGAGTGGGCTTAATAAATGCACAGGTTGACCTAATACAGATGCACGTGCAATTTGTAGCGGGTCAATACCATATGCTGTAGCCGTCTCTGCCAGTACTGGTAAAACGCCGAAATAATATGCATCGTTCGACATAATAAATGTAAATGGAATACTTGTTAGTGCGACAATAATCGTAAAGTATTCACTCATTGATGCTGGAATGAGCGCGATTAACGCTTGAGACATTTCAACGACCATACCTGTTCCCGTTAAAATGCCTGTGAAAATTCCCGCTGCAAATACAAGTGCCGTTACAATTAATGCATTTCCGGCATGTGCCATCATTACTTCTTTTTGCTTCATCGTACTCGGGAAATTAATCATTAATGCTAATGCAAAGCCGACAATAAATAGGACGGATACCGGCCAAACACCCATAATTAAAAATGTCATTAAAACAGCTGTTAACGATAAGTTAATCCACCATCTAAATGCACTCATCGATGTTTCTGCCTGTTTTGGCTCTACCGCTTCTCCAAGTTCTATCTGTGAAATTTGCAAACGACCCTTTTCTTTTTTCGCTAGATAATAAGCGATTAACAGTACACATATCGCACCAATAATCATGACGGGAATAAAGGGTAAGAAAAACGCACTTGGCTCAACACCTAATGCAACGATTGCGCGTGTGGCTGGGCCTCCCCAAGGTGTCATACCACTCATAACGCTCAGTGATAGCATCGCAATAACCGCTAAAATTAATGGATTCATACCAATTCGCACATATAACGGTAATAAAGCTGTAACTGTAATCATATACGTTGTTGTGCCATCGCCATCTAGCGCTACCATTAACGCCAGTGCCGCTGTACCAAGAGCAATTTTAATCGGGTCATGCTTTACGAGCTTTAATAACACACGTATGAATGGATCAAATAACCCCGCATCAATCATGACCCCAAAATATAAAATAGCAAACAGTAATAACGCGGCTGTCGGTGCGACTTGCTTGACCCCCTCAAGCATCATCGTTCCTACATCTGCTGAAAACCCTGCAATCACTGCAAAAATTGTTGGCACGGCAACTAATGCAACAATTGGTGACATACGATTTGTCATAATAAGCGCTGTAAATACAGCAATCATTGTGAAACCTAAAATCGCTATCATCAAATCCCCCCTTTGTGTAAATAATCAAAATATTTTTGATGTTTTTATTGTAAGTGCTTTCAACAAATTAAAAAAATACACATTTTTTCGCTTTTGCTATAAAATAATTCTATATCTAACTATTTTTATCTCGAAAGGGGCATATGATGGACGAGCGAGATTATGAAATTTTATTGGAATTGTATAAAACAAAAAATATTTCAAAAGCGGCTGACAATTTATACGTGTCGCAGCCTTCCTTAACGTATCGCATTAAACAAATTGAAAAAAAGATTAATTATCCTATCATTATTCGCGGAGTAAAAGGCATCGATTTTACAAACGAAGGAGAGCGCTTAATTACGTATGTATTGCAGCAAAGACAACATTATGAAGAATTTATTACATCCTTACAACAAAATAGTGGGGAAATTGGAGGGACACTGAAACTTGGGGTTTCAGGTATGTATGCACGTTACGCCTTACCTGCTGTTCTTGCTGAATTCCATCAACTATATCCACAGGTCGAAATAGACCTCGTAACCGGCTGGAGCAATGAAGTAAATAAAATGGTGTTAAATGAACAAGTACATATTGGCATTGTACGCGGCGATTATAATCCAACAGGTCAACGTTTACTACTACGCCGTGACCAACTTTATATCGTGTCACGCGAACTGATTACATTTGAAGCACTTCCTCATCTACCGGCAATTTTATACGCGACTGATATTTCGTTAAAGGCAACGATTGAACAATGGTGGAAAGAAAATTTTCGCAAACCGCAAAAAGTTTCTATTCGAACAGACCGTAGTGAAACGTGTTTAGAAATGGTCAAAAGTGCTTTAGGTTATGCCATTTTGCCAGAAATTTGTTTAACCGATACAGAACTATATCACGTTCCTTTACATGACAAGGCAGGTAACCCTATTTACCGCGATACATGGCTTACCTATACGGCACATGCGAATCATTTAAAGCAAGCGACAAAATTTGTTGAATTTTTAACGACACCATAACGATACAAAAACAACTTGAGGCAAAAATAAAAACCTTCAGCAACGACAACTGCTGAAGGCTATTTTTCATCCTATCAATGAACCCATTTTTATGAGTATTAAGGTTCTGTCCTAAATACTTTTTACAATTAGTCGATTGTCACAATAATTTTGCCATTATATGTACCGGCCATCACTGCGTCAAACGCTGCACCCGCCTGTTCTAGTGGGAAAGCTTGCCCAATAACGGGTTGTAATACTTTTTCTTCTAATAATGTTGTAACACCTTTAATAAGCGCTGCGTACTCATCTGCTGTCGCGTTCCATAAAATCATACCGCGTACATCACACTCTTTTTGCATCATCACACGTGGGTTCACGGTTATATCACCACGGTTTCCAATGACTACGATGACGCCACGCTTTGCGACAACCTCTACATCCGTTTGCAAATTGACATTGGCTAAAAATTCAATAATAATGTCTGGCCCTTTACCATTTGTTGCGTCACGCAATGCCTCTACATTTTCAGCGGAGATATGATCTAATACGACATCTGCACCTGTTGCTTTCACAAGTTCTTTTCCTTGAGTACGACTAGCTGTTCCAATCACAAACGCACCTGCTGCTTTTGCCATTTGAACAGCTTGAAGACCAACCGCGCCACTCGCTCCGTGAATGAGTACAGACTGTCCTTGTTGCAACTCAGCACGGTCAAATAATGCGCGATAAGCTGTTAATGCGGGTATGCCTAGTGCGGCTCCTTGTTCAAACGTAATATGAGCCGGTAATGGATGCACAAATGCAGCATCACACACAATATATTGTGCAAATGTCCCACTACAGAGTCCTTGTGTCGATGCTGCAATAAACACACGGTCTCCCACGTTTACATGTGTAACAGCTTCTCCAACTTCTTCGACAATACCTGCCCCGTCTAAACCAGGTGTATATGGTAGTTCTGGTACAACGGCATAAGTCCCTGTTGACGTATATACATCACTTGGGTTTACACCGGCTGCATAGACACGCACCTTTACAGCATGTGCTTGCATGTTTGGTATTGATCGTTCTGCTAACTTCAATTGCTCTGATGTACCAAATTGTTGAATGTTAATGGCTTTCATTATTTGCTCACCTCACTTCTATTATAAAGCGCCGACAACAAATTGACAGAAAAATAAATTTTCACCAAAATTAAAAATGACTTTTTTTGCTTCATCACTCATAAAATTTGTTATTCGTGATACAAATTACCTTCCATTATCTCTGTAACATACTTTTTTGCTCACTATTATTTGAATCAATAAAAGAACTTTGGTACTATTTATTTTAGGACTTCCAATAAACAAAAGACCCAAAAGCATGAACAACAGGAGTGAATACAGATGAATACATACAAAATTGATAAAAATATCGCCGCGAAAAATGTGCGTATTTTCGTCGGTGATAAAATGACCGTAACAGAAGCGGAAAATTTTATGCGTGAGTTTAAACAAACCGTTGCCTCGATTAAACCATCTGATTTTGAGCTAATCATTGATAGCGTAAAAATGAATGTCTTAACACAAGAGCTAACCGATAAACTTATTCAAACGATGTCGATTTATAAACAAGCAGGATTCAAAAAAATCATCATCGAAATTCAAAATAATGCCGTGCTAAAAATGCAAGTAAGTCGTGTCATGCGACAAGCTGGCTTGACCGATGCAGAGGTCGTAACACGTTAGTCAATCTACTAGAAGAAGAGGTGAATGATGACAGATGCTACCGCTTAAAATAAAAGAAGTTGCTATTTATTATCCAGAAAATGTCGTAACGAATGAAATGTATATCCAACACTTCGAAAAACGTGGACAAGATGTACGTCGATTCCTTGAGCTACTTGGGCGTAAAGAGCGACGTATTAATACAGATCCAAATGAAACTACGGTAACAATGGCGTTAAAAGCGATTGAACAAGTTTTAACAAAAGCACAGTTAACAGCAGATGATCTACAAATGATTATTTTCACCTCTCAAACACCGGAAACAACAGTGCCATCGAACGCTATGCAAATTGTGGCAGCACTAAAGCCACAGCCACAAACGATTACTTACGATTTAAATGCTAATTGCGCAGGGATGACGGTTGCGCTCGAACAAGTTAGTCACTATATGGCTTCCAATACGGCGATTCAACACGCACTTATTATTGGCGCAGACGCACTACCACTTATTGCGAATGACAATGATCCACTTAGCTATGCCGGTTTCGGGGATGGTGTCGCTGCCATCATTGTTGAACGTTCAGCAGATGCAACGAGTGGTGTCATTGATGCGATGTATCATGTCGAGGCAACAACCATCGACAAAATGGTATATCCAGCAAATGGCTTACAACAAACGATTCTCGAACAACAAGATTTTGCCAATATTCATATGGTGCCGTTCGATGGTGGTATTGTGTTAGAACCAACGTACCATATGTTTGATACATTGTTTGAGAAACATCATATCGATCCACAAGCAATCAAATATTGCTTTACACAATTCGCTTATAATAATATTGCGAAAATTAAAGAGCACTATCACTTACGCGACGAACAAGTAACATATGTCGGTGACCGCTTTGCATATACCGGTACAAGCAGCCCGTTTTTCGCGTTCCATGAAGGCATTCAAAACGGCACGATTCAACGTGGGGATATCGTTTTACTGTGGACAATTGGCGCAGGTTTTGAACTGATTGCGACATTAATTCGCTATTAATGTATGTAGATTGATACCAAAAGGGCTACCAAGCTTCATCTTATACATATGAAAAACAGTAAACTGACAGCGGTCAGTTTACTGTTTTTTTACATATTCTCTCTATATCAACACTTATTTTTTCTATTATTTTAAAAATATTTGTTTTTTTCTGTAATTGACGGTAACGTTAAAAGAAAGACGTTGAAGGAGGAGTTTATGATGAATATCGCATCGATTTTACTGCAATCTGCACAGAAATATCCAACTGAGCCTGCCGTTTTATGTGCAGGCACAACATTAACATATAAAACACTGGTTGAAAAAGTACACGCATTTGCTGCAGGGCTTCAGCAATTACAGGTGACTCGAGGAGATACTGTTGCTATTTTCATGCCAAACGTTACACAATTTATCATTAGCTACTTTGCAATTACGTCCATTGGTGCTATTGCTGTACCGATCAATGCTCGCTGGGTAGCCCGTGAAATCAATTATGTACTCGAACATGCTGATGCGAAAGTGTTTATTACACATGCCTTATTATTTGACGAAGCAACAAAAGTGGACTTTACTGGCACGAAAATTACGACAGGCGATGCGCAGGGGGATTGGCTTGCTTTTGACAGCCTTTTAACGACAACTGCTCCTTTTACTCCGACCACAATTGGTGAAGAAGATGCATGTACATTGCTCTACACATCGGGCATTACGGGCACGCCAAAAGGGGTCTTACTTACGCATAAAAATGTTTGTACCGCTGCGACGATGAGTATTATTGAAACACATATTGAGCCGTCTAGCCGTCTCTTAATTATGTTAACATTAAGCCATGCTGCACCGCTTCATTTAGGGCTTGTGGCTAGTGTACTCGCTGGGGCAACAGCGATACTCGCAGAACGTTTTACACCGGACGCCTTATTACATCTAGTACAACAACATCGTATTACACATTTTTTAGGTGTGCCGCTCATGTATTTACTGACAGCGCATCATAAAAATGTACAGCAGTACGACCTTTCTTCGGTGAAATACTGGCTATACGGCGGGGCACCACTTCCACCAGCAGATTTAACCTTCATCCAAACACAACTAAAAACGAATAAGCTTGTATGCCTTTATGGATTAACAGAAGCCGGACCAAGTGGCACGATTTTAGAAGCTGATGAACATGTACATCACGCAGGGTCTATTGGAAAAAGGGCCGTTTTTGGCACACAAATTCGCTTAGTCAATGATGATTTTGAGGATGTGCCACAACATGAAATTGGCGAAATCGTACTTTACGGTGATAGCATTATGAAGGAGTATTACAATAATATCGAAGCAACAGCACATGTGTTACAAGATGGCTGGTTGCGTACGGGCGATTTAGCAAAACGTGACGAAGAGGGCTATTTTTATATCGTGGACCGTAAAAAAGATGTTATTTTCACAGGTGGACTTGCAGTGCACCCACGCGAAGTAGAAGAAGCAATGGGCCAAATTAATGGTATGCTTGAAGTCGCAGTAATTGGCGTGCCACATCCACAATGGGGCGAAACGGTCAAAGCGATTTTTGCAGCAAAAACACCTTTGAGCCACTCTGTCATTCAACAATTTTTACAGCCTTTATTAGCCGACTATAAAATTCCACGACTTTTTGAACAAGTTGACGCTTTACCACGTACCGCTTCGGGAAAACTATTAAAGCAAGCGTTAAAACAATAGCATAACGTCATCCATAAAAGAAATGACCTATGATATGGAAAAAAAGCAATTATATATTATTACGACGCGTGCTGCGGAAACACCTGTTGTTAGCGAGCAATATGCTGATGAAAACGGCACATATTCACGGACACAACCTAATGAATGGCTTCAATCAGATAAAGACCTATTAAGTACATCATCTGCTATCAAGCGCGCAGACTTAATCCAATATTTAATCGATACGTCTATCGGGACAGGGTACTCGAAAACAGACAACGGTGCAGAAGTAGCTACGTTAACATTTAAGGCTACCGATATTCCAGTGATTTATGATAAAGTAACGGCTTCTATTTTACCGATTATGGACGTAGCGTTTACGAGTAATGATGTCAATGTACTACTTGTCACATTACAAATAAACGACGACACACTGACTCGCTATGAAATTATCGCAACGACAAGCGATGGTCAATCACAATCCTTTACCGAATCATTTGCGCACATTAATGACCTTCCTAAAATTGAAGTACCAGAAGGCATTAAATAATCGCACGAAAAAACATCCTCGGACATTCTATCCATTGTTCGAGGATGTTCTTTATTATCATTTATAATTTTTCAATCAGTGCATATGCATGTTTATGGAGTAAATCCCACACGAAACGATTGCCATCTTTGCCCGTTTCGCCACAATCAATGACCGCAGTTCTCGTTAATACTTTATCAATTCCTCGGTCGAGAACAGCTGGTAACTTAACAACATCGAATACTTTCATCATACGATCTGGGTACACATGCCCTAAAATTTCAGCATGCAATGAGCCTGTTTCAATCTTTAATTCTTGTTGAAATTGCTGTTTATAAAATGATTTCACGGCTTTTGCTACTTCTTTTGCGCCACCTGGTTTCGCTAATAACTTCGCTAAACTTGCATCATTTTGAATGCTTACGACACCTTGCTTACATGCTACTTCGACAACTTCATCGAATACTTGAACGCGGTGAAACGTCATGTATCGTCCCTCCTATTCCTGTGTTGGCAAATTGAAATAATAATTATCTAGCAATTCGCGCGCGCGCACTTTTGTTCGTTGCTCTTTTTCAGTTAAATAAGCTGTCCGTGCTGCCGCTTCATCTTCGTATGTGCTCGCAACAATATTCGCATAGTTTTCCATATTTTTACGCCACTCTTCTTGTGCAGTCGCAAGCGCTGTCCATTGCTCTTCTGGGTACACTTCTTTTAAGCCATTTAAATAGTCATTCATAACATCGCGCCATACATTGAGACGGTTCGTATAATATGCCTCTACTTCTTGTGCATCAGCCGAATCAAAGTCGTTATGCAATGTTTGAATCGCTACTAATGCCTCATCATATAATTGTTGCTGTTCTACGTAACGTTCTGGTAATTGTTGCTCAGCAGCAATCCCTTGTTGCTCACTATCATTTTGGCATGCCGCTAGCATTAGTGTTGCACTTAAAAGCGTACCAATTGTTATCCCTCTTACATTCACCAATACAACCCCCATCATTAATCAGTTATACATTAAAGTATAGCGTATTTTGTCGCTATTCGTTTTAAAAATAGCCCTGCTATTTTTTTACTGGTTCTGGATAGTCAAATCCTTTTGTATCAACTTCCACCGTTTTCATTACTTGTGCTTCAAGTGGCTTATCACGCTCATCCCGTGGTGTATTGACAATAGCATCCACGACATCCATTCCCTCTAGTACATGCCCAAAGCTTGCATATTCTCCGTCTAAACTTTCAGCATCCGCCGTCATAATAAAGAATTGTGAACCAGCTGAGTCTGGGTCATTCGAACGCGCCATTGAAATAACACCTCGCTCATGTTTTAGTTCGTTGTCAAAGCCGTTATTGGTAAATTCACCTTCAATCGCATAATCAGGTCCACCCATACCTGTTCCTTCTGGGTCTCCCCCTTGAATCATAAAGTCTGGAATAACGCGGTGAAATGTCGTGCCATCATAAAAATCATCTTCAGCTAACGCAATAAAGTTGGCGACTGTATTTGGCGCAATGGTTGGGTCTAATTCCACAATAATTTGCGCGTCATTTTCCATTGTAATTGTCACGACTGGTTTTTCTGTGACATCTTGTGCGTAATCTACAGGCGCGTCCTCGGTCACCTGTTCATCGCTACATGCAGCTAATGTTAATACAGTTGCAACGGCCGTTGCATATACTTTCCAACTTTTCATTGTATTCTCTCCCTTTTTTCTTTCTCTATCTATTGTAGCGGATTTACCCTCTATTTGTTAAACTTCTACACGATTTTCTTTGCTCTCCTCCTTGAAGAAATCTTCGGTCCGGTATTATCCGTAACAACAACGTTAAACAACCGCACCTTCAAGAACGGTTGTTTTTTTATAGATGAGATGGGTATATATACAACCATACTCACGTAAAAAAGGAGCTTTTACAATGCATACTTACACAAAACAAAATGACGTACTGCTTGCACAGTTACGCGAACAACAAGACCAGCTACACATTGCTAGACCGATTACGCATATTATTTTATTTCGTGACATGACTACCATTGAGGCATTTCAAGAGAAGGCTTTGGCGCAGGGGTTTGCAATTGCTGATTTTATTGAAGACCCTGCTATTTCTGAATATACGCTGGCGATTACTCGAACAGATGCATTAGCAGATGGGCATATTCATACCGTTACACAGCATTTACTCCACATGTGTGAACAGCACGAGGCGCAGTATAACGGCTGGGAAACAGAAATTGTCACAGCTGGCGATGAAACAGAGAAACCTTAATGTAACATAACAAAAACACACATCATAAATGAACAATACTTTCTATAGACAAACGTGTAAAACGTTACATTATCCAACTAGACCGTAACAATCCATTATATATTTCAGACATTATTATTGACGAAACGAATACACAAGCAATAAAAAAAAACAGCCGTGGCGATGTCCCTACGGCTGTTTTTCGATCTATTAAACGAAACGCACGTCCACGAATTGCTCAAGTGGTGTGTTTAACGCTTTTTCACACATATCATTTTTTAACGTTGTAAAGTATGCACGCTCATCAGCTGTTAAGTCACGTTCACGACTAATTTTTAAAAAATCATAAAACTCTGCTGGTAAATAATCTTCTTTTAATGATACTTCTACTGCTTTCCCGTCTTTACGTGTAAAAATATACGCATAACCTGTTGGACGGTGCGGGTCATATTGTGCGACTGGATATTCCGGGTCTACTGTATAAACACCACGTGTTTTACAACGTGTTACAAATTCAAACACATCACGGAAACCTGGACCACCGTGTGCTGAGAAAACCGTTAAATCTTCACGGTCTGGAATGTCTTCACCGTATAGAGCTTCAAATGCTGCTTGTACAACGCGGTATCCTGCGCCGACAGCCATATAAGCCATTTTTCCGTGATAATTCACAATATGTTCAAAATGAATTTCTAATAAATCTCCGTTGTCATAAATACGAATTGGTTCTACCATATGTATTGCCTCTGCTTTCTGTTCTAAGTTGTGCTCATTCTTGCTGTCTCAGCATAATGCAATTGATAATCATTGTCAATGAGTTTTACAGTAATTGTTGAATTGCCTGTTCAATATCAAGCATTGATGCATCTGGCTCAAAACGCTGAATGACATTGCCTTGACGGTCCACTAAAAACTTTGTGAAATTCCATCGAATGTTACGGCCAATTAAATAATCTGGATAATGTGACTGAATATGGTCGAATAACATTTTTTGTTGCATCGTATGTCGTGCAAATTCTGAGCAGTCCACTTCATGCTTTAAATAATTAAAAAGTGGGTGTGTTTTTTCGCCATTCACTTCTACTTTTTCAAAGATTGGATAACTTACGCCGTATTGTAATTTACACTGTGCCGCTGATGTTTCACTATTTTCTGGATTTTGTTCCCCAAACTGATTACATGGAAATGATAAAACGACAAACCCTTTATCCGAAAGCTTCTCATATAACTTCTGTAAATCTTCATACTGATATGTAAATTGGCATTTACTCGCTGTATTGACGATTAACATCACTTGATTACGATACGTTTGCATCGACAAAATTTCTCCATTTGGCTTCTCTACTAAATAATTATAAATACTCATTAAAACCCCTCCACTAATTAAAAAGATACACCCATTATATAGTTAATATGATCTATTATCTAGAGAATTGACTCTTCGTATCGTAAAATCGAGCGTCAAATGCATCGTTGGTGCTATCTGTTGAAAATAAACATAAAGAAGCCGCCCAAAGCCTATTTGGACGGGCTTTTGTTGACACTTTAAATCATTGTTACTTACTCCCTAACGCTTTTGTTTTCGCAACGACATTTGTAATCGATTGCTGTTGATGATTTGTAGACGTTGAAATATCATGCTAAAAAATCACATGCCGCATACACATGTGATTTTTTAGCATTTATGTTATTCGCTCGATAAATGCTGCATCTGTTTTAGCACGCACGTCTTCTATCGTATGTCCATTGGCAACTTCGATTAATACCATGCCTTCTTCGGTAAAATCAAATACCGCTAAATCCGTAATCAATCGGTTCACAACCCGTTTACCTGTTAATGGCAATGTACAGCTCGGCTTTATTTTCGATTCCCCGTGTTTATTGACATGCTCCATAATGACAACGACATGCTTCGCACCGTGTACTAAATCCATCGCGCCGCCCATGCCTTTAACCATTTTACCGGGAATCATCCAGTTGGCTAAATCACCCGTTTGCGACACTTCCATGCCACCTAAAATAGCAACGTCAATATGCCCTCCGCGAATCATCGCAAATGAAGTAGCACTATCAAAGAAAGCTGCACCTTGTTTTGCGGTTACTGTTTCTTTCCCTGCATTAATTAAATCCTCATCTACTTCATCGTGTGTTGGGTACGGTCCAATGCCGAGTAAGCCATTTTCAGACTGCAACATAACATCAAAATCATGTGGCAATACATTCGCAATCAATGTTGGCATACCAATTCCTAAATTGACATACATCCCCGGCTGGATTTCTTGAAGTGCACGTTGAATAATGCGCTCACGTGTCATATCGTCGCCTCCCTTGTCGTCAGGCGCTCAATTTGTTTATCGGGATGCTCGGTCACAATAATACGATTGACATAAATGCTTGGTACATGAATATGATCCGCATCTAGCTCGCCCACTTCAACAAGCTCCTCTACTTCGACAATTGTCAATGTCGCCGCAGTCGCGACAATTGGATTGAAATTACGTGCCGTTTTGCGAAATACGATATTGCCCATTTTATCTGCTTTCCACGCTTTTACAAATGCCACATCGCCTGTAATCGCACGCTCTTGTATATACGTTTTCCCATCAAATTCAGCAGTCGGCTTCCCTTCAGCAACCGGTGTACCTACACCTGTGGCCGTATAAAATGCCGGAATGCCTGCGCCGCCTGCACGAATACGTTCTGCAAGCGTACCTTGTGGGATAAGCTCTACTTCAATGTCACCATTTAATAATTGCTGTTCAAAGCGCTTATTTTCACCGACATACGAAGCGCTCACATGGTCAATTTGACGACGCTCTAGTAAAATACCTAACCCGGCTGTATCTGTCCCACAATTATTGCTGACAACACGTAAATGCTTTGTACCTTTTGTGTATAAAGCTTGAATTAATGAAGTTGGAATGCCACTTAAACCGAAGCCCCCGACAAGTAACGTCACCCCATCTTGTATATCTGCGACGGCTGCCTGTGCGCTTTCCCATACTTTTTCCATTCAACAGCACCTCCTCCTATACTGGGCGTACACCGTGCTTTCGCTCCGTAAATGTCATCTCTTTATTTTTATATAACGCAAAGCGTGCTTCGAGCGTTTGACGTAGTTCATTCGGTTCGATAACGTCATCAATAATTAATTCCGACGCTAAACGATATACATCAATTTCTTCGCGATACTCAGCACGCTTTTGCTCAATAAATGCCGCTTGCTCCTCTTTTGGTAGCTCGGCAATTTTATTGGCATAGACCGCGTTGACTGCCGCTTCTGGTCCCATCACCGCAATTTGCGCACCGGTTAACGCAATGCAAACGTCCGGTTCAAATGCTGGACCTGCCATCGCATATAAGCCCGCGCCATATGCTTTGCGTACAATTACGGTCACTTTTGGCACTGTGGCCTCACTCATCGCAAAAATCATTTTTGCACCATGACGAATAATGCCCGCCTTCTCTACTTGTGTACCAATCATAAAGCCTGGTACGTCTGCTAAGAACAGTAACGGAATATGGAACGCATCACAAAGAGAGATAAATTTTGACGCTTTATCAGCCGAATCATGGAACAAAACGCCACCTTTTACGCGTGGCTGATTCGCAATAATCCCAACTGCCTGACCATTAATACGAGCAAGCCCTGTAATAAGCTCTGCGGCAAATAATTTTTTAATTTCACACCAAGAGCCTTCATCAATAATACGGTCAATGACATCATACATATTAAAGGCTGCGTTTTGATTGTGCGGAATAATCTCCGCTACCGTTTTGTCAAAGTGTGCTGGCAATTTCGGTTCCGTTATTTGTGGCTTCTGTTGATAATTATCAGGGAAATAGTTTAAATAATGGCGTGCGTACGCAATCGCTTCTTCTTCCGTTTGTACAAGCACGTCCCCGCATCCTGAGACCGAACAGTGCATTTTAGCACCGCCCATTTCTTCGAGCGTTACTTTTTCACCGATAACCATCTCCGCCATACGCGGTGAACCTAAATACATCGAGGCATTCCCCTCTACCATAATGACCGCATCACAAAACGCTGGAATATACGCCCCACCTGCAGCAGACGGGCCAAATAATACACAAAGCTGTGGAACACGCCCTGATAGCTTCACTTGATTGTAAAAAATACGTCCTGCGCCGCGACGCCCTGGGAACATCTCTAATTGATCGGTAATGCGCGCGCCCGCTGAATCGACTAAATATAAGAGCGGTGCACCGAGCTTTTCAGCTGTTTCTTGAATGCGAATAATTTTTTCGACCGTATGCTTGCCCCAAGAACCCGCTTTAATGGTTGAATCATTCGCCATGACACATACGGTACGCCCATGAATTTTACCGATGCCCGTTACGACGCCGTCTGCTGGTAAATTTCCTGCTAAAATATTGGCAAACGCACCGTCCTCTGCTAAGATGCCCTCGTCAAATAAGAGTGCTAAACGGTCACGTACAAAGAGTTTACCTTGCGCCGCATTTTTGTCGTGGTATTTCGGAGCACCACCTGTCGCAATTTGTCCACGATATGTCGTATATGTTGTCGTTGTACCTTGCATAATCATCGTCCCCTTTATCGCCCTTTATAATGTGGTGCACGCTTTTCTTGAAATGCCGCGAGTCCTTCTAAGCGGTCTTCAGAATACAATGTACGGCTGTACGCTAATGTTTCAATGGCTAAGCCTGTTGTCAAATCCGTTTGCATGCCTTGATTGACAGCTAGTTTAATTTGACGTAATGATAACGGTGCATTGCGCGCCATTTCTTGCGCAAGCTGTTGCGTAAACACTTGTAACTCTGCATATGGCACGACATATTCAACAATACCGTACGCATACGCCTCATCGGCTGAAATACGACGCGCTGTATACATTAATTCTTTCGCGCGTGCTATCCCGATTAAACGCGGTAGGCGCTGTGTCCCTCCCGCACCTGGAATAATACCGAGCGAAGACTCTGTTAAGCCGAGCTTACTATGTTTTGCTGCAACGCGAATATCACTCGCAAGTGCCATTTCTAGACCGCCACCAAAGGCTACGCCATTTATTGCCGCAATGACAGGCTGTGGCAATTGTTCAATTTGCGTCATTAATGCACCTATTTTGGCAACCGTTTGCTTTACTTGTGTGTCATTCATCGTCTGTCGCTCTTTTAAATCTGCACCGGCACAAAATGCTTTCTCACCATCCCCGGTCAGCACGACTACATAAATATCATCGTGCGTAGCAACGGTCGTGAGCAATTGTGACAATTCGTCTAATAAGTGAACAGACAAAGCATTGGCAGAAGCCGTACGCATTAATGTAACCGTTGCGACATGCCCTTCAATATGAAGTTGTACATTAGTCACGCTGCTCCCCCCTTGCGACCGCTGTCAGCTTTGACGGCAGTTCCTTTTGTAGTAATTGCTCCATAAATAAGCCTGTTTGCTGCATTTTCCCTAAATCAATGCCTGTTTCAATGCCCATTTGCTCAAGTAAATAGACTAAGTCTTCGGTCGCGACATTCCCAGAAGCTCCGCGTGCATAGGGACAGCCACCAATACCACCTACCGCACTATCAAATGTTGTGATTCCATGTGATAAGCTGGCAACAACATTCGCTAGTGCTGTGCCACGTGTATCATGAAAGTGCATCGCAAATTGCTCCGCTTCGTAATACTCTAATAAATACGTCAGTAATGCATCGACATCTGTTGGTACACCAACACCTATCGTATCCCCCAGCGATAATTGCTGAACGCCCATTTCAAATAAATGCTCCGCTACGTAACGGACTTGTTCCGGTGATGTTTTACCATCATACGGACACCCGATAACGGTGGAAATATAACCTCTTACCGTCTTTCCTGCCGCAAGTGCCTCTGTAACCACTTCTTGTAATACCGGAAATGTGTTATCAATCGACTTATTAATATTGGCACGATTATGCCCTTCACTTGCAGACATAAAGACACTGACCTCATCAACGTCTGCTTCAAGTGCACGGTATAAGCCTTTCATATTGGGTACGAGCGCGGCATACGTTATATTATGTCGACGTTTAATCTGTTGTAACACCTCGACTGCATCCGCAAGCTGTGGAATCCACGTTGGATGCACAAAACTCGTTACCTCAATATAATCAAGCCCTGTGTCACTTAAGCGGTCAATAAGTGCCACTTTATCAGCCGTTCGAATAAATTGTGCTTCATTTTGTAAACCATCTCGTGGTCCCACTTCCTTAATGTGTACACTCGCTGGATACATATAAATGCCCCCTTTATTCCACCTCGACTAAATTGTCATCCACATTAATAAAATCGCCTTCAGCTACAAGTACTTTTTTCACGATACCGTCTGTTTCTGCCGCGATTGGAATTTCCATTTTCATTGACTCTAAAATCACAACATCTTCCCCTGCTGTTACATGTTGTCCCTCAGTCACTAATACTTTCCATACTGTACCTGCCATTGTTGCTTTTACTGTTGTCATATTGATCGCTCTCCTTTTATGTTAATGTTGGTGTATAATACTGCTCGACAAATTTCGTTGTTGTATGGCCATTTTTAAATTGTTCATGTGCAGCGATATGAAGGAGCATTGGAATATTCGTCTGAATACCTTCTACTTTATAGTTAGCTAACGCGACGAGTAATTTTTCGCATGCATCATAGCGGTCTGCGCCAGTGACAATCATTTTGGCAAGCATAGGGTCATAAAATGGTGTCATGACACTACCTGCTTGTACAGCAATTTCATGGCGAACCCCCTCACCCTGCGGTAAAGATAGCGCTGTAATTGTGCCCGGTGACGGGAAAAATGTGACTGGGTTTTCTGCATAAATGCGCACTTCAATCGCATGACCGTTACGTGTGACTTGCTCACGTGTAAAGGCTAGCTTTTCCCCTGCCGCAATCCGTAACTGCCACTCGACTAAATCAAGACCGGTAATCTCTTCTGTCACCGGATGCTCTACTTGTAAGCGTGTATTCATCTCTAAAAAGTAAAATTGCTGTTCACTATCGACTAAAAATTCAATCGTCCCAGCATTTGTATAGCCAATTGAAGCGGCGGCTTTCACTGCTGCATCAAGCATCTTCTCACGGGTATGTGCGGAAATAAATGGTGATGGTGCTTCTTCAATGACCTTCTGGTTGCGTCGTTGCACCGAACATTCCCGTTCAAATAGTGGCACAACTTGACCAGATGCATCTGCGATAATTTGGACTTCGATATGGTGCGGATTTTCAATGAATTTTTCGATAAACATCGTACCGTCACCAAAAAAGTTGGTCGCGCGTTTTTGGTTGCTATCAAACGCCTCGCGCAATGTTTGTTCATCGTGAACGAGTTGCATCCCAATACCGCCGCCACCTGCTGAAGCTTTTAACATCACTGGATAGCCAAAGCGTGCAGCAACTGCTACCGCTTCTTCTGCATCTGCTAACGCCTCATTTACACCTGGCACAATCGGGATACCCGCTTGCTCCATACGTTTTCGAGCTTCTACTTTACTGCCCATCGCCGCAATAACATCTGCATGTGGTCCAATAAACACAAGCCCTGCATCGACAACTGCCTGTGCAAAATGTGCGTTTTCAGATAATAAACCATAGCCTGGATGAACGGCTTCAGCACCACTTTTTTTCGCAATGGCTATAATGTCATCCATTTGTAAATAGCTTTTCGCAACCGGGGCAGGACCTACACAATAGCTTTCTGTCGCCTCTTGCACATGTAAACTGTCCGCATCCGCTTCGCTGTAAATGGTAACTGTTTCAATACCGAGTGTTTGACATGTTCTTATAATGCGTCGCGCAATTTCACCACGGTTAGCAATTAAAATTTTTTGAAACATCTCAAATCCCCCTTATAAGCCTAATTGTCGCGCAATGACGACACGCTGAATTTCAGATGTGCCTTCGCCAATTTCCATTAATTTAATATCACGTAAATGACGCTCGACATCATACTCCGCCATATAGCCATAGCCACCATGAATTTGAATGGCTTCATTACATGTGCGGAAGCCCATTTCAGAAGCGAATAATTTCGCATATGCCGCTTCTAACTTGAATGGTTTATCATGATCTTTTAGCCACGCTGCTTTCATCACCATATTCCGTGCTAATTCAATTTCCATCGCCATATTTGCGAGCTTAAATTGAATGGCTTGAAATTTCGAAATCGATTGACCAAATTGAATTCGCTCCGTTGCATACTGTCTCGCCTTATCAAAAGCAGCTTGCGCAATACCTACGGATAGGGCGGCAATCGAAATACGTCCGCCGTCTAATGTATTTAAAAACTGCCCGAATCCTTTTTGTTCGTCTCCTAGCACATTTGCACGTGGCACACGAACATTTTCTAACACAATTTCACATGTATTCGACGCACGTACGCCCATCTTTTCATAGTCGCTACGAATCGTTACGCCTGGTGTATTGGTTGGGACAATAATTGCTGTAATGATGTTTTTCCCGTCTTCTCGCTGACCAGTGACAGCTGTAACAACAACTTGGCGTGCATAGCTTGCATTCGTAATCCAACACTTTTCACCGTTAATGACCCACTCATCGCCGTCTATATACGCTTTTGTGCGTGTTCCACCCGCATCAGAGCCGGCATTTGGCTCTGTTAAACCAAATGATCCAAGTGTTTTTCCTTCGACCATTGGTACTAAAAATTCTTCCTTTTGCTGCTCCGTTCCAAAATGTAAAAACGGTGTAGCACCTAGTGACACAGCAGCCGCATACGATAAACCTGTTCCGCCACATGCGCGCCCAATTTCCTCTACAGCAATCGCATATGCAATCGTCCCGCCATCAGAGCCGCCATATTTTTCAGGGAATGGAATACCAAAAAGTCCTAGTTCCGCCATTTTATCAAAGCTTTCTTTGCGAAATGCATGCGTCTTATCTAATTCTCTTGCATGTGGTGCAATTTCAGCTTGTGCGAATTCACGGACCATTTGTTTAATCATTTGCTGTTCTTTTGTCAGTTCAAAATTCATGTTGTAAGCCCCCTTCAAATTAAAACCGACTAGTCGGTTTGTTGTGTCGAAAAAAATATTGTTGCCGCATACGTAGGTGTCACAATGCCATGCAATATGACATCATTAAAGTAATGCGTAATTTGCGTCATCGTGAGTGCACCATCTTGCTGGTACCATTTATACGTCCAGTTGACCATGCCAATAATGGCCATCGCTGTAATCGTCGTATGCAACTCTGCACGAAACATTTGCTGTTCTTTCCCTGTCGCTAATACCGCTTCAAATAATTTACGATATTGCGTTCGCTTGTCGTTAATCGCCTGTTCATATGCCCCTTTTAAGTAAACGCTTTCATTATAAAAAACCGTAATGTGCCGCTTATACACATCAAAGACATTTGTAAATGCATAGAGCATTTGCTGAATTTGTTCAATCGGTGTTGTCGACTGTAACATCGCTTGCTTTGTTTCCGTTAATACGTGAGAAATAAATACGTCGTGAATGTCATACAGTAAAGCTTCCTTCGATTTAAAATTATGATAAAATCCACCTTTAGATGTGCCTGCTTGTTGGACAATATCATCAACCGATACGCCGTGATAGCCACGCTCATAAAATAAATCAAGGGCCGCTTCAATGACGCGGTGTTTCACTGTTCCCTTCATCGCAACGCCTCCAAAAAACTCGAAAAAGAAGTATTTTATGTCGTTTATTCGATTTTATTCTAAAATAAAAATAACACTAAGTATCTTATTTTGTCTAGCATATATCATCATTTTTAGCCAAATTAAAAAGATTTGCATAGAATTCCCTATGCAAACCTCACGCTATCTTTATCGTTCCACCCACGCAATGACACGTGGTTGCCATCGTTTTAAAAAAATGCCTGCAATTTTACCAATCCCGTACGCCGCGATAAATGTCCCTATACCAATCGAGCCTAAACTTCTTAAATAGAATAGACAAATGATGACGGAAACCGCTACATTCATTAAATCTCCTGATATTTTTGCTTTTGAAAAAGGAATCGAAAAGCGTTCACTAATGGCATACGTGAGTCCATCGTAGGCAAGTAATGGTAGCTTCGCTGTAAAATAAAATAACAATGCACATGCAATAATCATTAAACTAATGCCTACATAAAAAAATCGCATGACGTATCCTTGTGCTGGCGGTAAAATAGTTGTAATGATTGCTAAAGCACTGTCCATAAATACCGCAAAAACTAAAGAAATAATGATTTGGACACACCAATCTTTCCATGTCACCGTTGTCCCTAATAATTTTTGAAGCAGTATATATAACATATTCGCGACAAATGTCATTGTCCCAACTGACCACGGTACAATTAATGCGAGTGCATATGGCAACGAAGATACCGGCGATACGCCCAAATCAGCTTGAATCGAAAAGCCAACACCTAATGCCAATAAAAATAAACCGATACTATAAATGAGCACTCTTTTTTTCATACGATTAAAACACCCTCCTACTATATGCGTTATCGTACCACCTTTCTTTATATACAAAAAATATCTCTTTTATGAACTAATTATATATTTTATATATAATCAATTTATGATGCAGTAACTAAACGACATCGTTTTGCCATGCCAAAAAAGAGTGGAAACAAAAATATCCTTCAGCAACGATACGTGCTGAAGGATATTCTTATAAAAGTCGCTGCTTGTATCGGAACGCACCAATAAATATTTAGCACCTCAACACACTCATTTTCATCAGAAATAAGAGGTTGTCCGAGCCTACTTATCTTTCACTAGGTAGATGTTGTCTGAAACGTACTTACTTCCGCTAACAGTTCATCTACAATTGCTTCTAGTGCATCAGCAGTTGCTGAAATCTCTTCAATCGAGCAAAGTTGCTCTTCGGTTGCATTTGTCGCTTGCGCTAATAATTGACGCGAGCTTTGTGCAATCGCTTCAACCTTTTCAATGTCACCAACAACATAATCACTATCTTGTGCAATATGCTGTGCGCGCTCTTGAATCGTATGCAGTTGTTCCTTCAATTCATAGATGAATGCTTTCACATCCATAAAGCTTGTTTCAGTACGACTAAACATCGCTAAACCTTTTGTCACTTCTTCTAAGCTCGATGTCATCGAATATACGGAATTGGACGACTCTTGTTGAATTGCTGCGACAAGCTCCTTCACTTGAACAGATGAATGATTCGTTTGCTCTGCTAGCTTTCGTACTTCTTCTGCCACAACGGCAAATCCTTTCCCATGCTCACCAGCACGAGCCGCTTCAATGGACGCATTCAGCGCCAATAAATTTGTTTGGTCAGCAATCGACGTAATCACATTGACGATTTCATGAATGTCATGTGCGTAATTATTTACCGTATGAATATTTCCTGATAAATGTTGGAAAGTTTCTTCGATTGTGGACATTTGCTGCTGTGTCGAATGGACAAGTTCATGCCCCTCCTCCGCTACTTTTACCGCTTGTTCAGCATTTTGCGCAACCGTATGCGTCTGATCTGAAATCGTATGAATATGAGTTGTTACTTTTCGTAGAGAGGCAAAGCTTTTTTCTAACTGTTGAGACTGTCGATCAAAGCCGTCTTCTACCTCTGCCATTGCAATCGTAATTTGCTCAGATGCTTGGCGACTTTCTGTTAATGTTGCGGATAATTCTTCTGAAGATGCAGAAATAACCGAAGACTTTTCATGTAACTGCTGAATAATGCCGGCTAGCATCGTTCGCATCGTACTCAATGAACGGCTCAGCACACCGATTTCATCTTTCTTTTTAATCGCTGGTACATCGCGTAAATCGCCACTGCTCATAATCGCGGCTGCTTCGGTCATTTGCTGTAATGGTTTCGTAATGGAACGAATAATCGCAAACACAAAGATGCCTAAAATTAATAGCGAAGCGGTCATAATGATGAGCGTCATATATAAAATCGGTGCAGTCGCTGCTTGTACCTCACTCACAAACATGGTGCCGCCAATTTTCCACGACGTTAGCTCATTTGTCTCTACCTGCATTTGTTTTTCTTCTCCGTCAAAACCGTAAGAAAAGGACGCATCATTGACCGCTACCATTTGCTGTGCCCATTCTTCTTGCGATACATCTTCTCCCGCAGCAATCGTTGGGTGTGCAATGATGACTTGCCCATCTGTCATTAAAAATGGATAGCCCTTTGTGCCAACTTGTACGTCTGCAATAATGTTAAATAACGTATCCATGCCTAAATTGACAGCCACGACACCACTTGCATCTGCTAATTGCTTTGAAATCGTTACAACCCAGTCACCTGTAGAAGCTGACTGATGAGGGTCCGAAATAATAACGTCATTTGGACTCGCCATAGCGTCTTTATACCAAGCGCGTGTTCGTGGATCAAAATCCGCATTATTCATTAAACCTAGATCCGGTGATTGAATCATATTTCCTGCTGTCGTACCGATAAACGACGACACAACGCCTTCACTCGTTTCATAATATTGCGTCAGTTGCGCTAATAACGCTGTCCAATCTTGTTGTTGCCACTGTGCTTGCTCAAATATCGTAGCAAAATAGGCCACATCCTTTACAATCGGCGACACGTGTTTATCAATATAAGCATCGACCGTTTCAACACTTTGTAATTCACTTGTTTGAATTTGAGACTCAATTTCTTGTTTCGCTGAATAATAAGACGTGGCACCGACAAGTATTGTAGGTATAAATAGTGCCATTAAAAACGCAAAGCCTAATTTGTAATTAATCGATACATTCACAATTTTAGTTCGCTTTTTCATGTAAGCCCTCCTTACATCAATTCCAATTATTTAGTTTTTTAGTCCTATACAATTATTATAATTTAATGCTTCTAAATTCATAGACCATTTCGTGTCTAAAAAATGAAATAATTGTTAATTTAATATGTCTTTTCCATTAAATTAGCGCTTATTTTATACAAGTATGTCTTGAAAAAGTAGGGCATATAAAAATCACTTTGATATTGGCTTGTATGCAGCAAAAAAGGCAGCCTCTTTTCAAGGCAATTCCATCGTCACGGCATACATGACTATGCTCATAAAAAAAGTGATAGAAGAAATGTGCTCATTTCTCCTACCACGTTCTTTAGCTTCACTTATAGCGTAGATTCAGCTGTTACCTCTCCTGTATACGCATCAACAACATAATAATCATAGGTCTCTTGTATACCATCCACTTCGATATACACATGGTAACGGTACATAAACCCTTCTTCACTCTCTAACGCTAAGGAGTATCCCTCTGGTACAATGTCTGCGACTAAATACCCTGCGTCCTCTTCGGTATAAACTACTTCTTCTGCTATCGAATCGATTTCGCTCGTCTCATCACTGACAACATCTTCACTTGTGTAAGTCTCGACTGCTTGTGTCGATGTTTGTTCTGACAAAGCAGATGCTTCTTCTTCTACATAAGATATTTCGTCCTCATATTCAGCCGCTGTATACACAACGTCTGAACTGTCATCAGTATAGCTTTCGTCTTCATAACTTTCATCGTCGTATACATATTGAATATCGTCATTATATTGTGTGTACGATGTATTGTCTTCATAGGTGAAATCATAATAACTATCATCATCAATGGCATAAATATCACCGGTTGAAGCATTTACTTCATACCATAAGAAAATCTCCTCATTGTATTCATTATATTCAACCGCTTGAAAAACATACGTATCACTGTTATCGCCACTTGCGCCAAATGAACGCACTTGAGCATCAGAAGGAATAATGCCTTCTTCGTATAAGAAGCCCGCTGCTTTCTCCTCTGTCACATTTTGCGAGGTACCTGTTTGTGTCTCACTATTATTTAACTTCGATGTGATTGCTTCAATCAGCTCCGTTGATGCATCAATCAGACCATCCACTTCAGCATCACACGCACTCATCAATGGTACTGTTGCTAATAATAACATCCCTAGCTTTAACTTCATTTCGCCAACTCCTACCGTCTATCGTCGTACTAAATATAAACGATTTCCGATTTAATTGGAATTTAAATAGGTAATAAAGATCAGTCCTTTTAGACTATTCATTGAAAGCGAATAGCTTGCTTCATATTTTTCAGTGTGCCAATCACACTTAATGCAGCTAAATAGCTCGTTTTCGGATTCATCGCAAGCGCTTCATTTTCAAATGTCATACGAGCTGTGCCAAAGTCGCCATATATGCTAATGTCATGTTTATTCACTTGCGCTTGTGGGTCTGCAATTACGGTTACGTGCGTTTTCTCAAAGCCAATACCAGCAAGCGCTAATATAATCGAGACATTCATATTTTTAGGATATTTAGCAATCGCTTGTGCTGCATTGCCATCAAATATGACGGTTGGCTCTGTTACACTTGCTCCGAGCGATGCTGCTGGTTTACAGGTCGTCAAATGGACAGCTGTTACTGCACCTAAACTTGCTGCATTTTGTAATACATCTATGCCCCCAATCGCACCGGATGGGATATAAATTGCGTGCCCATGCTTTGTACTAATCGCTTGCAAATTGGCGCGAACTGCTTCATCAGCAAGTACACCTACACTCATGATAATGACAGGCTTTTTAGCCAACACAGTCGGCAATATGGACGAAGCCGCTTCAATTGTTGCCGCTTCAATCACAATATCAATTGGTGAAGCTAAAAATTCATCGACCGTTGTGTATACTGCCACATGCGGCGATGTAATGAACGAGGCTACCTTTTCTTTGTCACGAACAAGCATGCTACAAACCGTAAATGCTGGTGGTAATTCCTTTATTAAAAATTGCGCAATTGCCCCTGCGCCAATAATTCCAATATTCATATATACTCCCTCACATTCTATCTTTTCTACAGTACCTTCTTTTCACAGCCTTTGTACATCATTTTATGCAAAAACGCCCTAAAATGAAGAGGCTTTCTCTCATTTAGGGCGTTTTTCAATGCTTATTTTTTAGGTATATCTTTTTCTTCTCGCTCCACATTAATTTGCTTCTTATCACGTGGACGAATATATAAACCTAATTCCTTTTGTTCCTTCATCAATGAACTATACAATGAATAAACCATCAGTAACACAATGAAAGAGAATGGGAAAGCTGCAATAATTGCCGCATTTTGTACGGCCGCTAATCCTCCTGTATACAGTAAGCTAGCTGCAATCGAGCTTTGAAGTATCCCCATTATCAATTTCACTTTAAACGGTGGGTTTAATGACCCTCCTGTTACTTGCATCCCCAATACAAATGTAGCCGAGTCAGCAGAGGTAACGAAGAAAATTAGCACTAATAAAATCGCAATGACCGAAAGAATTGTGCCTAACGGTAGTTGCTCAAAAATACCAAATAATACTTGCTCGGTCGGTAATGATGCAATATGTGAGTTTTCAAGTGACGCCTGAATCCCCGTCGTACCAAAAGTTGCAAACCAAATTGCACTTAACACAGTTGGTAATAAAATAACTCCCATTAAAAACTCACGTATTGTACGACCACGTGAAATACGTGCAATAAATACACCTACAAACGGAGACCATGACATCCACCATGCCCAATAAAAAATTGTCCAACTATTAATCCACTCACGTTGGTCTGCATGACTTGGTGCTGTACGGAAGCTCATATTAATAAAGTTTTGTAAATAAGAGCCCATGCCGTTCATAAAGTTATTTAAAATTGATATTGTTGGACCTATAGTAAATACAATAATTAATAAGAAAAATGCAATATACAAATTAACATTACTTAAAATTTGAATACCTTTATTGAGGCCTGTTGATGCGGAGACAATAAATAAAAATGTCGCAATAATAATGATGATAAATTGAACGGTAAATGATACTGGAATATCTGCTAAATAAGCTAAACCACCATTAATTTGACTAGCACCTGTACCTAATGTAGCGGCTATACCAACACTTGTTGCAAATGCAGCTAAAATATTAATGAGATGCCCTGGCCAACGATGAATACGCTCACCTAATATAGGATATAATGTCGAACTTAACAAACCTGGTAATCCTTTTCGGAATTGGAAATACGCTAGTGCAAGCGCTACGATACCATAAATAGCCCATGCTGAAATACCCCAGTGGAAAAATGTATAACGGAACGCATCTTTTAAAGCGGTTTGAGAACCTTCTTCTGCTACTGGCGCACTAACTGCAAAGTGCGATAATGGTTCTGCCGCGCCGTAGAACACAAGCCCGATCCCCATTCCGGTACTAAACAACATCGCAAACCATGATAAGTTGCTGTACTCCGGTCTATCTGTTCGTTTTCCTAAACGAATCGCCCCTACAGGACTTAAAATTAAAAACACACAAAAAACTACAACAATAATAACGACTAGTAGGTAATACCATCCAAACGAGGTCGTTAAAAACGCCTGAATATTACCGGTTACCGTTTCAAACATTGTTGGCGCGACTAAACCAAATAGTACGGCAAACAAAATGAGTGAAACAGATCCCCAAAAAACTACACCTAGTTTCTTCATATCGATCTCCTTCAAATATTTTTGTCACCGTTACTATTTCCCCGTTTTTCTAGCGCCCAAACATTATTTTAAAAAAATTTTTAATTCACCTGTAAAACATCTTTAAAATATTGTTTTATATGCGGCCACTCTTCCGCAATAATGCTGTACATAACCGTATGACGCGTTCGTCCATCTCGCTGCACCATATGATTACGTAGCACACCTTCCTTCGTTGCTCCTATTCGTTCAATTGCTCGCTGAGAACGTTTATTTTCATGCCCCGTTTTAATTTGTACACGTTGCATATTCATCGTTTCAAAAGCATATTGCAACAATAAATATTTACAGTTCGTATTTACCGCTGAACGCCAAACTGAAGGTGTATACCATGTCGACCCAATTTCTAAGTGACGATGAGCAGTCGAAATATCCATAAATGTTGTCACGCCGACAATTTGTTGTGTCTGTTGGTCTACAACTGTAAAGGCGCAAGCACTGCTTTGTCGCGCCTTCTGTTGCCATAAACCAATATAGGCTTCTACTTCTGGTAATGTGCTTAACGTTACACTCATATACGTCCAAATTTCGGGAAACTGTGCTGCTGTTAAAATTCCGCTCGCGTGCTCTTTTTGAATCGGTATTAACGCTACAACATTATTTGATAATAATTCCATATAATTTACCTCACTTTACAATAGTATATATTACATTTAGATGAAAAATTAATGCACTATTTCGTTACTATACCAAAAATAATCAAGCGATTGAACATTTCGCAAAAAGTGTAAATAGTTGCCCTAAAATAAATCCTTCTCTACAATGTATGTATATATACATAAGGAGGCTACTTTCATGTACCGTAAAATTGAAGATTTCACATTTGAATGGACGAATGCTGCAAAAGGCACAACAAATGTTTTTAAAGCATTAACAGATGATACATTAAACCAAGCAATTGTTGAAGGTCATAATACATTAGGATGGCTAGCATGGCATTTAACAGGGGCGCCATTATTCTTTGGCAATATGCTTGCTCAACTTAATTTAGAAACATCGATTGATCCACAGCAACCACATCCTACATCGGCAAGCGAAATTGTTGAAGCGTATAAAGCGGTTTCAGCTGAAGTACTAGCAAAAGTTTCTGCATTAAGCGATGAAGATTTATTAACAGAAGTTCCTGGCTTGCAGCAACCGATGCCGCGTGGCGCTGTATTACGTATGATGATTGACCACCAAACACATCACCGTGGACAAATGACCGTACTACTACGCCAAGCCGGTCTAGAAGTTCCTGGCGTAATGGGCCCTACAAAAGAACAAGCATAGAAAAGAATCGACAAAAGAATTGCCTGCTCGGAAGTGAGCGGCGACGAAAGCAGAAAAGTGTTAGGAGAAATCTCGTCATTTCTCCTAACACTTTGTTTTGTCTCAAGCTCTTTTTGTCTCTGTCTAATAAATATATATACCCAAAATTATCGGCTTTTAATGACTAAATCCATCGCTTGCTTGACAAGTTCATTTTTTTCGCCTTCATCGAGTGTTTCCTGCATACATTGCACTAAATTTTCCGTCACAACAACCCCAATCGCTCGGTCTACACCTGAACGAACTGCACTTAATTGGGTAATAATGCTTTTACAATCCTCACCTTCGTCCATCATGCGACGTACTGCTCGTAATTGCCCTTCAATACGCTTTAATCGATTCGCAACTTTTACATCATATTCCATGTTTTTTTCGCTCCTTTAATACTCATTGACCTCATTTTATACCCTCTAAGGTATATTGTAAAGACATTAAGCTCCCCTAAATTTGGAACTTCTTCGCAAAGATAGTAAAATAAAATTATTTTTATTAAATAGGAGCAAACCCTTTTACCTACGTTTATTTTATTTTCTACTGGGAATATGTCTTATAATACGTTATATACTTTCTATTATGTTGAAAAGGAGGAGACTTTATGACTCGAATTTATCCAAAAATTTCTGAAGAATATAGTCTTTACACGCATTCGCCACAACTACTGGACGAATTTAATGCGTTGGTTAATCTCTATTTAGATGAATTACCTCCCTCTACTGTATTTTCCCACGCTCCAGAAGATTTCCTCGCCTCTATTTTTAATTATTGGATTCAACTGATTGAAAGTGACGAGCTTCGTATTGCGAAAGTTGATATTTTAATGATGCACGGGTTGTCGATTGACATTCATCAACAAGTGGTGAAACATTCATTAATTCAAGAATTCGTAACGCGTTATTCGAATCGTCATGCGGCATTTATACTCGCTTATTTTTTATCAAATGAAATTGTGGAATTGATCCATTCACTATTACCGGAGCATCTTAAATTGAACGATTGTCAACTAAAAGAACTCCAACATTTTTATACGTTAACAAATAGCGATCTACAATCTGCTGAAATGTACCAACTATTTGAATTCCGGCGCCATATTTCTCAGCTATTACATAGTAACTTGCATATTCGTAAATTATTTTATTACACCATTTACAACGCAACGAAAAAAGCACGGCTCTATTACATGAAATTACAACATGTAAACCCTATTTTAATAGAGCATGAATCCAATTAACGTGACATATTATCGTTCATGAAGTCGCTATAAAAACCTTTTCAGCCATGATAAATCCCCCAAACGGTGAAATTTTTCCTAATGTTTGAGGGATGCTTATTTTTCTAAATATGTGTGCCTTGTATGCCTACTACGTGTTTACATAGAGGACGATATTTTTTCATTTGCTGGCAATTGCGTTTGAAACGTCGTGCCGTGTCCAAAAGTACTAACGATCATAATAGTACCTTCATGCTGTTGCACAATTTCTTTTGCAATCGCTAATCCAAGCCCTGTACCGCCTTTTTTTCGCGCGACATCTACACGATAAAACCGCTCAAATACTTGTGACTGTTGTTCAGCTGTTAACCCGATGCCTGTGTCCTCCACCTCTACGTAAGCATACCCATCCTTTTTATATGCACGTACCGTGACATCTCCACCTGATTGTGTATATTTAAGTGCATTATCTAAAATATTGTCAAATACAATGTAGAGCAGTTCTTCATCACCATTGACACACACTTCCTCTAATTCATAGGACAACTCAATATTTTTTTCATCCGCTCGCCATAAATGATTCCGAATAATTGTACGCAGTTGTGTATGCAGTGCCACTTCTACACGTTGAACCGGACGATTCGCCTGCTCTAACGACGTTAATAATAACAATTGCTTCGTTAATATCGATAGCCGCTTTGCTTCTTGTTCAATAATGGCCGCATATTCAGCGCCATCTATTGTCGTCTCTGTTTGTAGTAAAGATGCATATCCTTGAATATTCATCAGTGGTGACTGAAAATCATGACTCACATTTGAAATAAAGGCATTACGCGCTTCAATATTATGTGCCAGTTGCTGCTGCATGAGTTGAAAACTTGTAGCCAATTCCCCGATTTCATCATTTCGTGAAATGTGAATTGGGTAATTATAGTTCGCTTTTGTAACCGCTTTTGTCGCCTCCGTCAACTGTAAAATAGGCTTTAATAATTTACGCGTCATTAAAAATACACCTAGCAAACTGACAAAGACAATGCCGACTAAAAAACTCCAAAGCATCATATGCATATCAGAAAACAATACATTATTATCTTGGCGTACAAACATCGCATATGTTTCTCCGTTATAGCGCACCGGTATACCAATTGTATTTTGCACATCATTCGAAAAATGCGCCATTAAAAAGTATTTGCCATCAAACTCTTCAATGCCATGATAAACTTCGCCATTTTCGACTTGCTGTAGGGCTTTTTCGGATACTTGCTGCTGTGTAAAAGGTTTCCCAAACGATAAAATCTCTTGCCCTTTCATCAGTTGTATTTGATAGCCCATTTCACCAACTGACTGTAAATACTGTTTGCCATAGGCAGTTTCTTCATATTGTGCTAATGTTGTTGCAATTTCTTCGGCAACTTCAGCACTTTGCGCATCCACTTTTCCTTTTGTACTACCGTAGTAAACGACATTAGCAATAATAAAACCAACAACCGTACTCGCCACTAAAATCATCACTGTCGCAATGCTTAACTTACGATACAATGTGTTCATACACACACCTCAAGTTTATAACCAATGCCACGTATCGTTATGATTTCAACATTTGCCCCGTATTTTTTTAAGCGCTCGCGCACACGATTAATATGTGTATTTAATGTTAGTTCTGAGGCAATATCCTCGCCCCAAATCTCCTCTAACAATAATGCGCGTGATGTAATCGTCCCTTCACGCGCGGCTAATAACGCTAATAGTTCAAATTCCTTCATCGGAAAAATAACGGTCTTTTGTGCAATGGTGACTTCATAATGTGCACGTTGAAGACATACATTGCCACAGCTAATTTTTTGCTGATGCGCTTTTTTTAAACGTCTAGCAATAACTGCAATGCGGAACAATAACTCCTTTGGCTCAAATGGCTTCACCATATAATCTTCTGAGCCTGCTAAAAACCCACATTCTTTATCATGCAGCTGTCCTTTTGCTGTTAACAAAATGACCGCGATTTCTAAATCTTGTGTCAAAATCTTCGTTAGTTCAAAGCCATCCATTCCTGGCATCATGACATCTACTACCGCTACATCGACGACTTCATGCTCAAGTAATTGTAATGCTTCATGGGCATTCGTTGCCTGTAGCACATCATAGCCTTCTTTCTTTAAATGAATCGACAACAGTTGTAAAATATCTGCATCGTCATCGACTACTAAAATTCGCAACATGTTCACCTCAATTATCATTTCATGTCGTTATTATAAACACTTTACATAACGTTAGTATAAACTTTTGCTTACATAGAAAAAGATGTGCTAAGAACCAACGCTCAGCACATCTTTTTATACATCGTTATTGTAATATTTGTTGTTGGAAATACTGCCACACAACTGTATGTCCTTTGTCCGTAAAATGTGGACCATCTGTTTGTACAAACGTTTGTAATGGCGTACTTTGTGTAGTTGCCTGCTCAATAGCATCGTAAAACGAAATACATGTGTACTGCTGCTTGTCGCAAATTTGTTGCGTCACTTGTGCTACTTCATCCATTCCAAAGTTCATCATCTCTAACTCATCTGTCATCGCTGGTGGCGAAATGATAACGACCATGTCCTTCGCTTGTGCATTTACATGTTGTAAAAACTCTGTATAATGTTGCTCATACTGCTCAATGCTTTCCGTTGCCCAGCGATCATTTGTTCCAAGCATCACAAATACGAGCTCGTTTTCACCAATTTGAATGTATTCTTTTTGTTCGTTAAACCATACTGCAGATTTGTTCGTAATAGCAGCATTCGTAAATGTCATTTGCGGAAATTGTTGCTCAGTAAACGCTCGAAATGCATTTGCCCAAGTAGCACTATCATGAACAGGTTCATAATGTACTTCATCTCCGTTCGCATAAACTTGCATATTTTCGTTCATGCTTGTTTTATTCATACCTGTCGTTGCATTATCTCCGATTAATGTAATGCCGTGGAAATCACCTTGTTGTAATGCATCGTAAATCGATACCGGTTGCTTTACTGCAATAGCTGCACGTTGTTCAAACAATATCGCATTGTCTTCTGCACGATTTTTTTCGACCACTTTCCCACCAATAACTACAGTAATTAGTAAAATAACCAATATTGCATTAATTATCTTCCAATTTACCTCCACAAATCCACCTTCTTCCTTTTATTTTACCAATTATATACCAAAATAATGTACATGGGAATATAAAAAGAGACTGGGACAAAAGAAATATCCTTCAGCAACGATAACGGCTGAAGGATATGTTTCTGCTTTTGGTGCTACTCCACATAGCGGACGCGTTTCGCAGGCATGGCTTGGGGTAAACACGAAGTTTGTCACATCTGCCTTGCCACACGATGTGGCGTTCTTGGCAGATGTTCCTCTTAAAAGTCTCAACCTCATGCTTTTCCTGCTGAAGTCGCCGCTTGTATCGGGACGTACCTGCATATTTTGATCATTTTAATACACTCATTTTCATCAAAAATAGGGTTCTGTCCTATGCTCTTTTACACGATTATTTATCTTTTTCAAACAATAAAATTAACGCTGGTAATAGCATGCCTCGTACAAGGAATGTATCCATTAAAATACCAATGGCAACCATAAAGCCAAATACGAATAAATCAGCAATTGGCATCGTTGTTAAGGCAGCAAATGTTGCGGCTAAAATAATACCCGCAGATGAAATTACGCCACCCGTATTGCGAATCGCAATTTCAAGTGCATCTTTCACTTTATGCGTTTTGCGTTCTTCTAAGAAGCGAGATACTAAAATGATGTTGTAGTCGATACCTAACGCTACTAAGAAAATAAATGCATACACTGGCACACGTGTACTTACCGCTTCATAGCCAAATAATACATCAACTAAGAATAAACCAAATCCTAGTGCTGCTACATATGACACTAAAATCGTTGCCATCATGTATAATGGCATTTTCCATGAACGTGTTAAGAAGAATAGTAACACTAAAATTAAAATTGTTTCTAAAATGACAATTTTAATAATGTCGCTATTGTTCACATCACGCTCATCGACAAGCTTCGCTGTAATTCCTGCTAGGTGGGTATCTCCAGCAATATTTACTTCACCTACTAGCTCATCTACTATTGTACGTAATGTTTCAACATACTCAATAGCTTCTGGTGAATATGGATTCATATTTAACGCTAAGCTATATTTAAGCTTTTGCATATCATCCGTTACCCCTTGGAAACGTGCGCTTGCAATGCCTTCTTCTGCTGATAATAAGCTTGTTAAGGCATCTATTTGTGTTTGGTCTACTTTATCATCTGCTTCGACTAATAATGTTGTCGGTGCAAGTTCGCCTTTGTCAAATTTTGACTCAACAATTTCATACCCAACACGTGATGGTAAATCTTCTGGGAATGCTTTTACTGTATCAAATTCAAACTCTAAGTTAAAAACGTTTAGCGACATAATGGCCATTAAAATTGCGACAACACCACCACTAACGCCTGGACGGTTAACAACAAATTTTGCAATTGGTGCCCAAATACCATGTTTTACTTCTACTTCTTGACCGTATTTTGGCACTTTTGGCCAGAATGCTTTGCGTCCAAATAATGTAAATAATGCAGGTACTAATGTGACAGATGCAATCATAATGACAAAGATAGCCGTCCCAAATACCGGTGCAAAGTTTTGATAATCACGGAAATCTGCAAAGAATAATACAAGCATCGCTGCAAATACCGTACCACCTGCGAAGAATACTGGCTCGCCTGTTGCGCGCATCGCATATTTCATCGCTTCGTACTTACTTTCATAACGATTTAATTCTTCACGATAACGTGAGAATACAAATAGTGAGTAGTCAATTACTGCTGCGAATAATAAAATACTCATAATCGATGTCGTCGAGTTATTAATTTCTAACCCGGCAAGTCCTAATAGTGCGACAGACTGGTTTGCTACTTGATATACAATAATCGTTGCTAATAATGGAATAAATGCAAGTAATGGTGAACGATAAATCACAATTAATAACACTAAAATAATAACGATTGTTGCTAACAGTAAGGTAAAGTCTGCTTGTTCAAATAATTTTGTTGTATCGCCGGCAATTCCCGCTGGCCCTGTAATGTAAAACTGTGTGCTTGCTAATGTAGCTGCTGTATCATTCCCGATTTTTGTAATTTCATCGTTTATATCCGCATATACACCGCTACCTAAATCCGCTTCAAGCACCATTGGCACAATCATTGTTGTCCCGTCTTCTGATTTAAAAGTGTCTACCGCTTGTGGTGGTAAACTTTCAAGGTCGACAATTTCATCGACACCTTCTACATCCGCTGCATCAATAGCAGCTAAAATCGTTTTTACTTCGTCGACATTAATCGCGCCATCTTCATTTGTAAAGACTAAAATCCCTGGTGTTCCTTGATCATTCGGGAAATATTCATCTACTTTTTCTTGCGCAATAATCGACTGTGCATCATGCGGAAGTGATTGGAAGTTCGTTACTTTAAACTCGCTTAACATCGGCCCTGCACTTAAACCGATCATTAATACAAGCCACGCAATAATCGTAATCCACATACCGCGCTTTGTGGATACCCAATCGGTAATCGGGTTTAAAAATTTATTCATAAATTGTCATTCCTCCTCGTTGGCTACTTTATCAAGGTTATATAAACTGTGTATAAATTAACGACACAAGTTTCGCGAAATGCTAGAACATTTCCCAAACATAAAAACGTACAAGCTTGTAATTGCCAGCTTGTACGTTGTTGATACCAATTCCGCTAAACGGTAAAACGTCGGATTAGCGCTTGCAATTGTTGTGCTTGTTGTGCTAATTGCTCTGCAGCAATCGCCATTTGCTCCATTGACATATTTTGTTCCTCCGTTGTCGCTGCAACATGCTCAATATTTTGGCTAACCTCTTTTGTTGTTTCCGTAATATGCGAAACTGCTTCAATTGCCGTTTCTTTACTATCATTTAACTGTGCGAGCATCGTCTCCGCTTCGTTTACTCTCGTTGCTAATGTCAGCATCACATGTTGAATGACGATAAATCGCTCATGTGCATCAGCAATTTTTTCTAAGCCATCTTGCACAGCGTCGCCACTTTCTTTCATAGAATCATTGGCTACAGCACCTGTTTTTTGAATCGTGGCAACCAATGTTTGAATTTCACTTGCAGATGTATTCGTTTGTTCTGCTAGCTTCCGTACTTCCTCTGCAACAACCGCAAAACTTTTGCCATGCTCACCAGCACGAGCCGCTTCAATCGAGGCATTTAACGCGAGTAAATTCGTTTGTGCTGCAATGCCACTAATGCCTTCACTAAATGACTGAATATGATTTGCTACTGTAATGAGTTCATTAAAGTTGATAGCTGTTTCTTGTGCATATGTAGCAATTTGTTGCATTTGCTGGCGCACAGCTGTTACCATCTCGACCCCTGATAAGGTTTCTTGTTCAGCTTTTGCTGAAGCTGTACGCACTTCATTCACATTTTGCGCAATTTGGTCTACTTGCTGCCCCATATGCTGTACGATGTGTTGTACATCTTGCGTAGCGACAAGTTGGTCTTTTGACTGTTCTGAAACTGCTTGAATATGTCCCACAACTTGGTGAATCGATTGTACGTTTTCTTCGACACTACTCGATACATCCGTTGTAAAGTGATGCAATCGTGTTGACGTTTCATCGACTGAACGCACCATCGTTTGTAAGCTCGTCGTCATTCCGTTAAAGCTAGCGCTTAATTGTCCAATTTCATCAGTCGTTTGAATCATTACTTGCTTTGTTAAATCTCCTTGTGCTACATCTTGTGCGTGTGCCATTACTTGTTTTAATGGGCGAATAATACGTGTCACAATCACGAAGAAGATCATTAATAAAACTACAATACAAATGGTATTAATCGCTACAATCGAGCTAACCGAATCCTTATAGGCACTGTCTATATCACTTTCTGTATAAATCGAGCCAATTTGCCAATTCATCGTCTCGTTAAAGAAGCGATTAATATAAATATGTGTACCTTCATCTTCTGTTTCTAAATAATTTGTTTCCATAAAGGCTTCATAAAATGGAACATCCGTTACGAGTTCACCTTGCTCAAAATTAGGATGATATAAAACTTTCCCATTTTGATCGAATACAAATGTATAACCCGTATCGCCAACGATAATAGTAGACGCAATATTTTCTAAAAAGGCCAAATCTAAATCAAGTGTCACAACCCCTTGACCGTTTGACATCATTTTTGAAACACCGACAATTAATTTACCAGTAATTGCATCAACATATGGGTCTGTTACAAGAATTTCTGTCGGGTTTTCTTTCGCTTCAATATACCACTCACGTGTATTCGCATCATAGTCTGATGCAAGCGTTAATGCTTCTGATGAATAGAGCAGTGGGTCGCCATCATACGCAACGTGCAAGCCTAAAACCCCTTGAATGCCTTCTGCCTTTGCTTGCAATTGCGTGTGAAGTATTGCTTTTTCTTCCTCATTTGCAGGCACGATAACATGTGTAGCAGTATGCTCAACAAGGGCAATCGGCGTTTCTAAATAATTATCAAGAAACGTATTTAAAAAAGCCACTTTCTCAACCGTTTCTTCTTGTAACATCGTTTCAATTTCTTCTTTAAATAAGTTAATAATCATAACCGATGAAAAAGTCATAATTATTGTTAAAGCTACCACTAATAGCCCTATCAATTTCGTACGTATCGATTTCTTTTTCATAAAACTTTTTTACTACCCCTCTCAAAATAACAACCGTTAAATAACAGCCTATAAGTCTGATTATTTTCAATACAAAAGACTCACTCGACCGTTTTTTTACATAAAAAAAGTGCCCTGTATACACAAAGGCGCTTTTTCGACAATGTCACGGTTATTCCATATTGTATTCGTACAAATATGAGCAGAACTTGGCCATAGGGAAAAGTGTGTCCGTTAGCATGAACAGACGATACAACCGTCTTGTCGAGCAATAAAAATGTTGACAAAAGATGCAATCACTTATATGATTGTCAACATTACATACCTGAAACTTCAATCAGGAGAGGTTCATAGCGCATACCCTCTATAAAAAACTATGGATACATGACGTTACGCCATGTCCATACACGGACATGGCTTTTTTTCATACATGTATGCTTGTTTCTATAGAATGCCCTCTCCTCCGAAAGTTTCCAATTTACTTTTAGGGGGATTTTTTTATGTCTACACGTAAACAAACAGAAGGATTACAAGATTTAACCTTACTCGGAAATCAAAACGTACAATATGCTTTCTCATACGCACCGGAAGTATTAGAAGCAGTTCCAAACAAGCATACAGGGCGCGATTATTTCGTCAAATTCAACTGCCCTGAATTTACAAGTCTTTGTCCAATTACAAACCAACCAGACTTCGCCACAATGTATATTTCCTATGTGCCGGATGAACAAATTGTGGAAAGCAAATCGTTAAAATTATATTTATTTAGCTTCCGTAATCACGGCGATTTCCACGAAGACTGCGTCAACATCATTATGGATGACTTAATCAAACTACTTAACCCTCGCTATATCGAAGTATGGGGCAAATTCACACCACGTGGCGGCATTTCAATTGACCCTTGGTGTAACTATGGACGACCTGGGACAAAGTACGAGGAAATCGCACACTATCGTTTAATGAATCATGATATGAATCCTGAAACAATCGATAACCGATAGGAGGAGCTGCCATATGAAACAACAAAAAGCATTAATTGTCTTTAGCGGTGGGCAAGATAGTACAACATGTCTGTTCTGGGCAATGGAGCAGTTCGGGGAAGTTGAAGCGGTAACGTTTGATTATGGGCAACGACATACGGCTGAAATTGACTGCGCCAAACGTATCGCAGCACAGCTTGGCATACGCCATCACATTTTAGATATGTCGCTACTTGGGCAACTCACTGTAAATGCACTAACACGTGATGATATTGCCATTACAGATGGCGATGAAGAGTCGCTCCCTTCCACATTCGTACCGGGGCGTAACTTATTATTTTTATCATTTGCTGGCGTGTTAGCACAGCAAATCGGCGCAAAGCATCTCGTAACAGGTGTGTGTGAAACAGATTTTAGCGGCTATCCAGATTGTCGGGATACATTTATTAAATCACTGAATGTCACATTAGAGCTTGCACTTGATGCACCTGTTGTCATTCATACACCACTTATGTGGCTAACGAAAGCACAAACATGGGCACTTGCAGATACGTTAAATGCCTTTGATTTCATTCGCGAACAAACGCTAACATGCTATAACGGCATTATTGCAGATGGTTGTGGGACATGCCCTGCCTGTCAATTACGCCAAAATGGTTTAACGACATACTTGCAGGAGGTACAATAAATGCGCATTGTCTTTTACTTACTTGCGATTGTGACTGCAAACGTTGTCACGGCACATTTTGCACCGCTTCAATTTGGCATGTTTATCGTACCTATGGGGACATTATTTGTTGGGGCGACTTTTATTTTACGTGACCTCGTACAAAATAAATACGGACGTAAAAAAACATACTTCTTTATTTTAACAGCGCTTGTTTTATCTGCCGCTGTATCTTACTCATTAGGTGATACGCTGATGATTGTCGCAGCTTCTGCTTTATCATTTGCGATTGCTGAAACAGCCGATACGGAGATTTATACACGCTTAAAATTACCAATGGCTTGGCGCGTCTTTTATAGTGGGACCATTGGAGGCTTTTTCGATTCGGTTGTATTTGTTGTCATTGGCTTAAGTCCACTTGGCGCAAATTTCTTACCATGGGAAGCGGTACCTGCTGCGATCATGGGGCAAATCATCGTCAAAACTGTTATTCAAATGATTGGCGCACTGATTTTAGCGCAAGGCCTTGCGTACAAAGAACGTACAGCAAAGCTACCCGTCTAACGATAAAGTTTCATTTGTATTGATCTGATATTGCGTTCTATGTTATTTTTCATCAACCAATATGTTGGCGAGGGCGTGAAAATGGTGACTCACTCGGAAATCGTCCATCGAAACGAACCTCGCTACTATCAAAAAACCGCAAACCGACATCTGTTGGTTTGCGGTTTTCAGCTTCTGTCCCAAACTCATTTCATCTAACCTTATATTAATTTATCCATCATACGCTGAAACGAATAATGATTAATATAACGTTGAACGCCTTTTGTTTGTTCAACTGCTTCTTGGGCTAAATCACGGAAATACGCCGCATCTCTTTTCATATACGCTTGATGTGCTTCAATACTCGTATTCATCCACGGCTTTGAAAATTGTTCTTTTGTATGTAGTTCGTTCCCTGCTAAAATTTGAATAATCGTCGCATTATAACGGCCATTCTCTTCTGGTAATAACACATTGTTGTAGCGTTGCGCTGCTTCAAAATCCTCTTCTAACATAGCGCTTACCATTCCATAAGCAGCGTGGTACTTGCCATTTTTATGCTTCTGTAATACTTGCTGCACTGCATCTTTTAACTCATCATTTGTGCCATCACGTAGCTTATGTAAATACGCATATACGGGATCTTTCTGATGTTTATCCACAAACTTTTCAATCGCCCGTAAGTCGGTTGCAGCTGTCGATACATATATAATGCGCCCCATACTCCACAGCATAAACGCGATTAAAATAATCCATACTACATAAATCGGCAAATCCAGCATCGCAACAACTACGCCGACACTTGCGCCAATGACTAAATAGATTAAAATCGTTTTCAGCATATCTCCAACTCCTTCCATGTCTATGTTATAACAATATTCAGAAAAATTATACCATAAAAAAACCGCCTCACTCTAGGTGAGACGACCTTTTGTTATACGTTTTTGGTCGATTTATATGAAAACCGCTTAAAACATGTCAAAATTCAAAACGGTCGCTTCACGCGAACAATCGGTTTACTGAAGCATCGCTATAGCTATGAAACGACCATTTCTAAAGCATTTATTGAGCATTGCCATGATTATTTCCGTCAAAAAACTGCACAAAAAGAAGACTAGCCCGATGACTAGTCTTCTTTTCTTCCTATACCTTAGCTAAAATTTTTTGATTACGCTCTTTAAACTTTTCATTATGAGATGACACCATCGCATAACTATTCGCATCTGGCTCTAAATAAGCTTTTGCGCTATTTACCGCTAACACAGCATCCTGGAACGTTCCTACAAGTAAATAGACTTTATCCGTATACGACACAATATCGCCGACTGCAAAAATTCCTGGAACCGTTGTTTTACATTGTCCTTGACTTTCAAATAACTGATTCTCTAGTCGTACAGGTTGCAGTCCTTCGGCAAACGCCAATGATACTTCGCGGTTGTACCCGTGACATACAAGCACCTCATCAAATGAATGTGTAGATTGTTGCCCATGCTGTTGTAATACAACCTTTTCAATCGCTGTTTTTTCAGCATTCGATACTAACGCATCAATTTCTGTATGTAGTAAAATGTCTACTCCGTGCTGCGTCAGTTTTTTAATTTGTGCCTCGTGCGCTTTTAGTTCCTCATTGCGATAAATGACCGTAATTTTTTTAGCAATTGGTAACAACTCCACAGCCCAATCAATGGCTGCATTTCCTCCACCAGACAGTAATACATGCCTATCTTTAAAACGTTCAATACCATTAATGGTATAATGTAAGTTCGTCATTTCATATTTTT
The DNA here is from genome assembly GCF_001700315.1 of Caryophanon tenue. Taxonomy (GTDB): domain Bacteria; phylum Bacillota; class Bacilli; order Bacillales_A; family Planococcaceae; genus Caryophanon; species Caryophanon tenue. Next base: position 25,239 of record NZ_MASJ01000017.1, on the reverse strand, counting down.
CAGCGCCATTAATTTCAAGCTTAATCGGTTTAAAAATCCCCCCGCCAATGGCAATAATGACCGTCTTTGAATAATGGACTTCGCCTGCTTCGGTCGTTAATACAAACACATCGTTTTGACGTTCAATTAAATTCACCTTTTGACTGAGACAAACAGTTGGCTCAAACGTCATCGCTTGCTCAATTAAGTTTTCAACGAAACGGTGCGCAACAATCGGTGGTTGTCCGCCCACATCCCATAGCATCTTTTCTAAAAAAATATTGATTTTTCCACCAAGCTGCGGATGGAATTCAATAATTTTTGTTTTCAAATCGCGCATACCACTATAAAAAGCGCTATATAAACCGGCTGGACCGCCACCAATAATTGTCACGTCATACACATTCATTCTACTCACTCCTCTAATCTAGCTGTTCTGTTCGCATCTATCGATAATGAGAATCTTTTTCAATAACATTACAAAAACAAGCGTAACTTGTCAAACGATTGTCCGTCTCGCCATCTTTATGTTTCACTGACATCTGTGCATATTTTTAACGCATCTATAAGAAAACTCGTGAACATACGCAGAAATAAATAAAAAAATATTGACTTTCTGCCAAAAAAGCGTATTATTTTCTAAGCGAGTGATAATGATTATCACTGAGAAATATAAATAAAGCGAGGAATTACATATGAAAAAATCTTGGTTACTCCCGTTAGCTGCAACGTTAACATTCGCATTAGCAGCTTGCTCAGATTCATCAACAGAAGAAACTACAGATACAACGGACACATCAGTCGAAGAAACAGCAACTGAACAGCAGCAATATCCAATTACAGTGACACACGCGCTTGGTGAAGCCGTGATCGAAGAAAAACCAGAACGTGTCGCAACAATCGCATGGGCGAATCATGACGTTGCGTTAGCTTTAGGTGTTGTTCCTGTTGGCTTTTCAGCAGCAAACTACGGTGTGGCAGATGGCAGCAGTATTTTACCGTGGACAGAAGCTAAACTAAACGAGCTTGGTGAAGACGAGCCAAACGTTTATCAAGATACAGATGGGCTAGACTTTGAAGCCATTGCGGATTCAAATCCGGATGTTATTTTAGCCGCTTATTCAGGTATTACACCTGAAGAATATGAAACATTAACGCAAATCGCACCCGTTGTAGCGTACCAAGAAACGCCTTGGGTTGCTTCATGGCGTGAACAAGTAAAATACAATGCTATCGCTATGGGAATGGAAAAAGAAGGCGAACAATTAATTAAAGATACCGAGCAGTTAATTGCAGATACCGCAAATAAATATGACAATATTAAAGGTAAGAAAGCAGCATTCGCAATGTTTAACACAACAGATTTATCGAAGTTTTATGTGTACACACCAGCTGACCCACGCGGCGAGCTGTTAACAGATTTAGGGATGGAATATCCTGCAAGCATTCAAGCACAAGTAGCGGATGAGGAAAGCTTCTACATCGAGTTAAGCGCAGAAAATACAGATACATTTACAGATGTCGATATTTTCATTGCTTACGGCACAGACGAAACATTACCTGCATTACAAGCAGACCCAATTTTAGGGAAAATTCCAGCTATCGCAAATGGCAATGTTGTGATTATTGAAGACAACACACCACTGGCTGCTGCCGGAAATCCAAACCCACTATCAATTGAGTACACAATTGACGAGTACGTATCATTAATCTCAGACGTTGCAACAAACATTCAATAATGACACGTTTACGAGCAACGATGCCTTCTCACGTACCGAAACATCTTTGGAAAGTTACGGTGTTATTCGTCATATTACTCATTGTTTCCGTGATGGCATCATTGGCATTTGGTGCTCGTACAATTGGCTGGGATGGACTGATGGATGGACTATTTTCTCCAGATGTCCAATCCCATGAAGCCATTGTTGTACGACAACGAATTGTCCGAACGATTTTTAGTTTTATGTGCGGAGCGGCACTCGGTGTTTCTGGGGCACTGATGCAATCTGTGACGCGCAATCCAATTGCCGACCCAAGTATTTTAGGGGTCAATACAGGCGCCGCATTATTTGTGGTGTGTGGCATTGCTTTTTTTAATATTAGTACAGCAAATGAATATATTTGGTTAGCGATAGCAGGGGCAATGATTACTGCTATTTTTGTGTTTACAATCGGTTCGCTCGGCGCGAGTGGCGCAACGCCATTAAAACTTGTATTAGCCGGAGCAGCGACAAGTGCGATTTTATCATCGCTTGTCACAGCGATTATGATTCCCCGTACAAACGTTATGGATGAGTTTCGCTTTTGGCAAGTAGGAAGTGTCGGCGCTGGGAACTGGGACCTTATTCAACTGTTCATACCATTTCTACTCGTGGGTATTGCGATTGCGCTTCTGACTGCACCTGCATTAAATGCACTTGCGCTCGGCGATGATGTAGCAACAGGCTTAGGCGTTAATACGGGTATGATTCGTTTATTCGCAGCCTTTGCAGGTGTACTTCTTTGTGGTGTAGCTACCGCGCTTGCGGGGCCGATTGGGTTTATCGGCTTACTAGCGACACATGTTGTACGGTTAGTTATTGGACCAGATATTCGTTATATTCTCCCGCTTTCAGCTTTTGTCGGTGGCATCATTTTAACCTGCTCTGATGTAGCTGGTCGTTTACTTGGCAGCCCTGGAGAATTGGAAGTTGGGATTTTAACCGCATTTATTGGTGCACCCATTTTAATCTTAATTACAATGAAAGCGAAAATACGTGCCTTATGACAAACTTCACAATGCAATCTATTATTGCCGCAAAGCAAAAACGTAAACGCCGTTTTGTATGGCTGACAACTTTATTAGCATCGATTAGTCTTGTCCTTTGCGTCGCTATGCTGATGCTCGGAAATACGATTTATCCCGTTTCTGATGTCATTCGTGTACTTCTAGGCGAGGACGTACAAGGTGCTTCATTCGCTGTTGGGACCATTCGTCTACCTCGTATGCTTGCTGGGTTATTCGCAGGCTTTGCATTCGGCCTTGGTGGCTATGTCTTCCAAACGATGTTGCGCAATCCTTTAGCCAACCCAAACGTTATCGGCATTACGAGCGGGTCAAGTGCCGCTGCTGTATTTTGCATTATTGTTTTACAAGCCAGTAACACAATGATTTCTATTGCTTCAGTGATTGGTGGTTTAATTACCGTCATCGCAATTTTCTTCTTATCAAAAGGCTCTTCCTTTTCCATTGGACGTTTAATCTTAATTGGGATTGGTATTCAAGCGATGCTCACGGCGTTTATTAACTATTTATTATTAATCGGCAACACGCATGATTTACCGACGGCGATGCGTTGGTTAAGCGGCAGTCTTAACGGCGCGAAGATGGAAACACTCACGCCTCTTGTAGTGGCTGTTTTCATTTTCACACCGATTATTTTGATGTTAAGCAAACGCTTAGCGATATTAGAACTTGGCGAACAGACAGCGACTGCTCTTGGTGTCGATACAAATAAAAGTCGTGTTCTCTTATTAGTTAGCGCTGTTATCATTCTTGCACTCGCAACAGCGACGACTGGACCGATTGCGTTTGTTGCCTTTTTAGCAGGTCCTATTGCCAAACGATTAGTTGGGCATGGCTTCTCTGCACTGCTGCCGGCTGGATTAGTCGGTGTTATTTTAGTACTTGCCGCTGACTTAATCGGACAGTTTGCGTTTACAGCTCGTTATCCGGTTGGTGTCATTACAGGCATTATCGGTGCACCTTATTTAATTTACTTATTAATTCGTATTAATCGAAAGGGGGATATTTAATTGACAACTGCCCATACATTTGCCGCAAAGCAACTAACATCTGGCTATGATGAACGCATTATTTTAGATAACATTAGCCTTTCGATTCCAAGCAATCAAATGAGCATTATTATTGGCGCAAACGGTTGTGGTAAATCCACACTGCTGAAAACGATGGCTCGCTTAATCAAACCGTCTGGAGGTGAAGTTGTATTAGATGGCAAATCCATTCATACGATTCCGTCTAAACAGCTCGCTCGTACGGTCGGTTTACTTCCGCAGTCACCGGTTGTACCAGAAGGCATTACCGTAGCCGATTTAGTCGGTCGTGGGCGTTACCCTCATCAGTCATTATTAAAAGGCTGGACGAAGAAAGATTATGAAGCGGTAGCAGAAGCACTCGACTTAATGAATATTTCAGCGTTTGCAGACCGTCATATTGATGAATTATCGGGCGGACAACGCCAACGTGTATGGATTGCGATGGCGCTTGCCCAGCAAACCGATATTTTATTTTTGGATGAGCCAACAACGTATCTCGATATTACGTATCAAATTGAAATTTTAGATTTATTAACGGATTTAAACAAAAAACACGGAACAACCATTATTATGGTGTTACATGATATTAATTTGTCCGCACGCTATGCCGATTATTTATTTGCATTAAAAGATGGGCAACTCGTTGCTGAAGGTACGCCGGCTACTATTTTGACAAGCGCATTAATTGACGATGTATTTCAACTAAAATGTCAGGTCATTGACGATCCTGTGTCACAAACACCGCTGATTATTCCAATTGGTCGCCATCACACAAATAAATAAAGACATTAATACATTTATTTTTTATGTAGAAAAAGCCCACTGATATACCAGTGGGCTTTCATTTGTCCATTACACTTTAAATTGGTGCGCTTCTTGTTCTAGTTCTGTTGCATTTTTTGCAAGGTCCGCGGCAATAATCGTCACTTGCTCCATTGTTGTTGTTTGTTCTTGTGTCGCTGCAGAGACAGCACGTAAATTTTGTGTAGAATCTTGCGCTAGTGTTGAAATTTCATGCACAGAAGCAGATATTTCCTCTGTACCGGCTGACATCTCTTCCGATGTAGCAGAAATTTCTTGAATTTGTGCATGTATATGAGCAACGGCATTTGTAATGTTCGTAAACGCTTGTCCAGCTTCTTCAATGACGATAACCCCGTCGTCCACCGCATGTGTTGATTGGTCAACCGCTGTCGCGACGTTGTACGTGTCTTTTTTAATTTCTGTCGTTAATTGCGTTATCATCGCAGCGGATTGCTTTGACTCTTCTGCTAGTTTTCGAACTTCATCGGCAACAACTGCAAATCCTTTACCTGCATCCCCTGCCCGAGCTGCTTCAATCGCTGCATTCAACGCCAGTAAATTCGTTTGATCGGTAATGCCTGTAATCACCGATGAAATATGTTCAATCTCGTCGATTTGCGTAGCTAGTTTTTTAACAAGCACATTAACATCTGTTGTCGATGCTTGAATCTCGCTCATACGTTGTTGTGCTGTGTGAATCGTTTCAGCACCATTTGTTGCTAACTGATTTGCATCCAATGCGCTATTTTGTAAAACTTGTGACGCTTCAGCAATCCGATGAACGCCTTGCGCTGCTTCTTCAACAGCCAGTGCACTTTCCTGAGATGCAACTGCTCCACCTTCATTTAAATTGACGGCTTCATGAAGACGACCTGAAATATCTTCAGCACTGGCGGATACTTCCTCTGTACTTGCTGATAATTGTTGTGCAGAAGCACTCACTTGTTGCGCATTCAGTTGTAAATTATGTACAAGCGAATGTAAATTATTTTTTAACGTATTAAATGTCGCGGCAATTGCCCCAATTTCATCATGATAGTTCACATCAAAATCTTTTTGCGTTAAATCACCTGCCGCTAATACTTTTGCCCCTTGCTCTAATTGCTGTAAACGCAGCGTAACGGTTTTACGAATAAATTGAATTAACCAAAGAACTAATAGTACACTCACAATCAGTAAGCTGATTGAGGTAATATTCGATGTTGCCACCGCTTCGTATACACCATCTTTATTGCTTTCTAGTTGTTGGTCTTGATATGCTAACATTTCTTGCGCAACAGTTAAAATCGCTGTGTTCGATTCCTCTAACTCTCCTGTCAGAAGTTGCGCCGCAGACGTTACATTATTTTCGTCTACATAAGCCATTAATGTCGCGGCTGCATTGTTAAACTGTTCATTATATATACTAATTTCTTCCCAATAATTTGTCATTTCTGTTGAGGTAAAATATGTTTTTAATGTGGCGATACTTTCGTCAACTTGTTGCATATAATCCAACAATAATGCTTGATTTTCTGTTGAATTTTCAATTACTAATTGGCGTGCGTATAACCCCTGCATGCCTAAATCTACACGAATTTCATCTACAAGACGCACTTGATTTATACGTGAATCCATTGTGTTTTCAACTAATCCTTCTACACGATTCATATTAAAGTATGTCACTGCTGATAAAATAAGCACAACGCCCAATACCGCATAAAATGACAGACTCAATCGTTTCGCAATACTCATCGTACAACCCCTCCCCTTCCTATCACTTGTTACATCGGTATGTATGCTGCAAAATGATGCTTCCCCTTTTAAAATGTACAAAATTTGTTATAAACAAATAAAAAATATGCTGTTACTACAAATATTTGTATTTTTTATACATCATTTTTTTCTGTTATACTAACATCTATAGTAATTTGTAAAAGGACGTTTTCATATGCAACTTTTTTCAATAGGTGATATCGCTAAGCTTTTTCAAGTAAAAACCAGTGCCATTCGCTACTATTGTGATATCGGTTTATTAATCCCTGTAAAAGTAGACCCTCAAACGGGGTATCGCTACTTCACGACACAACATTTTGAACAGCTAAATACTATTAAATATTTACAAGCATTAGGTTTATCCTTAGAAGCGATTCAACAATTTGTCCATGCACGCGACCCGTATGAATTAATCGAACAGCTTATACAACAGCGGCATATTACCGAACAAAAAATTACGGAGCTACAGCACATTCAACAAACGATCAACCAACGTATTGTAGAGATTACTGCCGCACTTACAACTCCTACTGGAAAAGTGATGCTTCGGCACTTACCGGAACGCTCCTGTCTCTTCCTGGAGCAAACACTCCATCAACAAGCAGATTTAGAGCTAGCCATTCGCGTATTAGAAAATAAAGCAGGGCTACATGCGTCTGTCTTTTTAGGAAAAATTGGTGTTCGCTTAGCAGAAACATCGCTGCGTTCCGATGCACCACTTGTTTATGACGGTATTTTTTTATTACTTGAACAGCACGTAGTCGACGACATGCTTATGTTACCTGCTGGCACATATGCTACAATACGCTTTCATGGTAAGCATGCAGATGCTGCTCCGTACTATGCACAATTACTACAATTCATTGAGGATGAACAATTAACGATTAACGGGCAAGCACTAGAAATTACTTATATTGACGATGGACTTTCACAAAATCCGCAACAATTTATTACAGAAATTCAACTACCTCTTTTAGATTGACATTCATGTAACTTGAATGTTTATGATGATAGAGAAGAAAGGTAGGAGAATACATATGATTGGAACGATGACAAACGTAGTTGCCATTCTTATCGGAAGTGCAGTTGGCAGCTGGTTAAAAAAGGGCATTAAAGAGGAATATCAAACGGCACTGTTTACAGCAATGGGGTTTTCAGCAACCGTGCTCGGCATAAATGCTGTCGTGCAAAATATGCCACATAGCCAGTATCCTGTGCTATTTATTATGAGTTTAGCAATTGGTGGTCTTGTCGGTACAATACTCAATATTGATGCTGCGTTTCAACGATTCGTTGGACGCTTTGCGAAAAGTGAGTTAAGTAAAGGTTTGTCAACTGCTATTTTATTATTTTGTGTCGGTACGCTATCGATTCTCGGACCGATTGAAAGCGCACTTTACGACAACCATACATACTTATTCACAAATGCCACACTTGATTTAGTGACGTCGATGGCACTTGCAGCGACATATGGCTTCGGCATTGCGCTATCTGCCATCGTCTTATTCATGTGGCAAGGCAGTTTATATTTGGCAGCAATTTATATTGAGCCATTTTTAACGGATGCGCTAATGACAGAAATTTCAATTGTCGGGGGCGTCCTTATTTTAAGCTCAGGCTTAGCCATTTTAGGCATTAAAGATAGTAAATCATTAAATTTATTACCCGCTTTAGTTGTGCCAGTGATGTGGTTTTTAGTTGTAGCATTATTTTAAACACGATGGAAAGAGGATGGGACAAAACCCTATTTCTGATGAAAATAAGTGTGTTGAGATGATAAGAATGTGCGGATGCGTCCCGACACAAGCGGCGACTTCAGCAGGAAAAGCAATGTTTTTCTGCGACGAGTAACCGCAGGAGCATGCGCTTGAGACTACTAAGAGGAACATCTGCCAAGAACGCCACGTCGTGTGGCAGGGCAGATGTGACAAACATCGTGTTTGCCTCAAGCCATGCCTGCGAAACGCGTCCGCTATGTGGAGTAGCACCTAAAGCAGAAAAATATCCTTCAGCGACGACAACGGCTGAAGGATATTTCTTTTTGTCTCATACTCTATATTGATTACGCAATAAATCGAATCGTTGCGCGATTTTTCCCCGTTTCTTTTGATTCATATAACGCAGTGTCTGCGCGTTTAAATAAATCTGCTTCTGGCTCCGTCAGCTCGTGCTGTGTAACAGCGCCAATACTAACCGACAAATTCGTCCATTTTATATTGTCCTCATGCTTTGCACGTACCTTCTTTAAAATCGCATTGGCATACTGATGTAATAAGTCCGGTGTTGCTTTCTCAAACACAATCGCAAATTCGTCACCGCCAAAGCGTACAACATAACCAGATTTCCCAACGGCTTCTTTTAATAACATCACAAGCTCTTGCAAAACTTCATCTCCTGCAGCATGCCCGTATTGGTCATTCAATTGCTTGAAATTATCTAAGTCGATTAGCATTAGCCCAATCGGATATTTATTACGGCTTGAAATAATTTCGTCCATATACTGCAAATACGATGCACGGTTGTACGCACCTGTTAAAACGTCATATGTTGCTAAACGAATCGTTTTACTAAAGAGCTTCAAAATAATAAAGAGCACAATAAGAGACGTAACAATCCCGAGCACAAGCATCCATTTTAATGTCGCTTCATTGCGCTGCAATAAAGCGAGTGCCGTTGAATTATCATATTTGGCATAAATGATACGCTGCGTCGCATTCCCGCGTGCTTCTTCTGCTTCATATGGAATAAAGCGATGCGTTTCAACATATCCATCTGCCAGTTGTTGCACGACAGTCATCGTTTTTTGTTTATCTACTGCTTCGTTATACGCATGCTGTAATTTTTCATCGGTATCATCAATTGTCATAAAGTCAGGAGTTGTATTTAACACAAAACCTTCTATCGTCATAATGCGTAAATCGATAAGCTGTGTGTAGATTTTCGTTAAATTTTCAACAGTCGATTCATAGCTAAAGTGCTTCGATACTGATGTATCACCAAACCGGATACCATACTCTAATAAATATTGATGGTCTTTTGTCGGCAAATAACTATACATCCAAGCATCGCGTGTCGCTGCTGAATTTTCTAAGCCATCGAAATAAAATTCATCTGTTTGCAGTCGTTCTTGAATTAACCGTACAAACTCCGTACAACACTCATTAAAATCCATCCCAACGCTCGGAGCATGTGTTGTAATGACAATACGATTATTCGCGTCAATCACATAAAATTCACGTGCACCAATATCTTCTTTTATCGCAGCTAAATCCCATGTTGAAAAATCAGGATTTTGTTCATAATATTCACGTAGTTCGTACAAACCTTTTTCCATTTGTTCATCTTCTATCTGTGCAAAATAAGCATGGGCACTATCCATCTCGCGCAATTGTGAAATAATATGCTCTTCTATATTTCGCTCCGCCTCTTGCTGCTGCTCAATAATATTGCGGTGCATCGCTTGATTCGTCACAAGTGACATAATGATAATTAAAATGGCTGTAAAGGTTGCGATACTAATGAACACTTTTACTAATAAGCTTCTCATTTACCGTCAACCACCTTTTGTAATGCCTTCATGGCGCTTCAATCGCAAGAGCAATCCCTTGCCCAACACCGATACACATTGTAGCTAAGCCTCTTGCTGCTTGTTGTCGCTGCATCGTATAAAGAAGTGTCGTCATAATACGTGCACCACTCGCTCCAATTGGATGCCCAAGTGCAATGGCACCACCGTTTATATTGACGCGTGCCTCATCTAGCTGCAGTGCATCGATACAAGCGATTGCTTGTGCCGCAAACGCTTCATTTAGTTCAATGATGTCAAACTGTGCGATATCGATGTTCAGTTGCTTACATAGTTTATTAGTGGCGGCAATTGGTCCAAGCCCCATTACAGCTGGTTCAACCCCTGCTGTTGCACTACCGCTATATTTTGCGAGTGGCGTAAAACCATGCTTTTTCATATACCGTTCACTCATTAACAGTACAGCTGCTGCTCCGTCATTAATACCTGAAGACGTCGCAGCCGTGACCGTACCCCCGTTAAACAACGGCGGCACATCTTGAAGACCTTCAGCTGTCACATTCGGACGTGGGTTTTCATCTTGGGTCACGCATATTTCGTTTCCTTGCGCATCATGCCCCATTACCGCCATTATTTCGCGTGCAAAATGATGTTTACGAATGGCTTGCTGCGCCTTTTGTTGACTTCTTGCGGCAAATTCATTTTGACGTTCTTTCGAAATGTTGTAGCGCTGTGCAATATTTTCAGCTGTTTGTGGCATCGCATCTGCCCCGTACATTGCCTCTAGTTTTGGATTAACAAAACGCCAGCCAATCGTTGTATCAAACATCTCCATCGAACCACGCGGAAATGCCTGTGAGGGTTTTGCCATCACAAACGGAGCACGTGTCATACTTTCAACACCACCAGCAATGACTACATCCGCTTCACCTGCACGAATTGCACGCGCACCGTAACTAATGGCATCTAAACCTGAGCCACATAAACGATTGATGGTTGTTGCACTTACCTCTTGAGGATAGCCTGCAAGCAGTGTGGCCATTCGCGCAACATTTCGATTATCCTCACCTGCTTGATTAACATTGCCAAAAATAACATCATCAATATGTAATAGCTGCAACGCTGGCTGACGCGCGGCTATTTCTTTTAATACGAGTGCTGCTAAATCATCTGGACGAATATGACGAAACACACCATTATACTTGCCAATCGGTGTGCGTACAGCTTCTACAATATAAACATGTTCCATCTGTATCACCCTTTTCGTTAGATTACTTTATTCACCTTTCATCAAAACGGGACATTCTTTACATTATTATACATTCTTCTCTAAATAAAAAGTCATTTTTTCGGCAAATAATTATTGTTATCTTTTTATATGCGCATCAAAAGATATAAATCTTCCATGCCACTCTCCGTCATATTTATGCGTTCTGTCATGCCATCTTTTAAAGTCTTTCGCACTAGCACGGCATTTATTTGTTCGTCCACTCAATTTCCGTTACAATATAGAAGATGAATGAACGAAGGAGTGACGCTTTTATGGAAGAAAAAATTATTCATCTTCATCCCTCACTGCTTCAAAAACAAGCTGAAGCCGATTTACAAAAAATACAAGACAAACGTCGCGACCGTTACAAATACGATATGAAGCATTTCGTATTATTTTGCGATGAACATATGTTAGCGCATACATATGACAGTCTAAAGCTTTACTTGCACCACTCAATTACGCAACAGCGCATTAAATTCTCAACATTCGAACGTAGACTTGCCGGCATTAAATTTCATTTAAAAGCAGACGGACAGCAACCAACGGAACAGCAGCTCGAAGATATTCGTTTGCTGCGTGATTTATATAACCAGCCCGAGTATTTACGACTGAAACCACAAATTGGGCAACGCGCTGAAAAGCAAGATGAAGTGCTACGCCTCATTGACCGCTTCGATACAGATGATTCGCTCGATATTCGCATTCGCGCAATTTGTTTAGTGAACTTAATTACAGCTTGCCGACCGACAGAAATGGTACGCATCCAACTAAAAGATTTTGATTTACGCGCACGCACTGTATGGACAATGCAGACCAAACAAGGCTCGATGGTCGAAAAACGTTTAACGCTTGAATGCATTCAAGCCGTTGACCGTTATATTCGTACATTTTCGTTACAGCCTGAACATTTTTTTGTTGGCAAAGTGGACAAATGGGGACACTATCATAGCACAAAGGTACATGAAAGTAGTTATAATCGCATGATAACAAAATGGCTAGGCTTTGCTCCGTATACATTCCGTAAAACCCAAATTACATCGATGTATAATAAAGGCGCAGACATTCCAACAATTGCGAAACAATCCGGACACAAATCGCACCAAACCATTATGGAGCATTACATACAAGTACGTAAAGAAGATGTGGATGAGTTTTTATAATGGAAAGAATCGCTTATTATATAGGCGATTCTTTTTCGTTTCATACAAATTATTCCTTTTCCTTTGAATTGCTGCTATCATTACAGAAAAAGAAATGGAGTGGACGTAATATGAAAAAATTTGTACATGTCGTAGGCGCAATCATCGAAAATGATGCACAACAAATCTTGTGTGCACAGCGAAGTAAAACGATGACTTTACCAAACTTATGGGAATTTCCAGGTGGAAAAATTGAGAAGGGTGAGACCGCGGAGCAAGCTTTAACGCGTGAGATCGCTGAAGAACTGCAGTGTCAAATCATCGTTGGTCAAAAAGTCGAAGATACTACATATGAATATGAAACATTTATCGTTCGTTTAGAGACATATAAAGCATCGATTGTACAGGGCGTACCGGTAGCAACCGAACATGCGGAACTACGTTGGTTAGCACGACATGAGTTACAACAAATCGAATGGGCTGCAGCTGATATTCCTGCTGTAAGGAAACTACAACGATAGGAGGCTTTTTATGTCACACTTACAATCTTTACGCTCAGCACTTGAATACGGTTTTCTAAATGATACCCAACCGACAACTGAATTGTTAAAGCCAAAGCTATTAACAAATGATACATCTACAAATGTATTATCAACGTTATTAAAGGAGCTTTTGTCCTGTCAATCTTTTTGTATATCAGTTGCATTTATTACATCCGGTGGACTAACGATGTTAAAAGCGGCGCTTGCTGACTTAGCAGCACGAAATATTCATGGAAAAATTTTGACGTCTACATATTTACAATTTAATCAGCCTCATGTTTTTGAACAATTATTACGTATTCCAAACGTAGAAGTACGGATTACGGCGATTGAAGGTTTTCATGCAAAGGGCTACATTTTTGAACAACAGCATTATGAAACATTGATTATTGGCAGTTCTAATTTAACCCAAAGTGCACTTAAAACAAATTACGAGTGGAATGTGAAATTGAATTCACTTCAAAACGGCGATTTACTAAAAAAATTTAAGCAACAATTTGAACATGTTTGGCAAAAAGCAATGCCGCTATCACCGCACTGGCTGGATCATTATGCAGCAAACTATATGCCACAAACCCCATTCCGTCAAAAAATTGCAGAACAACAACAAGTATATTCAACCATTTCGCCCAACAAAATGCAGCAACAAGCTCTACAGCAACTGCAAACCGTTCGAGATCATGGTGAGCAACGAGCACTTGTTATATCTGCGACTGGTACTGGTAAAACCTATCTATCTGCCTTTGATGTACAACAGGTTGCGCCTCAAACATTATTATTTGTGGTGCACCGCGAACAAATCTTGAAAAAAGCGATGGCGCAATTTAAAACGATTTTACAACTTCAAGATCATGAAATTGGCTTGTTAACAGGGGCGTCTAAACAGAGTGACTGCCGTTATCTATTTGCAACAGTGCAAACTATTTCTAAGCCCGACGTTTTAGCACAATTTACCCGTTCGCATTTTGATTACATCATTGTTGACGAAGTACATAAAGCTGGGGCACGTTCTTACTTACGTGTGCTTGAACATTTTTCTCCGAAGTTTTTATTGGGCATGACGGCGACACCTGAACGTACAGACGATTATAACATTTTCCAATTATTCGATTACAATATTGCATATGAAATTCGCTTACAACAAGCACTCGAAGAAGAAATGTTATGTCCTTTTCATTATTTCGGCGTGACCGATTACCAACAAGACGGGCTCGTCATTAATGAAAAAACGGATTTCAATCAGTTAATTATGGATGAGCGTATAAATCATCTTATCGACAAAATTCATTATTATGGGCATGACGGTAGCGAGACAAAAGGCCTTATTTTTTGTAGTCGTAAAGAAGAAGCACTTGCATTAAGTCATGCGCTCAATCACAAAGGTTTGCGAACGATTGCGTTAACCGGGGATACACATATCGAAAAGCGAGAGCAAGCGATTCGTGCACTAGAAGATGGACAACTTACACATCTGATTACCGTAGATATTTTAAATGAGGGTATTGATATACCTATGTTGAATCAAATTGTCATGCTCCGTCAAACTCAATCGAGTATTATCTTTTTACAACAACTTGGACGTGGACTTCGGAAACATCCCTCTAAAAGCTATGTCACAATTATTGATTTCATTGGCAATTATAAAAATAACTACATGATTCCAATGGCGCTAGCTGGTGATTATAGCTTTAATAAAGATAATTTACGTAGGCATACAATGGAGGCAACATATATTAAAGGTGTGTCGAGCATTCATTTTGAAGAAATCGCGAAAAAGCGTATTTTCGAATCGCTTCAAGTCCCATCACTCATTACCTTTAAGCATATGGTCGTACAATTTGAGGAGCTACAACGTCGTTTAGGACATACACCTTTACTAGTAGACTTTATCAAGCATCGTTTATTAGACCCTCATGTTTTATTAACAAAAAAAGCGAATTATGATGAATTTTTATGTACGATCCAAAAGCAACCTTCTACATTGTCAGCAACAGCACAGCATTTACTGACATTTGTATCTCAAGAGCTTATCAATGGTAAACGGCTTCATGAAATTCTTTTATTAAAACTGTTGTTACAGACGCCTAAACTTTCTAAACGTGCCTTTCAACATCTCCTTGTACAATGTCAATTACAAAGTGATGCTGAAACATTAACATCTGTCGAAAATATGCTGACGTTAAAGTTTTTCACAAATCCATCCCGACAAAAGTACGGGCATATTTCGCTCCTGCTAGTCAAAGAACACTATGCACTACATCCAGACATACAAGCTGTACTAGACGATAAATACGTCCACACATTATTTGTCGATGTATTAGATTGCGCTTTTCGTAATAACGAGCAATATGATCGAAATCCTTTCACCATAAACGCCAAATATTCACGAAAAGATTATTGCCGCCTAATGAATTGGCGCTCAGATATGTCTTCTGTTATATATGGCTATAAAATTGATGACGCAACGAAAACCTGTCCTCTTTTTATTCGTTATCATAAAGACGATACATTAAATACAGCTGTCTTATATGAAGATGAATTAATAAATACACATGAACTTAAATGGTTTACACGACCTGGTAAAAAAATCACCTCGCCTATTGAAAATCGTATTTTTTATGATGACTCATTAACGCTTCATATTTTCATTCAAAAAGACGGTGCAGAAGGAGCTGACTTTTACTATTTAGGGGAAGCAACACCACAAGCAACTAACATAGAGGAACATCTTACTGAAAATAAGAGCGGTAGACAAGTACCCATCGTTTCTGCCCATTTTACACTGAAAAATGAAATAAATGAAACGATCTATCATTATTTGACGACAAACTAAAAAACGCTAGCAGCACATTTTTGTAGCTGCTAGCGTTTTATTATTCTCCATTCGCAAAGCCATTTGTCGATGCGAGCTGTCCTTTAATTTTCGTTACTGCAACGTCCGTTCCTTGTAGCCAGCTATGAAACGGCATTATCAGTGGTGGGCGATTGCTACCTAATGCAATGCCAACACGTTTTGTTTGTGGCTCGTACATAGCTGTATGAATGGTGCCGTCCCACGCACCATATTTTGTTGCAAAAACGCCTTCCTCCACATCATTTAGTACATTATATGCATCGCGAATCGGCGCATATGCTTGCTGATCAATCCGTTGCTCACGTGCGAGAGAATCCGCCATCGTATAACGATTTTCTTCCGTTAACACGCGGAAATGATTCGTACATCCAACCGCGTCATATGTAGCAATGCGTCGCGCAGATGCCTCAATGACTTTCATCTGTCCACTTGCGTCTACTACACAATAATTAAACGCATGCTTATGCGGAATTTCTGATAATAGTGTGATTGCTTCATCAACGGTGCGACAATTTTCTAACACAATACGTCCAATCATATTACATACAAAGCCATCACCGTGACTACGCGAGTTTACAAAATTATAGCCCATCGCTAAGCCATGCTCATTCATACCATCTGTACGACCTGTTCCTTGCATCGTCGGTCCAATGGTTGCATAGCCTGTATCACTCGGTGCAAATAGAACGTAACGTCCATCATATGTGATCGGGTCATTGTCATAATTACGTATCATATACGTTGGAGACATCATAATCGAGCAACCACTACGCTTATTCGCATAATAGCCACCGAAGCGGAAATAGGCTTCTTCTGTCGAGAGTTGTAATGCCTCTTGTAGCCCTGCAATTTCTTCGTCAATGCCTGGTGCGAAACGTCTCAGCAGTTGCTGGACATCTGTAATATTTACATGAAATTTCTTTTGTAAGCTTTTATACAACGCATAACGACGCTTTAATAAGATAGAATCGCGTAAACGTTCACCTTGCATCATGCCAAAATCATAATGTGTTCCGCGAAATTGAATGACTTCACTTGCGACTTGCTTCATTTTATCGACCCCTTTGAAAAAAGAGGTATCCAATAACTGGACACCTCCGCCTACTTTACTGAATGCCGTACGATAACATCGGCTTAATTTTATCTGCATCCTTTATCACGGTTTCACGCTGCTTATCGACACCGTCAAACCATAAACGAATCGTTTCAATCATTTTTTGTGGCAACTCTTCACCATTTTTTAAAATGTGCACAACTGCATTAATTGCTTTTGTACGTTCTTCATAAAATTTAATGCGACGTTCAAAATCAGCGCTTACTTCTACATCAAAAATCTTTCCTAAGCGTATCACATGTGAGTTCATCGCACGCTCCCCGTATAATGCAGACGCGACCAGTGCTACTTGATAGGAAAAATCATATTCATTATCGATAAAGTAGTCTTTTAATAACGCCTCAATACGTGTTGTAATGACAAGTAAACGTTTATATTGTGTTGTCGCCATCATTTTCGTATCTTCAAACATCGTCACCATCAAGTTCACTTCTTCCATGAACCCTTTCACTTCTGTCAGTACGTCTGGTTGGCCATTAAAGTTTAAAATCAACTTTGTATTTTCATATACATACATACGTTGTAAATAAGAATGTAATAAAATCATGCCGTTGTATTGGACTTGTGCTGGATTTGCCATATTCAAAACTCCTATCTGTTCATTACTATTAGCGTACCATAAAATGATTGACAATTCCTTGAAAAGTCGCTATTTTTACAACAGTTTAAAGGAAATACAATTTTTTTATTTTTTGCGTCCAAATCGCCTATTCGTCCGTCTAATCTATGAAAGGAGGTAATCGCAGTGGATATTGATGCACTTATTGATGAACATAGTGACTATTTATTTCGCATTGCCTTTATTTATACAAAAGATATTTTCCTCGCTGAAGAAGTTGTACAAGATGTCTTTTTTAAATTTTACACTCATACAGATTTTAAAGGGCATGCTTCCGTGAAAACATATTTAACAAAGATGACCATTAATCGGAGCATTGATTGCACACGAAGCCTTCGTTACAAAACGATGCAATTATTCGACCAATTCACAACGACGAGCGTTGAACAGCAACTTATTGAAACCGAACAGCGCCAAGAAATTACAGCAGCTGTATTAACACTACCATTAAAATATCGCCAAGTGTTACTTCACTATTACTATGAAGATTTATCCGTGCAACAGATTGCGACATTATGTGATTTGCCCTTATCGACTGTAAAATCTCGCTTACAACGAGCCCGTCATAAATTAAAAGACCAGCTACCACATATTTCTTGGGAGGTGTTACATGATGCATAAATGGAAAGACGAACTTCAGACGTTAACATTTCGCCGTAAAGAAGATGTCAAAAAAAATATACGTAAAAAACGAACGACTTCTTACCGTATGCCGCTTCTCTATGTAAGCTTTACAGCCGTCGCACTCGCTTGTATTGCACTTAGCTTCATTAGCCCTTCTGCAACGTCCACCGTTCAAGCCGCTACACTTGCTTGGTATTTATCAAAAGAAGAACTAATTTATGCGGCTAGCAGTCAGCTTTTATTAATGGTTAGCTACGGCTTTTTTGTCGCGACCGCACATACACAACGCCGCAAACATCGCTTCAGCCAATTTTTCAAATCATGGCAGGGCAATTTCATCGGTACCACGATACTTCTTACGTGTATGGCGCTTATTTGGACAGCAAACGGTTTATTTCACTCTGACTATATTACACATGGCCTGTTCGGAAGCATACTATTCCTTACGTATATATCTGTTACTCAATTTCTTATTCGTAAACGTGTACGGCAACATTGCCCACATTGCCAAACTACATTTACACACCGTGAAATTATGAAAACGTCATTCCGTTTAAAAGCAATTCGCTGCTTACATTGTCATGAAAAAATATATATTAATCCAAAAGAAAATCAGCTGTCATTTGTAAACACATTAAGCTTTCCATTTTTCGCGCTACTTGTACGTATGATAGACTTAAATGTTTGGGTGATTACCATTTTATTTATTGCCATGATTATTTATTTATTCTGCGCCTTTATGCCCTATAGCGTAGAATATATTGAAGCAGAAGACAATGACCTCCCACCACCTCTTTGGTAAACACAAAAAAACAGTCGCGAAAATGTATATCTTTTCGCGGCTGTCTAGTTGTTCAAATGCTCATTTTCGTCCAATTTGCTGCTTCACAACGCGTGCAATGCCGCCCACACAAACGATATAAATCATTATCGCTAATAATGTTGTGCTAAAATGTTCCTCTAAACCACTTCCTGCTAGCGCATACACAATCGTATTCGGCATTTTGCCAATCGCTGTCGCCACCAAAAATGCAATAAACGGAACATGTACAATCGCCGCAATAACATTTACGGCAGCTGATGGCATAATCGGCAATACACGTGCTGTTAACACTGCTGTAAATCCATGTTGTGCTACGAGCTTACTTGATGCGTTCAATTTCGGACGCTTTTGGATATACGTTTGTGCCCAAGACGTAAACCAGTATTTACTAATACTATACATAATAAGCGAGCCAAACACGCTACCGCCGATACTAACAAGTGCTGCTATATACCAATCAAACTGTGTCGCCAGTCCGACAATCACAAATGGTGTTGGCATAAATGGCACACATGCGAGTACAGCAATTAATAAAAAACTGATTACTAAGCCAAGAGCAGGATTTGTTTGTAACAACACTACTAATGCATCTACCATAATTGCTCTCTTTTCTTTAAATTCACTGTAAACGTTTATTTTACCATATGCGCTCCAACAATCACAAAAAAGCACGTGCTCTTTTCAGATAACACGTGCTTCATCTTTACATCATAATGCCACCATCTACATGCAGCACGTGACCATTTATATAACCAGCTTCATCCGAGGCTAAAAATAAATAAGCATTCGCAATTTCAACTGGCTCTGCTAATCTTTGCTGTGACACAACTGCCGTCATCTTTTCAATAATGTTCGCAGGCATTTTCGCCACTAAATCCGTTTTTGTAAAGCCTGGTGCAACGGCATTTACATTAATGCCTTTACGCCCTAATTCTTTTGCCCACGTTTTCGTCATGCCGACTACCGCTGCTTTTGTTGCCGCATAATTCGTCTGCCCGACATTACCATATACACCGCTAACAGATGATGTATTAATAATTTTACCGTAGCCTTTTTCAATAAAAAGAGGCACAACTGCTTGTGTACAATTAAACACGCCCGTTAAATTAACGCTTAATACTTTCTCGAACTGTTCTGCCGTCATTTTCGTCAGCATCGCATCACTTGTAATCCCTGCATTATTCACTAAAATATCAACTGTTCCAAACGCTTCTACTGTTTTTTCGACTAAATTAGCTACACTCTCACTTGAGGCAACATTTGTTTGAACATAGATGGCGTCCTTTCCTGCATCTGTTAATGATGAAACTAACGCTTCACCTGCTGCATCATCCATATCCGCAATGACCACTTTTGCCCCTTCGTCACTAAATCGTCGCACAGCCGCTTCACCAATTCCCTTTGCGCCACCTGTAATAATGGCTACTTTTTGCTCTAAACGCATAAAAAACATCCCCCTGCAATATGTTACTCAGCGCTCATTTTAAACACCTACCACTACATTACCTACATTTTTATCCAAATAAACTTTTTATTTTAAAATAAATACAAAAAAAGAATATAATGCATAAAATAAGCGATTGTAGTAACCTACTAGCCCAATACTACTAATAAATTGTATGTTTCAATAATAAAATACCCACTTTCTATTTTTTTCAATATATAAACAAAGAGGCTCGGATAGGCCCTATTTAAAATGAATGTATGGAGGTGAAAAAAATGTGCGGGTGCGTCCCGACACAAGCGGCGACATCTGCAGGAGGAGCACCAAAAGCAAAAAAATATCCTTCAGCAGTTGTCGTTGCTGAAAGATATTTCTTTTTGTCTCAATTTCTTTTATTTTTATTTCGTTTGTAATGTTGTCATGCGGAACGGATCTAAAATAACGTCAATTTGTTCTTCTGTAAAGTATTCATACTTTAAGCATAAAGAACGTACAGATTCATCTGTTTCTAACGCTTCGCGGGCTAATTTTGATGCAATTTCATAACCAACGTGTGGTGCAATCGCTGTAATAACCCCGATACTGCGGTCTACGTTTGCACGCAGTACATTTTCATTTGCTTCAATATCTTTTAAACAATACTCTGTAAACGCTTCGAAGCCATTTGTCATAATACGAATTGATTGTAATAAGTTGAATACTAATACTGGCTCCATTACATTTAGCTCAAATTGTCCTGCTTCTGATGCCATTGAAATTGTCGCATCATTTCCAGCTACTTGGAACGCGATTTGGTTAACAACTTCCAGCATTACTGGGTTTACTTTCCCTGGCATAATTGAAGAACCTGGTTGACGCTCTGGTAATTTAATTTCAGCAAAACCTGCTTTTGGCCCTGATGCCATTAAACGTAGGTCATTACAGATTTTCGACATATTTAACATACAAATTTTAAGTGCGCCTGACACTTCTGTATAAATGTCTGTATTTTGTGTACCATCTACATAGTTTTCACATTCTTTAAATGGTAAACCAGTGTTTTCACGTACAAATTCAACTGCTGATGTGATATACGCTGCATCTGCATTTAAACATGTACCGATGGCTGTAGCACCTAAGTTAATTTCATATAAATCTTCTTTTGTTTGCTTAATACGTTTAATATCACGACGTAATACTTTCGCATATGCTAAAAATTCTTGACCTAAACGGATTGGTACAGCATCTTGTAAATGTGTACGCCCCATTTTAATAATATGGTCAAACTGTTGGGCTTTCGCCTCAAACGTTTCCACCATGTATTCCATCGTTTTTAATAATTCGATTAATAATGCAACAGTTGATACGTGAATCGCTGTTGGGAATGCATCGTTCGTTGACTGTGCCATATTAACATGAGAGTTTGGGCTAATGATTGATGAAGCACCTTTGTCATGTCCTAAAATTTCAAGTGCTCGGTTAGCAATCACTTCATTTGTATTCATGTTTAATGAAGTACCTGCTCCCCCTTGAATTGGGTCAACAACAAATTGGTCGTGCCATAAGCCGTCGATAATTTCGTTTGCTGCTTGCACAATCGCATCAGCAAGCTCCGCATTTAGCTTCCCTGTTGCTGCATTGGCTTGTGCAGCTGATTTTTTAACGATCGCAAACGCACGGATTAGCTCCGGGTCTACTGTTAAACCTGTGATTGGGAAGTTTTGTCGTGCGCGCATTGTTTGAATGCCGTAATAAACTTCTTTCGGAATTTCCATTGTCCCTAAAAAGTCTTTTTCGATACGCGGTGTCATGTAAAATCGCTCTCCTTAAAATTTTTAACGTACATGTTTTAGTAAAATTTTTTGATTGTTTTTATGTAGAAATATTTCCAGCATATGCGATAAGCTGTTTCTACTCTATGCTAGTATACAGCATTTTAGTAAAATAGCGAGCAAATTGTGTACAAAAACGCAAATTTTTTTAGTCCAATAGTTTGATTATATTGTAAAATTTTAACCTTCTGAATAATTGTAAATGTATGAAAATTAAAATAGAATAAAACTAATACTTAAAGGAGGTGGCATTTTGCATCCAAAATTACAAACTGTCATAGAAGCAATGCCGATGTACCAAACTACATTCCCAGATGATGCGTGTATTATTGTCGCTAATACAGAAGAAATCATTGGCTATTTGCCAGGCAAGACGATTGATTTACATATTCAAGTTGGAACGAAGATCAAAGACTTTACGAATACAGTGACAGAATATGCTTTACGTACAAAGTGTTTTACGAAAGAAGAAAAAGGTCCTGAAAAATTTGGCGTTGCGTATATTGCAACAGCACAGCCCATTTTTGATGGCACTACATTGATCGGAGTTGTAAGCGTTGTCATTTCTAATGATCAAATGAATACACTACGACTCGTCGCCAATGAATTATCAAGTGCTGTCGAACAGATGATTGCGACAAACAGTGAACTGACTGCCGCAAGTAGTGACGTCTCGGAACAGCTAGACGGCTTAGTGAACTATGCAGATGTAATGAATCAAGATATTCGTCATATTCATAGTATTGTACAGCTCGTAAAAGAAATTGCTCAAATGTCTAAAATTCTCGGTTTAAATGCCTCGATTGAAGCTGCTCGCTCTGGTGAACATGGTCGTGGCTTTGCGGTCGTCGCCAATGAAATTCAAAAAATGGCGCAAAATAGTACAGAAAGTGCCAACCAAATTGCGTCACAGCTAGAACATATTCGTAGCTCCGTTGAAGTCGTGACAACTACAACAACACAAATTGCCTCTTTCACTCAACAATTCTCTGCAAGTATGTACGAACTAGAAGGCGCGTACGAAAATATTACAGAGCATGTCACAAAATTGTTAATGATGACCGAATCAAAATAATGATAAAAGACAGCGATGAATTCGCTGTCTTTTATTATGCACACATACTGTTTTTCGCTAACCATTCTTCTACTATTATAATAGGAAGAAACTATAAAAATTTTAGCCACTTGATTACGATGTAGCAATAGCGTTTTTATCAGTTATCCTCATTTTCTGCACACAATTAGTTCATTATTTTACAGTATAATTTTTAGATTATTCAAAATATTTTATTATACTTCATTTCCCCCTCTGCTACAATACTTCTAATGAGGGACGCGTTACTTTTTAAAGGGACGTTTTTCAACCCTCATTTATATAGTACATGTTTATTAGGACGCTGCAGCATAAATGATCTATCAAATACCGATTGGGAGGAATGTTTTATTATGATGACAACATCAACAACACACGATCTGCCCGTATACCATAGCTATATAAATGGACAATGGGTGAACAATGCATCTAACACTACGATTGAGCTGTATTCACCTTCAACAAGAAAGCCCATTGGATACATTCAAGCGATGACAAAACAAGACGTAAATGAAGCCATTGTCTATGCTCACGCAGCACAAAAAGATTGGGAAGCGTTGCCACTTCAAACACGTGCCCATTATTTATATCGCTGGGCAGATGAACTGCTCCATATGAAAGATGAACTTGCGCAGCTCATTATGCAAGAAGTAGGGAAAAATTTAAAGGACGCACGAAATGAAGTTTTACGAACAGTTGATTTAATTCGCTATACCGTTGAAGAAGCACTACATTTAAATGGGGAAAGTGCACGTGGCGACCAGTTCCCTGGTGGCAGTCGTACAAAAATTGCCGTAGTTGAACGGGTCGCAATTGGTATCGTGTTAGCGATTCCACCATTTAACTATCCAGTTAATTTAGCAGCTGCTAAATTAGCGCCAGCACTGATGATGGGAAATAGTGTCATTTTTAAACCTGCAACACAAGGGGCTATGAGCGGCCTTAAAATGATTCAAGCATTACATAAAGCCGGGCTTCCTAAAGGTGTACTAAATACCGTAACAGGTCGTGGGTCTGAAATTGGTGATTATTTAGTTGAACATCCTGGCATTAATATGATTTCCTTTACAGGCGGGACAAATACCGGCATGCGTTTAGCCAAGAAAGCGACAATGATTCCGCTCGTACTAGAGCTAGGTGGCAAAGACCCTGGCATCATTTGTGAAGATGCTGATTTAGCGAAAATTGCTCCTCAAATTATTAGCGGTGCATTTTCGTATGCTGGTCAACGGTGTACGGCATTAAAACGTCTCCTTGTACATGAATCAGTTGCCGATGCACTAGTCGATTTATTACATGATGAAATTAAAAAGCTAGCAGTTGGTCGCCCAGAAGATGGCTGTACCGTTGTACCGTTAATTGATGATGCTTCTGCCAATTTTGTTGAAGGGCTAATTACTGATGCAATCGAGCAAGGAGCGACACTTGTCACTGGTGGTACACGACAACATAATCTTATCGCACCTACATTATTTGACCATGTGACTGAAAACATGCGCATCGCTTGGGAAGAACCATTTGGGCCGGTACTCCCGATTATTCGTGTCACTTCAGACGCGGAAGCCATTGCACTGGCGAATGCCTCTGAATATGGTTTACAAGCAAGTATTTTTACAGAAAATCTTGACCGTGCGTTCGCAATTGCCAACGCACAGAACGCGGCCCTGACCACTTTCCAATTATCGGCACAAAAAAATCAGGCATGGGTGCCCAAGGTGTGAAAAATAGTTTATTATCGATGACACGTGAAAAAGTAACCATTTTAAATTTATCTATATGAATTTATCTATTTATAAATAAATTGTTTAATGTATTAATTGTTTGATTTATAAAAATTTGCACCCACAGTAAACTGCAGGCAATACAGTATAAAGTTCTTGTGTAAACATTGGTTCGTACAATAGGAGGCGAGAAACTTTTCTTTATATTCGTGCTAAAAAAATTACCTGCTCAACTGTATAGGATGACAAAAGTAAAAAGAGGCTGGGACAAAACCCCCTCTAAATTGAACAAAGCATCGGCG
>NZ_MASJ01000016.1 GCF_001700315.1 Caryophanon tenue | reverse complement strand
AAGGTGCCTGCCTGAATATATGCGTTATTTGATTACGGGCTTACCGAGTTTCTTTTAGAAACAAGCCATACCTGCGAAACACTTCGGCTATGTTGGCGTAGCACCAAAAACAGAAAAATATCCTTTAGCAGTTGTAGTTGCTAAAGGATATTTCTTTTTATTTCTTTCTCAATCTATTTTTTGTAGCCTATTTTACGCTAAGCTAAATGGCACAAATGCGACTGGCTGATTAAGTACATCGTTTGCTAACTCAATTAATAATAAATATTGTTCATTGCCTTCTTCATTTCCAGCAATTTTCTGTGTTAGTTCCTCAATAAACACTTGCAAAGATTCGCGATTTACATCGGGTAAAACATCGTAACCATAGCCATCACTTACAATAAATTCGGCTACTGCTGCATAACTTTCAAGTGCCTCTAAATCAATCGGTGATCCTGATACAACAACATCTTCTACTTGCTCATCTTGAACATTGAACGTCTCAACAGAAGCTTCAAGTGTATCATTTGTTAAATGTTGAATTGCTTGTGTAAGCTGTTCCGTTGCGAAAAATACTTTTAGTTGCTCAAGCTGTTTCACAACCGCTTCAATTTGCTCGATTGTTGCCGTTGATTTGATAGGGCCAAAGCTTGACCATTTCACGCTACTGTATGTTAGCACTGTTTGCTGAAGTGCATCGATATGGGCATACAGCAAGTTTTCAACGTAGGCTTTTGCTTCTTCATCTTCCGTTGCATTCACATGTGTGTACATTTGTTGTAATTGCTCTAGTGTCACGTCGTCAATAAATGGGCTTGTCTGACCATCATATTCAGGTTTTAGTAGCACTAATACACCTTGTAATGAATAACTTCTCACAAGCTTCTGACGTAATTGATGAATCGATTCTAACGGATATGACGGATTATTCTCATCATAAACAAAGTCTTTAAATAATGTCTCAATATCTTCTAACGTCACGCCTTCTTCAAGTACATAATACTCTGCATACATATTTGTAGAAATCGATGGCGCTAATTTCGCTGCATCACGTAAATAATAATAATACTCATAGTACTGCTTTGTACGTTGTAGACTTTGTGCATGATAATCCTCTAAATACGGTGCAAGCGCATCATACGTATCTTGAATCATCGTTAACGTTACATCTTCTTGTAGACGCTCCGCTTCTTGTTGATATGTTTCATTATCAAATGAGTTAAATGCTTTTGATGCAACGCTTTGAGTTAATAAGTTTGTTAACCATTCTTCAACTTCTTCATTTGGTGCATTGTCCATCGTTTCATTAAAGATTGTCATAAAGTCGACTAGCGATACATCTTCGACAAATAACGGTTCATTATAATACTGATAGTCTTCTGCTAATAGCGGTAAAAGTTTTTGGAGCGATACACTTAAAAGGCTGTATTTTTGCACTCTAGTAATCTGTTCTGCATAGTACGTCGTAGATGCATCCCCTTGCCATGTGCTAAACAATTCTTCAATCTGTTCTACCGTTACTTCTTTTGTGAAAACGGTTGGGGCATACATGTCATTCGTAATGCCTGTTAATGTCGATAATTCACGTAAATAATAATAATAATACGTGTAACGCTCTAACTCCGACTTTAGATTTTCCAGTTTATTTTCGTCGACAAACGGTGCAATTTCATTATAAATAGTTTGAATCTGCTCTAATGTCACGTCGTCACGTAAACGTTCGTTATGTGTTGAATACGATTCATTTTCTAACGAACGGAATGATTTAGTAATAATCGTATTAGTTAATAAGTCATTTAACCATTCTTTTGTCGTTTCATTTGTTGTACTAGTAAGGGCCACGCTATAAGCTTCCATAAACTCTGATAACGTTATCCCTTCACGTAACACTGGCGCATAATAATTCGTATAATCTTCTGAGAGTAATGATAGGATGTCTTGAAGCGATACACTTAACATACTATAGCGTTTCATATCATTGATACGCTCACCGTGATAAGTTGTCGTTGTATCTTCTTCCCATGTGCTAAATAATTCCTCAATGCTCGCAGCAGTGGTTTCTTTTGTAAATAGCATTGGTCCATACATCTCATTTTCAATACCTGTTAATGCACCTAACGCTTGGACATAATAATAATACTGGTAGTTTTCATACATTTCTTGTACGAATGGAATCTCTAGCTTGTCCAATTGAACATAAGCTTCCTGTAAATCCGCTAATGTAACATCTTCTTTTAAGTACGTTAAGGCATTATGAGATTCTTCATTTCTAAATTGCTCAAATACGCCTCGTACGAGTGGATACACAAGATTATCGATAAAACTATGCACTTGATAATTTTCTTCTGATACAGTAGCTTTCAGCAACTCATATGTGGCATTAAATTGTGTTAATGTCGCACCGTCAGCTAAACGCTCTAGTCCTTCAAGCTGTTGATAATTTTCTTTAAACAACGAAAGAAGCGGCTGAACAAGTAGGCTGTTATTTAACATCTGTTTCAATTCTTGAATGCGATAATCATAATGGTGCATGTGTTCTTCATCTACTGTCCATGTGCTGAAAACTTCATCAACTTGTGCCTGTGTAACATTTTCTTTGAGTGCCTGCATATTATACGCATTATAAAACGGCTCTACTAACAAAGTAGATGCTTCCTTCGCATAATAGTAGTACATATATTCACGATACGTACTTTCAAGTGTTGTATCATTTAGCAATGCTTTTGATGTTTCATATGCCTCTTGAATCTCTTCGAGCGTTACATCTTCACGTAAACGTGTACCATCAGAATGACCATTTGGATTTTTTAGTGTAATAAATGCTACTTGTGCCACTTGTTGAATTTCATTTTCCAGCCATTGTTGTGCTTGCGGATTTTGTACAGTTTCTTTTAATGTTGTTAAAACGTTAATCATATCTGTGACATCGCCTGACGCTAGACGGTCAACTCCGCTATAATTCCAGTAATATTTTTTAAGGAGCGCAAGTGCATCAGCCACTTCTAGTGACGCCAATGTTTGTTCTTTTAAACGATTAATCGACTCAAAATACCAAATTTCGCCATCTTGTGCTGGTTGCCATGAGGCAAAAATTGCTTCAATTTGATCGACTGTTGTATCTTCCGTAAGATGTAATAAATGTCCTGTACTAAAAATATCCGGATATACAAAATGTACTTTCACTTTCTCTACATAATAATCGTATAATACATCATAGTATTCTCGCTTAATAATTTCCGCATAATTGGCATCCGTCACATAGCTTTGCATCGTTTCATACGCTTCATCAATTTGTTCTACCGTTACGGTATCTCGAATTACGCCGTTACGATAAAAGCTATTAAAGCCGCTGCTCAATACATTTTCTAAAACGGTACGTAGCTCATAATGTTGATTTTGCTCATTTAAGTTTGTATAGGCCGCTAAAAATGCCTCAATGGTCACATCCGCTTTTAACACATAATAACCATCTACATACGTGACATAATCAAAAATCTCCACTAATTCTAACGACAATAACGCATTTTCCTTTAATGACGTTACGCTATATTCATAATTCCCTTCAAACGTCTCAAATGCGGTGAAAATCGTTTCAATTTGCGCTTCTGTTACATCTCTTTTCAACGGTATTAAACGATATGTTTCAATATTTGGCGTTGTTGCTAATAAACGTAATTCTTTTAACACATAATAATATTTCATCTGGCTATATGCGTCATAAACTTGCTGTTTTTGTTGATCTGTTGTCGCTAATAATAAAGCTGCATTGTATGCCGTTGTAATTTCATCCGGTGTGACCGTTGTTTTTAAACGTTGTGATTGATACGTGACATTCGTATTTTCTAATCGTTTAAATGGTTGAATAACTAGCTCTCGCTTCATCGACTCTAAGCGAGATAACCACCATTCCTTTTCAGAATAAGTATCCGGTATTTCCGCTTGAATTACTTCTTGTAAGTTCGTAATCGTTTCTTGTGTGACACCTTCTTTAATGAGCTGGTTGTCATCGTATAAATCATTTATTAATCTACGGTAACTGTAATAATATTCACTTACAACGGAAGAATGTTCACTTAAGACCTCTTGTTTATCTTTTGACGTTAACACTGTGTCCGCTTCAATACGTGCTTTAATCTCATCAATTTGTGCGATCGTAACATCGTCTCGTAAACGCTCACCTTGAGCATAGCTATACTCGTCCTCTTTAAACAGTGCATCCATCTCATCCAAATATCCATTAAATGTAGTAATAACAGTGCTGTTCGCTGCATTGATCTCCTGTACTTTTTGCTGAACGTCTGTAACAGATGCAAATTGCTTTTCTCGGAATGCATGTACATATTGTTCTACTACACTTGATGCTTGCGCTAATAACGATTCTCGCATTTTATACACTGTTCCATCTGCTTCGGTATAGTCTACTAATTTATAATTAGAATCCCCTAATAAATATCTAAATGCATAACCCTCTGTATAATTAACTTGATTTATCTGAACATTATGCGCAAAATCATACAATCCCTTTAAATATGCTTTTGTATCTGTCTTGAAATTGTGTAAAAACCCATAATAATTACCGAGCGTTTGAATGTGATACGCCACATCGCCATTAAATTGCGTCAAATCTACTGAAATAGATGGCACACCGTATTCATTATAAACAAACGTTGTCGCCGTTAAATCTACAACCTCGCTTTTATCGCCGTCTGTTATATATAAACGATTTACATAGTCTATTGGTGTACTTTCTTGTGTATAGCCGCTAAATGACAATGTTAACGTATTGGCTGTTTGTGAATCCGTCACGGGCTCAAAATGAAACTGGTCATGCACAGCATAACGGTCTGTAATAATACCCGCTTCATCCGTTACAAATACATAATAATCACGGTCAAAGTAAAAAGGGACTTTCTCACCTTCCGTCCAGTCAAATACATTCTCTAAGACATCACCAACGGCAGGAATGTCGTCATTTGTACTGTAGCGGTTATTATAATGCTGATACGAAATATTCGCGTCTTCTGATACGCCGACAATCGATAGCTCTGCTACATGTTGAGTGTCTGTACGTACAAACTTCGCCGCAATAAATTCTTCAAGATTTTCTTGTTCAATCTTATCGCCAATTTGATCTTTTACATCATCAAAGTTTTCAATGACATCTTTTGCTTCCACAGTATTTGGAATTGTTACTTTTTCAATTTTAACGGCTTCTCCAACTGTCATTGTCGCTTTGTGATTTTTCACTGCGATTTCTTGAATTGTGCCTGTTGTATCAAGCTCTACTTTTTTCTCTGATGTAATATTTACTTTATCGAAATTTCCAGAGCCGGTTACTTTTAAATTATTATTTGTTTGAATATCAACTTGTGCAATTGATGCGTTTAATTCAATATTCGTAACGCCATCTTGGATCGTTAAGCGTGGTAAAACCGCTTCTGGATCTACAAAAATGTTCGTATCTGCTTTTACAGAAATCAGCGTAAATCTACTCGTACCTGAAATTTCCGATTTCACATCAACACGTGCAATTAACATCTCCACAACTACTGAATTTGTAAAGCGAATGACTAAAGATGTCGCATGTTGTTCTTCAACAACCGCTTGCATCGAACGCTCTTCTAGCACTTGTACCTTACCAGTAATTGTTGAATTCTCTACATTGACACGTTGTTTTACATTATTTGCAACAAATAAATTCGCCATTGTAACCGCATAAAGGGTAATATTTTCTGCTGCTACAGTTACCGTTGTATTTGTAAGGATATGTGAATCCGTTGTACCTTGTAACTTTGCGCCTTCTTGTGTAATCGTTAGCGCTTTAATTTCAACAATTTTACGCTCACTGACATTCACTTCAACAATAGCTTGTTCAAATGCTTGCTTATTTTCAGCAATAAACGCTGCAATTGACGCATCTGTTTCATACGCTACCCCATTCAGCGTAATTGTTGTGTCGGTAATGGCTGTAATAGTGCCGCTAACTGTACCATCTAAAATCTCTGGCTCTTCTTCACCTGGGTTTGTTGACACATCTGGTACATTGATCGTTTTAAAATTAAATTGAATCGCTTGTTGCAATGATACGGCATTTGTTGCTAAATTTTTAATCGTATCACCGACTAATAAACGATATTCATGATTTTCTTCATATGTTGTTCCTGCGGCAAGCGCTACTTCAATACTCGTTTTACTAGATGTCACCTTTGCTACGACTTCTACAAACTTTTGAGCTGTAACATCATATAAAATAATATTTTCATTTGCTTTAACGGTCTCTTCATCTACTGGTAACGAGAAATTAATCGTACGTACTGCGGCATCTTTTGATAAATCAAATGTTTGTAATGTACTTTGCTGCGCTAAAAACTGATAACCTGTTTCTGGTACAAGTGAATCGGCACTCACTTCACCATTCGCAACAAAAATACTAGTTGCTAACGCTGCACTTGCTACATAAAAAGCTGTGTTTTTTCTCAATATATACCCTCCAATTGATATGCTTCATATTTTTTAAAATAGGTAATAAATATTACTAACACTGTAATTATAAACCACCTTTTTCCCTAATCACATCATATTTTCATCACTCTTCCAATTTGAAAGAAATTTGACAAAAAAAGAAACATATATGTGAACAACACAGCTATTTTTATTAATCTAAAAATTGGCGATAACATAAAAAAAGCAGGGCGCGCTTAGATGAGCGCAACCTGCTTTTACTATGCCTTAAATACAGCACGACTATGCGAAAATGTTTTAAACCCGTGAATACCATGGAAGTTTCCAAGCCCTGAGTTATTCACGCCACCAAATGGTAATGAAATATGCGTGTTATGCAGTGCGATACCATTAATCGTCACGCCTCCTGACGATGTACGTTTTAAAACGTCCTGCTGGAATTGTTCATCCTTACTAAACATGTATAAAGCGAGTGGTTTAGGTCTTTCTTGAATTTGTTTTACGACATCTGCCACGTCACTATAGGCACGTACAAATGTCAATGGACCAAAAATTTCTTCTTCGGCAATATGCATATTATCTGTAATGTGACCTAATAGTGTTGGCTCAATTAAGCGATGGTCATCATCAAATGTACCGCCACTTAGTACAATTGCGCCCTTTTGTATCGCATCTTCATATAAACCTTTTAAACGACGATAATGCGTTTCGTTAACAATTTGTGTACGCTCCTCTTTGCGTAACACACCATTATCATATAACATGCCTTGCGTTACTTGTTTATACGCTTCGACAAATGGCACAATATCATCTTCATGTACATAAATATAATCCGGACAAATACAGAACTGCCCACTCATTAATACTTTACCGAATACTAGTTGCTGTACAGCTGCGACCGGGTCATACCCTTTATCAACAATGGCTGGTGATTTACCACCTAATTCCAATGTCACCGCTGCTAAATGCTGAGCCGCTTCTTTCATGACAATTTTACCGATACGGGGGCTACCTGTGAAGAAGAAATGATCAAAAGGTAATTGCAGAAGTTGTTGTGATACCTCTGCCTCGCCTTGCACAAGAGCTACTTGCTGTTCTTCAAATACATCATCAATTAATTCTTGCAATACAGCATTGTAAGAAGGATTAAATTCACTTGGCTTTAAGACGACACAATTCCCAGCTGCAAGCGCTTCCACAAGTGGGTGAATCAGCACCGACATGGGTGAATTCCATGTGCCTAGTACGCAGACGCGCCCGCGTGCTTCGTATAAAATATAAGCCTCGCCGTTAGCAGGTTGCTCGACAAATTCTGGTTGCATCCATTCAGCTAAATTCGCCACTGCATGGTCAATCGCTTCAATAACTGCATATACTTGATGCTCCGCAATTGTTGCAGGTGTTATGTAATCACGCTGTGAGGCTTCAATAAACTGTGGTAAACGTGTTAACATCCCTTCTTTTAAACGTGTTAATAGCGCGATACGCTCCTCTGCTGTTGTAAGGCGCATGTCCCATTGATATGCCGTTTGTGCATCGAAAATTTGCTGTAATTTTTCTGTCGTTACTTGTACCATCCTTCTTCACTCCTTCTTTTATCATTATATTCAGTATACTTGAATGGCGATTCATTTTACAACAAAATTTATACACAAAAGAGAAAATAAGTTACTTAAAGACCAAAAAGCAGCAAGAGAAATATCTACATTTCTCTTGCTGCTTTTATACGCTCATTAAAACATTCAACGATTCGTTATTTCTTTTGGTAATAGTCAATTAAACCTTGTGATGACACGACCACATCATCCCATACATACTGTTTTAAATCCCCTGTATAGCCTTGTTTCTCAGCATCTTCCTCTAACACACGTAAAATGGCATGTGACAGTTTATCAACACGCACGGCTTCCGCTTCTTGCATCGCCTCTTCTGCTAACGCAAGCCAAATCGGTGTCCAGTAGCGCACTTGTGAAAATGCTTGTTGCGGAGACGGTGCCGCCGCATAATGACCTAAAAAGACCGCTTGTAACGCTAAGCTTTCATAAAACTGCATCGACTGTTCCATTTCTTCTGGATTATATTGATTTGGTGACGTCGACGGCAACACAAGCTCATATCCTGTACGTGTAATCGCCGGGAACTGTACACCCGCTGTATCGCCAATAAACATGCTATTTGTTACTTCATCGTAAATTGAAATATGATGACGGGCATGTCCAGGTGTATCATACAACACTAATGCTGCCTCACCAAACGGAATACGCGTTTTATGTTCTGCTAATGTTACACGATGCTCTGGAATCGGTACAATTGGATCGAAAAAGGCATCAAATTTCTCGCCATATACAGAGCGTGCACTTTCAATTAAACGCGTTGGGTCAATTATATGACGTGCACCTTTTGGATGTACATAAACATGCGCGTTTGGTAATGATTGCAATAACAAACCTGCACCTCCTGCATGATCTAAGTGAACATGTGTTAAAATCACATAATCTACAGCTTCTGGTGCAATATGTAATGCTTCTAAGCCCGCTAAAATCGCTGGTACAGACTTGCTCGTACATGTATCAATAATCGCAACCTTTTCACGTTTAATGACATAAATACTTGTGCGCTCTAATTGTCCTCCGTCTTGACTATCAATCACATAAATATCTTTTGCAATTTGTACTGGTGTTGTCATATATATTTCCCCCTTTTTTGACTCTTTCTTATTATAGCAAACCTTTTCTAGTTAAAACGAAAAAATGCTATTGTATTCCGACTTCATGTAGCCACTGCTCAATATGTCGCTGGGCAAATGCTTCTTTCCTTGCTTGCCATATCGCTCCTAGCTCTAGTTTTTGAATCTGCTTTTCAAACTTCTCAATCGGGCTTGGACTACAAAGCGCTTGATATAAAATCGCTTCGATATGTGGCTGTTGCTCACGTACGAAGTCTGCCATTTCTAAATAAAGCTCGCGCGCATCTTTATATGGTACATATAAAAATTGCCCATTATCTTGTTCATCTAATTCATCTTCTAAAAATAATTCCTCTGTTTGTGGCTTATACACGAAGCGGAACAATGTATCGCCCGCTAAATAAGCATCTATTAATAGCTGTAACGCATTCATGCCTGTATCATTCCTTCTAACTTAAGATTCCTTTTTAGCATATAGCTTCTCGCATCTGTATGCAACGTCATGGTATGATAAAAACACTTGTATTAAAGGAGATTTTTTTATGACAACAATGATTATTGGCGCGACTACCGCACTCGGACAAGCAGTTGCACAACAAACTAACGGTACAGTCATCTCTGTTCCTGAATCATTTGATACACTGCAGCAACTTCAGCAAATGATTGACGAAGTGAAATCGCAGCATACGCATATTGACACGCTCTATTTTTGCGCGTACGACATGCCATCAAAACAATTGACGCTGCTTGATCATTTTGAAGAAAGTTTTTTTAGACAATATATTACGCGTTTTTTATGGCTGTATAGTATGGCGCCACTGCTAGCCAACAGTGACACACCTCTTGTCATCAGTTTCCATCCAAATGGCGGTGACGAACGTTTAAATTTTCATGATATTGAGCTCCGAAATAGCTATACGCAAAAATTAGCCGCGAAGCATATTCCGCGTTTACTCGACTTAGCACTACTCCATTTCCATGAAAAATTTGACACAATTCGTACAGTCGCATTTGACCCAGGTGCAATTAAAGAAGAGCAAAACTTTTTAATGAAACTACATGCGATTTCTGCGCAAGATGCCGTTCAACATGCACAACATTTTGTTGAAACGCACACAGGTAATATGCTCATTGGCAATACAAAAGGCGCTGTCGATATTACGACACATGCCTATCACCCAGGAAAAGCGTATGAGCTGTATATGGAAACGCATCGTAAGTTAACAATACGGAAACAACAAGGTGTATAAGTTCCTTAATAATCGTGTTTTATATAGCACTAAATAATGTCGGATAAAATTTAATTTTCTTTAAAAAAAGAGCAGTATGAAAGTCGTTTTGACTTTTATACTGCTCTTTTTCTTATTCTTTATGAATCTTAATAGGCGTAAACGTCGGTCGATTCCCTCGCATATGAATTTCTGCGTCAATTTCAAAAATCGTTTGGAACATTTCTTTACACAGTACACAATGTGGTAGCCCGTCGTAATGTAATGTTCCTCGCTTTAATACAATAATACGGTCACTATATTGCGCTGCTTGATTAATATCGTGCAACACCATAATAACAGTCATATTGTATTTCGCATTTAATTCTTTTACAAGCTCCATTACTTCTAACTGGTGTGAAATATCTAAATACGTCGTCGGCTCATCTAATAATAATACTTTCGGATGCTGCGCTACTGTCACTGCAATCCAAGCACGTTGACGCTCGCCACCAGACATCGACGTCAGCAAACGATTTTGCAAATGCGATAAACCAGTTACCTCAAGTGCCCAATCAATAATCTCTTGGTCTTCTTGGGTTAACGTCATTTTCTTGCCACTATGCGGATGGCGTCCAAATTCGACAAGCTCACGTACCGTTAAATCAAGCATATGATTATTCATTTGTGGCAACATCGCTAAAATTTTAGCTAATTCTGAACCTTTCATTTTATCGACTTGCTGACCATCTACGTGAACAGCGCCACTATTTGGCTTAATTAAATTGGCGATCACACGCAATAATGTCGATTTCCCTGAACCGTTCGGGCCAATTAAGCTCACAATTTCGCCTTCTTGAATATTGATATCAATATTTTTCAGCTGGAAATTCGTTTCTTTTCGTTCATAATTTATATCATCAGCTCGCAGCAATTGAATTCCCCTTTCGATGAATTAAATATAGGAAGTACGGACCACCGATAAATGCTAATAAAATTCCGACCGGCACTTCAATTGGTGCGAACACTGAACGTGCAATTGTATCGGCAAATACAACTAATAAACCGCCACCAATTGCTGACGCTGGTAATAAATATTTATAGTCACTGCCAATGATTAAACGCATAATATGTGGAATTACTAAGCCAACAAATCCAACTAAACCTGCTACACTTACTGCAATACCTGCAAGTAACGTACTAACAAACACTAAAAACAAACGACTACGCTCTACATTATGACCAAGTAGCTGTGCCATTTCGTCACCTAAGCGCATAATACGAACATGTTTAATAGCATAAATCGCCAAAACCATCGCAACAACAGCATAGTATACAATCATTTCAAATTGCACCCAGCCCACACCAGTTAAACCACCTGATAACCACGGCAGTACAGATTGCACTCTGTCGCTATACAAAATCATTAAAGCATTTGTTCCTGCACCACAAATCGCATTTACCGCTACTCCGACAAGTACGATACGTGTTGGCGATGTGCCACCTTTTTTTACTGCTAATGTATATACAATCATCGCTGCTAAAAATGCACCGGTAAATGCTGCAATAGGTAAATATACTAAATAGCCAGGAAAAACGACCATCACAAGAACAGCCATAATTCCTGCACCAGATGTAATCCCGATAACACCAGGGTCAGCGAGTGGGTTTTGCATTACACCTTGTAAAATTGCACCAGAAATCGCTAAACAAACGCCGGCTAAAATACCAATTAAAATGCGCGGCAAACGAATTTCCCATACAATGCGTCGTGCCAACGTATCTTCCGTGCTGAAAATTCCGCTAAATACTTCACTAACGGTAAACGATACTTGCCCAATCATTAAACTGACAATACTTACGATACATAATAAAATCGGTAAAATAATCAGCGTAAGGCGACGTTTTTTTTGTAGCGGATGCACATATTGCGCCTTGTCATCAATTATAGTCATCATAAGCCACCATTATTTCGCAGCTTCTTCTGCTGTTTTTAACGTCTCACGCATATAATCTAATGCTTCAACGATTTGTGTACCTGGATTATCAAATAGATCCGCTGGTAAAATCATAATTTGACCATTTTTTACGGCATCTAAGTTTTTCCATGCTGCATTTTCACTCATTTGACGCTCAAATCCTTCTTGTACGGCTGCTGGGTCTGAGTGTGTAATTAACATAATCACCTTTGGATTACGCTCTACAATTTTTTCTACACTTAGGTTCGCATAAGACGGGTATTTATCGGTCGCAGGTAAATCCGACGCGATATTTTTGCCGCCAGCTTTATTTAAAATATCTCCGTATAATGAATTATCTAACGCTGCTAAATATGTACCGGGTGCACCATAAATAATTAAAGCATCCAGTGAAGAAGCTTCACTTGCTTCTGCAATTTTGGCATCAATTTCTGAAATAATGTCATCAGCTTTCGCTGTATTATCAAAAAGTACACCATACTTTTCAATAGTCTCTTTAATATCTTCTATTGAATCCATATTTGCATAAATAATTTTTGTCCCTGCCGCTTCAATTGTTTTCGCATATTGGGCAAAGCTAGGTGGTACAACTAATGCTTCAGCGCCTGTTGCGACAATTTGTTCAAATGAAGGGTCGTGCGGATTTCCTAGCTCTTGGATGTTTTCAACTTCTGCTGTCATGTCCCCTGAAATTTGAGGACGCCCTGTTACGTTTGCGCCAAGCGCTAATAAAATATCCATAATACCAGGATTCAATGTTGCAATTGATGTCGGTACGCTATCGAATTCGATTACATTGCCTAAATCATCGGTAAATGTGATAGCTGCTTCCTTTTCAACAGCTTCACCTTGCGTTTGTTCTGTAGAATTTGACACTTCTGTCGTTTTATCGTCTTCACATGCCACTAGCAGTAAGGACAATGCTGTCGCTGCTAAAAAAAAACGTTTTTTCACGTTACTTCCTACCTCTCTATCAATCCTTGAACAATTGATAACTGTTCTCATGTCTTAAAAGCATTTTATTCTAAGTGATAATGATTGTCAATATCGATTCAAAAAAGTGTAAATATTTTATTTTTTAGGTTGCATTTTAGAGATTAGCTATGTTAACTTGATAACGATAATCTTTCTCAATAAAAGAGGAACTATTACATAAAAAAATGGAGGAATTAAACATGATTACAGTTGCAAACCGATTCACTGTTAAAAAGGGCTTCGCTACACGTATGGCGCCAGCATTCGTATCTGACCAATCTTTATTAAATTGGGACGGGTTTCATAAAATTGAGGTAAATGTTTGTTCAAAAGCAGAAGAGCACGACGAGTTAAACGTTATGATGTTTTGGGATACATATGAGCATTTTGAAGCGTGGCGTAATTCTGACGATTTTAAAAACTCACATAAACGTGATGTCGCAAAAACGTCAGACGGACAAGATCAATCACCTATTCTTAGCAACCAAATTGTTGTCGCAGATTTAGTTGCAACACTTGTCAAATAAAAATTTTTAAGCTAGCTGACACAAGTGTCAGCTAGTTTTTTTATTATGGATTGTTGCCGATTTTATCGAAAATACCGATGATATTTTGAGTTTCTACTATTATAATAGGCAGTTTATCCTTTTGCCTTTCAGACATTTAATGATATGCCTAGTAATGATAGAAAAACTGGTGCTTGCTCAGCTGTAATAGTACATCCTGCCACTTTCTCCTTTGTAACATGTAACGTTGTGAAGTGAACAGTTCGAAAATCAATGCCTGCAAGTGATGTTTCAGTAAAGTTCGCGTGCTCTAAATCACTAGCGGTAAATTGTAAATTGTGCTGCTGTACATAAGAAAAATTAGCGTGACCTAAAGTACAATTCGAAAAAGTCGTATGCTCAAATGTACTTTTAGCAAAAGATGCATCATTGCCGAAACATTGCATCCATACGACATATTCAAATGAAACCTCATCAAAAACCGCTCCTATTAGCTTACAATTCACCCACTGTGTACGATAGATCGAGCCACCATTTATGTAACAACTTGAGAATTCACAATGGCGGAATATCGTATCGTTGCAAGATATGTTTTCAAAAATACAGTCGATAAAATGACAGTTTTCAAATACAACATCATACATCATCAATTGTTCAAAACGAGCTCCTGTAATGGTTTCATGTCGAATACAAACACCTTGCGTAAATGATTCTTGCTGTAGGTGTTCAAATGTACTAACTTCATAGTCCATCTATTTCACATTCCTTTCTTTATTGCTTCCAAATATCTATATAGATTATTCCATAGTTATACCATTTTACCTTTAAATATGTTTATTTTCCAATTATTGAGGGAATGTATACGTTACTGCGTTATTTGTAGATGTTACCTCGTACATCATGCAATTCTTCTACCTGAATTCCTATTTCATTTCTTACATATTGCATACGTATTCACGTGCATCTCCAAATACACGTAAGTCATAAAGGAGCGTGACAGTATGTTATCCATTCAAAATTTAACGAAAACGTATCGAGGCGGTAAAAACGCGGTCGATAACATTAGCCTTGATATCGAGCAAGGCGAATTTATTGCGTTTATTGGAACGAGTGGGAGCGGCAAAACAACTGCTCTTCGCATGATTAATCGCATGGTCGAACCAACTAGTGGCAAAATTTTACTCAACGGCAAAGATTTATCGACAGTCAATGCGGTTCAATTACGTCGGCAAATTGGCTATGTCATTCAACAAATTGGCTTAATGCCCCATATGACTATTCGCGATAATATTACACTTGTTCCGAAACTTTTAAAATGGGAAAAACAGCAAAAAGACGAAACGGCAGAGCGTTTAATCGAACTTGTTAATTTGCCGACCTCTTACTTAGATATGTACCCTGCGCAACTTTCAGGAGGACAGCAGCAACGTATCGGCGTTATTCGTGCCCTTGCTGCAAACCAAGATATTATTTTAATGGATGAGCCATTTGGTGCGCTTGACCCGATTACACGTGACACATTACAAGACTTAATGAAAGATTTACAAATACGCTTAGGAAAAACGGTTATTTTCGTCACCCATGATATGGATGAAGCGATTAAACTAGCAGACCGTATTTGTATTATGCATGACGGCAAAGTGGTGCAGTTTGATACACCGGACAATATTTTAACAAACCCCGCGAATGCGTTTGTCCGTGATTTTATCGGCTCTCATCGTCTCCTCCAACAAAAACCAAGCATTAAAACGGTTGATGAAGTAATGATTCGTCCAATTTCGATTACCGTTGAAAAAAGTTTAGATGAAGCGCTTCGACTCATGGTATCCAAACGTGTTGACACATTATTTGTAACCGATGCAAATGAGCGACTTCTCGGTTACTTAAATGTCGATAGCTTTACAGGACCACAACGCAATCACCAAAGCATTGATGAAGTGATTCAGCGTGAGGTCGTTTATGTCAAAACAGGTGCGAAACTGCAAGATACAGTACGCCGTATTTTAAAACGCAATTTACAAAACATTCCAGTCGTTAATGATAAACATCAATTAATTGGTTTAATCACGCGCGCCAACATCGTCGATACAATTTATGACACGATTTGGGGCGATGAGCAAGAGGAAAATGCCCTGCTCGTTAACCATATGAGTGAGGAGGAACGACAATGATTGAGTTCTTCACACAAAACAGCAGTGACATTGTATTAAAAACGTGGGAGCACCTTTATATTTCATTAATCGCATTAGCCTTAGGTGCAATCGTTGCGATTCCTTTAGGAATTTTATTATCCAAGACGAAGCGCATTGCGAAAGTCGTACTGGCCATTACAAGTGTTTTTCAAACATTGCCTTCACTTGCGATTTTAGCCATGATGATTCCTTTTTTAGGCGTCGGAAAAGTGCCAGCAATTGTAGCGCTATTTATTTACACGTTATTGCCCATTTTAAATAATACGTATATTGGGATGCAATCGGTAAGTAAAGATTTACGCAATGCTGGGACAAGTATGGGGATGACAACGATGCAGTCGATTCGTCTTGTCGAGCTACCGCTTGCCATTCCAATCATTATGGCAGGTATTCGCTTATCTGCAGTATATGTAATTGCATGGGCGACATTAGCGTCTTATATTGGCGCAGGTGGATTAGGTGATTTTATTTTTAATGGCTTAAATTTATACCAAACGAACTTAATTATAGGCGGTGCGATTTTAGTTACGGTTTTAGCATTATTAACTGATTTTGTGTTGTCAAAAGTAGAAATTTGGGTAACACCAAAAGGATTAAAAGTAGAGAGATGAGGCGGAACGATATGAAAAAAAGTATGACATTCTTAAGTAGTTTCGTGTTAGTACTCGGACTACTCATAGGTTGCTCAAATCAAGCAGAAAATACAGAAACGGTTCAAGTCGCAAGTATTGTAACGACAGAATCTCAAATTATGGGTTATATGCTTAAGCATATGATTGAATATTATACGGATGAAGAAGTAGAAATGATTAATAATTTAGGTTCGAGTACGGTTTTACATCAAGCAATGCTCAATGGTGATGCCAATATATCCGCAACACGTTATACTGGCACAGATTTGACCGGTGCGTTACAAGCAGAACCGATTAAAGATGCCGCAGAAGCAAGTGCTTATGTTAAAAAAGCATTTACCGAGCAGTTTAATCAAACATTCTTTGACACATACGGCTTTGAAAATACGTATGCGTTTATGGTGACACAAGAGATGGCTACGCAATATAATCTCGAAAAAGTAAGCGACTTGGCAGCTATTGCACAAAATATTGAAGCAGGTGTTGATACATCTTGGCTTAATCGTGAGGGTGACGGCTTTAAAGCATTTGTTGAGGAATATGGGTTCGAATTTAAACGTACGTATCCGATGCAAATTGGCTTAGTGTATGATGCGGTGCAAGCTGGTGAAGTTGATGTCGTACTTGGTTATACGACTGATGGACGCATAGCCTCGTACAATTTGAAAGTATTAGAAGATGATTTAAATTTCTTCCCACCATATGAAACAAGTGCATTAGCAACAAATGAACTACTAGAAGCAAAGCCTGAACTGCGTGATGTCATCGAACGTCTCGTTGGAAAAATTTCAAATGACCAAATGCAGCAATTAAACTTTCTGGCAGATAATAATTTAATGGAACCTGCTATTGTTGCGGAGAATTTTTTAATCGAGCACAACTACTTTAACGATGAGGAGGCGAGCAACTAATGGAAGATTTATCACAATTAAGTACATGGGAGCAGTTCACGTACTATTTTCGTGAAAATGGGCTGTATGTATTAGATTTATTTACGACGCATTTTTTAATTTCTATTTACGGTGTCTTACTAGCATGTATCGTCGGTATTCCACTTGGGATTTTCATCGCCAAAAATAGCAAGCTTGCCACACCCGTTATTACGCTTGCCAATATTATTCAAACAATTCCTGCGCTGGCGTTAATGGCGATGATTATGCTTGTATTAGGGCTTGGACAAACAACCGTCATTGCTACGGTCTTTTTATATTCGTTATTACCGATTATTAAAAATACGTATACAGGCATTATGACCATTGATAGAAGCTTAACAGATGCTGGGCGTGGTATGGGTATGACACGTCAACAAGTACTTTATATGATTGAGTTGCCATTATCATTGTCGATTATTATTACTGGCATTCGTATTGCACTCGTTATTGCGATTGGGATTACAGCAATCGGGGCATTTATCGGGGCTGGAGGCTTAGGCGATATCATTATTCGTGGAACAAATGCAACAGATGGTACAGCGATTATTTTAGCCGGTGCAATTCCAACCGCGATTATGGCCATTATTGTTGATGTAGGCCTTGGATGGCTAGAACGTCGTTTTGACCCAATGAAACGCCAACAACGTTTAAAAAAGGTCGTGTAAAACATTTCCGTACACAGCGAAAATCGTACGTTTTTTAGTAAATAAAGTTTCGTTTCCTACTAAATTTTTATACGAATATGTTAAATTCATGACATCTATTGTAATGAATAGACAAGCATCTATTGTTCACAATATACTTAAAATAGCAAGTTTTTTTGACTACACGAATTGAAGGATGGGTAATGTTTGTTACATTATAAAATTTATAGCCAAGACCATAAAGAATGGGTTGTACTTGTTCACGGAGCAGGTGGTAGCTCAACTATTTGGTATCGCCAAATACGCGCATATCGAAAAAAGTTCAATGTATTGGTCGTCGATTTACGTGGACATGGTTCCTCTACATTAAAGCATGTCTCACAGTATTATACGTTTGAATTAGTAAGTAAAGATATTATAGATGTCCTAGACCATGAAAAAATTGAAAAAGCACATTTTGTTGGGATTTCACTTGGTACTATTCTAATTCGACAACTGGCTGAACATTATCCAGAACGTATTCATAGTATGATTTTAGCGGGCGCTGTTATTCGAATTACGCCGCGCTTAAATATTTTATTAAAAGCTGCGAATTTAGGGAAACGATTTTTACCCTATATGTGGCTTTACCGCTTCTTTGCGTGGATTTTAATGCCCAAAAAAGTACATGAGGCATCGCGTTCACTCTTTATTGAAGAAGCGAAGAAAGTGCAACAGCGTGAATTTATACGTTGGTTAACTTTAACAAGCTCTGTGACGAAAAGACTGTTAATGTTCAATGAACGAGATACATATATCCCAACCCTCTATATTATGGGGTCGGAGGATTATATGTTTTTACAGCCTGTTCAAAAGCTTGTTCAGACGCAAGCGTATAGCTCCCTAAAAGTTATTCAACATAGTGGACATGTGTGTAATGTAGACCAAGCAGAACAATTTAACGATATCTCGCTGAGGTTTTTGCAAGCACAATAAAAAAGACATATGCGCCCGAGCGCATATGTCTTTTTTTATAATTTCACCCGTTGTAATCGTAAAGCATTTACCACAACAGAAACAGAACTAAATGCCATTGCTGCACCCGCTACCCAAGGCGCCAATAAGCCCATTGCGGCAATCGGAATGCCCAGTGTATTATACGCAAATGCCCAAAATAAATTTTGTTTAATATTGCGTATAGTTTTTCGGCTCATTAAAATCGCATCGGCAATTTTATTTAAATCACCTTGTATGAGTGTTACGTCCGCTGCAGCTATTGCAATATCGGTGCCCGTTCCAATTGCCATGCCGATATGTGCCGTTGCAAGTGCTGGCGCATCATTAATACCATCCCCTACCATCGCAACACGCTTCCCTTGTTGTTGTAATGCTTCAATATGCTGTGCTTTTTGCTGTGGCAATACTTGTGAGATGACCTTCGTAATGCCGACTTCTGCAGCAATCGCTTGCGCTGTTCGCTCATTGTCACCTGTCAGCATAATGACCTCAATGCCCATTTGGTGAAGACGTTGAATGGCGGACGCTGATGTTTCCTTAACGGT
The DNA here is from genome assembly GCF_001700315.1 of Caryophanon tenue. Lineage (GTDB taxonomy): Bacteria > Bacillota > Bacilli > Bacillales_A > Planococcaceae > Caryophanon > Caryophanon tenue. The sequence goes on along the minus strand of NZ_MASJ01000016.1, from coordinate 27,210 downwards.
ATCAGCAACAGCAATGATACCAACAAGCTCGTCACGTAGCGCAACAAGCATCGCGGTTTTGCCTTGCTGTTCAAACGCTGTCATTTGTACTTCAAATGCTTCAAACGAAAGATGATGCTTATCCATTAAAGCACGTGTACCAATCAATACACGTTGTTCGTCAACAACCGCTTGTACACCGTAACCAGTAAGCGCTTCAAAGGATTGTACATGTTTCAGTACGATATGACGCTCCTTCGCGTTCGTCACAATCGCTTGTGCAAGTGGGTGTTCAGATTGCGCTTCGGCTGATGCGATAAACGCTAACAATTCTGCCTCATCCATTTTTGATGCGATAATGTCTGTTAATACTGGCTGCCCGTTTGTGACGGTACCTGTTTTATCTAGGACCACGGTGTCAATGGCCTGTGTTTGCTCTAAAAATTCGCCGCCTTTAAATAAAATACCGTATTCTGCTGCGCGACCCGAGCCTGCCATAATCGACGTCGGTGTTGCTAAACCGAGTGCACATGGACAAGCAATCACGAGTACGGCAATAAACACTTCTAACGCTTGTGTCACGTCACCTGGTGTCACAAACATAAACCATGTAATAAATGTGAGCACTGCAATCGCCACAACAATCGGTACGAAGATGCCCGAAATTTTATCCGCTAAGCGTTGTATCGGTGCTTTTGAGCTTTGTGCTTGTTCAACGACCTGAACAATTTGTGCAAGTGCCGTATCACGTCCGACTTTTTGTGCGGTCATTTTGAAAAAGCCATTTCCATTCATCGTTGCCCCGTAGAGTGTGTCGCCTCGTTGTTTATCCACTGGCATACTTTCACCTGTTAACATCGATTCATCAACTGTACTTGCACCTTCTAGTACGACACCGTCTACTGGCACTTTTGCACCTGGCTTCACATGAACGATATCACCTATTTTCACTTGCTCTAGCGGTATTTCTTGTACGGTATTATGTTTTTCTACAAGCGCGGTTGTCGCTTGTAACCCCATTAACTTTTTAATCGCCTCTGAAGAACGTCCTTTTGCGCGCGCTTCAAATAATTTCCCCAGTAAAATAAGCGTAATTAATACCGCACTTGTTTCAAAATATAAATGTGGCATATGCCCGTCATGTCGCGCTGCATTTACTGCCTCATACACACTGTAAAAGTACGCAGCGGAAGTACCCATTGCAACGAGTACGTCCATATTAGCACTTTTATTACGCAAAGCTTTATACGCGCCGACATAAAACTGCCAGCCAATGATGAACTGTACCGGTGTAGCAAGTGCCATTTGTACCCACGGATTCATTAACCAATCTGGTACATATAAAAAGCTTGTCCATGAAAAATGGGCAACCATTGTCCATAATAGTGGTAAAGATAATATCAATGCCCACATAAATTTCGTTTGTTGGCGACGAATCGCGTCTGTACGATGGTCTTGTGTTTGTTGTTTTGGTTGCGTCGCTTCATAACCAAGCTTATCAATTTTAGCGATAATATCCGCGGGTGTTACTGCTGCTGGATGATAGGCAATCGTTGCTTTTTCAAGCGCTAAATTCACGTTGGCCTCATCAATACCATCCATGCGCTGTAACCCTTTTTCAATACGTGTTGAACAGGCCGCACATGTCATGCCAGTAATATTCAGTTCTAACTTCTCTTTTACGACACCATAACCGAGCTTATCAATTTTTGTTTCTATGGCAAGCACATCCAGTTTCTCTGCGTCATATTGAATCGTGGATTTCTCAAGTGCTAAATTGACATTTGCCTGCTCAATACCGTCCATTTTATTCAATACTTTTTCAATGCGCGTTGAACAGGCTGCACATGTCATACCACTAATTTGAAGAGTTACTTCTTTTGTTTTTGCCATCCTGCTCACCTCTTATACCTCAAGGGGGTATATTTATTTGAAAAAGAAAAGTGCGGCAATACATGCGCACCTTCTTTTATACATTAGACGATATCGTAGCCTTGCTCTTCAATCGTTTCTTTAATCGTATCTACTGTGACTGCCTCATCAAATGCAACTGTTACTTGTGCATCTGCTAAGTTTACCGCGACAGTTTGAACACCTGCTAATGCGCCTACGCTATCTTCTACTGCTTTCACACAATGTCCACAAGACATCCCTTGTACGTTTAATGTTACTTCTTGCATATAAAACCGCTCCTTATTTTTTCATTAATTTTTGCATCGTAATTAAAAGTTCATCAATTACTGCGTCGTCACCCTCTGCAAGTCGGTCTACGACACAACCCTTCACATGACCTTCTAATAATAATTTTGCTACACTATTGAGTGCTGATTGTGTCGCAGAAAGCTGTGTAATGACATCATCGCAATACACATCCTTCTCAATCATGCCTTTAATGCCACGAATTTGCCCTTCAATTCGATTTAAACGTGTTGTTAAATCTTTTTTCACATGCTCTGGGTGGTGACTTTTGCGACACGTATCCTCTAGCTGTGTTGCTGTCATTTGTTCTTCCATACGCACAACCTCCTTTACACGCTTACTGTAACATACCATATAGGGGTATGTAAAGCGCATTGTATTAATGCTCATGCGGCTGTAATTGACAAAGAAGTTTGGTGTCGTGCGTATGCGCAGCCGTCTCAAACTGCAGCGTCACATGGGAAATATTTTCGTGCGCGAGTTGATGCGTTAGTTGCTCGGTAATTCGCTCTGCTTGTGCTACTGTTAAATGAGGCGCAACAACAATATGACCACTCATCGCGTGGACGCCGCTCGTAATCGTCCAAATATGAATATCATGTACTGCTTCAACCGCTTCGTGCGCGACGAGCAAAGCTGCAATCCGTTCCATGTCAATGTCGTGCGGTGTGCCTTCCATTAAAATGTGAGCAGCTGTTTTTGTAATGCTAAAACCACTTCGTAATACAAGCACTGCGACAATTACACTCGCTACTGCATCTGCCCATACCCATTCGAAAAAAATCATACATAAAGCCGCAACGATGGCACCAACAGAACCGAGTAAATCACTTATGACATGCAAAAACGCCCCGCGCATATTAACATTTCCTTTAACGTCCCCGCGCATCATTATCCAAGCAACAAATAGATTCACGAGTAAACCAATTGTGCTAATGATTAACATACCCGTTGTGGCAATGTCTGGTGGGTTGTTAAAGCGTCCGACTGCTTCATATAAAATGTACACGGCAATCACAATTAACGTAAGACCGTTAAATGCAGCCGCTAAAATTTCAAAACGTTTATAACCAAATGTTTTTGTCGTGGTCGCAGCCTTTTCACCAAATTGAAAAGCTAAAAGTGCGATGGCAAGTGACACGGCATCGCTTAACATATGCCCAGCATCCGCAAGAAGTGCTAAACTATTCGTTAAAATCCCGCCGATTGCCTCCACGAGCATGTAACCGGTAATGATGATAAACGACCACCATAAAATCTGTTTATTTGTCGTATGTGGATGCGCGTGATCATGGCCCATAAAAGCCACCTCCTTCTTTCACTGTTTATACCCATCCAGTGTATCGAACACACATTGCAATTTTTGTAAAAATATTATACGTTTATTCATACAAGTTAGTACAGGCGACCGTACTGATGTAAGCTATGCCCTTTTTCCGACACCGCGTCATGTTAAATTTGTTGAAGCGGAATATGCCATTCTACTGGAGGCATTGTCAGATTGCTTACACGATATCCACGCGCTTTTTACACGTAGAACGCATGATGTCCATTTTCCGATTGAATGCCGTATAACCGCCGCTGAGCAAGGGTTTCTTAGCCCAACGCGTCAACGAGAAAGTGCATTCTTTGCCTTTCATATGTATAAAGGCATGGATGAAGAGGCGTATTTTGACGACATACATGTGCTGATGAAGCAGTATGACGGACATGCACATTGGGGAAAGATGAACCGCTATCATGTAGAAGATATGCATACATTGTATCCACAATTTGCACAGTTTCAACAAATTCGTCGCGAGCAAGACCCTGACAATGTCTTTTTAACACCGTATTTACGTAAAATATTTGAGCGCGCATAACAAAAACGAGCTTCTTCGCATACATGCGCTGAAGCTCGTTTTCATTCTATTCTTATTGGCGCGCAAATTGTTGCTGTGTTGTAATAAGTACGCCACCTGCATTATCCCCTGACACATTGTAAAGAACATCCTTTAAAATTTCTACAGTTGTTGGAGCACTCACTGGGATATACTGAACCTCATAAGCAATATCATTATACGTTGTCCGGTATTGCTTATGCTGTTGTAAATACGCGATATATTCTTCTAATGCCCAATTCTCTTTCTGCATAATATAGCTGTGTGGTAAGCCGACATAGCGGAAATGCCACGCTTCGTATGCGATGCCCGTGATCTCTGTTTTATCCGCTGGGTAACGCAAAATAAAGCCGTATGCCCAACTATTTTCTGCAAGCCATGCCCCCTCTGCTGTATGCTCCATTAAACCATTACGTGAGTTAATATCAACAGCTAGTCCTAGATGATGCTCACTATACCCCGCTGGCAACGCAAGTTCACTGCCCTTTTGTTCGTATAACAGTTGTTGATCGGCTACGCTCCGATAGCCATTATTCATCACAAACTGATCGACACCATCTTGCTGTGCTGCTGTTAACATAGCTGTTAACGGTGCGTGAATATGTAACGATAAATCAGCACTGCCCAAAGCCAATTGTTCTTGTTGCCATTGTTGAATATTCGTCGGCTCTTGCTGAATGGCATGTGTATGATTAATTAAAACCGTATCTCCCGTATACACTTGCTGTGGGGTTACGGTAATTTGTTGTGTTGTAATAACAGGTTCAATTGCTTCTACAATTGGCTCTGCTTGTGGTTTTTGCTCCGCTGTACAGGCGCCTAACAATAATGTTGCGGCAACAAGTACATAATATGTTTTTTTCACCAATGTCACTCCTACATCCTACTTATTCGCTGTTTTATCATAGCGTATGTTGCCAAAACATTCAAAGAATGCACCGTAATTTATAAATGTAGGAATGTTTTTATTGTTTAATGTATTTTTTGCGCATTGTACACGATTTTAGTACACTTTTAAAAAAGGGGGGACACGTTTGGAAAAAGTATTTGAAAAGCTCGATATACTCTCAACAACAAAAGTACATATGTGGACAACATCTTTTCGTAGTGCCGTTAGCTATGCATTATTAGGCGGTTTGTTCATCGGTATTGGCATGCTTATTTATATTGGTATCGGTGTATATACATATGAAAACATACCAGAAATGACGCGGCTTTTACAGGCTCTTACATTCGGCATCGCACTTAACTTAACCTTATTTGCAGGTGCAGAACTATATACGAGCAATAATTTTATTTTAATGGCAAGTGCGATTCGCCGACATATTTCATGGCGGTTTGTGTTGCTCCTTTGCGTCGGAAGCTGGCTATTTAATTTTATGGGCGCACAATTACTTGCTTTTGGCATGTATTACAGTGGCCTATTAACCGATGCTTGGGCTTCGTATATTGCATATATTGCGGATATAAAATTAGCACCAAGCTTTACCGAATTATTCATTCGCGGCATTCTTTGTAACCTCTTTGTCTGTTTAGCTGTTTGGTGTTTTTATAAAGTCGAACAAGACATTGCAAAATGGGCGATGGTATTTTGCTGTATTTTCCCGTTTATCTTTTTAGGTTTTGAGCATTCCGTGGCGAATATGACATTATTTGCGGTCGCTGCGCAACTAGGCATAACAACATATGTTGCCATGCTGCACAATTTAGTACCTGTCACGCTCGGCAATTTTGTCGGTGGCGCGCTGCTGGCGGTGCTGTATACACTGGTGAATAAAGGGATTCCCCAGTAAATAGGACCAAGCCAAAAAATAAAAACGTGTTAAGAGAAATTTTTTTATTTCTCCTAACACGTTTTCTATTTCTATCACACCCTTTATACCGATACAATCGGTTGTTTATACGAACGTGATAACACGTTGCCGAAGTACAGCGCCGCGGTTTACGAAAAGAAGATGCGGCAACATTACTCGGTATTAGTCGTGCGACATTGTTTCGCAAAATGAATGAATCTAGTCATGCTTAATCGACAAAAGCTGCGCCTGAAAAATGGTTCGTTTTTCAGGCGCAGCTTTTGTTACGGACGTTTAGAAAAAACATCCTCATAAATCCGCTCAATTTCATCTGTATATAAATTAGTAGGAAATGCCTTTACCGCATCTTTTGCATATAATATTTCCTTTTTCGCTTTCTCAATGTCGCCTAATTTTGCGTACGTTTGCCCTTTAAAGGCATTCGCTAAATAATGAAAGCTTAAGTCAAGTGGATGCTTCATATATTTTGTCGTGCCCGTTTGCTCAAACATATGGAGCGCTTCTTCATAACATCCAACATAATAGTGGGCAATGCCTAATTCCGCTAAAAAGCGACCTTTTAACACTTCATCTGCATACGTTTGATGCTCTGTTAAAGACTGAATAAATGTAATCGTATCCTCGTAGCGTTGCTCGACAAAATTCAAATGATGTGCGTGCATATATTTACATAATAACAGCTCCATCTTATCTTCAGTGAACATTGCAAACTGCTCCATCTTCTCTAAATAATAATACGTTTTTGGGCGATCTGTTTGTAGCGCATGAATATACTGCACACGGTAAAAGTCGTTCATACGGTAATACACTTGCTCTTGCTTTGTTAACTTCATTGCCTCATCCATATAGCGAAGCATCGCCGTGCTATCACCAATTGCGGATGCCATAATAACGAGTAAAAAATAGACATTTAACTTTGTTAATGTATCAATGACATGTAAATTTTGCTGCATCAGCGTATGAGCTTCTAGTAAATAACGATAACTTTCCTCATATGACTCTTCTTTAAAATATAAGCGACCGATCGCTAAATAGCCTTCTACCACATGTGACGTCGCGCCAATTTGTGTGTAATAGTCAATAATATTCTCTAATAGCGGCTGTGCCTTCTCAGGTTCATCCACGCCTACTAGTGACGCATACATTTCAAGTAAACGAATTTCTTCAAAACGTTTATACGTAAATGTATCAGTATATGGCGCTAAAAAAGTGATAATTTTCATACGTCGCTCATATTCTTCTGCAAAGCTTGCACTCTCATAATAATCATCACGTAATTGTTCCGCCTGTTGGAGCAATGCGACCACATCTACGGTCGGTGCTTCCTCCACCAACGTACTAATATCGACATGTAACTGCTGCGCAATATAACGCAAACTTTCCATTGATGGCTGCGCTTTATCATTTTCAATTAAACTGAGCATGCCCTTTGTTAAGCGTTCACCTGCTAGTTGCTGAAGTGTCATCTTTCGTTCTTTTCGCAATATGCGAATGCGTTGCCCAATTGTTTGTGGCTGCATGTATGCTCGCCCCTTTTTATCGATTGTTTATTTCTATTAAACTAAATTATTGAAGAAAGTTCAATGTCTCGCTTAAAAAGTTTAATAAAATTAAACTTAATCATTGCATTCACACCAAAAAGACCATACAATAAGTTTAACTAGATTAAACAAAGGGAGTAAAATGATGAACACGTACAAACGAGCAACGTATCATTTATATACGTTTTTAATTAGTAAATTATTCGGTTCACTCGGTGCAACCGTCTACAGCTTCGGTATGAGTATGTATGTTTTATCCGCCACAAGTTCAGCTTTAAGCTTTGCGATTAATATGGTTATTGCGTTAGTACCACGTGTATTGCTTGCACCATTTATTGGCGCGCTACTTGACCGCTTCCCGAAAAAACCGTTTGTGATCGGCGGTGAACTTGGTGAAATTTTAACGATTACGGCATTACTTGCCTATACGGTAACAAATGGCTTATCGGTAACAGCGGTCTATATTGCCACATTTTTCATTACAATTTTTGCGACGTGTAGTAGTCTTGGCTTTACCGCATCTATTGCCAATTTAGTCGACGCAGAGCGACTACAACAAGCACTGTCATTCAATCAAATTTCAACATCGATTGCATCGATTGCTGGTGCCATTATTGGCGGTATGTTGTTTGGCTATGCAAGCATGACGACATTTCTAATCGTCCATATTCTCCTCAATACTGTCACGATGCTTCTTGAAATGACGATGAACTTTAAGCTGTATAGTACACAACAAGAAGCACCTGCTGCTGAAAAGATGTGGACTACGATAAAAGAAGGTCTCCAGTATGTACGAAAACGCCATATATTAGCTCGTATTTTTCTTGTGTCTATTTTAATTAACTTTTTTGCAACAAGCTTAAATGTCGGAACAGGCTTTATTTTGCTTGAAAAAATTGCGCTGTTGCCTCAGCATATTGGCTTTGTCGAAGCAACAAGTGCCATTGGTATGTTGTTGACATCTATGTATTTAGCAAGTCGCAAACCAGCGAAGCAACCTTTACGGATGTCAAAATGGTCTTTGATTGCGCTCGGTGCGGTCATGATGCTTTTTGCTTACCCGCTCATTACAGCGCTTGCTTATAATATAAATGTACTCTTTTATAGCATCTGTATGTTTTTATTTGGCGCATTCATTATTTTTACAAATGTACCGATTGGTGTAATTTTACAAACAGAAATTGAAGAACAATACCGCGGTCGTGTGTTTGGACTTCTCGAAACAGCTGCCATGAGTATGATGCCACTTGCGACGATTTTATTCGGACTGTTATACGACCTTGTACCAGCTTCCCTCCTGTTAGTAATAAGCGGTCTTTGCGTCATTATTTGTACGTGTCTTATTTTAACAACATCGATTACTACTTATAAAGCAGTACAGCCGACACCACCTCCTGCGTAACGAGGTGGTTTTTTCGCAATTTTCCGTTAAAATAAAAAGGGAAAGGAGTTACTTTATATGAAAATAATTAATACAGTATCGATTATTGGTTTAGGCGCACTTGGTATTATGTATGCCGAACATTTTTCTACACAGCTAGGAAAAGAAAACGTCCGTATTGTTGCTGATGCACAGCGCATTACTACCTATAAAAGAAATGGTGTATTTGCGAACGGTATGCGCTGTGACTTTCATTATGTCACACCTGAACAGCCAGTATCTTCTGCTGACCTAGTGCTTGTTGCGACAAAATTTCATGGCTTAGAAGAGGCGCTACAAGCTGTAGAAGGGCATGTCAATGAACAGACGATTTTCTTATCCGTGTTAAACGGCATTACAAGTGAACGCGAAATTATGAAAAAGTATCCGAAAAACCCTGTAGTGTATTGTGTTGCTCAAGGAATGGATGCTGTCAAAGAAAGCAATGAGCTGCATTATGACAATAAAGGAATTTTAGTTATTGGCAACGAAGGAGGCGAACTACAAGCCCACACACAAGCAGTTGCCGCTTTTTTCGAGAAAGTGCAACTTCCTTATTTAGTTGAGCCAAACATGATGCACCGTTTATGGGGAAAATTTATGCTGAACGTTGGCATTAATCAAACGCTAGCGATGCTTGAAGGCACATATGGCGATGTGCAAATCGAAGGTGAAGCACGCGATTTAATGCAAGCGGCGATGCGTGAAGTTATCGCTATTGCCAATCATGAAGGGATTACGTTAAGCGAAGCAGATATCGACTACTGGATGGACGTCATTGCGACACTTAGCCCAACTGGGAAACCGTCAATGGCACAAGATGTAGCTGCGAAAAGAAAAAGTGAACTGCCCCTTTTTGCGGGAACCGTTCGAACGCTTGGACGTACATACGGCATTCCAACACCAGTAAATGACCGCTTATTTACAGCCATTTCTGAGAAAGAACTTCGCTATCGTTAAATTATAAAAAAAGATTGAGACAAAAAGAAAGATCCTTCAGCAACGACAACTGCTGAAAGATCTTTTTGTGCTTTGGGTGCTACGCCACATAGCGGACGCACCCGCAAATTCGTATCATCTCAATCCACTCATTTTCATCAGAAATAGGGTTCTGTACCAGTCACTTTTCATAATGTCTCCATTAACGTAATGTACGACCGCTTAACCAGTGGTCGTAATAGCTATCTTGTTCATACGCAATCTATATATGCTTGCTCATTATGTGTAGATGTCGCCCACTCCGCATGATGTGCCCATAACGTTCACGTACAATGACCACTTCCTCATATACTTGACCACTTCCTCATATACTTGACCACTTCCTCATATACTTGACCACCAGCTTTATACGTCGCATCCGTGGCTGGTACTTCTTGCTTTTCAGATGCGATATCATATTGTTGAAATTGTATAGCACTGGTTGCTAATGCTGAAGAAAGTACGCTCCTTGTAAGAATAGCAACTGCTTTTTTAAAGATTAGTCTCCACCTCTTTCATAAAGTGATTCTATCGCACTATATATCACTGTATACAAAATACTAATAAATGGCATTACACGTCCTTTTCTTTAAAAACACTATATATCTTTCTTTAAATTAGATACACTTATAAATGATAATTATTATCATTTATAAGGAGTGTTGAACGTGGCAGTCGCCCTTAACGACATCATTAAACATTTTGCACAATCCACTATCCAGTTTACGGACTTATTTATGAGCCGTGTCAAAGCAGGTGGTAGTGATGGGAATCGATACACAGCGCCGAAAGTAAGTGGCCTCGTTATTACGGTATCAGGCAGTGCAACTTTTTCGCTAAACGGGGTGGCATACCCTTTACATAAAGGTCATATTTTGCATGCAGGGCCTCACATGCTTATTCAAATTGAAGCGGCAAACGATATCGCATGGGAATATATTGTTATTCATTATGAAACAGTGCGTAGTGTCATCGATATCGAGCAACAACATTTTTTAATTGAAACTGGTGAAAACCATAAAATCGATTACTTCGCCCAACAGCTTGTTCAATTAGATCAACATCCAGGAGACTTTTTGCGTCTCAAAACGCATGTTACCTTTTTCCAACTACTTGAAACAATGATGGCTTGTGCAAAAATGCAGACGACGAATAATATTGTCGACCAAGCCGTTGCACTTTTTGCCGAAAATTATACACAGCCGATTTCAATTGCAGATATTGCGGAACGTGTCGGTTGCGAGCGGAGACGTTTTGCATACTTATTTGATAAACAGCTTGGCATGTCACCTGTACAGTATTTAACGGAGCTTCGCCTAAAGCAAGCGAAAAAATTATTGCGAACAACAACAATGCCCGTTAGTAAAGTTGCAGAGGTCGTCGGTTATCATGATTCTTTTTACTTTTGCCGCGTTTTTAAAAAGCAATATCAGCTAACGCCTACTGAATTTCGTAACCTTAAATACTAATATGCGCAAAAATCCAGATGTTTTCCCCTAAAAATCTATTTACGTTTCTTACACGTTCTTGTTATTCTAATACCACGATAATGATAATCGTTATCAACTAGTATGTAGGAGGAACAAAACGTGAAAAAATGGAATGGTGTTTTAGGTGCTTCACTACTTGCACTTATGTTAGCTGCATGTGGCGCAGAGGAAGCAGAGAAGGAATCATCTTCTGCCTCTACAGAAGAAGTTGCAACTGAAACAGAGGCAGAAACTGTTGACGAAAATGCAACACAATCAATTACATATTTAGGTGAGACGTATGAAGTGCCCGCAAAAGTCGATACGATTATCGCTGCAAGCTTAGAGGCAATGGAAGATGCGGCGGTTTTAGGTGTAAAACCAGCGGGCGTTATTTCAGATGATGGTCAAACAATCCCTTCTTATTTAGCAGCTGATTTAGAAGGTGCAACTGTTGTTGGGACGAAAAGAGAACCAAGTACTGAAACAATGTTAACATTAAATCCAGATGTTATTTTAGGGACGAGTAAATGGGATGAAGCACAAATGGTTAACTATAACAAAGTAGCAACAACATTCCCATATTCTCATATCTCAACAAACTGGAAAGATAACTTAACACTACTTGGGCAATTAACCGGTAAAGAAGCTGAGGCGGAAAAAGTATTAGCAGATTATGATAATGCACTAGCTGATGCAAAAGAACAAATTCAAAACAGTGAGTTAAAGGATAAAAAAGTGGTCGTTATTCGTGTACGTGGTGGCTTAGCCGTTTATCCTGAAAAAGTATATTTAAACCCTACGCTTTATCGTGATTTAGGCTTAAAAGTACCCGAGGAATTAGCGACGATTGAAGCGCAAACAGAGATTACGTATGAAACATTAGCTGAATGGAACCCAGACGTTATTTTACTGCAATTTGAAGAAGGAGAAAACAAAGAAACTTCTCAATTAGTCGATGAAATTTTAGCCAATAATATTTTCAAGAGCACGAATGCTGCACAAAATGATGCGGTTTATTTAAACATCGTTGACCCAATGGCACAAGGTGGTACAGCTTGGTCTAAAATCAACTTCTTAAATGCATTTGTTGATACCGTATTGAAGTAAAAAAAACGAGCATTGCTTAGCGCTCGTTGATGGACAGCTACATGCTCGCCATCCTTTATAACAAAGGAGAGTGTCCTAGAAATTACTTCTTGGACGCTCTCTTTATTGTTGTACACAATATATGTATTTTACAAATAGAAGGTGGTTTCTGATGAGTGCATCACATAAGAAATTATATTGGTTTACCCTTATCATGCCAATTTGCATCGTCATTGCCAGTGTTTTATCGGTTATGTACGGTACAAAAGATATTGCACTGAGCGATTTATGGCAATCGATTATTCATTTTGATGAAAATAACGTAGACCATCAAATTATTTGGAGTGGGCGGCTTCCACGCGTGTTAGCTGTATTATTTGTTGGCGCATGTCTTGCAGTCGCTGGAGCAATTATGCAAGGCGTGACGCGAAATTTTTTAGCATCCCCATCGATTTTAGGTGTCACAGATGGTTCAGCCTTTTTAGTAACGATGGCTGTTGTATTTTTACCTGGCATTACAAACTTAAATCTTGTACTGCTCTCCATGCTTGGGTCATTACTAGGTGCTTCGCTCGTGTTTGGTTTTGCGTCTCTTATAAAAAATGGACTATCTCCTGTAAAACTTGCGATTATCGGAACCGTTATCGGCACATTTATTAGCAGTATCGGCACAGCGATCGCCATGTATCATCAAATGTCCCAAACGATTACAATGTGGTATAACGCAAAATTACATACGGTACAAATGGAAATGATTTATATTTGTGTGCCAATTGGGCTGATTGGGTTGCTAATCGCTTTAGCATTATCGAATTCAGTTACCATTATGTCGCTCGGTGAAGATACAGCGATTAGCCTTGGGCAACGTACAAAAATCGTCAAAGTACTAAGTATGCTAAGCGTTGCGATTTTGACTGGTACAGCGGTTGCACTTGTTGGAAAAATTGCTTTTATCGGGCTTGTTGTTCCACATTTAGTACGCATGCTAGTCAGCGTTGATTACCGATATATCATTCCATGCTCAGCTGTAATGGGTGCATTTTTCTTAACTGTATGTGACTTAATTAGTCGATATATTAACTTCCCATTCGAAACGCCAATCGGGGTTGTGACGGCGCTTATCGGTGTACCGTTCTTCCTATACTTAATTCGTAAAAAGGGCGGTGAACGGTTTGCAGCATAATCCAAAACGTTTAACGTTCACACTGCTCGCATTAACGGTCGCGCTTTTTGCCGCGATGTATTTACATTTAACGAGTGGTAACTTTTCAATGTCCACCGCAGATGTATTTAAAACATTACTTGGATTGGAACAAAACGAGAATTTTGAACTCGTTATTTTCGACTTACGTTTACCACGTATTGTGACTGCCGCAATTGTCGGCATGGGGCTTGCATTAGCAGGAGTTGTGTTACAAGGCATTACAAAAAATGGACTTGCTGACCCTGGTATTTTAGGAATTAATGCCGGTGCAAGCTGTACAGTCGTTATTTTTATGTATTTCTTCCAAGTGCAATTAATCAATGTAGAAATTAATAGTGTCCTTAAAATTTTAATGGTGCCTCTTTTTGGTTTTGTTGGAGGCGTCATAGCTGCAGCACTTATTTTACTATTTTCGTATGGCAATCGACGAATGGATACGCAAAAGCTTATCTTAACAGGTATTGCCATTAATACAGGGTTTGGTGCACTGACATTATTTTGGTCATTAAAAATGAATGAAGATGATTACCAGGCTGCTGCTATTTGGATGAATGGTTCGATTTATAATTCGAATTGGTATTTCGTCATTGCTATGCTTCCGTGGGTGATTCTTCTTAGCTTGTTTGTCTATAAAAAAACACATTTACTCGATTACTTCCAATTAGAAGAAGATAGTATTGTCAGCTTAGGCATTGCGCTTGAGCGTGAAAAGATTTTCCTGCTACTTGCAAGTGTCGGGCTTGTCAGTGCCTGTGTGTCGGTGTCAGGAAGTATTGGTTTTATCGGCTTAATGGCGCCACATATTGCACGACAGCTCATTGGTATTTCGCATCGTGCGGTTATGCCTGTTAGCATGCTCATTGGTGCGGTGCTACTTGTTTTTTCTGATTATATTGCCAAAAATGTTTTTGCACCTGCTGAATTATCAGTCGGTATTGTCGTATCCATTATCGGCATTCCATACTTTTTATACTTACTTGTAAAAGCGAAAGGATAATAAAACGATGACAGATGTCTTTCACGTCAATAACCTCATTGCTGGTTACAGTCAAACGCGTATTTTAGATGATTTAACCGTAAGCATTCCTGAAGGGAAAGTAACAACCATTATTGGTCCTAACGGTTGTGGGAAATCGACCTTGTTAAAAACGCTTGGGCGTATTTTAAAAAAAGATAGTGGTGATATTTTTTTACAGCAACAAAATATGAATACGATGTCTACACGTGATATTGCGCAAAAACTTGCCATTTTATCACAATCACCATCTGGTCCAGGACAATTAAAGGTATCGGAGCTTATTGCATACGGTCGCTACCCGCATCGCAAAAATTTAGGCAAGCTCACAGAACGTGACCGTCAGAAAATTCAGTGGGCGATGGATATTACACAGACAGCTGAATTTGCAACACGTGAAATTGCTGCACTATCCGGTGGGCAGCGGCAGCGTGTATGGCTTGCGATGGCGCTCGCACAAGAAACAGATATTTTACTACTGGATGAACCGACAACATATTTAGATATGGCACACCAACTAGAAGTGCTTGAAATTGTCGAATCGCTTAACCGCGAGCTTGGTTGTACCATTGTGATGGTGTTACATGATTTAAACCATGCCGCGCGTTATTCCGATACATTAATTGCGATGAAAAATGGACAAATTCAATGCTGTGGGACCCCCCATGACATTATGACAAATGATGTGTTACAACGTGTATTCCAAATTGATGCCACAATTGTCCAGGATACAGACGGCATACCCATTTGTCTTTCTTACAAATTATTAAAACAGTCTACACCGAAGCAAGCAGTTTACGTGTAAAGGAGCGGTTTCATGTATTCAACGTACACAAATTACGACTATCCGATTGATGTCTTTGTGCCAAATGAACCTGCACCGGCTGAAGGCTTTCCCGTATTAGTCGTGCTAGATGGGCATCGCTACACAAATATGTTTTTTGAAGCGATGCAAAACCAGTTGCGCATTAGACAAAAAACAAATGTAATCGCACATATTTTAGTGAGTGTTGGGCATCAGCAAGACGATACAACAAATCGTCGTTTTTACGACTTTACAGCGCCTGCTGCGGCGTACCATTTCCCACTGCGCCGTGGACGCCAAATGAAACCAGTGCGTGCTGGAGGTGCAGTGAATTTCCAACAATTTTTGGAGCATGAGTTACTGCCAATGATTCACGCACAATATGACACGAATCCGCAAAAGGTATCGTTATTTGGACATTCACTCGGTGGCTTATTTTCACTATGGTGCTATTTAACAAAGCCACAGCTCTTCCAACATTATGTAGCTGTGAGCCCCTCTATTTGGTGGAATCATCATGAGCTACTACAAGTGCTTCGTGAAACAAAAACATATATCTCCACGCCACTCGCCATTTATGTCGGCGGTCACGAGGGCGATATGGTCGATGATGCACTCACCTTTTATAAGCATCGGCACGCGGCACAGCCACATGTGGAGTTTTATGTCGCGTTAGAGGAAAACCACGCATCGGTCATTCCAACCACAATGAGTAAAATGCTGCGCTTTATTAGTCGGCATTAAAAAAGAGCTAGCATAAAGTAAATCTATTTATGATGAAAATGTGCTGGTGCGTCCCGACACAAGCGGCGACTTCAGCAGGAAAAGCAATGCCTGCAAAACGTGTCCGCTATGTGGCGTAGCATCAAAAGCAAAAAAATATCCTTCAGCAACGACAACGGCTGAAGGATATTTCTTTTTGTCTCATACTCTATTTCTTACTGTCTCAGTCTCTTTGCTACTTTCGGTACGACGGCAAACACGAAGTTTGTCACATCTGACCAAGCTCTTTTTTCGTATTATACGCCTGGAATCCAACCGCGATTTCGTTTAATGACTTGCATTAAATTGTCCGGCATCACGCGCGGTGCATGCTCATCCATTTGCGTCTCGACAGCTTCACCTGCTGCTACTTTTTCAACCCAATGCGGCTCAATCAGTAATGCACGACCAAGTGCAATTAAATCTGATCCGTATTTTGCGGCTTCTTGCGCTTCTTCTAACATATAAATCGAACCAACACCAATTAATGGTACACGACCGTTCACAATACGTTGCAATGCTTCAAGTCGGTTGACACCCTCACCTTTTGTATAGCGATGCGTTGTTGAGCGATAATCACCTAATGACACATGAATATAATCAAGTGGGTACGTTAATAGCGCATTGATGAGTACTTCTGTATCATCCATTGTAATACCGTCTTCTTCCGGCTCTTCTGGGCTAAAACGATAGCCGACAATAAACGCCGGCGTTGCGTATTGCTCTTTCACACGTAGTACCGCTTCTGTAATCGCTGTTGGGAAGGTTAAACGTTTCTCAAGTGACCCACCATATTTATCCGTACGCTTATTTGTAAAACCTGAGAAAAATTGCTGAATTAAATACGTGTTCGCACCGTGAATTTCAACGCCATCAAAACCTGCTTCAATTGCGCGACGTGTTGCTTGTGCATATGCATCCACTAAACCGTCTACTTCCTCCGTTGTCAATGCGCGAACACCATCTTCGTCCCCTGCACCAACGACATCTCCGTTTGGCACAAGCTTCGAGACACTTTTACGTCCGCCGTGATGAATTTGTAATATAGATTTCGCCCCACCGACGCGAATTGCCTCCGCAATCGCGCGCAAGCTATCAATATATTTATCGTCATCTGCAGAAATTTGCCCTGGGAATGCTTTGCCGTTTGGTGCAACATATGCACAAGCTGTAATAAGCATCCCTACACCATACGAACGTTCCGTATAATATGTAAGCTCTTGCTCTGATACCGTACCGTCATCATTGCCTGAGTACGTAGTCATCGGTGCCATCACGAAGCGATTACGTAATGTCACCTCGTTTGGCAATGTATATGTTTCAAATAAAGTCGTTGTTGTCATTATTATTCACTCCTTTGTCGATGAATTTACTATACTTTTGATATCGGTGCAAAACATTTGCTCAAAAAAAACAGCCTACGAAGACGTAGACTGTGAAGCAGCAATGGCTTGTTGCACCAAAATTTTTTTATCAATTTTGCCAACTGCTGTCGTTGGCAATTGCTCGACATCATAAAATTGTTTCGGTATTTTATAACTCGCGAGCGTTTCTTTACAATACGCGCGCAATGTATCGACATCTAGTTGCCGTGCAACAATAAACGCCACAACGCATTCGCCCCAAATATCGTGTGGAACGCCAAGTACGGCGGCTTCTTGAATCGACGGATGCGCAAGTAAACATTGTTCGACCTCTTGCGGATACACATTTTCGCCGCCGGTAATAATCATTTCTTTTTTACGCCCCACAATTGCATAATCTCCATCTTCATCCATATAGGCTAAATCACCTGTATGTAACCAGCCACCTCTGAGTACCTTGGCCGTTTCTGCGTCATTTTGCCAATAACCTGAAAAGATGATGACTGCCACGTACACAAAGCTCTCCTACCTCACCAATTGCACAAGGTCGTCCTTCTTCATTCGTCACCTGGACATCATTTAATAACATACTTTTACCAACAGCGCCTTTTTTTTGCATCGCAATGTGTGCGTCAATCACAAAGTTGTTCGGTCCGGCTTCTGTTAATCCATAGCCCTCTTTAAATAACAACCCTTTCTTCGCAAACGCTCCAATAAAAAAATCGGTTCCGTCACGCGCGTCACCCCTTCAATAAAATACTACGTTATGTATCAATTTTACTGAATAAATGTCTTTTTGTCTCAAAAAATTAAAAGCGACGCTTCCACTTTCATGGAAACATCGCTTTTCTTAACGCAATAAATGTAGCACGTTGCTCGCTGTTTGCATATGCATACTTAAAACCGTTGTGGCTGCTTGCTGCTTAATATTTTCTTGTGTCACCGTCATCATTGCTTTTGCAATATCAACATCTTTAATCGTAGAGTACGCCTTCGTTAAGTTTTCGCCAGTCGTCATTGTGACATTATACGCATGCTCGAGACGGTTTGTATATGTCCCCATCTTGCCTCGTTCTGTCGAAACATTTTTTAACACACCGTCCATCACACCAATCATCGCATTGGCATTTTCTTGTGTTAACACATTTAAATCTGTACGATTGCTGTTATTGCCAAGTAATGACTGCCAGCTCATGTCGTTGATAAACACATCCATATGCTGTCCACTATTTGCACCTAACTGAAGACGCAGCGGATTGTTCGCATAATCACCATTTAACAGCGTACGTGTATTAAACTCGGTATCTGTTGAAATGCGGTCAATTTCACTAATCAATGATTGGAATTGGTCATTGAGTGCCTCACGTTCTTGTGGCGTGTTTGTATCATTTGCGGATTGCACGGCAATTTCACGCATTTTTTGGACGATGCTATGCGTTTCATTCATCGCACCTTCTGCTGTATTTAACATCGAAATGCCATCTTGCGTATTTTTCGCTGCCATATTCAAGCCATTCATCTGCCCTAACAGCTTTTCAGAAATTGCAAGTCCTGCTGCATCATCTGCTGCCCGATTAATCCGATTTCCCGTCGATAATTGTTCCATCGCTAAATCGCTAGCGGTATAGCTACGATTTAAATGATTAAGCAGTGAACCCGCCGCCTTTAAATTACCTAACATCTGGACAACCTCCTTTCGATTTAGAATATGTTTTATATCGACCTATTCGACCACTTCTTATCTATTGCCCTTACATTTCGATGAAGTATTTTCTACGCGTACGCTACTGTCGTCTTCACTACTTAAGTTCAGTAAAACAATTCCGCCTAAAATAAGCGTAATACCTATTGTTTTTAAAATCGTAAACACTTCTCCAAATAAGACGATGCTAACAATCGCCGTTAAAACGGTGCCAGCACCCGCCCAAATCGCATACGCAACGCTAATAGGCATATATTTCAAAATAATGCCTAATACAAAAAAAGAGATACCATAGCCAAGCGCAACCCCGACAAGTGGCAACCATACTGTAAAACCTGCACTCAACTTCAGCATGGTAGCAGCAAATACTTCTGTGACAATGGAAATCACTAATAACATATAGAGGCTACTTTTTTTCATACATGGTCATCCTCCTATATTTAATACAACTACACCGATAACAACGAGCATAATACCGATGACTTTTTGTATACTTAAACGTTCTTGGAAAAAAAGTACACCTGCAATAGCTGTTAACGCTGTACCTAGCCCTGCCCAAATTGCATATGCTGCACCAAGTGGTATCACCATTAAAGAAAATGCTAACCCTACAAAGGCTAAAAGATAGCCAACTAAAAAGCCAATTGTCGGCAAAGGATGTTGAAAGCCATTTGATTTTTTTAACATAGAGCTACCAAATACTTCTGAAATAATTGCAGCGATTAACATAAATATGGCTTGTGTCATACAACACGCTCCTTTTTTGCTCGATTTGTTTCGTATGCTTCTAAAACCTTTTGATTGATTGGAATAATAACAGGAATATAGGGATATTTCCCCTTCACAATACCGCTTAATCGGTAAACATCTAATTTATATTCTACTTTTAGTGCTCGACAAAGAACGGGATTCATTTCAGCAATCAAATATTCTATTTGCTTTTCTTTACAAATTTCATAAATGCTTTCCATAATATTATTGAGCGTTTTATTTTTTCGTTCCTCAGCCTTTACGCTAACTTTATCAACTTCCCATACACTTACAGCATCTTCAAGCAACTCACATTGAACAAATATTTGCGGATTGGCTAGCATAGATTTTTCTTGGTTAAACTCAATAAATTCAACAGTGCCTGCGTATTCTCCGTACTTATTTTCAACTAAATAACTATATTGCTCTCCATTATATTCTTCTAACTCATATCCCTTTTCCTCAAATGAAGGTTGATATAGTTGATCAAATAACATTTTTTCATCATTTGTCACTACTAATTTATACATAAAATACCTCAAACCCTTTTATTTACATAATATTAGCGTCACATAATTAATAATTATACAGATTATTACCAAAATAAGCTAAATAATGTAGAATTTAAGATTTTTAATTAAAAATAAACTAAAAACACTCCCCTTAAAAAATAAGGAGAGTGTTAGTTTATACATGATCAAAATCATTAAAGCGACATTCTACGGCTTCTCGCTGCGTAGCAAGCTCCGTTGGAATCATCGTTTCAAAAACGTAATCATCTTGATCGTATAAAATTTTACGTAATTCAATGTTGAAATATTCACGCATACGTGATTCTGTCATCGTCTCTGCAACGGTACCACATACTGCCTTTTTCTCTTTCGCAATCATCAGTACTTGGTCCGCTAAATAAAAGGCATGGTTCGGGTAATGCGTGTTAATAATACAACTAATATTATGTTCTTTTGCAAGACGCTTTAATGTTTGTAAAATAATGACTTGCTTTTGAATATCTAAATGTGATTCTGGCTCATCTAAAATAAGCACTTTCGGATTCGACACAAGTGTGCGTGCAATCAGTGCTAACTGCAATTCACCGCCCGAAACATGGTTACATGACTTTTTCGCCAAATGTAAAATCCCAACTTCTTCAAGCGCTTTATGTGCCGCTTCGTAGTCTTCTTTTTTCGGCTGTGCCAGTGAACTAATATACGGCGCGCGCCCCATCACTACTAATTCTTCAATGGAAAAACCAAATACCATTTTATGTGCTTGAGGTACGTAACCAATATGTTTCCATAGCTCTTTTTGCGACCATTTATTAATCGGTTGCCCATCCACAAGCGTTGTGCCTTTTTTCCAATCATGTAAGCCTGTAATACACTTTAATAACGTTGTTTTTCCCGCGCCATTTGGACCGAGAATCGCCATAATATGACCAGGTTCTAACGTAAAATTAATGTCTGTTCCGTAAATAAACGGCGCAACGTCACGTTTTTTCTTTGCATAAAAGAAATTACCATCATGCACTTCAATTTTCATGACCAACCGCCTCCTGTTTTACGTAATAAAATCGCAAAGAATGGTGCGCCAATAATCGCTGTTAAAATCGATAACGGAATTTCTGTCGCTGTCACTGAACGCGCCACTGTATCAATAATCAGTAAATATGCGCCACCAAGTGCCACTGACACCGGTAATACACGTTCATTATTATTGCCAACGAGCATACGTGCTACGTGCGGAATAATTAAACCGACCCAGCCAACAATCCCTGCAACTGCTACAGAAGCAGCTGTTACAAGTGTTGCTGCGAAAATAACGACCCACTTTAATTTTCCAACTGAAATCCCAAGTGAACGTGCTTCGTCTTCTGGTAATGTCAGTAAGTTAATACGCCAACGTACGGCTAATAAAATACCACCACCGATAACAATTAACGGCCCTGCTAGCCATAAATCTTGATACGACGCCGTTCCTAAACTACCCATTAACCAATACGTAATCGCCGGTAGCTTTTCTTCAGGGTCTGCCACAAATTTAATCAGTGAAATGAGCGCTTCAAATAATGCTGTTGTCACAATCCCTGCTAAAACAAGCATAAAGACGGGCATTTTCTTCCCAACGCCACCAATGATGTTTGTAAAGACGATGGCCAACAAACCGAATACTAACGCTAAACCTTGTGCAGCAATACCGTTACCGATTAATAAAATACCGAGTGATGCACCAAAGGCAGCCCCTGATGCAACCCCTAAAATATCGGCACTAACAAGCGGGTTCGCAAACATGCCTTGGAATGATGCACCCGCAATCGATAAACCGGCACCGATTAAAATCGCTAAAATAATACGCGGTAAGCGAATTTGCATGACAACAGTTTCTTCCATCTCTGTCCATGTTTGTTCAATCGGGAATACTTGTGATAACAAAATTTGTACAGTCGTTGTAAAGTCGACTGAAAAACGTCCAATGCCAATCGATACTAACGCGATGACAATTGGTAACAAAAATAACGTGATTTTTGTCCACAGCTTCATGTCACGACACCTTATTTCGTTACTTTAGCAGCTTCAGAAACTGGGTGTAAAATACTGTCCACTTCTTCATCTGTCAAGTTGTAGTCATAAAACTTCGTGTAATATGCTTTAATTTCTTCGTTCATATCGTAGTCAAATAGCGCTGGATAGTTTTTTTGTGCCATCCATTTTAACATAAGTGGTGCATCTCCACTTGGTGGATACCAACGATAAATCCCTAGTGGCACTTTATGCACTTGCTTATTTTTCACAGCGTCTAAAGTACTCCAGTCAAATGAACCAATACCATTTGTATAAAGATCTTCTGGCTGTGCTGGTGTAAAGTTTGTAATGTAAATAATGTCTGGATTCCATTCGTAAATTTGCTCCATATTGACATCTTTACGACCTGTTACGCCCGCTTCTGCTGCAACATCAATACCACCTGTTGCTTTAATCCATTGCTCACCGAAGAAGTTCGCGCCTGTTACCGTTAAGGCATCCGCTGACGCTCCGTATAAGAATAAAATTTTTGGCTTATCTGCTGCATCTACTGTCGCTAGCTTTTCATCAATAATCGCTTGTGCTGCATCGCCTTCTTCAATGAACATATCTTTACGTTCTGCTTTACCTGTAATTTCTGATGTTAATTCTAACCAACTTGTATACGTTGCTAACGGTTCTGCATCCGATTGGTCAAATGTTTTAACACCCATCGTTGGGATGCCCGCTTTTTCTGCTTGTTCGATTGTTTTTTCATCTGTTGATAATTCAAAATAAATATCCGGGTTAATATTCATTAACTCCTCAATGTTCATCTCACCGTTTTTCACAAACGCTGTTGAAGCATCTAACATTTCTGGCGCCAATTTCGCCAAAATCGAGTTTTCTGTTGCGCTATATGAATTTGGATGCATGCCGACAATTTCTTCACCTGAGCCTGTCGCGAAATACCAAGCCGATGGATATGGTAAAAGCCCACCCGTTACAATACGGTCTGTTTCTGTAACCGCTACCTCACGTCCTAATTGGTCCGTAATTAAACGTTCTTCTGCTGTTTGTGCAACATCTGCTGTTGCTTCTTCATTTGCTGTCGTTGCTTCTTCATTGTTACCACATGCAGCTAATAATAATGCACTAAATGCAAGGGTAGCCATCCATTTTTTGTTCATTTCCCACAAACTCCTCTATCTATTCTCTATTAATAATTTTTTTATGAAAGCTTTAAAAAAATCATATTTATCGCTTGTTTTTATCACAAAACACAGTATAATTGAAAATGATTTTCATTGTCAATATAAAAACAATAGAATAACTTTTCTATGAATTATGAATTATTTGTCTTTTTGCCAAAATTCATAAAGAGCGTTATTCAAAAATGTAGAACAGGAGCTTTTTCATGACATTAAATATTTTAAAATTAGATCCAGGGCATGCCTTTGGTCGCGACGGTCGTGCAATGTCAGCAGATAACCGTGAAACAAAGCACGTATCTGTAATGGACCAATACGCATTTGGTGATGCGGATATTTCTAACTATAACGTGTTATATGTTACAGATTTCATCGACCAAGAATACTTATATACACAACGCGAAAAAATCGCGGCATTTTTAGATGCAGGAAATATTGTTGTCAGCTGTACACATATTTTCCGTCCATGGCTTCCAAACGTTCACTTATTTACGCCAAAAGAAATTCGTAAATTTAGTGACTATGATGTTGTTCTTTCAGAAGATAGTGCCATTTTTGAAGGCGTTGATGCAGCAGAGCTAGTATCACGTAAAGGCGTTGCTGGTTTCTTTGCACGTGGTTTCCAACCTGTCTACCATGATGTAGAAGTACATGTACGCTTTACAGATGGGACACCGGTTACATATGTAGACCGCACATCAACAAACGGTACAATGTTTATTCATGCCGCGCGTGATATTTTATCATTCGTAACAGGCGACAACACATCAAAACGCATTGCCCCACAAATGCTGGAATGGTTAAAACGTGAGCTACAAAAGGAGAACAACTAATGAGAAAGATTGCAGTTTTATATAGCGGCCATGCGCCACATTACCGTACATTTAACGAGCCGAAATTCGCACAATATATTGCGTCGTTAATTTATATGCCTCAATTTGAAGAAAGCATGTTGGACGGTATGGACGTATTAATCGTGCCATCTCAGCTACATTTAGCAACGTTCAAAGCGATTGTGCCTGCGATTCATCGCTTCGCTGATCGTGGTGGTATCGTTGTTGCATTCGGTCCACAGCCCGAAGAATGGATTCCCCATCAAAACTGGGAATTACGCGAAACAAACTTCTGGTGGTGGTTAGAGCCAAATGCAGATTCAGGTTTACGTATGGTTGCACCAGAACATCCAATGTTCCGCGATGGCTTCTTAACGGAGCAAGCTTGTACATGGCACCAACACGGTGTATTCCAATTAACAGCTGGTCAAACATCACTAATTGATATGAAAGACGGCGGCTCATTAATGTATATCGATACGACGAGCACAAATGGTACATGGATTGTCACAACACTTGACCCTGATTTCCATTACGGTTCGTACTTTATGCCAGCAACCGAGAAGTTTTTAGATGGCTTCTTCCCGTACTTAGCATCTGGTTCATTACAATAACAAAAACGAGAAACGGCAAATCGCTGTTTCTCGTTTTTTGTTCGTGGTACACTTATAGCGTAGAGGAGGAGACAACTATGCAGTCATTTAGAATTTATGTAACGAACATTACACAAGCACTAAGTGTTTTACAGCAAGCCAATATCCAAGCTCGAAACGCAGGGAATTGTGTAGAAATACATATTGACCCGCAAGACCAAGTGAAAACCATTAGTTTACTCAATAGTGCTAGTATTGTAATTTACGATATTGAAGCAGTGTAATGTACATACGTCATTTATCAAGTCCTGTCTATAGAGATTTCTCTGTAAGCAGGGCTTATTTCATGTCGTAAAGCGTTTTGATACCACTCATTTGTATGCCATGTAAAATAAGATCGATCCTTTTATGGACATAGAAATAAGTTTTCGTAAACGTTTCGTAAAAGGCCTTTACGCTGCACAAAAATCCATACATACTAAGAAAAATATAGTAAAAAGGTGTCGATTTTTGTGCAAGTTTCGCTCATTCAAATTTTCTTCATTGCGCTGCGCTTAGGCTGTACGTCATTCGGTGGCCCGACAGCACATTTAGCCTATTTCCAACAAACATATGTAACCGATAAAAAATGGTTACGCGCTGAAGAATATGCAGATTTAGTCGCACTGAGCCAGTTTTTACCCGGCCCTGCCTCAAGTCAAGTTGGCATAGGAATTGGCTACAAACTGCGGGGGATTATCGGTAGTATACTTGCCTTTATCGGCTTTACGCTTCCTTCTATTGTTATCATGTTATTATTCGCGGCATTTTTACAAATGACGACACTCGACTTATCGTGGCTACAAGGTTTAAAACTTGTAGCCGTCGCGATTGTTGCACACGTTATTTGGGATATGAGTAGTAAATTGCTCGTCTCGTCGCAACATATTGGCTTGATGGTCATTGTTGCGGTATTGTCACTGTTACTCAAAACACCGTATGCGATGATTTTTATCTTTCTTGGTGTCGCGCTTATCGGTTATTTTTTCTTTCCAGCAACTGCAAGTAAAGCATCCGTGACAGTCGTCGGTTCCGTAAAAAGCGGGGGAATCGCGCTCTCTGTCTTTTTTCTGCTCTTATTTGGCTTACCGCTTGCAACAAGTATGCTCTCAAACGACACACTCTCGTTATTTACGAGCATGTATACAGCCGGTGCGCTCGTTTTTGGTGGTGGGCATGTTGTGTTACCACTTCTTGAGGCACAATTTGTTCAAACCGGTCTGATGTCAACCGATGCCTTTCTAGCAGGCTATAGTATCGCTCAAGCCATTCCGGGACCGCTGTTTACATTTGCGACATATATCGGCATGGTGTTAGATGGAGTGCCAGGTGCGCTTATTGCGACCGTTGCGATTTTCTTGCCGGCATTTTTACTCATTATCGGTGTATATCCATTTTGGCTACGTATGGGACAACATACGGGCATACGTCGTGCGATGAGTGCATTAAACGCGGCGGTTATCGGTATTTTAGTTGCTGCCTTTCTTTCACCCATTGTTTCATCAACGGTTACAAGTGCTGTTGATGCGCTAATTGCGTTATTACTTGTGACATTACTGTTCACCAAAAAAGTATCACCGCTCCTACTTGTCCTTCTCGGAGTCGTTATTGGTGTAGCCATTTACTAAATTTGTTACACTCATATGTAAAGGAGGGACAAAAATGGATGAACAAAAACCTTGGTATCGCAGCGAATCATTTTTATTGGTGCTCATTATTCTTGTGCCGCCCATTGCATTTTTCTATTTATTAACACTTCGCAAACAAATGAATGTGTCACTTGAGCTGTTGATTTCAGCAGGATTAACGATTTTATGGGCACTTCGCTTCCTCGTACCATTAACAGATATGCAATTCCGATTAGGCGCAGCACTAATTGTGTTAGTCCCGTTTTTTATCGCGATTTTTATGCGACGAAATACGACCGAAAACTAAACGCACGTGAAAAGTGGCTGGGACAGAACTCTATTTCTGATGAAAATGAGTGTATTGAGATGATAAAAATGTGCTGGTGCGTTCCGACACAAGCGGCGACTTCAGCAGGAAAAGCAATGTTTTTCTG
>NZ_MASJ01000015.1 GCF_001700315.1 Caryophanon tenue | reverse complement strand
TTCATCAACGTTTGTTGTTCAGTTTTCAAGGTTCATGTTTTTCATTCGTGTTAAGCGAACTTCTACATCTTAGCATCTTGTTTCATATGCTGTCAACAACTTTTGAAAAGTTTTTTCTGAGTTGTTTTGTTGTTGCCTCTCTTGGCGACTTCAATATAATAGCACGATAACTTTTAAAAGTGCAAGTGTTTTTCAAACTTTTTTTATCCAATTTGAAATATCGATATTTCCCGCTTCTAATTTTGCGGCCGCCTCATCAACAACGAGTAAACGAAGTTGCTCTAAAGCATCGTCGAATTCCGTATGTTTGGCGATTTGGAATGTCATCTCATGCTCGATTGGTAACCATGTGTCCAAGCTCGCTTCATTGTGCTGGATTTGCACTTCTAGCTTATCAATCGCATTTGCTACTTTCGCTTCGTACGTTTCTCGCGATTCAAACTCTTGCCATAAATCGTACAGCTCTTGACCCGCTACCCCACCTAATAATTGTTGTAAACGTTCAATCGCTCGTTGCTCATTCGCATGCTTCTGTTCTTTACGATTACTTTTTTCAAATGCGGGGATATCTCCTGCATACACTTCTACTAAATCGTGAATAATGAGCATCTTTAAAAGCTTTTCCATACGCAGTGGTTGTTTCAAATACGGCTCTAATGCCATCGCTATTACCGTTAAACGCCATGTATGCTCCGCTACACTTTCTTGTCTGCCATTGGATAACCAGCTGTGGCGCATCTCTTTTTTGAGTTGTTCTGCTACATGAATGAATTGTAAAACGTGTTGCATATATCGTCGCCCCCTACATCTCTTTCCTATTATACACAGCTCCCGATAAAAAAAACGAGCTTCAAACAAAAATTCCTATGTGGATATTTTCGTTTGAAGCTCTATTTTAGTATGAATTATAAATAACGACGTGCGCCCGCATAATTCTTTTGATATACACCTTGGTTTAACGGCTCAATACGCACTTTCGATGCATAATGAGGCGCATGTAACATTTGCCCATTGCCTAAATATAAGCCAACATGGTACACCTTGCCCTTACCACCATTGTATGCAAAAAATACAAGGTCGCCAGCTTTCAAATTATTTTTGGTAACAGCTGTTCCTTTAGTTGCTTGGTAAAATGAGTCACGTGGAATCATAATGCCATGCGCTTTAAAGATTGCATATAAAATACCTGAACAGTCGTAGCCCCATGAAGACGTACCGGCCCATAAGTACGGTAAGTTTAAGTAGCGCTTCGCTTCATCAATAATTGTTTTCGCAGATGGTTTTGGAATGGCTTCGTAACTTTCATGCTTTTTCGCATCAATTTTTTTCAATAACTTCACACCAGCATCTGGTGTTTGAACGAAGTAATAGTTGCCAGCTTCCTTAATGATTGGCAAAATTGTCGCGTAACTAACCGTTACATGGACTTTCTTATAGTCCGCTTCATATAAGTTTGCTTTTTTAGATGAAATGACAGCGATAGCACAGTCATCATAGTTTTTTGTTGTTGCAGTAATTTGTGATTTCGGTACCCACCCTGGATATCCTTCTTTTTGATACGGTACATATTGGTCATTCGCTGCAATGCGGTACCAATTGCCACGTGATTCTAAAATGGTTACTTCATCATTATATAATGCTTGTGTATCAGTACGGTCCACAAGCCACTTCTTTTGTGACAATGTCATCGAGTTAATCCACTTATCCATCTGTACAGGATTTGTTGTAGATGGTGCATCTACTTGACGTGCTGCATTGTAGTTTTTCCACATATTTGCGACTGCAACATCTACCTTATATGTTTTTTTATTCGTTTCACGCTCACAGCTTGCTGGCTCTTGTGGTGTTGGCGTTGGTTTCACAACCGGCACTTCATTTTTTGCTAAACGAAATGCAGGGTTTAGTACACGTGCAACGAAAATCGCAAAGTTGCTACGTGTTAACGATTGTGATGGACGATATGTACCATCTTCAAACCCTGTTGTAATTTGGTTAGCGATTAATGTATGAATCGCAGGTGTTGCCCAGTGTGCAGCATCAACATCAGGGAATGTAGATGTAGTAGAACCTTGTAACCCGAACGCGCGTATTAAAATACCTGCTGCTTGCGCGCGTGTTAATTTGGCATCTGGATTAAACTTGCCGTCCGTTCCTGTCATCACTTGTAATTCTGTGATCGTTGCAATAACAGGCATACGTGGGTCATCTGTTGCAATGTCCGTATACATTGGGATTGGACGGTTTTCTGTATCTGCGCGCATCGCTCTTACTAATAACTCAGCCGCTTCATAACGTGTGATGGCATCATGTAAACGATACATCGTTCCTTGATTAGCATCAATGGCGCCCCACGCAGCTAAATAATCAAACTCCGCTTTATTTTTATGGTTATCGGGTACATCGGTAAAAAGTTGTGCATAACTTGTTGAAACAGTACTCACTAACATGACACATACAATCATTACTTGCATTATTCGTCTTTTAAACATAGTAGCCTCCTTTTTCCTTTCATTCATTATACAAACTTCGTTAGGTAGCAACAATAAATTTTGGTTTTATTTAACAAATAAAAAACGTAGCGATACAATCACTACGTTTTTCTTCCTATTGTAATGCACGGACGACCATGTCGATTGTTTGACTTTTAGAGATAGCCGACACAACTGCGATACCGGTCGCCCCCGCTTGCCAAACAGGCGTAACATTTTGCGGTGTAATACCCCCAATTGCAACGATTGGGAAATGAGGATACGCTTGACGCAACGTTGCAATAAAATCAGGTCCACACGCATCTGGTGCATTTTCTTTCGAGTAAGTTGTGTATACCGGTCCAACCCCTACATAATCTGCCCCATGCTCAACTGCATAAGTCATTTCCTCTTCTGAATGCACGGATACGCCAACAATTTTCCCTGCCGCTTGTGTACGGAAACTATCTATTTTGGCATCATCTTGCCCTACATGTATACCGTCTGCCTGTAATGCCAATGCTAGTTCCACATCATCATTCACAATAAATGGCACATTATATTGACGACAAAGCGCCTGGCATTCGATCGCTAATGCTTCATACGCCTCACCCGTTTTTGCGCCGCGTCCTTTTTCACGGTACTGAAACATCGTAATGCCTGCTTGTAAGGCTTCCTCTAACACTTCTGTCAGAGGACGCTCACAATTTTGAGAACCTGCTACAAAATATGTTTTAATATTCACGATAATGCACCTCACATTGTCCTAATTGTTGGCGATACGCAAAATGGTTAGTCGGCCCGTAGCCATGTCCAATATGTAATGGATACGCAATGGCTAAATGAATATATTTTTTCGCTTCAATAATCGCTTGGCGCACCGTTTTCCCCTTTGCTAATTGTGCCGTAACCGCCGCTGAAAATGTACAGCCTGTTCCGTGTGTCTGTTTCGTATCAATACGTGGCGTTTCAAGCGCAAACACTTCACCACTTTGCATGAATACATAATCTGTCGCTGCTTTTTCGTGCAGATGACCGCCCTTCATAACCACACATTGCACGCCAAGGCTAAGCAGTTGATGAGCAGCTCGCTTCATATCTGCATAAGAGGTAATCTTCTTGCCCGTCAGTCGCTCCGCCTCTGGAATATTCGGCGTACAAACGGTTGCGAGAGGCAACATTACATTTCGTAATGTTTCAACGGCTTCATCTTCCATTAAATGCTCGCCACCTTTTGCAATCATCACAGGATCTACAACAAGCGGTACTTGTAGCGTTTGTACATGGTGAGCCACTTCTTTCATTAACGCTGCATTTACTAACATGCCCGTTTTAATCGCCTTCACCGAAAAATCTTCTAACACCGCGCGTAGCTGATTGCCTAAAAACTGCGCAGTAACCGCCATAACATCATGTACACCACATGTATTTTGTGCCGTTAATGCTGTAAGCGCTGATGTGCCAAAAACGCCGTGCTCCTGAAACGTTTTAATATCCGCCTGAATGCCTGCACCGCCACCACTGTCAGAACCCGCAATTGTTAATGCAATCATACAAGCACCTCCGCCTGTTGCTGCAATGCATTAAAGAAATTATGTTGGAATGTACCATGCGTTGCATCTGCTAATGCAGCCACGTGTTTATAGTCCTGCAATGTCGCAACGATATTGGACAGTGGCTCACCTGGTACTGATAAGGTTGCCGCACAAATCGCACTTAATAAACAGCCGCTTCCCGTAACGCGCGTAATCATCTCCGCGCCACCCGAAATATGTGCTACTTGTACGCCGTCTGTTACGACATCTACTTCGCCGGTCACAATGACAAGGCACTCATACTTTTTCGCCACATCCTGCGCTACCGCCGCAATATCCATGTCACCACTTCCGCTATCAACACCTTTTGCTTGCCATGGTACATTCGCAATCATCGCTAGTTCGCCTGCATTACAACGAATCGCTTGGAACTGAATTTGTGCGAGTAAGTCGCGTACTGTTTCTAAGCGGTATGCTGTCGCACCTACGCCAACTGGGTCTAGTACTACTGGAACATGATGTGCATTAGCACTCTGTCCAGCACGAACCATTGCTTCGACTGTATGTGGACGCAATGTGCCGATATTAATGAGCAGGGCATCGGACACCTTTGCCATATCGGCCGCTTCTTCAACAGCATCTGCCATCACCGGAGATGCACCAATTGCTAATAAACCATTCGCTGTAAAATTCGCGACGACATAGTTGGTTATGCAGTGTACAAGTGGTTGCTTTTTATAAATGGCTTGTAAGCTCATACGGATACACTCCCTCTGTCCAGTTTTGCAACGTCCATGACATTTCCCAGAACTGCCACTCGTAATAACAGCTTTTCATAAAGTGGTGTGCTAATTCGTCACGCTTCGGATGTTGCGTGGCAAAACGGTCCATCATATTTTTTTGCCCATCTAACATGTGTAAAAAATCATCGGAGCTGTATAATGCTAACCACTGTGCATATAGTGGCTCGCTTGGCTTGTACGCCTTATACAACTGCCCAATTTCGACATACAGCCACGGACACGGCAAAATCGCTGCAAATGCAGCTGGTACATCTTCGTTATGTACCGTTTGATACATATGGCAAATATAATTATACGCAGCTGGCGCTGGTTGAAACTGTGCGATTTCCTCCTCAGTCACGCCGAGTGTCGCAAATGTTGTGCGGTGAAGCTCAAGCTCCGCATCGTGAATCATTTGTGCTGTACGTAAAAAATATTGAATATCTTCATCATGCTCCGCTTTTGCTGCGGCGAGCGCGAGCACCTTTGTGTAATGCTTTAAATAATACGCATCTTGCAGCATATAATATTTAAAGTTTTCCAGTGGTAATGTTCCTTCTACAATGCCTTTTACGAATGGATGCTCAAAGCTTGCTTGCCAATAAGCATCTGTTTGCTGTCTTACTTCTGTACAAAACGTCATGTTTGTTGTTCCTCCTTGTGATAGGTGAACGTAAGCGCAAAAAAAGCACCTCTACAAAATGTAGAGATGCTTAAAAAAGGGCAGACTGCTGCCACTCATTGCTCCCTACGCCAGTATTAACTGTCAGGTTCTAAGGGTCAGGTTTTAACCTTCTCAACACTCGTCGTGTCCCCCCGCAATTAAAGTATTTGCAAAAGAAAAGCTCTCCATAAAAATATACGGAGAGCGTGTAAGCACATATTGAAATCGTGTACGTTGCTCCCTACGCCCGTGTTAACGGATCAGGTTCTAAGGGTCAGGTTTTAACCTTCTCAACACATGCTGTGTCCCCCTGCAAATTCATTTAATTATCTTTATCTTAGCCTATGTGTTGTAGAAGTACAACCCTATAATGCGCGTTCAAACATCCACATATCGACCCCGCGGATACCAAACTCCGTGATAGGCTTAGGATACGACGCAAAAAAATCTTTTTTCACATCATATAAACGGAAGCCCATCTTTTGATACAATGCAATATTATCAATACTGCAATTTGCCGTACCGATAATCATTTTTTCGTAGCCTTTTTGAGCGTACATCTCTAACGCTGTCGCTACCATTTCTTTACCGATACCTTTGCCTCGATAAGTCGGACGAAGCGCAATATTTTTCAGTTCCACTACATTTGGCTCTATTTCTGCACAAAGAAGGACGCCAATAATGTCATCACCGATACGCGCTTCATATAGCTGCCCTTCACTAATATATGTATTCACCATCGCTTCACTGTCGTCTGCCATTAATAATAATGGCTTATACGCTTGGCGATTTGGGGTGGTTACCTCTTCAAACTCAAATAACATGCCAGCATCTCTCCTTTTTATTCGCCTATTTATCGTACCGTAAATAGCGACAAATTACTCGACGAAATATGAAAAAAGGACTTTTTCTGAACATCCACTTGTCACAATTTCATATGTACCCGAAATAAAAAAGCAAGCAGAGATAGAAACCTATTTCTGATAAAGACAAGTTCATGGAGTTGATAAACATTTGTCGGTGCGTCCCGACATAAGCGGCGACTTCAGCAGAAAAAACAATGGTTTTCTGCGACGAGATATCGCAGCAGCATAAGCTTTTAAGCAGAAAAATAGAGGCTGGGACAGAAGGGTAATTCAAATCAATCCCAACGATGTTCGATGATAAATATTTGATACGTCGTCGTTAAATGAAGAGCGGACTTCTAGCGGAACAGTACGAGCGAGAGACTACAGGCTCGAGCCGTACCGCAGAAAAGCCTGCTCGAAAATTTACGTCGACGAAAGCAGAAAAGTGTTAGGAGAAATGACGAGATTTCTCCTAACACTTTGTTTTGTCTCAGCCTCTATTTACTGTTTTCTCAATCTCATCGCCATTTCTGATTTATGCTTTCCCTAAATAATGACGTTTAATGCGGATTGAAATCATTTCTAATAAAATAGCAACAACTAGTGCGCAGTACGTAATCATCCCAACTTCGTGTAAATCGTAATAGAAGCTCGATGCCATGAATAACTCAAAGCCAATACCGCCAGCCGCAGCCGCAGCACCCATCGCCACTGCCACATCATAGTTCGTTTCAAAACGTAAAAACGTCCATGAAATAATATACGATGACGATTGTGGAATAACCGCATGCCATACAATATGCCACCAGTTTGCACCAGATGCTTTTAACGCTTCAATCGTTCCTTCATCTAGCTCTTCAAATGACTCTGCATATGCTTTTGTTAAATAAGCAATCGTATGTAACATCATCCCTAATACACATGCAATCGCGCCAAGCCCTGCAACAATCGCAAAAATTAATACCCATAATACAGTCGGTACAGCACGTACGAACGAGTTCGATGCAATAATGATATTCGCTAACCACGCAGGCGATAAATTTCGCGCACTAAATGCAGCTAAGAAGAACGAAATGACTGCTCCCAATACTGTCGCTAAAAATGCCAGTGCCAACGTAATACCAATTTGCATCATCGCTGTGCCAAATGTAATTTGATTAAATGCAGGCTGTAAAAACATCATCTGCAAATTGCCAAGTGTTAATGACAATGCTTCTGCCCAATCAATCTCTCCGTAATCTAGTAAAAACGGACCGATGACCGTCATCGCAAATAATGTCCACAAGACGATACGCATCACGATGGTTGCTTTCGTTTGCTTCTTAATTTGAATGCGCCCATTTTTCATGGCTACATTCGGTAATGATGGAAGTGCCTCCATTATGAAATCGCCCTCCTTACCGAGTTTGATGTAAATTCAATAAAGAACACAATTACAATAATTAAAATCGTAATAAGCCCTAGCATCGCATAATCTAAGTTTTTATAATAAAGGTCAAATAAATAGCCGATACCTGTACCCGTTAAAATACCAACAAGTGTCGCACTGCGAATGTTCGTTTCAATCATATAAAATACCCAACTCAGCATTTGTGGTAATGTGTCGGGCAATACGCCTTTAACAACCATCTGGAAATAGGTAGCACCACTTGCCGTTAATGCTTCGACACCATCTGAGCTTGCTTCATCAATCGTCTCAATAAACATACGTACTAAAAAGCCAAATGTTGAGAAAAATAGCGCAAAATAGCCCGTTAAAATGTGGTGACCAAATGAAATAACTAAAATTAGCGCCCACGCCACCACCGGAATGTTTCGGAAAACAGAGGCGATAAAACGTGCCGTCACACCGAAGAAGCGGTTCACTTGTGTCGTTTGCGCACCAAGCATCGCGAATAATAACGCACAAATAGCTGCTGTTGTCGATGCAACGATGGCTAAAATAATCGTTTCCCATAAGCGCCCCAGCACTTTTGGCAAGTTTTCAAACGAGGCAGCTGTTGGGATTAAATTGCTAAACATCCACGCAATCGTTGCCGGAATTGACGCCAAACCATCGATTAAATTAAATTGTGTTAATGCTGCTGACCCATATGTGAGTGCAATTAAAATGATAAATACAATTGTCATCGTCCATTTCTTTTTACGTAAAAATTGTGTCCCTGTCATGTTCGTCACCTATTCCGTAATGAGTTCATCAACATCTGTGCCGTAAATATCACGAATTGCAAACTGGCTAAGACGACTTGGTACGTCATCAAATACTTTTGTACCGTGACTTAAACCGATAATGCGATCTGAATATTTCATTGCAACATCAACTTGGTGTAAGTTGACGAGCACCGTAATGCCCATTGACTGTGAAATTTCTTTTAAGTGATCCATAATAATTTTCGACGCGTTCGGGTCAAGCGATGCAATTGGTTCATCACATAGTAGTAATGTCGGCTCTTGCACAAGTGCACGTGCAATCCCTACACGCTGCTTTTGTCCACCACTCAATTGGTCACAACGTTTGTAAATATGTTCTTGCATCCCTAGTTTCTCAAGAATTGTAAGAGCGAGCTGCTTTTCTTCTTCTGTATATAAACCAAGTACGCCTTGTAATGTTGATTTATAGCCAAAACGACCGTGCAATACATTTTCAAACACCGTTAAGCGTGACACTAAGTTGTAATGCTGAAAAATCATGCCGATTTTGGCACGTTGCTTGCGTAATTCTTTTTTCTTCAAATGCGTAATATTTTGTCCATCAAATACAATCTCGCCACTTGTCGGCTCAATCATGCGATTCACACAGCGTAATAACGTCGATTTACCAGCACCCGACTTCCCAATGATTGATACAAACTCACCTTTATGCAACGCTACGTCTATATTACGTAAAATCATCGTCTGTTTATCATATGTTTTCGCAACATCCGTTAGCTGTAAAACAGTCTCAGCTACCTTTGACTGCGGGCGGCTAAAAATGTCTGCTTGTTGTTCAGTGCGTTCCAATGTAATTGTCGCCATTGTCGTTCTCCTTTGTTTTTCGTTTTTAAAAAAGGACCTCTATCCACTGAGATAGAAGCCCCGTGTGCACATTATTTTGATAACTCACGAATTGGATCAAACCATGCATCTTCTACTTCTAGGAAACGCTCATCCGCTGTTTTAGAAAATAAACCTGTCTCCCCTGAATCCTCAGGTACAAAGATACTTGTATTGTTCGCTGTTTCATCTGAAACTAAAAGCTCTTTCAATGTAGTAATCTCTTCTTCAGTTAACACGGACTGATTCACAACGAATGGTGAATTTAATACCGGTGTTACGGAGATTAACGTAAACTCTTCACCAGCTAATGTATTGAATGGTGCTGCTGCGTCATCTTTTACTTTGTAAATAGCACCTGGTGTATTTTCTTCCCCTTCTACGATTTCTACATAGTCGCCTACACATGTATCACAAAATGCGGCTACGTCTGAACGTTCCATTAACATATTCACAGCTGAACCTTGGTGCGAATCACCAAACAGCACTTCTGGGTAGATCTCGTTGCCTTCCATTAGCTCTTCTTCTGTAATACCTTCATCACTGAAGTGTGCAATGATTGAGCTTGTCGGTACTTTAAAGCCTGACGTTGATGAAGCGGATACGAACGAAATGGATTTACCTTCTGTTGCATCTAATGAGAACTCACCATCAATTTTGTAGTCTTCTGCTTTGTCTTTCGGTACGGCTAGCCAGCTATGATAGACGGCGTCATCTAATGTACCTGATTCACCCGAGCGTACAACAAGCGGAATCACATCTTCACTTTTATCGTTCGCTTCGATGTAGCCTTGTGGTCCCATGAAGGCGATATGTGCATTGCCGCTTGCAATCGACTCAATCGCAATCGCATAATCTGTCGTTAATTTATGCTCTACTTCACGACCTGTTGCTTCTTCAAAAATTTCGCTGAATGCATCACGTGAAGGGCCCATCTCTGAACCAGATTCATTTGGGTACCACACCATTGTTAGTGGCTCATCAGATGATGCGCCTGCTGAAGATTGCTCCTCATCTGAGCTACATGCTGCTAACATCATTACACTTAATACACCTGCTAAAGGGGCTAACCATTTCTTTTTCATTGTTCTACTCCTTTTTTCTGCTTGTTTATAAGTATTCGCTTTGTGAACTGTTCCTAAGCACCATTTAAACACTTGAACTCGCTCTTGAAAACCGTTCTACAGTCTTTTAATAATGCTTTACATTTCCTCAATAAAGCTCGGTAATTGTAAAGTGTTCATCGTATACTGTCCTAATGCGACAGCAGCGCCGTATTGTCCGTGATAATCCGAGCCACCTGTAGTGATTAAATTATACTTGTCTGCCAACTGCTGGATGCGCTCCATATGTAATGGTGTGTGGTCAGGATGAATTAGTTCAATGCCGTCCAAACCTTCTGCAATTAACTCTTCTGCAATATCAAATGAATCTAATTGTCCAGGATGCGCAAGTACTGCGATCCCACCGTCCGCTTGAATCGCACGCATCGCTTCAAAGGCATCGACATATCGAATGTCTCCCGCTGCTACACCGCTTGCTTTAAAAAGTGAACGGTATAATGTTTGATAGTTCTTTGTATCATAAGCATCTGGCAGTAACGCATGCATAATATGCTGTTTGTACAATGTGCCGCTATGCTCAGCATACTGAAACGCAACATCAGTCGGCGCATGAAAACCTGCTTGTTGAATTTGTTCGAGCTGCCATACAGAATGTGCATGACGACGTGCAAGAAGCGGTTCACATAAAGCATTCACATGTAGGCAATCACCGGTAAAATGATAACCAAGCATATGCACCTTACGTTGACGTTTAAAGTCATATGCTGAAATTTCTATACCTGCAATAAAGTTAATGCCGTACTGCTCTGCTAATGCTCGCCCTGGTGCATGATGCTGCGTCGTATCGTGATCGACAACCCCTAAATGCGTAATGCCAGCTTCCTTTGCAGCATTAAACAACTCTTCAAGCGGTGTTGCGCCATCTGAATAACGGCTATGGGTATGCAAATCTACTTTCACGCCAGCACTTCCTTTTCAACGTACTTTGTCATCGTAAACACGTCATCGCATAAGCCTTCCATAAACTCAAGGTCATGGAAAATGCCGATTAATGTTGTGCCCTGTGCTTTTAGCTTTTCAATCGATTCACGTACTTTCAGTTTTGAAGCTTGGTCTAAACTTGCTGTTGGCTCATCTAGCAATAATAAGCGTGGCTCTTTCACGACCGCACATGCGATATTTAGACGTAGTTTCTCACCGCCCGAGAAGTTATTTGGGTAGCTATTCCATAGCTTTTCATCTAAGTCAAAATGACGTAATGCTTGCTCTGCACGTGAAATGGCTTCCTCTTGTGCCACCCCTACATCTAATAAAGATTGCGTAACAAGCTCTAACGCTGTCGTACGCGGCATCACATTTAAAAATTGGGACACATAGCCAATTTCATGTTTACGTAAATATACAATTTGTCTCGGTGTGGCTTGTAGTAAATCAATTGTGCCAAACGCTTTTGATTCAAATAAAATACGTCCCTCTTGCGGCTCATACGTACGGTAAATACTTTTTAAAATGGTCGATTTCCCGCTACCACTTTTCCCGACAATTCCTAAAAAGCCACCTTCTGCAACATGAAGTGAAATGTTCTGCAACGCTGGAAATGTTTTTTGTAAGTGGTGAATTGTAAATGATTTTTGTAGTTGTTCAATCGTTAACATTGCAAGCGCCCCTTAGCGATAATTTGTTTGGAGTATCACTTTGCCGTCGACCATCGTCGTCGTTACAACTGGATACCCATCTGCCATTTGTTCAATAATAACTACGTCCGCTTTTTTGCCGACTTCAATCGAGCCAATTTCATCTGCCATATTCACAGCGCGTGCTGGGTTAATCGTCACAAGCTGGAATAAGCGATGTAAATCTTCGTCGTATGTTTTCGCAAGCTCAAAAATCCCAAGTAACATTGCCGGTGGATAATAGTCGCTACAAATAATATCAATGACACGTGCTTGAATCGCCTCAGCTGCACTTAAATTACCTGAGTGAGAGCCACCATTTAAAATATTCGGCGCACCTGCGATTGTATACATACCCATACGCTTTGCTTCCTTCGCCACATCTAACGTAATCGGAAATTCACTAATCGTCGTACCATAAGCTTGTACGAGCTGTAACTTAGCTACATCATCATCGTCATGTGAAGCTACTGCAATATTTTTCTCAATCGCTAAACGGCTTAAACGCTCAATGTCTTCAAAAGACATTTTCGTTTTATCCACCTGCTCTTGAATGAGTACATCCGCTTCTTGGTCTGAGATTGGACGGTAGCCACGCATAATTTTTTTATAAATTTCTAAATTGCGATACTGCCCTTGCCCTGGCGTATGGTCCATAAACGATAATAAATGCACTTTGCCTTCCTCAATATTGCGTTCGAGTG
The DNA here is from genome assembly GCF_001700315.1 of Caryophanon tenue. Taxonomy (GTDB): domain Bacteria; phylum Bacillota; class Bacilli; order Bacillales_A; family Planococcaceae; genus Caryophanon; species Caryophanon tenue. The sequence goes on along the minus strand of NZ_MASJ01000015.1, from coordinate 22,051 downwards.
TAGGAATTTGGTCAATTGAATCAATTTCAAAACGCGCATGCAAACGGTGGCGAATTAAATGTGGTTCGCTATGTGACGCATGAATGGCATTCACAAACTTTTGCACATTTTCTGGATTGCGAATCGCTTTATGCGAATACTTATCATCACCATAGTACGATAAGGAGTGGAACATCGTTGTAATACCATGTGTCATTAAAATACGTTCACTTTCACGCATTCCGACAGCCATGCTCATCACCGTTGTTGGACGTGGACTCACAACGGTTTCGATATAATCTGAATGAATGTCGACAAAGCCTGGTGATACATAGCCACCACGTGCATCAATGACATCGATACCATCTAGCTGTGCCTCTTCGTCTCGTACAATTGCGGCGATTCGCTCACCATCAATGAATAATGTGTGCCCTGTAAGAAATTGTTGTTCCGTTACGATAATTCCGTTAATAATTGCGCGCATCCTTTTGCCTCCTACAATAATGAGTAAACTAATTGTTGTGTGTATTCATGTTGCGGGTCTTCTAATACTTGGTCTGTTAAGCCATGTTCAATAATTTCACCATTTAGCATGACAATCGTGCGATCTGCTAACATACGAATGACTGCTAAATCATGGGATACGACAATCATCGAAATATTAAACTCACGTTGAATCGATTTGATTAAATCTAAAACATCTGCCTGCACCGATAAATCTAGTCCTGTTGTCACCTCATCTAATAAAAGAATCGGTGGGTTATTCGATAATGCTTTGGCAATTTGTACACGCTGCTGCATACCACCCGAGAAGTTTTTCGGTGCTTCTTTACTACGGTGTAATGGAATATTTACATGTTCTAATAACGAAAGGCTACGCGCTTCCATATTACGGACATGGCGATTGCCGGCTGCGATTTGCTTTTCTGCGATATTACTCATCGACGAGAAATCCATTTTCAAGCCAAGCATTGGATTTTGATACACCATGCCTAAAATGGTATTGCGAATGTAGCGCTTCATTTGGTCAGACTGTGTGAAAATATTTGTTTGCCCATCTTCAAAATCACGTAAATAGCCTTCACCTGTTGTCACTTCTTCATCAAAATAAAGGCTCTTCATAAACGTCGACTTTCCGCTGCCACTTTCCCCAACAATGCCTAAAATTTCACCACGGTACACATCAAATGAAATATTGCGACATGCATAAACGGTCTTACAATGCGGACAGAAGTTTTTCTCAAGTTGTGCATCAGCTGCTTCACAATGCGCACAGCCTTCACCGTATTGTTTGCTTAAATTTTTAATCGATAATACCGGCTGCTCTTGCATCATTTCACTGCCACCTTTTGCTGTAATTTTTCGTACATGTAACTTGTGTCGTTACACATATAATAGGTTTCACCTGTTTCCTCATCGACAAGCTCATCTAAAAACACATCCGTTAAGCCTGTTTCACGACATGCCTTACCTTCGAACTTTTCAACGACGAATGGGTAATCTTCAAACGCTAATGACGCAACATGTGTGTATGGCGGGACCGCATAAATTTTCTTTTCACGCCCTGCACCGAGTAAAATCAATGCATCACTATTATGTAAACGCGGGTTATCATAACGTGGAATCGGACTTGGGTTCATCACATAGCGCTCATTCACCATTACTGGATAATCCGCACCTTGTGATGTTTGGTTATAACGCATAATTTGCTCAAATAATGTTAAATACGCACCGCTATATTCCTTCTCTGCATGAAGACGTTTCGTTTTAAATTCACTACGCTCAATATTACGGAGTGGCTCTGGCTCTGGTACTTGTAAAATCATCACTTGGTCGCTTCGAAGTGGCACTTCCGGGATGCGGTGACGAGACTGAATCAACGTCGCATCCTGCGTACGAATCGTCGTGTCAACACCTGTTGTTTTTGTAACAAGCTTTTTAATATTCACCGCATTCACTGAATCGTCTGAGCCTTGGTCAATTACCTTGAGCACGTCCTCTTTACCGATAATGCCGAGCGTAATTTGTAAACCACCTGTTCCCCAGCCACGTCCAATCGGTAGCTCGCGTGATGCAAACGGTACTTGATACCCTGGAATCGCAATGCCCTTTAAAATGGCGCGACGAATTTCTCGCTTTGACTGTTCATCTAATAATGCAAACGGTAAAGTTGTCATGATTTGCCCTCCTTTTTAATGTTGCGCATTTGCTCAAGCTTCGTTTGGAATGTTACGTAATGCGGCATTTTTAAATGTGAAATAAAGCCGGTTGATTCGATAATATCAACATGCAGTAACACAAATTCCTCATCATGAATCGGGGTCGTACCACCCGTTTCTAACGCATGGTCAACAATTGACATCGCAATTGCCTTCGTTTCATTTTGGCCAAAACATGCACCGTAACCGACATCAAACTCTAATACTTGCTGTTGCTCTTTATCGACATTAACAGGAATAAAGGATTCTACTTCTGTTAGCTTAATCGCACCGATATAGTACGGATCTTCATCGTCTTGCACTGCCACATGAATTGGCTGCCATCCAACACGCACTTCCCCTACGTTTGGGTGAGATGCGCCGTAGCCACGCAGTCCTGCATAACCAAGTGATGTCACCGTGCCTGTTTGTCCACGTGTTAATGTTTGTAAACGTTGCGAGCGATTTGTCGGAAACGCCATCGCTTTTTTCGTCACATCACTTGGCTCTGTATCATTGACTGGAAACTCTCGTAATAATCCTTCTGCACGTAAGTAGTCCATCACCTTTGGTAGACGCTCTAGCTGTAGGTCACTGCTGTCTGGTACATCCTCTTGCTCAAACTGACACTTCTTCACAAGCACATCCGCTTCTGTCTCTTCCACAAGCTCAAAGTCGAGTAAACGGTGTAAATAATCATGCGATGCGCCTAAAATTTGCCCACCTGGAATATCTTTAAAGCTTGAAGAAATACGGCGTAGCACAAACATCTCACGTGGGTCGGTCACCGTTGAATAATATAAGCGTGGTAATGTCGAACGATGAGCACGTAATAAAAACACCGCTTCCTCCGAGTTCCCTTCACTTTGCTTCATTGCAAGGGATGCTAAACGCTCACTATACAAACTGCTCTCGGACATCACTTGGTCTAAAAAGCCACGCATTGTTGCTTCTAATGCTGCAGTATCAATATGAACACCATGCTTTACACGCTCATACTGTAAATGCTCTAATGACGCTTCAATTGCTTCTGCGCCGCCTCGGACTGCTACATATGCCATTACTGCTCCACTCCTTCTGCCTTTGTTGTTCGTGGTAACGCTACGACTTCTCCGTGTTCATTGACAAAAATCATATCAACACCGAGCGGAAATTCTTTATTACGTGCTGCACGTGCTGCGACGATATTTGGTGTAATCGCTAGTGGAATTATTGTGTTATCTTGAATACCTGGTCCTGTTAATTGCCACTGCTGTGATGTTTCAGCAACTACTTCAACAATCAATGTCGCTGAATATTGTGGGTCTACTAAATCGCCTATCTTTGCTTGCTGTATCGCTTCTACGATTTGCGCTTCGTCCGTATGCTGAGGAACAAGTATGAAATCCGCATCAGCTACCTCACTCACATTTGCACCTGTCCAAGCCATTACTTCTTGTTGTAAGCGCGGCGCTTGTCCAACAACCGCAAATGTTACTTCGCCATCGAGCATCGTACGTAAAACCGACATCGTTTCTGCGTAAATGCCATCAATCATCGCGTCTTTTTGCAACGCTTCCTTCGTACCTGGTCGCGACATACATGTCATCAATGTACGAAATGTTTGTTGTGTAAAATGTGTCAGTTCCATCTCATATCCTCCTATACTTGCATCGTGTCAAATTGAACTTTCGTACGTTCAATCGAGCGCTTCGTTTGTTGTTGTTCTGCTTCTAAACGTTGTGAAAGATTTGTAAAAATTGTTGCCCACTCCTGTGGTGCGAAGTTGCCATTGTATGCCGCATCAATGACTGCTAATGCACGAGCAAACACGGGCTCTTCCTCTCGCACGATGCCTAAACCGAATGCATCTCCAACTTTCACCTTTGCTTCTGTCACAAGTACTTCTCCTATGTAAAAGAGTGACTGCTTTGCGGATTCACGCATTTTCACCATCACTAAACCTGCGCGTGGCTCCTGAATATCAATCACTTCATATTGTTCACAAATCATTTTTGCCATTTCCATTGCTTCTTGGCGTCCTACTTCAATTAATAGTTTTGTACGTTCTGCGCGTTGCACATCTCCAACTCCCTTCAGCTTCACCTATAACGTTAACTTGTCGCCAAGTGCTGTAGTGAAAAGGTTTGGTGAAGTTCATGTAAATCAACTTTTTACAAAAATGGCGCCAAGTATTAGGAAGTCGCATTCAAAAAAATAAAAAAACCTTCAGCAAGAACTACTGCTGAAGGATTGTTTGGTCTGCGCGGTGCTACCGTAAAAGTCGCTGCTTGTATCAACACGCACTAGCTTATTTATTTTAATGTCTGTATCATTAAAGCTTCCTCTACGCTTACATTACAGCTGAAAACTAAAGCGGTCTGTGCGGTATAAAATTTCGGTGTATTCTAATAACACATTGCGCTCAGCATCCCAGTTATCAGACTCCACTTTCACAAGTGGCACTAAAATTTCACACCCCAGCATTTGACGTTCAATCTCTTGTGGAAAGCTCACCGATAGCTGAGAGAATGTGCTTTTAAAATGATTAACCCCGTGTTGCTGATAGAACTGATAAATGGATGTGAAGCGATTATTCACTTGCTTCACAGCTGGCATATTTGGTTCAACGACATAGGAGCGGTGAATTGCAGCCGGCTGTCCATCTAAAAAACGTAAACGCTCAATTAAATAAAGCGGCCCTTCCGCAACATATGGCTTCGAGAAAATAAGATGATGCTCCGGCACTTGCTCAAACTTCGTGACAATGGATTTATAATCGGTCGTATATTGCTTCATCTTTTCACTAAAGCTAATATCACCAGACATGACAACCGATAACGCTTGCTGTTGTTGTTTCACAAAACGTCCAACCCCTTTTTGTGAATAAATAAGCCCCATCTTCTCTAGCATCGTGTATACATTCCTTACCTTTATGCGCGTCACATTAAATTGCTCTACTAATGTATATTCACTCGGTAATTTGCCGTCTTGTGCAAACGCACCGGTCGTAATTTTTTGCAGTAAATAATCTTTCATCAGTAATTCTTGTACATCCATGTACGCCACCCGTTTCTTTCTGTCATTATTCAAAGTATACAATAGCGCGCACTTGGCAAAGCATGTTCAAAACACGCACAAAACTTGCTACATTAACCTTTACGTACCTTTGTAAAGACAACTTAAACATTATGTAAAAGCTTTGATGCATTTACGCGATTTCCGCACCATTTACTCGCTATAGTAAACATAGGAGGCGGACAATATGCAGCTAACAATCGATGATATCGTCAAAATTGCCAATGAAATGACAGTGACACCATAATTCGCTATACTAAATAAAAATAGAACGAAGCGGAGAATGATTGTATGCACCAAACACCATTCTTCATAACTAACATACTCTACCTGTAGGTGTGACCACACATCCTTAGAACATTCACCTACAGGCTAGAGGAATCTCTAAGGAGTGTTAGCTTATGAAGCCACATCACAAAAACCGTAGTCGTGCCTATGCCCGACACCAACGCCAGCGCGTTATTCAGCGCAAAACGAAAATCGCCATAAAAAATACGACTGGATTCCAGATAAACCAGGACGCTATGCTAAAGGAAAAGTACATTGTTCTTGCTATTGGTGTAGCGATAAAACACGCTCACATGGCTATCCCCATAGCAACGTTATGCAGTTTTTACGCATGGACCAACAAGTACGCGATTATTTTAATGATGATTATTAAATGAAAAAAGCTTGCACGAGTTTCGCTCGTACAAGCTTTTTACTATGTATTATTTCGTAATACAAGCCCTTGCTGCGTCATTTCATAAATAATGCCGAAATAATCATGACGTTCTTTTTCAACACGAATTGCACAGTTTTTGTTCGATACATACACCTGATATTGTTGAGCTAATGCTGTTAATGCTTGCGCTACTTGTGTAAAACGATTTTCTAAATCAAAATGTGATAACATCGCAAATGGCGACAAACCAAGCCCTTTATAAACCGTTGTTCCCGTTACATCGTAGCCAAATGTCGGTGAACAAATCCATGTTGCTGACATATTAATCGCCCCTGCACTTGCCCCTATAATTACTGCTTCACTTTGTAACAATATTTGTCGTAGTTGAAGACGTTCTACGAGCTGCCATTGCCAACGTGTATCGCCACCTGTCAGTAAAATGACTGAAGCTTTTCCGATTAAATAGTGTGCTTGCTCAATGGTCGTATACTCATCGATTGTATGTATATCATGAAACTCAATATCAATTGCTGTTAGCCAACTACGCTCTACTTCACCAATAAGCCCTTCTTCTGTCGGCATCGCACTAATTTGAACGAGTGTTTGACGGTCGGTAATATCCGTTTGGAGTGCTTAGCGCTAAACGTGGTGAAAAGCTTTCTGTAAACCACCCTAAGTAATAATAGACCGTCATTTTCCGCCACGCTCTTCATAATCATCTCGCAAAATCGCATACATTTTAACATCTTGATGCGCCCCTTTTGAAAATATACTTTGACGCATTGTCCCTTCATATGACATACCGACTTTCTCCATCACACGTGCTGAGCCAATATTTTGTGCGAAGCAACGCGCTTGAATACGCACGACATCCATCTGCGTAAAGCCGAACTCCACAAGCTTTGCCGCCGCTTCTGTCACAATGCCCTGTCCCCAATAATCACGCGACACGACATAACCAATTTCCGCAACGCGCTGTGCTGGTTGCCATGATACAAAATCAATTGTACCAATGAGTGCGCCAGTTTCTTTATACACAATACCCCACGGAGCTACGTCACCCATCGCGTATTTCTGCAACACAAATTGCACGAACCCTTCCGAATCTGCTAACGTTTCGTGACGATCCCACATCACATACTTCGCTACTTCCGCGTCTGAGCCGTACGCATAAATTGCCGCCGCATCACCAGCTGTAATTTTGCGTAGCAGTAGTCGCTCCGTTTCAAGTTCGGGTAAATATTTAAAGATTGATTGAACTTCCATAGTGCACACTCCTTGTTAATTTAGTTTTCATAGATGACAGCCTTCCTATAGTTTTATATTTTAAAGTAAAAAATAACCGTGTACTACGTGGATATGTTGCTTTAAACACTACATCTGGGATAAAGAATAAGATTTATAGTAAATTTTTGTTTTTTTATAAGAAATTATGATTAATAAATTCTCTTTTTTTGGTCTTTTTCCTACTTAATCTCTAAAAACGACAAAAAAAATTTTTTTACGTTAGTATTATATGGAATCTGATTTTTATAATTACATCGAAATAGTACATATTGAAAGCAAAAGGAATTTGATAAACTTATGAAATTTAAACACAAACTGTATATGTGTTCTGCAGCAACTATCACAACTATGACGAGTTTCGCCTTGCCAACATTCGCTGATAGACTGAGTCCTGATTGGAATCTTAAAAATAGTAATAATATAGAGGCTGATATTGTACGTACTTTACAACAGACAGACTCAGCAAAAAAGGTGCTATTTATTAACAATAAATCAGCACATAATAGTATTGAAAATGAATATAGAAACCTTAATCAACATTTACTTGATAACGGTTTTGACGTGAATCAAATATCAGGCACTTCTTTGACAAATAGAGAGTTGAGAAAACATGATATCATTATTATCACAACATCATCATTTACTAATTTCACTACAGCTACACTAGAAAATTTTCAAAATTACGTAGCAGAAGGTGGCTCACTTTTTATTTTAGGGAATTTATTTGTCGAAGGCGATTATGAAAATGTTATTAAACTGAATGCACTCACTACTGTTTTCGGTATTGAATTTTTAAAGGGAATTGTTATAGATGGCTCACAATATGCTGAGAATTTTGCTGAAAACTTTGCTGCCCCCGTTATAAATGACTTTAAAGAGCATCCAATTACGAATGGTGTAACAGATACATGGTTAGGTTATGGAACAGCATTAAACGTTAGCCCACCAGCACTATCACTTGCAACAAGTTCCTCTGCAAGCTATTTAGAAACACGTTCATCCTGGAGTGTTTGGGAGGGCAGATGGCGATATGAAAAAGACAATTATGACTTAGCAGGACCTTTAGCAATACTCGCTTCATCTGAATTTGGAAAAGGCCGCGTAGTCGTATTTGGGGACGAAGATATTTTCAATAATAATCATTACTATAACAGAGATCCAAGTCAGTTACTTAATAATATACTGTCGTGGATGAGTGCAGTACATATTGATCGGTCGATTCATATAGAGCCGGTGTACCCAGCTGAAACATTAGCGTCAAGCGTTATGAAGGGTGGCTCAGCAATTCGTATATATAAATTACAAAACAGCGACGGAGAGCTATTAAAAAATTTACAAGTCGATTACGAAATTAATGGTATTAAAAAAACGGTGCAGTCAAACGATAAAGGTGAAATTCAAATAATAACTCCTCCTTTAACAAATATGAGCGCAACTAAAATTGATATCATATTTGACCAGAATAATATCGATACAATATCTTTCCCAATTGAAATGCGAGATCGTTCATTCGAACAAGAGTGGATGGGCTTACTCGCAATCGAAGGTGGATTGGGTGCAGGTGTAGGAGGAAATATACAAATTGGGAATGATACCGGTTTACAAGCGGGCGCTAGTGCTGGTTTTATACTTGGAGCAGAAAGTTATTTTTCAATGAAGTATTTAGTGAATGCGAATAAATACGACTTACTTTTAGAATTAGGTCAAAGTTTTAAAGCTGGCGTCAATACTTTTGCAGGGCTACAAACAGAAATTGATAAAACTTTATCATTCGATCTTTTAAGTGGTAATCTTAATGGTAATATTCAAAATACAATCGGCACAAATTTAGTATTCTCAGAGTTCAATGATACTAACAAACATACATTAGAGAATGCCCTTTATTTTTATTATCAATTATTATCTTCAGCTCTACTACAAGCACCTCAACTTCGAGAAAACCTCGTTATTGTAACAATGCTGAATAAAATAGAAACACTACTTGAAGAACATACTTCTTATAAAATAAAGACTTTTTATCAAAATCGACTAGACTGGCAAGCTGGCGCTAATTTGTTAGCTCTTCAAACAAATTTAGCTGGTCTTAATGTAAATGCCGCTGCTTTACAAAACGCTGCCCATTCTAGTTCATTGTTAAAAACAACATTTGATTCACCAACTGAAAAAACAGTATTAAGTCAGTTCTCTAGTAGCATAGATAAATCCGCACTTACTGTTGTCGGTGGCTATTCAAAAGACGTAAATCATGATATAGCATCTAACTTAAATATCGCTGGTGAGCTAGATACTGTTGGTGAATCCAATGTCATCGAAGCAGAAGAAGAAATGCTGTATAAAAAAGATAAACTAACTGGTTATTCATATGCTTATTTCAGCGAATTAGACTTAAATGGGGCTTTATTAAAGGATATTGAGAGCGAAAGCATTACGAAGAAAAAATATATTATGGAAGAAGACGCAATTGAACAAACACAAGCATTAACCGCTATTCAAAAAGCGCAACAACAGCAAATTGATTTATTTTTCACACCTATGGATAAACTGGATCAATTTTTAAGCGAGACTACTACGCCAATTCGTTATGAAGAATCAAAAATCGTAAAAAATGATTTTGAACTACCTGTCTCAGTAGGAGTAGGGCTCGGATTAAAAATAGATTTAGGATTTAATTTAGCAGGTTCGTCAAGCGTCGAGTATATTTCTGAAGAAGGCGTTTTCTCACCTAATCAAGGAACCAAATTAACAGCGGTCTATACGTATGATGATGTGATTGAAAATCAGCAACACGACATAACATCTGCATTAAATGTACTTGGCGATATTTTAGTTGGAGAAATGAAAGATTTATTTAAAAACAGTGTTGAGCTAGCAGAGAATGTTAGAGGCTTTGTAAACGAAGCCGTTACAACAGCTTATACAGAAATAAAAGACAACACGCTAGAAACGACTAAACGTATTAAAGTCGAGCTTAGCAAAATGTTACCCGAATCTCTACGCTCTTTTAAAAGTGAAGAAGGAGATGTAATAATATTAAGTGATGTTTTTTTCCTAACATTTACAGATGAACATAACCAAACAATTTCTAATTTAGGTGATACGACTGTTCCACTGACAATTAACTATACCGATGAGGCATTGACTGGGGCCGGATTAACAAATGCTGAAGAAAATTTAGCAATTTACCGTTGGGACGAAGAAAAAGTTATTTATGTTAAAGTTCCAAATGCCCAAGTTAATTTACAAGAAAACAGTGTGACAATTGAAACAAGTTTAGCTGGTCAATATATTTTAGCTTACAATGAATTGACACCAAAGTTAAGTGATGTCACGATTACACAAGATGATGCTCAATTAAAAGTGAATGGAATATTAAAAGATAAATTTGAAGCAATCGATCCTGATGAAATTACATTCCTAACTCAATTTTCCTATAAATCCGCTTCTTCCACAACGAAAACCTTACCTCGTTACTATAATCCTAGAACTGGTGAATTTGAGCTCATATTCAATTATCTAGAACCTGGTATGTTACTATTTAATAGCGAGATTTTTGTTGGTGACAAACATATTGATACAATAAATCATGAAATACTTTTTGAGAATCCGATTATCAATGAATATGAATCTCAAATACATATTGGTAATTATGAAACCTTTTTCAAATTCGCATTTTATAACTCTAAATATCCAGTTAATAATGCAAAATTAATTTATACTATTGATAATGGTACAGAACAAGAAATAGATTTAGAGAAAAATAATAATTACTGGATGCTAAAAATGGAATCTGTAGAGCCGATTGATTTTATCCGTTACAAGATTGTATATGAAACGGCATTTGGTCACAAAAAAGAGACACAAGAGAAGATTAAATATAGCAGTGATTATTTACCATTAGAAGTCGTAGACCATGCAAATGAATTACAATCAAAAGAACCGATTATACTTACATTCAATCAAGCATTATCTGAGCAATCTAACTTAGAATCCATTACGCTCCAAGATGAACATGGTAACACAATTGACTCAACTATATCCATTCAGCAAAATAAATTAGTAATTGAACCTTTACTCAATATATCCGGTCAAGCGACTATTTATATACCTAGAGATAGCATAAAATTAGCTCGTGTACCTTCTCGAGCCAATACGCAAAGTTTTTTCGTTGATACAAACATCGTAAACCCTAATAAATTAACAGGTGAGTTTGAAAAGTTACCAAAGCATTATAAATCCTTGAGCGAGTCATCATCACTGACAGTGACATTCTCTGATGCTGTGCAAGCGTCACTTACAGAAAATCTCCCTTACCTTGTAGATGAAGACGGCAATACGATAGCGACTAACATTACTGCATCAGAAGATCGTCGTCAGCTCATGATAACACCTGTTGATGATTATAGATTATCTACAGAATATGTTTTATATGTAGATGAACAATTAAGAAATTACTCAGGCACTCAAACATTGAAGCAAGCTGAACAATATCGATTTATTCCCGAATAAAACGGTATAATAAATTTGAAAAGGGATGCACCAAAAGTTTACGATAACTTTTGGTGCATCCCTCTTATTTATATTCTCCCTACTCCACCGTCACCGATTTCGCTAAGTTACGTGGTTTGTCCACGTCACAGCGGCGGTGTAATGCAGCGTAGTAGCTAATTAATTGTAACGGTACAACTGTTACAAGCGGTGTTAATAATGGGTGTGTTGCTGGTAAGATGAATGTGTCATCGTCCTCAGCCATGCCCTCCATTGAGATGATACATGCATTTGCGCCACGTGCTGTTACTTCTTTCACATTACCGCGAATATTTAAGGCTACGTCTTTTTGTGAAACAAGTGCAAACACTGGTGTACCTTCTTCAATTAGTGCGATTGTGCCGTGTTTTAATTCTCCACCTGCAAAACCTTCCGCTTGAATGTATGAAATTTCTTTTAGCTTTAATGCACCTTCTAGTGATACGTAGAAGTCAACATTACGACCGATAAAGAATGCGTTACGTGCGATTTTTAAGAAGTCCTCAGCAATTTGCTCAAGGTCTGCTTTGCGTTCAATTACAGCTTGAATATTGTTGGCAACGATTGCTAGCTCCTGCTTTAAGTCGAAGTCAACAGCGATGCCTTTTGCCTGTGCTGTTACGTATGCCGCAACTGCTAGTACAGCAATTTGTGCCACATAAGCTTTTGTTGAAGCAACGGCAATTTCTGGACCTGCATGTAATAATAATGTGTAGTCTGATTCACGAGAAAGTGTAGAACCTGCTACGTTCGTTACTGTTAATGCTTTATGGCCCATTTCTTTAATTTTCACTAATACTTGGCGACTGTCAGCAGTTTCACCTGATTGTGAAATAAAGATAAATAATGGCTTCTCCGATAATAATGGCATATTGTAGCCGAACTCTGAAGAAATGTGAACTTCTACTGGAATTTGTGCAATCTTTTCGAAGTATTGTTTGCCGACTAAACCAGCATGGTAGCTCGTACCTGCTGCGATAATATATAAACGGTCTGCTTGTTGAAGCGCTTCTAAAATATCCGCTTCAATCTCTAGTTCGCCCGCTTCATTTGCATATGCTTGGATGATTTTACGCATTACTGCTGGCTGCTCATCCATTTCTTTTAACATATAGTGTGGGTATGTGCCCTTTTCAATATCACTTGCATCAAGCTCTGCTGTGTAAGGTGCACGCTCAATTACTGTACCTTCAAGGTTCGTGATCGTTACGCCGTTTTTGCGCACAAGTACAACCTCTTTATCATGTAGCTCAACAAATTGGTTCGTCACTTGTAGCATCGCCATTGCGTCAGAAGCGATAACGTTAAAGTCGTCCGCTACCCCAACAAGTAATGGTGATTTGTTTTTCGCCACATAAATGATGTCTGCCGCTTCGCTATCGAGTAAAGCTAATGCGTAAGAACCATGTAATAAGCTAAGTGTTTTACGGAATGCCTCTTCTGTCGTTAAGCCCTCTGATACGAATAAATCAACTAACTGCACGATGATTTCTGTATCTGTATCTGAAGCGACTTGAATCCCTTTTAAATACGCTTTTTGTAATAAGTGATAGTTTTCGATAACCCCGTTATGCACTAACGTGAAACGTCCTGATGCACTTTGATGTGGATGTGCGTTTAAACGGTTTGGTACACCGTGTGTTGCCCAACGTGTATGTCCAATCCCTACTGGCGCTTTTACCTCGTTATCTACTGCTGAACGTAAATCTGCAATACGTCCTTTTTCTTTAAATACTGTAATGCCTTCGTCGTTACGTACTGCGATACCTGCCGAATCGTAACCGCGGTACTCTAACTTCTCAAGACCTTTTAATAAAATTTCTTTTGCATCCAATTCACCAATATATCCTACAATTCCACACATAATTAAAATCCTCCAAAGTGGTGACCGCTCTGTTTCTAGCATCACGAAAGAAACGCCTTTTTAACCGTAAAAAGTCGAGGTGTCACATTTTATTTTTAATTTGTGCCGTCGTAACATGTTTGTCCGCACAATTGCTTGCACGATTTGCATGAGACTTTTTGCGACTTGGCTTAGTCGGGAGGCATCCGCCGAATATTTCGATACTCCTCCACCTCGTCAGCTAAGGTTTATGTGTCGTCCGATTTCCTTAGCTCTGGCGCTATAACTGTTTTCCGATTTTTTGTCTCTATCCTCCTTGTACTTTGTCAGTAAAAGACATCTTACATCTTTTAGCAACAAACATCTACATCATACATAATATTACGGGTCGCGTCAAATAAACTTGTCAAAAAAAGCTATGTAAACACTTACATTGCTGCGTTATGTGCATAAAAAGATGCTTCGTTGACTTTCGTGAAAAATGGTGTAAATCCCTGATACAACGCCATTCACCCGCTATCTTTTACCATAAAATTACTATAAAAAAGAACGAGGTCGCTTACAGAGAAGCGCCCCCCCTATATTATGCATGTTGCTCTAATAATTTTACAATTTCACGATTAAACGCTGGTAAATCATCCGGCGTACGGCTTGATACAAGCTGATTTTGACACACAAACACTTCCACATCATGGAATTTTGCTCCTGCGTTCTTTAAATCAATGACGATTGGTTTTACACCTGTAATATCACGACCGCTTAATGTTTCCGTATTGATTAAAAGCTGTGGTCCGTGACAAATCGTAAATACTGGCTTCATATCATCCATATAATGTTTTGCGAAAGCGACAAAACGGTCATCTCCGCGCAAAATATCTGGTGAATAGCCTCCTGGAATTAATAATGCATCAAAGTCTTCCGGTTTCACATCGTCAATACCGTAATCAATTGTTACGTCTGTGCCTTCTGTTTTACCTGTTACAACTTCGCCTGCTTTAAAGCCGATTGTTACGACTTCATGCCCTGCTGCTTCTAACGCTTCTTTCGGGCTTGTGAACTCGCTATCCTCAAAATCCTTTGCTAATACAGTTGCTACTTTTACCAAAGTAAAACACTCCTTTTCAGTGGATTCTTAATACTATTACCGTCCATTCGTTAACTAAAACCTATTCTGTGAAAGTCGGTACAAACGAATTAATGTATGCTTCATCTCCCCTATGCGCGCATAAAAAAGGACTGTTACCGTATGTGGTAACAGTCCAAATTGATTATTCAGCTAAACCCATATGCATACGTACTTCGTCTGCAATGCGGTTTACATACTCTTTACATGCTGCTTCTGTTGACGCTTCAACCATTACACGTACAAGTGGCTCTGTACCTGAAGGACGTACTAATACGCGACCTTCACCGTTCATTTCCGCTTCTACTTGTGCAATGACAGCAGCGATTTGCTCGTTTTGTGTAACGGCATGTTTATCTGTTACACGCACGTTCACTAGCTCTTGTGGGAAGATTGTCATTTCTGCTGCTAGTTCAGATAATTTCTTACCTGTTACTTTCATGATGTTCACAAGTTGTAAACCTGTTAATAGGCCATCACCTGTTGTATTGTAATCTAAAAATACGATGTGACCTGATTGCTCTCCACCGAAGTTATAATCGTTTTTGCGCATTTCTTCTACTACGTAACGGTCACCTACAGCTGTTTGTACAGACTCCATGCCGTTTTCACCTAAAGCTTTGTAGAAGCCCATATTACTCATCACTGTTGAAACAACTGTTGATTTCTTTAAACGCCCTTTTTCGTTTAAGTACTTACCAACGATGTACATAATTTGGTCGCCATCTACAATTTGACCGTTTTCGTCTACCGCAATCACACGGTCGCCGTCGCCATCAAATGCTAAACCAACATCAGCGCCGCGCTCTGTTACGAATGCTGCTAATGCTTCTGGATGTGTCGAACCAACGCCTGCGTTAATGTTATAGCCGTCTGGTGAAGCACCCATTGTTGAAATATCCGCTTCTAAATCAGCGAATAAATGTGTTGCAAGTGGTGAAGTCGCTCCGTGTGCACAGTCTAATGCTACATGTAAGCCTGTGAAATCTTCATCAACCGTCCCTTTTAAGTAAGAGATGTATTTTTGACCACCTTCGAAGTAGTCTGTTACTGTACTTAAGTCCGTACCTACTGGGCGTGGTAACGTATCTTCCGCATCTAATAATGCTTCAATTTCCGCTTCTTGTGCGTCCGTTAATTTGAATCCGTCTGGACCGAAGAACTTAATGCCGTTATCTTGTACCGGGTTGTGTGATGCAGAAATCATAACGCCTGCGTCTGCATTCATAATGCGAGAAAGATATGCAACACCTGGCGTACTAATTACGCCTAAACGCATAACCTCTACACCGATTGATAAAAGACCTGCTACTAATGCGCTCTCAAGCATTGAACCTGATACACGTGTATCTAAACCAACTAACACTTTCGCACGGTTTTCTGCGTGTTGCGTTAATACATAACCGCCACAACGTCCTAATTTGAATGCAAGCTCTGGTGTTAACTCGCTGTTTGCTACACCACGAACACCATCAGTTCCAAAATATTTACCCATGTTTATTTCTCTCCTTTAAATGTAAAACTCTATGTAGATTCTTCATTTACTTTTCCAAAAAACAAGCCGCCTTTATCATACACCCTTTTTCGGGAATCTAAAAGCGGCATTTTTAATTATTGCTCTTCGACTGCTTTTTTCGAAACATCGACTGTCACCGTCACATTTTGTGGTGATGTGGATGACACGCCCTCTTTCAGCGGAATATCAACTTCAAATTCCCCTGACTTTGTAATATCACTTAAATCAAATTCCACCGCATATTCCGCTAGCGCATCAATAAAGGATTTCGTGCCGTATAGCGTTGCTTTTTCAGGCTTAATCGCAATATCATCAATAACTAGACTTTCATCTAGCTCTCCTTTTTCAAGCAATGTTAATGGCACTTCTTTTGAGTATGCCTCTACTTCCACAGTAACAGCTACTGCGTCAGGTGATGTTGTAACATTTAAACGATTTAAGTCACGGTCTAGCACTTTTACATTCACATTTTGTGTGAAATTCGCCGTTACGACTTCTTCTGGTGATGCTGTTGCTTTGACATAACTAATATTTTCGACGGTTTGTTTCGCTCCAGTCACCATCACTTTTGTCGGTGCGACAGACAAGCTCTTTAACGCATAGTTCTCACCGATAAGTCGTGTATTAATTTCTGGCTCTAGCGTAAATTCTTTCGTCACCTTTTCATCAATGGTCACTTCGACTAAAGCAGGCTCAATTGTCACCGTTAAATTCGGTGATAAATTTTCATGCTGAATCGCTACTTGATGCTGACCAATCTCTAATGATTTCAAATCTGCAAAAATCGTAAAATCTTTAAATAGACGTGCTTGTGTCACATCTGTAGAAGACCCTTGAATCGTGACATCTACCGTTTCAGGCAAACCTGAAACGATTAAATTCGCGTCATCATAAAACACTTCAACCGGCACATCACGAATAATTTCAATCGTATCTTGACTTGCGACTGAGCCATTTTGTGACGGGGTTTCCTCTGACCGAACTGTGAAGAAAAGTAAAAATGCTAGTCCGAGTGCTGTCAGACGCAATGTCCATTTACTGTCCATTTCGTTTCCCCCTCAGTGACCACTTCGATGCTGATTCAGCGGTTACAGATGCGCCAAACCATAGTTTACGAAGCTGTGTTTCAAATTCTTCAATTGTTAAATTACGATATAAATTCCCTGCATCCGCAATACTGATAGCGCCGGTTTCTTCAGATACAATAATCGTAATCGCATCCGTTACTTCACTTAAGCCTAATGCTGCACGATGTCGTGTACCAAGCTCTTTGGAAATAAAAGCACTTTCTGACAGCGGTAAATAACCAGCTGCAGCTGCGATTTTGCCTTCTTGAATAATAACAGCTCCGTCATGTAACGGTGTATTAGGAATAAAAATATTAATTAATAGCTCCGATGAAATATGTGCGTTCATCGGGATGCCGGTTTCAATATACTCATTTAAACCTGTTTCACGTTCAATCGAAATTAACGCTCCGATGCGACGCTTGGCCATATAACTGACTGATTTTTTCATCGCCTCTAATAAACGTGTACGCTCTTCTTCCTCTTGACCACTTGTACGTTGGAAAAACTTACCTCGCCCAATTTGCTCAAGTGCGCGACGAATTTCCGGTTGAAAAATAATAATAATAGCTAAAAACCCGTAATCAATAACTTGTTTTAATAACCAACCTATCGTATTCAGCTCTAAATAAACTGTAATAATACGAGCAATAATAATAATGAAAATACCTTTTAACAGCTGTACAGCCTTCGTCCCATGGATGAGTTTTAATATCATATAAATCACATACCAAACGATGAGAACGTCCGCCATATTGATGAGCACCTCAACAGCTGTTATATCTGTTAGTTGCTTTAATAGTTCCACGTGGCCATCCCCCACTTTTATCCGAATACATACAATAGTATACCATAAAATGTTGTCATACATCTCTTCCACTCTACACCATTTATTTCCAAAGGGGCGCAAAAGGGATGTTTGAGAAAACCCATCTCAAACATCCCCTTACTTGACGTTATGGTACATTATTTAGTTTCGTCACTTTCAAACATTTTCTCCAAATCTTTAAATGCGGACTTAATTTCATACCATAGCCATTCAAACGCTTTGTCGATTTCTTCGACTTGACCCGTAACAACAGAGGTAGATGCCATATATTCGCCGTTAATAACCGTAATATTGCCATCTACTTCGCCTTCTACACGAATATCCCCATTGCGCACAACGATATCACCCGTTACAGTTTCACCCTCCGGCACAATCACGGTTTGTCCATCTACTACTAAATTAGGTTGCTTTGTAACCGAAAACTGTTGGTCATCATTATAGCCCGTTAGTAGTGAACCACTCATTAAAATGATAAACGTCGCAGCAGCTACGATAAATGGATGACGACGTAACCATTTTTGAATGCCTACGTGTTGCTTTGGTTTCGGTAAACGTGCCATAACCCCTATTTCCAAGTTCGGAGGTGCTGAAATATGCGTTGCGCTTTTTATAAAGGCAATCGAATCACTTAATTCATGCATATGTTGCTGGCAGTCCGTACACGATTGCAGGTGATTTTTTAGTTCTAATTCTTGCTCGCGTTGAATATCCCCGTCCAAATATTCATGCATATAATCAACAATATATTGTGGGCATTTATTCATGATGCTGTTGCCCCCCTCCTATAAAGAATTTAGCTGTTTTCGTAACGCTTCTCGGCCTCGATGTAACCTCGTTTTAACTGTCCCTAAAGGCATGTCTAAAACTTCACTAATCTCCTGTAGCGATAATTCTTCAATATATTTTAACACAACAACAACGCGGTATTTTTCAGGTAAACGGCTAATTTCATATTGAATACGTTCCTGCAATTCCATCTTTTCGAGCTCTGCTTCGGGTAACGGCTCGTCCGCGGCAATTTGCGAATACATATTCAACCCTTCCGTCCCTGCAACTTCCGCGTCTAAGTAATAATCTGGCTTCTTTTTACGCAAACGGTCAATACATAAGTTTGTCGCAATTCGATAAAGCCATGTTGAAAATTTTCGCTTTTGGTCAAACGTATGTAAGTTCATATAAGCCCTTACAAACGCTTCTTGTGCTATATCCTCTGCTTCTTGTCTATTGCCAAGCATACGATAACATACTTGATATAGAGAATGCTGATAGTGGCTTACAATATCGGAAAAGGCGCTTTGATCGCCCTTCAGCACTTGTTTTATTCGTTTATTTATCAACGCATCCATCGCGACTTCCTCTCCACCTCTTGCAGCTTCTCTATCTTAGTTTACGGATAAGTGCCGGAGAAGTTTCGTTTTTTATGATTAATTATAACAAATTTCATTTTAATTTTTTCTTATGTTTTTCTTAATTTTCAAATATGTATAGACAAAAAGAAAGGATGCGAGACAAATACGCTCTCGTCATCCTCTATAAAACCTTTAACGATGTTCATCTTTATTTGAGAACTTATCTTTAATGTCCCCAATTGTTTCTTGGACTTGACCTTTTAACTTGTCCTTCTTGCCGTCCATTTCAGTTGAGCGGTCACCAGTCGCGTTACCAACCTGCTCTTTAATTTCACCTTTAACTTTGTTCACAGTGCTTTTTAAATCATCAGATAAACTCATAAATAATATGCCTCCTTCAGATTTGTATACACTATATGTTCCCACAAAACGAAAAGAAAAACCTTTTATCCAAGAAATGCTGCAAATACAACTAAAACAAGTACAACTACAACTAAAACAATTAGCAATGCTGGTAAAATTAATGTAAAGAACGCGCGCCAGTTTGAATAGTGATTTGCCTCTGCTAATGCTGCAACATTAATGACTAACGACCAAATTCCTAACACCGCACTAATCGCAAAAAAGGCAATTGTCATAGGGCTTGAGAAATCGACCATTGAAAAAGCTTGTAAATCAAATGCCGCCCAAACAAATCCAATTACACCCATGACCATCGTTGGAATCATGCCAAGTGATGTCGCTTGGTAAATGTCCCAGTATGAACCTTGTCCTTTAAATAATTTTCCGACTAAAAAAACAATCCCTACACTAATAAACATAAATAAAAATGCAATTACACTCGATAACGCACCCGTCATTAATAGCTCTACAAACGACATCGTACTTGGAATTAAATTCCCGTCCGCATCTACTTCCGCTATTGGCACAAACGTTCCTAAAAATCCAGCTAACAGCACAAGTACCATTGCGACTTTTAATAGATTATGTTCAATCATATGACGAACTGTTTGTTTTGGGTGAAGCCATACATTCGTTAAAATATTCATTGTTGCTCCTCCTTTTTACATATAAATCTTCTTATCTATTATACATATACGTTTCTTCATTTTAGAAAGATTCACATTTTTATATAGAAAAAACAAAAAAGCGACTGACATAAGTCAATCGCTTTCTTGGATGATGTGCCATGAAGGACTCGAACCTTCGACCCTCTGATTAAAAGTCAGATGCTCTACCAACTGAGCTAATGGCACATAATAAAAGTGAAAATGGCTGGGGTACCAGGATTCGAACCTGGGCGTGACGGAATCAAAATCCGCTGCCTTACCGCTTGGCTATACCCCAAAAGCTGTATAAATAAAAAAAATGGTGGAGGGGGACGGATTCGAACCGCCGAACCCTAAGGAGCGGATTTACAGTCCGCCGCGTTTAGCCACTTCGCTACCCCTCCGTAAATAACAAAAAATGGTGGAGGATGACGGGCTCGAACCGCCGACCCCCTGCTTGTAAGGCAGGTGCTCTCCCAGCTGAGCTAATCCTCCATGGGAATATGTTATTTACGTATTAAAATAATAATGGTGACCCGTACGGGATTCGAACCCGTGTTACCGCCGTGAAAGGGCGGTGTCTTAACCACTTGACCAACGGGCCATCGTTGGTATGTCTTAACAAGACAAGAATTATCATATCATTCTTTTATTATACTTGCAATACTTTTTATACGTTTTTTTAAAATTTTTTTGTGCATAAAAAAATGGCTCCGAAGGTAGGACTCGAACCTACGACCTGCCGGTTAACAGCCGGATGCTCTACCACTGAGCTACTTCGGAACAACAAAAATATGTATATAACTTGTTTACATTCTTTAGTATACTATGTTTTTTATTTTTTTCAATATTATTTTTTAAAAATAATAATTTTTCTAATTATTTAATATAGACGTATTTTAACGAGTCTATCGTTTGATGCCACTCGAATTAAACTTTATTATCTCTAACTTACATTCACTTTCATTAAATATCACTTCTAAAGCGATCTTGATTTACAACATTTTCGGCTAAAAGCGTTACATTATATCATATGTATTTTACCGCTATTATATGGCCTCTTATTGCCTTCTACAGCGCTATCCCGTTTCGACTCAAGCGTCAATACTTAACTGTCCTATAAAATACACTTGCTGCACTATATACAAGCTTTTACGAAAGATGCACTGTCGGTAATTTAGTAAAATTTATCGCATATCGTATTTTTATAATGTGTTAATAGAGATAAATGTTCGAACGATAACTGCTACATCTTATTTAGCTTTCTACTATTTTAAATAGTGTGCGATGCGATATAGTGCTAACATTCATCTACGCTACATCTCGTTTAGAATAATAGATATATGCTGCAGTTTCTGTCTGTTCTTTCACTGGTGCAAAATTTTCATATCACAACGATTTGCTAATAATAAAAAAACCGATGAACATAAAGTTCATCGGTTTATGCGTGCGAAGCGACGTCCTACTCTCACAGGGGGAAACCCCCAAATACCATCGGCGATAAAGAGCTTAACTACTGTGTTCGGTATGGGAACAGGTGTGACCTCTTTGCCATCATCACTTAAA
>NZ_MASJ01000014.1 GCF_001700315.1 Caryophanon tenue | reverse complement strand
AGGTGCCTGCCTGAATATATGCGTTATTTGATTACGGGCTTACTAAGTTATGTCAAAAAACGGTATAAAAAACAAATGGATACGTCCATATCCATATTTAGGGTGAATAAACGCACTAGATAGAAAGTCTAAATGGCGTATATGTAAGTTTATGGTATGTAACTTTCGATGTGTAGAGATAGTTATTTTTATATCTAATGATTCATTTGTGAAATAGGTCGTCACGTTTGCAGATGTTTGTGCGAGAATGAAAATAATGATAATCGAGGTGAAGTACAATGATAGAAGCGAGACAGCTTGAGCACGTATTAATGAAACTATTGGAAAAGCCTAAAGACTCTCCATTTCCTGTGCAATTTACAAAGCTTTCAACATATAACCGCGCGCAGCGTAAACAAATTGCTGAAGTGTTACGACAACAGCCACAAACAGCGCAAGCAAAATTGGTCGGTTTAACGAACGGGCTAGAATGGTTACGTGAACGAGACCAGTTACAAGAGCAGCTACAACAAAGTGAGAAGAAAATTTCGATGTTGCCGACGACAATTGTTGCAGAGCAAAGTGAACAGTATGAGCATTTAACGACATTGCTTACGTATCGTACGAACTTAGAATGTCCAACAGAAGTGTTATTATCTTCAGCGTATGAGGAATTGTCACCAAGAGCGTTTATGTTCTTTATGCCAAGTTTACTAGCGGCCTGTTTAGAAGCAGAGCAAACACCGTCTCCCTTATTCTCGCTTGTGTTTAAACGTCTTTGTACGTTAAATGATTTTTATATATCACGTTTTACATATTGTTTTGACCGCACGAGCATTCAGCAGTTTTTACAACTGTATCAGAAAAATCCTTATTTTAAACAATACCATGAACAAATTCGTCGAAGTTTGGCGCATTATTGGGAGTAAGCCATTTCACACTGTTTTTGAACAGGGAAATGGCTTTTGTCGTCTATGAAGGTAGCACCGCTCTTTTATTTGTTTTATAATAAGAGGAAATGACAAAAAAGCAGGTGCGGCAAATGAGGAATACATATATTTTCGTTGACCTTGAGGCAACGAGTTTGCGTGGTAGGCATCATATTATTGAAATTGGTGCGGTCAAGCTACGACCAGATGGCACGACAGAAAAGTTTACGCAACTTGTAAAGCCGTACTATTTTAAACGATTAAGTTATGGAATTGAGGCACTTACAGGAATTACATCTGAAGAAGTACAAGAAGCACCGTTGATTATTCATGGTTTACAGCGTTTCTTTGCATGGTGTGGCAAAGACTATCATCTAGTGACGTACGGGAATTTAGATCGCAAAATGTTAGAAGATGAATGTGCAGATAATAATATTGACCCAGCATGCATTTATCCGCTTATTGACTATCAGCAAAAGTATATGATTGCTGAAAATATGCGAGACCAGCCAAGTTTAGCGAAATTATTAGAAACACATGAGCAACAAGCAAGTCTGGCGCACCGTGCGTTAGCAGATGCCGAATCGTTGATGAAAATTTTTGTTGCCAGCAATGGCGAGAAAATAATTGATAGTCAGCGTACACAACGTTTTGTTGGGGTATTTACAGTGTATATCAAACAAGAAACACATTTTTATGCGGAAGTGACATTTGTTGAAGGGCATTTGCATAAAGAGGGTGTCGTGATTTCCAATGTTGAAAGCATGGTGAAAGAGCTGACGTTTACAGTAAATGAAGTCGAAAAGACGAAAAAAGACGGTGAAACGTATATTGAGAATGTATATACGGTGCAGCGCGATGAAGAATTAGGTGCATTTTTACGTAAAATTGCCAATGCGATGAAAGGGCAAGTCGTACTAACGCGTATGAATTTACGTAATTTCGCGAAGCTTTGTCGCCTACATGGTGTACAAACGGTGAAAACAGAGCTAGTGAGTGTAGGTCCTTTACATGCGGTAGAGCCAGCCGAACTATGGTATAAACAAGAGGAAAGTGTTGAGGTGCACCAACAACGTCTTGTGGCGCTATTAACCGAAGCAGGAAGTGCGATTCAACAAGAGTTTTATCGCCGAGGCGTTTTAGATATGGAATTTTTCGGCAACTAAGGCGCAAAGTCGATAGGAATTAGTGAATATGTTACGATAAAGCTAGGCAGCGATTTCGATTGTAACGACAATACAAATCGACGAAAGGAAGTGAGGGTTATGCAATTTCCAA
The DNA here is from genome assembly GCF_001700315.1 of Caryophanon tenue. Classification (GTDB taxonomy): domain Bacteria; phylum Bacillota; class Bacilli; order Bacillales_A; family Planococcaceae; genus Caryophanon; species Caryophanon tenue. Next base: position 108,879 of record NZ_MASJ01000014.1, on the reverse strand, counting down.
TTGTGAAGATTGATGAGTTAGAAGTATTTGAAACGATTATTGGTCCGGGTGCAGAGGAAGGTACGTGGGAAACGGAAGTGAGCGTACTTTTTCAAAGCTATTTGATTGTGAAAGGAACACATCAGTTTAAAACATCCCGCTACGAGCCGCTAACAGTTACAGAAAAATTTTCGGACAACATCGATTTAGTTGCATTAGAAGCACTCACGAAAAAACTGGCGAATTATGTCGGGCTAAGCTTTCAATTTCGTTTAGAGGTCGATTTAGAATATGCGGAATATTTGCTAGAGGCGATTTTAGATGTCGCGTACTTTTACTATGCGTTTACAGGCATTATGCCGTATATGGAAGAACAGCTACAACAAGACAATCAGCAACAGGAGCGTACGATTTATACGATTATGAATAGTGATGTGCCGCTTATTTGTTTTATGCGAGACGGTGATAATATGCTTGTGCGTTGCAGCAGTGAAGATAGCGATGGCTTACATGGGCAAATCTTTTCATTTGTGGAGCAGTACGTTTCGCAGTTTTCACGTTTTTTAAAAGGTGAAGAGCTTATGTTACTGATATTTGAAGCGAAGCGTGGTTTTCAAAAAGAGTATACAACTGCAGAAATTCAACACCAAATGTTAAAGCTTGTCTCGGTGCCGATTACATCGATTGAAGATGAGCCACCAGCACATTTACATTAAGCAATCATAAGGTGTCCTGCATATGATGTCAGGGCACTTTCTTACGCAATCATTTGTTTAGAAATGAGCGTTCTACCTTTTAGAGAGATCATAGAAAAGAGGTTGTTTGTTTTATGCTAAAGCTTATGGAAGAATGGCTGTATCGTTTCTTTTTCATTTGGTATTTAATCGGTCTTGTTGTTGTTGCTTTTCATTTGTTACCGGCGCGTGTGACATGGGCATATGATGTGTTCTTCAGTGTAGCAGCACTTTTGGCACTACGCTATATGCAAAAAACATTCGGTAGTGTTATTGGTTGTGTCGTCACAGCAGCAATTGCAGGGATAAGTTATATGATGTTCTACATATTCATTACGTTAAATGGCTATATTGGCAGCTTTACGTTTTCTGAGAAATGGACATTCGTTGTAGAAGGTGTTCCGGTCATGTTTATCGGAATGGTGCTACTAACGATAGCAGCGACACATGCAGTCGTTCAGCTTTGGCAGCTACCAACGTTTATAAAACCGGTTATGGCAACGTGTTTAACGATTGTACTCGTTATTATCGTCCAGCCAGTTGGGGTCACGTTACAATTTTGGGCGCAACAGCTGCAGATGAGCACATGGCTTATTTATGTTAGTGCGGTGTTAATTGGGGTATTATGTATACAGGTGTTTTTACAATATGCAGGGTTTGCGAATGTTCATAAATGGACGCTAAAATTACAATTTGTCTATTATGCGTTATGGGGCATGTTTGTATTTTGGGCATTGTTACATAGTTTATTTCAAGAAGTTATAATGAGTACGTTATTGCTAATCGTGATGGTGCTTGTTGGAAAGGGGAGTACATATGGGCGAGAAAAACAATCATAAATGGCCGGTATTTCGACTGAAAAAAAGGCAGGCACTAACACAGCAATTTGAGAAATTGTATGTGCGTTCTAGTTATATGCCAAGCGAGGCAATTTTTCTTGTGCATCATACAAATTATTGGGATGCGGCTGTGTTACTGATGTTGCAAAAGCAGCATTGTTTGCCTGCACTTCATCTGTTAGTCGATGAAACATGTCTTCATGATGCATCGATTTTAACGGAAAGCGATGTGTATCGCGCAAATTTAACCGACGTGGATGAGGCGCTACATGCGTATCAATATGCAGATTTATTACTGACAGAAGGACATTCAGTCGCCCTGTTTCCAACGACGCAATTAATGCACCAAGAACGCCCAGTTCAACTTGTACCATCAATTGAAGTATTAACGCGATTATGTCGAGATATACCGATTGTGCCGGTTACATTGTATTACACACAACGTGATGCAAAGAGAGGCGAAATTTGGGTGACATTAGGAGAGCCATTATATAGCGATTGGGAAAGTGGCAATTACTATACAGTTGCAACACTTGAGCGTATTTGCCAGCAACAATTACAACGTACACGCCGCGATGCAATTTATGAGCACACGGCACACTATCATAATATTTTATAACGGGCATGTCCGAGAGTTATTCTAGGACATGCTCTTTTTTATTGGCAAAAATTACGTAAAGTATATGGAAAATGTGCTTTTGTTTATAAAATATATGGATGGGTATATATATACTTTAGCAACTGTATCATAACAGGCTAAAATATCGACTAGAAAAAGGGGGTGGCAAGCATGTTGTTTAGTATGTATGCGATAATTGCATTTGTTGTACTGATTGGTATTACCGCGTTTTTATTATTTATTTTACATCCAGAAAAGCGCTCTTATGTGAAAGTTTCACATGCACATTTACAACATGGGCGAGTGTCCGAGCGAAAGTTTCAACAACGACCATAAATCATTGATTACGGAGGACGTACACCGCGCATGAATGCACGACACAACTTCATATATGACTAATAAGCTGCATGAAATTTGGAAAATACTGAATTTTATGCAGCTTATTCATTTGTCACGTGAGTTGTCCCAACAAATGCTAGAAAGTGTGATAAAATTTACAAGGATAAAGGAGGGATGATGTGATTTTTATTAGCGGAGGTGTACGTAGCGGCAAAAGTGCTTTTGCAGAAACATGTGCGCAGTCGTTAGCAGAGCGCTACCAGCAGCCATTAATTTATGCGGCAACGGCCGTGGCGTTTGATGAAGAGATGCAGCAACGTATACAGCGGCATCAGTATGATCGTGCAACGCATCAATGGCAAACAATCGAAGTGCCGTATCATTTACAGCCGTTATATGATGTGGACGGCATCATTTTATTGGAATGTGTGACGACATGGGTGAGCAATATTTTATATAAATATCCAACAACATGGCATGATTATATTGAACAGTTTAAAAAGCTTTGCCTACATAAAAAAGAAACGTTGATTATTGTTTCAAATGAGCTTTTGCATGAAGTGCCTTCTAAATATGCTGAAACGGAACAATATCGACAAATTTTAGGGAAACTTCATCAATGGCTCGTGCAAGAAAGTGATGCGGCGTATGCTTGTACTTTTGGACATATTCATCAATGGAAAGGAGCGCCGACATGCAAGGATTTTTGTTAGCGCTACAGTTTTTTACAGTGCTACCGATTCAAAAGCAAATCGATTTACATGTGCATAATGCGACAGCTATGTATAGCTTATTACCAATCATCGGTTTATTTATTGGTATTTTAGATGCGCTCTATATCGTAGCGATGGGACATACAACATTTAGTCCGGTATTTGTGGCGATTTTCTTTATATTGCTCCATGCTTTTTATACAGGTGGCTTGCATATAGACGGCTGGGTCGATATGAGCGACGCATTTTTCTCTTATCGTGATGTTGCCCGACGTGTTGAAATATTAGATGATCCACGTGTTGGTGCTTTTGGGGCGATGAGCTTAGTCGCGCTTGTACTCGCACAGTTTGCGATTATTTATGAGCTAGTGTTAGCGAATCACTATATGATGTTAGTTGTTGTGCCTGTACTTGCACGTATCGGAGCCGTATATTGCTTTGCCTATATACCACTCGCGAAAGAGACGGGCATTGCGGCATTTTTCCGCACGCTCGTCAACAAACGAGTACTGACCATTACGACATGCGTCATTTTCGGCATCACAATCATTGCTACCGCGTTGTACGAACTCATCTTCGTTGCGATGATCAGCGTATTTCTCGTGATAACGATACTGTATAAACGTTTTTGTTTGAAAAACTTTGGCGGCGTGTCAGGAGATTTAGTTGGCGCTTATATTACAGGATCGGAGGTGTTATTATGGTTAGCCGTGTTATTGTGTCTATGATGCGCCATGAGAAAACAGCAGGGAATTTACGCCGTGCGTATGTAGGGAAAACAGATGAGCCAATTGTGGCGATTGAGAGGGAACCGATTTCACACAAGCCACATATTGTCTATGGTAGTACGCGACAGCGCTGTATCGAAACGGCGGCACTGTACTTTCCAAATGCTGACTACCGCGCACATGAAGGGTTATGTGAAATCGATTTTGGCGCATACGAAATGAAAACGTATGATGATTTACAAGAAGACCCGCAGTATCGTGCTTGGATTGACAATCCGTATATGGTTACACCACCTCAAGGAGAAGCATTTTCGCATTTTGAGGCACGGGTAAATAATGCGTTCGATGACATTATTACGAAAGCACAGCCATATATATTTGTTGTTCATGGTGGTGTTATTCGGGCTATGCAAGTAAAAAGTGGTGTTGCTACACATTTTCAACAAGCGACCGCGACACATCAAATGGTGTACCAATTTGAATGGGAACGGCTAGAACATTGGCAGGAGGGACGACCATGCATTTCATATTCGGAGGTGCCTATAACGGCAAAACTGCCTACGCACTTTCACAAGTAAGCGGCGATTATACAGTACATACCGGTTTTATACCAACAACAAGTGACACGCCTACAATCATCATTCGACATGTGGAACAATGCATACAGCAAGCGCAGGATGAAGTGGCAGAGGCGACCCGCATTATGAATGCTTTAACAGCTTTGTGCACGAAGTATGACGTCATTGTTATTGGCAATGATATTTCGCGTGGCGTTGTGCCGTTAGATGCCACACAGCGATTTCAGCGAGATTGTGCAGGGAGGCTTTATCAAATGCTTGTTCAGCATGCAACGAATGTGACACAAGTTTGGTATGGCATTCCACAAACGATAAAAGGAGAATAAATTAATGAAGCAAACAAAATTATTAACATTAACTGCTATGGTTATGGCACTTTGTGCAATTGGTGCAATGATTAAAATTCCAGTATTTAGTGCAACAGCTGCACTTGATGCCGCACCAGCTTTTATTAGTGCCGCCTTTTTACCAGCCGCTTTTGCCGGCATTGCAGGCGGAATGGGACATGTATTAACCGCATTAACATCAGGTATGCCACTAGGACCTTTACATGCACTAATTGCTATTGAAATGTTTGTCGTTGTGTGGGTATTTGCTAGTTTACATAAAAAAGGCAAGCATATTTTAAAATGGGTATGGGCATTAATTGCCAACGGTATTTTATCGCCGTTACCATTTTACTTTATTATTTCACCGGCATTTTTCTTTGCGAGTGTACCAGGATTATTGTTAGCGACTGCGATTAACTTAGTATTTGTTGCGGTGTTACTGCCTATTTTACAAAAAGTGTTCACGCGTAATGAGGTGCGTCTATGAGAAACGCCATCGTTAGTGGTGGATTAGTCATTACTGTAGATAATTCGGTTGCGATTGGGGAAAAACCGCTAGACGCTGTACAAGCACCATATGATATTGTGAGCGCGTTCACGATGCGCGTGATTGTACTAGAGCAATTATGTGCAAATGGACAAATTGAGTACATTACAATGGGAAACGGGGCTGGTGCGGATGCATATGATGGCTATTTAGCCGGCATTCAGCGTGTATTTGACGATATCGGAGAGCTATTGCCACCGTTAGCGGTCAGTACCGAAACGAATATGCCGACGCAGCAATCTGCATTGACCGTAACGGCGATTGGCACACAACAGCCAGCGCGAACAAAAGGCACGTATCGCTATATTATCGGCATGCCTCATGTAGGACAAAGTGTGTTGCAACACCCACACGAAATTGCGCCGCTTGCGGAGTTATACGCGCTATGGCAAAGTGGTGTAATTACGCATATTTGGCCTACAGGTTCAAAAGGAATTGCGGTAGAGTGCCAGCGCTTTTTCGGTGAAGTGCCAAATGCGCCGTTGCCAATGGATGTCACATGTGGTCCGTCAACAGTCGTACTTGCGTATACAACGGAGCCACTGGCATTACATGTACCGCTTTATTTGTTTTAAATAGAAAATCGATTTTGGACAGAAAAAGCCATGTCATGTGGCAAGGAAGATGTGACAAACATCGTGTTTGCCTCCGTACCGCAGAAAAGCCTGCTCGAAAGTGTACGGCGACAAAAGCAGAAAAGTGTTAGGAGAAATTTCGTCATTTCTCCTAACACTTTATTTTGTCCAAGTCTGTTTATTTATTGGAATAGCGAATAATAGAGCCGTGCTTCTGCAATATGATACAGTTCTAAAAATGTCGAGGTGCGTGACATTAATGTTGACACAAATGTTGTGTGGAATGGCACATCATACTGTTCGTTATATGCGGGAATATTAATCGTGCTATTTAATTGACGTACCGGCTTAACGATAGGTTCTGTTTCATCGGTATCGAACAAAATCGCAAATTTATTATAGGTGATTTGTCCATAGTGTAAAGGTTGCTTTGGAAAAGTTGTAAGCAAAATATCAATCGCTTGTTGGACAATATAAAATTGTACGTATGTGCTCGCCGTTTGTTTTGCTTTCTCAGGTACTGTTACATGCACAAGCAAAAGTGTTAATGGTTTACTTTCTTGTTCATACAATGTATTGGCCTGTGCAAAAAAGGATGTTTTATCGAGCAATTTTTGTGGTACATCATGTAATAGTTGCTGATGTTTTTTTTGAAACGTTGCTAGGACAGGAGGAGCTTGCTGTATCACAACAACACGAAGGTAGTTTTCAAACTCCCGCCAAATGTGTACCTCTGCTTTATTCGATTGGATACTCTGCATAATCATCGGAATAAGTTGTAGGGCTTGTGTGTAATCATGTCCTGTTTCAATCGTTTCAAATAAATGTTTACGATACGATTTTACAAATGGGTCGTTCAGCTCATAATAATAGCGCAGCCGGAAAAATAAATATTGCATATAAAGCATATGATGTTTTGGTAAGTTATCCATTTGGTCAAATCGTGCAATTAATTGTGCGGCCTCGCCAAATCGACCGCTTGAAATGTAAATTTGCAGTGCAATTAATTCACATTGGAAGCGGTGTATGAGTAAAGGTTTTGTAGTCGAATACATAAATGTTAAGCCGAGTTCAACATGTTGAATCGCTTGTTCATACGCCTTTTTACGACTATAGAGCGCAGCAGTATAGCAGTAACAAAGCGCCGTGAAATGATACTGACCAGATGCAAAGGCGAGCGAAATCGCCTTCTGCATTGCTTCAATTCCTTCATCATATTGTTGCTCAGAATCATAGTAGATATATGACATCCGATAATGCTGTAAATAATCAAGCGCATCAGAATTGGCAGTTAATAATGCGGCATGTGCTTCATACATTTCAATCGCTGGTTGGATTAATAAATCAGTAAAATAACAGTCATATAAATCTACGTATGCATCGAGTAAATCACGTATATGCATGTTTGCCTTCGCTTTTAATAGCTTTTGTTGTGCGTTATGCATGACTTCTACATACTTACCTTCATTTTGTAGTATTAATGACTGCGGATAATTCGGACTTTGTTTGAATGTCAGCATACATTCACCTACTTTGCTAAAGTAATATGGTTTTGCGCAAGCGATGTAATATTTTGCATGATGCTTTGAATCGTGTCTTGTTGACTGAACAGTGCTTTACGTACCGCTTGAGCAACGACAGCCTGTGATTTAGCAAGCTCCTTCGGGTAGCCATGTCGTTTTAAATACGCTTGGTCATAAATAAATAAAATATCTGTTGTGTTATATGGATCAAGAAAGCGTTTACTTTCATTGAGTCTACTGTTCGGTTCACGCCCATAAAGCGTTGTCAATAAAAAGGAAATCTTTAACGTTAATAAAATGGCGATTAACAGCGTAAGTTCCTCATGTCGTTGACAAAGTGTGCGTAATGTTTTAAAACGAGATACATGAATCGTTTCCGTGACAAAAGCTGTACGGATTACATAAATCATGCTTAAATCTGGATCAAGAACAGCTTCTTCGTTTTTTTGTAACGCAATATACATATCACGAATCGCATTTAATAAATGAATTTCTTCTTTTTGTTTAGCACTCAGTAAATAAAAGTAATGGGGCATCGAATGGCAAGCAGCGGTAAATTGCTCATATAACATATCTGGTGTCAAAAAAATACTTGTCTTCACAGATTGGATATATTGTAATTGTTGCCACATATTCAATTTCCCCTTTCTATCATTTTCCTCATTATACGACTTTAGACAGGTTTATGTAAATCTAATATTCTGATAATTATGTACTTATTTTTCAAGCATTTTCAAAAGTGGTAATATCAAGTACAATAAGTATTTGGAAATAGGGAGATTTACTTTCTATGAAGAAAACAATTTGAAACAGAAAGGTGTGACATCATGGATCCACGGTTTAAAATCGCCCACAGAGAAGCGTTAATCGGTATCGTTTTAGTCGTTATTAACTTTGCAATGTGGTATGGTTTCGCGTATGGATTAGGGCAGGGTGACCCGACAGACTATACATATGTGTTCGGTTTTCCAGCATGGTTCTTTTATAGTTGTATTGCAGGCACAATTTTTATGGTCGCACTCATTTGGATGGTCATGAAATTTTTCTTCACCGAAGTTTCATTAGAAGTGGAGGATGACGACGAATGCACTGGCAAGTAATTTTACCGTTATTATTATTTTTAGTCATTATTTTCGGTATCGGCATTTGGACAAATATGCGTGTTCGCCAATCAGATTCGTTTTTATCGGATTACTTTTTAGGTGGACGCGAAATGGGCGGATTTTTGCTCGCGATGACAATGATGGCGACGTATGGAAGTGCCTCTAGTTTTATTGGAGGTCCTGGGGTTGCCTATAATACAGGTTTAGGTTGGGTATTGCTTGCAATGGCACAATTACCGGCCGGCTATTTTGTGTTGATGATTTTAGGGAAAAAGTTTGCGATTATTTCGCGTAAGTATGAAGCGATTACGCTTATCGACTTTTTAAAAGCACGCTATCAATCTAATGCAATCGTCTTATTATCAGCAGTTGCTATTATTATTTTCTTATTTGCAGCGATGACCGCACAGTGGGTTGGTGGTGCGCGTTTAATCGAGTCATTAACAGGCTTAAATTATCGCGGTGCATTAATTATTTTTGCGGTGGCTGTATTAGTATATGTAATCATCGGCGGGTTCGCGGCAGTTGCACTTACAGATGCGCTACAGGGCACGGTCATGGTCATTGGCACAATTGTGTTACTTGTAGCCGTTGTTATTGAAGGTGGCGGTGTGTCAGCAATTTTTGCAGATTTAGTAGCAGAAGACCCGAATTTTATTTCTCCGTATGGTGTTGACGGTAATTTAACGCCACTATATGTATCGACGTTTTGGATTTTAATTGGTATCGGGGTTATCGGTTTACCACAAATTGCGGTACGTGCGATGAGCTATAAAGACGCTAAAGGTATGCACCGTGCCATTTTAATTGGAACAATTGGTATCGCAACTGTCATGTTTGGTATGCATTTAATTGGCGTATTCGGACGTGCTGTGATGCCAGGTATTGAAATTGGCGATAAAGTTATGCCAACATTAACGTTAGAAATTTTACCACCAATCGTAGCAGGCATTGTACTAGCTGCTCCAATGGCGGCGATTATGTCAACGGTTAATGCATTGTTAATTTTAGTAAGTTCTACAGTTGTAAAAGATGTATATTTAAACTTTATTAAGCCGAACGCACCTGATGCGGAAATTAAGCGAATGAGCTTTATTGTCACAACGGTTGTTGGGATTGCGGTTGTGTTATTTGCATTAAATCCGCCAGAGTTTTTAATTTGGGTGAATTTATTTGCGTTTGGTGGCTTGGAATCTGCCTTTTTATGGTCAGTTGTACTAGGATTGTACTGGAAGAAAGCAAATAAATACGGTGCGTTTGCATCGATGGCAACAGGATTAGTGTTATATATCTATATTGACCGCTTCCACCAGCATGTTTTCGGGATGCATACTGTAACGATTCCAGTCGTTGCCTCACTACTTATTTTTATCGTTGTTAGTTTAGCAACACAGAAATATACAAAGCATCAACAAGTATTTTAAACAAACACGTACTATTTTGCATTAGTGGCAAATAGTACGTGTTTTTTTTGATGAAAAGTTAAACTTTTTGGACACAGGTGCGTCCTATAAAAGAGCGAACATGCTAAGGAGAGAAATAGATAAGGGTCAATACTTTTAAAAGTATGTAAAATTTCCTATAATAAGGGAAAGATAATTGATTGAAGGATGTGATCGAACGTGAAAAGACACATTGCGTTGTGGATATTCATCGTTATTTGGTGTATTGCTACACCAAATGTCATTATGGCTGACACGTTACAAGATAGTGAGGGCACGTCGTACAAAGAAGTAACAGGATACGGCGAATTGACAAATTTAATTGTTACAAATTATGAAAAAGGGATTTTTGAAACAAATTATGCGATTACATTGCATGTTGATAATGCAGCGACTTTATCACAACAGCAAATTAACGACGCTTTTTATACGTGGATAGATGATTTTTATATGGCGTATCAAACGAGTGGTGAATTGATTGCAGGATATCCAGCAGAATATACGACATATTTTGTAGACCAACATGAAGATGGTGAAAATATTACGTATTTGAATGTATTTGAGCTGAATGTCGATGTACCGTATGAGGACATTCAAGCATTATGGGCATTTGAAGACAACATTGCGTCACAAATTCGTGAAGTCGCCGCGACGGATTTAGATAAGGTGCTATACGTGACAGATTTTGTACAGCGTCATTATGGTTATTCATATGATACGACGGTAACACCACATTCACATGTAGCGTTTTTTAAAGACGGCTTTGGTGTGTGCCAAGCGTATGCACTCATGACCGGTGAACTATTAGAGCGTTTAGGCATGAATGTAAAATACGTGCTCGGCTATATTACGCATGAAGATGGCACCGTCGAGCAACATGCATGGAACTTAGTTGAAGTGGATGGGGAATGGCTAAATGTAGATACAACATGGTCTGACCCGTACTATCCAGTGAAAGGCGCAGCATCGTATAATTATATGATGTCAGATTCACTCATTGCGTATGACCATGAACGTGAAGATACAAACTTGCCGCAAGCAACTGAAAAGAAATATGAGGTATTAACAAGTCATTACACGATGACACATGATGAGCGATACATTTATGCTGAATCTAAAATAGGTGTCATTGAGCGTTTTTCAAAGGCAACAATGGAAAAAATAGAGATGCCCGTTTATATTTCGGGGACGAACTTATGGGTCAATGATGTGTATTTATATTATATTGACATCGACACAAGCTCATTAAAACGTTGGAATATCCTAACAAATAACATCGAATATTTAGCGCCAAATGTCACAGCTTTCCACGCAGAAAACGGTGTGCTTGTGTATGAGCGTGAAGAGCAACAAGTGAAGTCAACGATTCAAGTCGTCGATGAGTTCGCACCATCTTATAAACGATTGGCGTTTTATTGGGATGAGAAAATCCGCGCATTGGCAGGTGACCATCTCACCAGTGACTCAGTTACAGCAGCGGAGCAAACATTTAATGAGCTTCCAGTACAAGCAAAAATTTTAACAACGGAGCAGTTTCGTTTTAAAGAGTTAAAGCGGAGCGCCAAAGTGCTTGCCCGTGCCAAAAAGCAGCGAATTGTTTGGCAGGGCAGTACATATATACAGCAAAACCAAGAAATAAAAGTGAGGGTGAAAAAGCATATTCCAGCTGCGTTACGCCCGTATGTGGAGATGCAAATTGTCGATGAACATGGCACGATTCAGCAAGCAACGGTGACTTATGAAGGGCGTGAGGTGACCGTAATACCGAACGTGATACTTGAAGACGATAAAACATACTATTTACGTATTACGCCAAATAGCGGTACAGCGTATAAAGTGCCGTTAGTTATCCGTTAAAAAAATCGGTCCCGGAATTTTTCCGGGACCGATTTTTTATTAGTAAAATACTTTTTCTGTGTTGTATTTCGCGCGGAATGTGTTAATTGCGTAAGTTTCGTAAATTTCACGTTCCATTGGGTCTTCGATTTCATACACTTCAATTTTGTGAATTTCGTGTTTATGATTGTTTACTGGTGCGATGTTACCATCAAAGAATTTTTTAATACGTTGACGAACTTTACGTGCTTTACCAACGAATAATAATTGGTTATCTTCGTTGTAGAAGAAGAAAAGACCGCCTTTTTCGCGTGTGATTTTGTGGAAGTCGATAAATCCGAAGTATGGTGGGATTTCAATTTCACCTGGCTTTACTACTTGTTCACGTTGACGAATAACTACGTCTGGTTTTGGGAAATCAATTTTAATCAAAATATTTCACGTCCTCATTTAGAATCAAAGTCCATCATATCATAGCTTTTGGAAAAAGAGAAGTCAGACATATGTGTAGCTCGTCGTAAAAAAACATTAGCGCTGTTATGAAGTGGTTTTTCGCTAATGTTCTATAATTTATGGTAAATAAATACTTTAAATAACATTTTTTGTGCTATTATAATGTTGTTAAAATATTTTACACGGATGGAGTGAATCGATGAGCAACCTACCACAATTACATTCATCAAGCAGTACAATTGTATACCCGAATGACCTGCAATATGAGGAAAAACGACAAATTTGGAATAGTGCGATTGATAAAACGCCTGCAGCGATTGCAGTTTGTGTGACTGAACAAGATGTCATTGCAGCTGTTCAGCTGGCCAAGCAACAGCAGTGGCCAATCGCTATACGTAGCGGTGGACATCATATTGGTGGCTTTGCAATGTGTGATGAAGGCTTCGTCATTGATGTGCAGCAGCTAAAAGAAATTGATATTGATACAGCAAAACAAACCGTAACGATTGGAGCAGGTGTATTAGCAGGCGAATTAAACGCTGCGACACAACAGCACGGTTTAGCAGTCCCACTTGGAACGGCTTCAACAACAGGTGTGAGTGGTGTGGCGCTAGGTGGCGGCATCGGTTATTTACGTGGGCGCTACGCTTTAACGTGCGATAATTTAGTAGCAGCACGTATTGTGACAGCGGACGGCACATGTTTAGTGGTGAACGAGCAAGAAAATGCAGACCTCCTGTGGGCATTAAAAGGGGGCGGTGGTAATTTTGGTGTCGTCACATCCCTAACATTCCAAGCGCATCCAATTGGGACGGATGTATTTGCGGTCGATGTATTGTATGATTTTGCGGACGCTGCAACTGTATTTGAACGAGCACAAGCGTTTATTGCGCAAGCAGATGATGCAACAGTCGCCGTTAATATGACCGTTGCTGTATTACTACCTGCGCCGTTTTTACCGGATTTTTTACACTTTAAAAAGGTGATTATGGTCGTGGCATTGTATAACGGTGATGTACAGCTAGGAGAAGCGGCGACACAACCATTACGTCAGTTGGCAACACCGATTGTTGACCAATCAGGCGTCATGCCATTTTTACAGTTACAACAGAAGCTAGATGTGATGATTCCGCCGCGTGTTAATTGTTATGGTACATCGCTTTATTTTGATGACTTGACACCAGCAGCACAGCAAGCACTTATTTCAGTCGCTACTACATCACCTATTCCAAGCACATTAATACAATTATGGTCATTAGGTGGTGCTGTGAATCGTGTTGCGAGTGATGCAACGGCTTTTGCTGTGCGTGACGCAAAATATGTATTACTTGTAGATGCAATGGCTATGAACGGTGAAGATGAAGCTTGTCAAGCATGGCTACGCGACCTTGAACAAGCGTTACGTACCGTGTCAAATGGCACACCATATATTAATGGTATCGTAGCAGACGACACTGTTGTAGCGCGTGCTTATCGCCAAAATAAAGACAAGCTTATTGATATTAAAACGAAGTACGACCCACACAATACATTCCGCTTTAATCACAATTTCGTACCAAAAGCGTAATGAAGAAAATTCCTTTGCGCGTACGCAAGGGGATTTTTGTTACCTGATAAGCCAAGAAATCGTGACGATAACGGCGTACACAATTGGAATTGGAACGGACAGTATACGACGAACACGTGTGAGGGCCTGAAACCACATCGTCTCGTCATAGTGCAGTAGCGTGAAAATCGGTTCTTGCTGTAGTTTTGTCATCATGGATTCACTAAAATGTGAGAGTCCAATCCATAAGATGATAATTAATAGATAGCTGCCCCACGTTGGTAAAATAAACAGTACTGGGAAGACAATGATGACAAATCGTATATACGTATTGAGATACGAAGGACGGCGCCATAATGTTTTAAAGCACAGTTCGACAAGTGCGCCTGAAACCGTTGTACTATAGCGTTTTCGAAAGACACGTGGTTTCTTTTGATTAATAGGTGCTTCATTATATTGCTGTAAATCCGGGTTGACCATAAAAATGCGTCGCTCCCAGCGAAATGCAAATGTTTGCTCCTGTTGCAATAACGGTGTGAAAAAGCGGTTTGTGCGAATGAGTATACGCTTGTAATAGGTGAACGCACACACAAATACAAGGCTACTGACCAATATGCTCAGAAGAGGACTTACTAGAAGCAGATAGGTAAAACCAACCGCGATACCTATGCGTATACAAAGTAATAACCAAGCGCGTTGTAATAGAAGTGCCAAAATGTGAAACGAAAGGGAGAGCGCGTACACACAGATGAATAGTGCTGCGCTGAGCCAGAGCGTTTCGTGATGCACAACGGCTGTGAAAAAGCTTGTAACGGCGACAAGTAATGCGGTAATAAAGCTATTGATCATTAGCGAGTAATACAGACTTTGTCGTTTCACGTCTGTAAAGTGTGAATGGTGCATCGTAAATAAGCGGTCAGCAGGCTCATGAAAATTGCGGATATATAGGGAGCTACCGACACATAACGCTAGCCAAATATAGAACGCAACAGGAATGATACGTATCAAACCGTACTGTCCATTCGCTACCGTTTCAGTGATAAAGTAGTACAGAGCAGCAGCTCCAAATGCTGCTACATACAGTGCAATGGTGATATCAACGACACTTAAAAATAATTTTTTATAACTGTGCCACTGACGTTTTAGACGTTCACGAAATAGAGGCATAGGTCACCTCATCAATGACGCGGTCAAAAATATCAAGAAGCGGTTCATCTCGGTGTTGCTGTAGAGCTTGTAATGAACCTTGTGCAATTAACACCCCATTATGTAAACATAAAAAACGATTACACATCTTTTCAGCTGTATCGAGTGCATGGGTCGATAATAAAATGGTCGCGCCTTCATCTCGAAGCTCTATAAGAAGGCGAATGAGCGCACGAATGGCTTGAGGATCTAAGCCCATAAATGGTTCATCAACAATATAAAAAGAGTAGCGTGGTGCAAATGCCAAAATGAGCATCACTTTTTGCTGCATCCCTTTTGAAAATGTTGTTGGGTATTCTTCAAAATGTGTGTCCAATTTAAATAATGACGCTAGCTCATACGCTCGTTTTTGTACCGTTTCAGGTTGCGCCGAGCATTGCACCAGTAAATGAATATGTTCTGCTAACGTATAATAATCATATAAGATGGGGCGTTCTGGTACATACCCAAACGTTGGGAGTGTGACCTCGCCTTTTACATATGGCAATGTGCCAAGCATTGCTTGAATCGTTGTGCTTTTTCCTGCACCATTCCCACCGATTAAGCCGATAATTTCACCCTCTTGTAATGTAAATCGAATATCCGTAATGACAGGCGTTTTTTCTTCGTAGCCGCCTTCTTCAATGTAAATCGTATGCATCGTCATCAGCTCCTTTTTGTGTATATACGAGCGAAAGTAGACGGAAGTTTCAGTTTTTAATGACAATGTATGACAAATCATCGAATGAACGTGTATCATAAAGGGCGAGGTGAAGAAATGGTAATTAATGAAACAGCGATTGAAGTACGCTATGCAGAAACAGACCAAATGGGCGTTGTGTATCATGCCAACTACGTGATTTGGATGGAAGTAGGACGCACGAAATTAATCGAGCAAATTGGCTTTAAATATGCTGAGCTAGAGGAGCAAGGGTATATGTCGCCAGTTCTCGGTATTAATGTGCAATATAAAACGCCGATTCGCTATGGCGAAAAAGCGGTAATTCGTACATGGGTGAAAAATCATACGCGCGTACGCACGACATATGGCTATGAAATTGTTCATGAGGACGGGACGGTTGCGGTAACAGGTGAGTCTGAACATACCGTTGTAAAGAAGGAAACGTTTCGACCTGTTGCGTTTAATAAAATCGCACCACAATGGGATGCGAAATACCATGAAATTAAAGCGGAACAATAGTTATTAGATAATTTTAAATGTTGTCAAAAAAACAAAAACATGGTAGTATGAATCCATTAAATGAATAAGACGATTATCCAGAGAAGTTGAGGGACTTGGCCCTATGACACTTCAGCAACCTCTACCTACGTAGAAAGGTGCTAATTCCAGACAGATAAGAGACGGATGGCTACATACAAACTTCTTATCTGTGTATAGATAAGGAGTTTTTTTATGGCCAATTATCGTTATGGGGGGACTTATCAATGCCAATTAATATTCCAAAATCACTACCGGCAGGCGAATTGTTGCGCCAGGAGAAGATTTTCGTTATGGAGGAGGACCGTGCGAAAACACAGCAAATTCGACCGCTTAATATTTTAGTTGTGAACTTAATGCCTGAAAAAGAAAAAACAGAATTGCAGTTACTGCGTTTACTTGGGAATACGCCATTACAAGTGAATGTTACGTTTTTAAATACAGCGACTTATCGTTCGAAAAATGTATCGAAAAATCATCTAGATTTGTTTTATAAAACATTTGATGATATTAAAAATCGTCGCTTTGACGGCATGATTATTACAGGGGCGCCTGTTGAAAAAATGGAGTTTGAAGCGGTTGGTTATTGGCAAGAAATTACAGATATTATGGACTGGGCAAAGGAAAATGTTACATCGAGCCTTTACATTTGCTGGGGCGCACAAGCTGCACTTCATTATCATTACGGCATTGGCAAGTATGAATTGCCGCAAAAATGTTCAGGTGTGTACTCGCATGTTATTACAGATTTAACCGTTGATTTAGTGCGTGGCTTTAGCGATATTTATGTAGCGCCACATTCACGTCATACATCGGTATCCATTGATGAAGTGCGTCAACATCCGTACTTGAACTTATTATCGTATTCGGACGATGCAGGCGTGTTTATTGTGATGTCAAAAGATACGCGCGATATTATGGTAACGGGGCATTTAGAATATGATGCAACCACATTATCGGATGAGTATTTCCGCGATATTGAAAAGGACCCTGCAGTGGAACTACCAAAAAACTATTTCCCAAATGATGATCCGACACAAATTCCGCTGAATACGTGGCGCGCGCATTCACATTTACTGTTCTCAAACTGGTTAAACTATTATGTATACCAAGAAACACCATACGAATGGGATTACATTGATGAATATGTGGAGTATCATATTTAACAACTTCGTAACGAAAAAAGGAATGTATCTACGGATATTCATAGGTAACGTACAAAAAAAGGTGTCGAACGAAATATTCGGCATCTTTTTTGTATGGAAAGCGTCTATAACTTCGTGCTTGTATATGATGAAGAGAGGTTAGTGGATAGATGGAAATTATGGAATTATTAAAAGCTTTGTTACTTGGTTTTGTTGAAGGGATGACGGAGTTTGCGCCCGTATCATCGACAGGACATATGATTATTTTTGATGATTTATGGCTGAAAACAGACGAGTTTTTAGGAGGCCCTTCAGCGAATACCTTTAAAATTGTTATTCAGCTCGGCTCCATTTTGGCTGTTGTGTTTGTCATGTGGAAACGTATTTTAAGCATTGTGGGTTTATATAAGCTAGAAGGGCAAGCGCAAACGACATTTAACGTATTACATGTAATCGTTGGGATTATTCCAGCCGGTATTTTAGGTGTGTTATTGGAAGACTTTATTGATGACCATTTATTCAGTATTGAAACGGTCATTGTTGGTTTACTTGTTGGTGCCATTTTAATGATTATTGCGGATAAAATGGGCCCAAAGCAACCGTCTGTGACAACGCTTGACGATATTACATATACAAAAGCATTTAAAATTGGTGCTATTCAATGTTTATCGCTATGGCCAGGGTTTTCACGTTCAGGTGCAACGATTTCAGGTGGGGTATTATTAGGCTTAGACCATAAAACAGCCGCAGATTTTACTTTTATTATGGCTGTACCGATCATGATGGGTGCATCAGGGCTGTCACTCATTAAAAATTGGGACGCCATTTCAATGGACCATTTATCATTTTACGTAGTAGGCTTTATAAGTGCATTCGTGTTTGCGCTTATTTCTATTAAGTTCTTTTTGCAACTGATTTCACGTATTAAGTTAATGCCATTTGCAATTTATCGTATTATTTTAGCTATTGTATTAGCTGTTATTGTCTTTTTATAGTCGGAAAAAGCAATGTCCTTACGAAGGCATTGCTTTTTTGTGCGTAAATGGTTGCTTTTTTAACAAGAGTGGCGTATAAAAAGGCTGTTAGACCTTTTTATTGGAAGGAGTGTAGAACCGATGAAATTAAAACGTGCCCCACTTTACATAGGTGTGTTTGGTGGCTTAATCATCGCATTCGCTGTACTAACAGCTGTGTACGGAGGAATTCCACAAAAAGCTGTTGCCAACACAGCAGTAATCGGATTTATTTTAATTGTTGTATTAGAACTATTTATGTATGTAACAAATCGTGGGAAGAAATGACCTTTCCCAACAAAACAGGAGCAAGCCGAATGCTTATCGGTTGCTCCTGTTTTTTATGTAGCATGGTATTCATACGTTAGTTCGTCAAGTGCGGTATTGACGTGAACGTGTAAATCATGTTCGTTAAAAAACCATTCGTCTCGTGCTTCGATATAAAAGTGAATGCCATCAACGATTGTTTCAACGCCAATTTCATGCGGTAATTCTCGATTCATGCCGAGTGAAAACCCTTCATGAAATTTAGAGGAGCCACCATAGCGGGCATAAAAACGAATATAATCTCCAGCTTCAGCTTCCATTTCACGTGTAAACCACGCAAATGCTTCTTCACTTACAATAATGTTCATGAACGTGCCACTCTCCTTTGTGCTTTTAGTATAGCGCATTGTGTGGAAAATGAAAAAAGAATCGCTACAAGCATGTAGCAATTCCTTTTTTACATTAAAAATTAACTTTTGATTCTGTACCGTTTTTAATACGCTGAATATTTTCTCGGTGACGATAAATAATAAATGTCGCAAGTACCGCGATCATTAACGTAAATACCCAGTCGCCTGTATAGAAATACGCTACAATTGAATATAAAAAGGCAATAATGGCGATTAAAATAGAGGATAGACTCACCATTTTAAAGAGCTTTAGTAAAACGACGAATATAATTGCCAGTGAAATAAATAAAATCGGTGCATAGCCCAGTACGACACCTGCGCTTGTCGCAACTGCTTTGCCCCCACGGAAGCCAGCGAAAATAGGATACATATGACCAATAACGGCAATCATCCCGAGTAATAATGGATGAATGGATACATCGGCAAAGTACGATAGGTGAACTAGTAATACAGCTGCCGTTCCTTTTAAAATATCCATTAATAACACAACGATGCCTGCTGGTTTTCCTAAAACGCGAAAAGTATTCGTCGTACCAAGGTTTCCGCTGCCTTCTTGTCGAATATCTTTGTTATAAAATAGTTTGCCGATCCATAAAGCGGAAGGAATCGAACCAATTAAATACGCTGCAACGAGAATAAGTGCTAATGCCATGTGCGAGCGCCTCTCTTTCTTTATGACTAGGTGCTAATAACTGATAGTTACGTATAAGTGTATCATTGTCATGCTTATTGTACAATTCCTTTTATGTAACTTTGTGAAAAATCCATTATTTTTGCCTAAAATATTATTGTGATATAAATAAAAAGGTGATTTAGTGCTTACGTTTTTAGTTGTTTTCTTGTATATTAAACAGTCTGCCACAAAAAAATGTAGACAATATGTTTTTTTCTGAGAAAATGGTGGAAACGTGAACGTAGTCAAATATTTGGAAGGATTTTTCTTTCATGAATGTAGGAACTTTGCTAAAATGAATTTTTGTTAAGTAGCGACACTGTACGTACAAACAACATTGACACGTCGCAACGGTTCGTATACGATTAATAATAGTATTTATAGAACGAGTGTTCGGAGGTTTTGAATTTGGCGAATAAACAAGTGCAACATGCGTACAATGATGACGCAATTCAAGTATTAGAAGGGTTAGAAGCAGTTCGTAAACGTCCAGGGATGTATATTGGTTCAACAGATGCACGAGGACTACATCATCTTGTGTATGAAATTGTCGATAATGCAGTCGATGAAGCGCTAGCAGGCTACGGCTCACACATTATCGTGAAAATTCATCAAGATAATAGTATTTCAGTGCGTGACTATGGACGTGGTATGCCTACAGGGATGCATAAAATGGGAAAGCCAACGCCAGAAATTATCTTTACGGTGCTTCATGCAGGCGGGAAATTTGGGCAAGGTGGTTATAAAACAAGTGGTGGTTTACACGGGGTCGGTTCATCAGTTGTAAACGCACTTTCAAGTTTTTTAGAAGTAACAATTTGTCGCGACGGTAAAAAATTTAGACAGCGTTTTGAAGATGGCGGAAAGCCTGTAACGACATTAGAAGAAATCGGCAATACGCGTGAAAGTGGCACAATGGTTCACTTTTTACCGGACGCTACGATTTTTTCAACGACAAAATTTAATTTTGACACGCTTGCAGAACGTTTACGTGAATCGGCATTTTTACTAAAGGCATTAAAAATCGAGCTAATTGACGAACGTCAAGAAGAAACGGCACATGATGTTTATTTTTATGAAAACGGCATTGAAGCGTTTGTTGAATATTTGAATGAAGATAAAGATGTCCTGCATCCGGTGAAATATGTAGATGGTATACAAGATGATATCGAAGTGGAGTTTGCTTTCCAATTTAACGATGCGTATTCTGAAACGATTTTATCATTCGTAAACAATGTGCGTACGCGTGATGGTGGAACGCATGAAACAGGTGCTAAAGCTGCGATGACGCGTGTGTTCAATGATTATGCACGTAAAACAGGCTTATTAAAAGATAAAGACAAAAACTTAGAAGGTACAGATATTCGCGAAGGCTTAGCGGCGATTGTGTCGGTACGTATTCCTGAACATTTACTGCAATTTGAAGGGCAAACAAAAGGAAAGCTCGGCACATCTGAAGCACGTTCGGCAGTAGATAGTGTCGTATCTGAAAAGTTATTATATGTGCTTGAAGAAAATGCAGAGCTATCTGCAAGCCTCGTACGTAAAGCTATTCGTGCGCAACAAGTGCGTGAAGCAGCTCGTAAAGCGCGTGAAGATGCGCGTAACGGCAAAAAAAATAAAAAATCATCGACGTTATTGTCAGGAAAGCTGACACCTGCACAGTCACGCAATGCGCAAAAAAATGAGCTGTATTTAGTAGAGGGTGACTCAGCGGGCGGCTCGGCAAAACAAGGGCGTGACCGTACATTCCAAGCGATTTTACCACTGCGCGGAAAAGTGCTAAACACCGAAAAAGCGAAGCTCAACGACATCATGAAAAATGAAGAAATTTCAACGATTATTCATGCGATTGGTGGCGGTGTAGGACCTGATTTTAATGTGGCGGACGCGGCGTACGATAAAGTCGTTATTATGACCGATGCCGATACGGATGGTGCGCATATTCAAGTGTTATTGCTGACATTCTTCTACCGCTATATGCGTCCATTAATTGAAGCAGGGAAAGTGTATATTGCTTTGCCACCGCTTTATAAAGTGTCTAAAGGTACAGGGAAAAAGCAAGTTATCGAGTATGCATGGACGGAAAAAGAATTAAGCGAAACGATTCGTAAAGTCGGTAAAGGCTATATGTTACAGCGTTATAAAGGGTTAGGTGAGATGAATGCCGACCAATTATGGGATACAACGATGAATCCTGAAACGCGTACATTAATTCGTGTAAAAATTGACGATGCCGTACGTGCAGAAAAAAGTATTAATACACTTATGGGCGATAAAGTAGAGCCACGTCGTAAATGGATTGAGTCAAATGTCGATTTCAGTATGGAAGATGATGCGAATATTTTAGACAATGACTACATTCATCATGATGAGGAGGACGCACAAGGATGACAGTTGAAAAATTTCAAGATTTACCATTAGAAGAAATCGTAGGGGATCGTTTTGGCCGCTACTCTAAATATATTATTCAAGACCGTGCGTTACCGGATGCGCGTGACGGGTTAAAGCCGGTACAGCGTCGTATTTTATATGCGATGTATAGTGAAGGGAATGTGTCTGATAAGCCATTCCGAAAATCAGCCAAAACAGTTGGTCATGTTATCGGTAACTTCCACCCACATGGTGATTCATCGGTATATGAAGCAATGGTGCGTATGAGCCAAGATTGGAAAGCGCGCCATTGTTTAATTGAAATGCACGGCAATAACGGTTCTGTTGACGGTGATCCAGCAGCCGCAATGCGTTATACAGAGGCGCGTTTATCGGGCATTGCAGCTGAACTATTACGTGATATTCAAAAACAAACGGTGGACTTTGTGCCGAACTTTGATGACCAAGATATGGAACCAACTGTGTTGCCAGCACGCTTCCCGAACTTATTAGTGAATGGTTCTACAGGGATTTCAGCGGGGTACGCAACGGATATTCCACCGCATAATTTAGCGGAAGTATTGGATGGTGTGTTGCATCGCTTGGATCATCCACAATCGACAGTAGATGAACTTATGCAGTTTATTAAAGGACCAGACTTCCCAACAGGCGCGATTATTATGGGTGCAGATGGTATCAAAAAGGCATATGAGACAGGCCGAGGCAAAATTATCGTACGTTCAAAAACAACGATTGAGCCGTTAAAAGGCAATAAAGAGCAAATTGTGATTACAGAATTGCCGTATGAAGTGAATAAAGCAAATTTAGTCAAGAAAATTGACGAGCAACGTCTAGATAAGCGTTTAGAAGGTATTTCAGAAGTGCGTGATGAATCAGACCGCGAAGGCTTACGCATCGTTATTGAGCTAAAGAAAGATGTAAATGCGCATGCGATTTTACAATATTTATTAAAGGTGACGGACTTACAAGTAACGTATAACTTTAATATGATTGCGATTCATAATCGTCGTCCAACGATGATGACATTGCCATTAATGCTAGATGCGTATATCGACCACCAAAAAGAAGTGGTGACACGTCGATCAACGTATGATTTACAAAAGGCAAAGGACCGTATGCATATTGTCGAAGGTCTTGTGAAAGCATTATCGGTGCTTGATAAAGTGATTGAAACGATTCGCTCGTCAACCGATAAACGTAACGCAAAAGACAATTTAATCGAGCGTTTTGCATTTACGGAAATCCAAGCAGAAGCAATTGTGAGTCTGCAGTTATACCGTTTAACAAATACAGATATTACACAGCTTGAAGAAGAGCAAGAGCAATTGCGTAAATTAATCGATAAGCTAGAAGGTATTTTATCAAGTGACCGTCGTTTAGTAACGGTGCTGAAAAATGAACTGAAAGATGTGCGTAAACGCTTTGAAAGCCCGCGTCTGTCAGAGCTTCAAGCAGAAGTCGAAGAAATTAAATTAACGATGGATGTGCTTGTCCCGTCAGAAGAAACAATTGTGACGGTAACGAAAGATGGTTACGTCAAACGTACAAGTCCTCGCTCATACAATGCATCAAACGGTCAAGATTTCGCGATGAAAGACTCCGATTATTTACTGTTAGAACAAAGTATGAATACACAGCACCATTTACTGTTGTTCACGAATAAAGGGAATTTTATGTACCAGCCGGTATACGAATTACCAGATATTCGTTGGAAAGACCTTGGACAACATATGTCGAGCATCATCACGCTCGATAAGGACGAGGAAATTATTCAAGCAATTGGTTTAGAAAACTTTGATGAACGTGATGCCTTTATTGTGACAGCAACGAAAAATGGTCAGATGAAGCGTACAGCATTAGCAGACTATAAACTAGCTCGCTATAATAAAGCTGCGAAAACGATGAATGTAAAAGCAGGCGATGACATGATATACGCAGCAGTTGTACTTGCCGAGCAAGAATTGCTTGTGCTCGCGAATACAAGTTATGCAATTCGTTTCCCACTGGATGACATTCCAGCGACAGGCTTACGTACAGCTGGTGTGAAAGCATTTGCGTTAAAAGATGATGAAGTAATTGCATCGATTCAAGCAGTTGATAAAGAAAGTGATGATGATCTTGTAATTATTACGCAGCGAGGCAATGTGAAACGCATGGCCGTACGCGAAATTGAAGTAGGAACACGTGGTAAACGCGGTGTCGTGACACTGAAAGAGCTAAAAGCGAATCCACATCGCATTTTTGCGACACTGATTGTTCGTGCAGGGCATACGATTGAATTGCATACAACAGCCGGTGTGAAAGAAACGATAGCAGTGATGTCATTAACACGTACCGACCGTTACTCAAACGGTTCAGCGAAAGTAGATGTACCAGCAGAAGGCGAATTATTATATGTAAAGCGCTCGTAAACGAAAAAGAGACGAAAAAGCCAAACGTTGTGTCGATGACATTGCGTTTGGCTTTTCAGTCTTTAGCATGAATTTTATAAAAAAAGGCGACGTTTTCACTCGGAATAAGATACAATGAAGCCAACTTCTTAGAAGAAAGGGTTGGGTTCATGTGATGAAAGACAATTTTACGTTTAAAAATGGGGTAACGGTGTCAAACCGTATTGTGATGGCACCGATGACGATTTCTGCCTCGACAGCGGATGGTCGTGTGTCAGATGAAGAATTAGTGTATTATTATCGCCGTGCAAAAAGTGGGATTGGTATGATTATTACGGCGTGTGCATATATTATGGATAATGGGATTGCGTTTCCAGATTCACTGAAAGTTACACAGGATGACGATATTCAAGAGTTAGCGAAAGTTGCGAAAAGTATTCAAGATGGCGGTGCGAAAGCGGTGCTGCAAATTTATCATGGTGGACGTATGGCCAATCCGAAGTACCAACTAGGAAAAGAAGTCGTGTCAGCAAGTGCGATTGCGGCGCCTCGTCCGAATATGCCAACGCCACGCGCCTTAACACATGAAGAGATTGAAGCGTTAATTACGGCATTTGCGGAGGCAACAAGACGTGCTATTGAAGCAGGCTTTGATGGCGTTGAGTTACACGGAGCAAACACGTATTTATTACAGCAATTTGTCTCTCCGCACTCAAACCAGCGTGATGACGAATGGGGCGGTAATGTGGAGCGCCGTTTTACATTCCCGTTACGTGTTGTCGAAGCATGTGCACATATGATTCAAGAATACGCGAAGAAGCCATTTGTATTTGGCTACCGTGTATCACCGGAGGAGCGCGAAGAGCCCGGTATTACGATGGACGACACACTCGCATTTGTGCGTGCACTTGCGAAGACACCATTGGACTACGTTCACGCATCAGTGGGTAAGTTCGATGGTGGCTCGATGCGTGATGCAGAAGATACAACATCACGTGTTGCACTGCTGCAACAAGCCGTTGGTGAAGAGTTAGCTGTTATTGGCGTAGGTGCTTTACAAACGCGTGAGCAAGTCGAGGAGGCATTAGCGACTGTGCCACTTGTGTCGCTTGGGCATGCGTTGATTTATGACCCAGATTGGTATGAAAAAATGGCACTCGGTTTAGATGACGCGGTGCATACGATGCTATATACTAGCAAAAAAGATGAATTAGATATTCCGCAGTCACTTTGGGAGATGATTACAACAATCCCAGGTTGGTTTACGGTTGCACAGGAGGAAAAATAGGATGTCAACAATTGAAGTAGAAATTTGGTCGGATTATGTATGTCCGTTTTGTTATATTGGGAAGCGCCAATTAGAGCAAGCGATTGCTGCAACAGGTTTAACAGGGAAGGTTGATGTAAAGTTAAAGGCATATGAGCTTGATCCAACAACGCCAAAAGATTCAATGGAGCCGGTGCATACGGTTTTAGCACGTAAATACGGCACAACACCTGAAAAGGCGAAGGAAATGTCACAAGGTGTTGCAGCACGTGCAGCCGAAGTTGGCTTACAGTATGATGTGGATGGGATGCTAAATCAAAACACATTAGATGCACATCGCCTTGTAAAATATGCCGAGACCGTTCATAAAGACGGCGAGTTTGCGGAACGTTTAATGAAAGCTTATTTTACAGAGGGACAAGCGATTGGACAGCATGATGTGCTTGTGAAACTCGCATTAGAAGTAGGTCTAAACTTAGATGATGTGCGCGCAGTATTAGCGGATACGAAAATGTTTAGTACAGATATTGAGCAAGATAAGGCAATTGCACAGCAACTACAGGTGCGCGGTGTACCGTTCTTTGTCATTAATAAAAAATACGGCATTGCAGGCGCGCAGCCACAAGAAGTATTCAACGATACGTTACGTGAAGTGGCAAAAGAGGAAGGGATTACACCTGGTCTAATTCAAAAAGGTGGCAATGCGGACGTTTGTGGCGATGACGGCTGTAGTATTTAATATCAAACACAGATGAGCCGAGGTATTACTTTACATTGAGGTCATAGCAATTGGCTCGTATGTGACAACAGAATCATCGACTTTTACGGGCGTAATGGGAGCGGAGTATCTATTTTTTCAGCTTTCGCGAAAAGGTTAGATGAAGTCACGCTCGCTAAATGCGTCTGCTATGCGGCGTAGCACACAAAGCAGAAACATATCCTTCAGCAGTTATCGTTGCTGGAGGGTATTTCTTTTTGTCCCAGTTTTTTTACGTTTATATTTCATCAATCATCTTGTTAGAAATGTTTTGGATTGTCAGAATTGCTGAACTACTATTGCAAATTTGACAAATCAAAGGATTTTTATGAAAAAACGTAGTGGAAAGAGGGCAAAACTGTTTATAATAAACGAAAGGATGACAACGCAATGGGAGGAATTTGAACATGAATAGAGCACAGTTTTTAGAGCAGGAACCGCATTTCCATATCATTGCGGAAAAGATTAAAGAAGTAATTGTCATTATGAATGCAGAAAAAGAGCATTTATATATTTCACCAGGCTTGTATACAACATTTGGCTATGATGTCGAGACGTTACAACGTGCACGTGGTTTCGTCAATATTTATGAAGCGGATGTTGAAACATTTGCGAAATGGTTTGAACAGACGATTACTGAGAAAGCATCGAGCTTTTTAGAAGTACGTTGTTTACACGCCAAAAAGGGCTGGGTTTGGACACAAATTCACGGCACACCTGTCTATGAAGGTAGTGAGTTTTCACATATGGTCATGGTCATTCGTGACATTTCGGTCGAGAAAGAATTAGAAGAACAATTAGCGCTATATGCGTATGTTGATAAATTAAGTGAGTTGCCAAACCGTGTGGCATTATTAGAAGATTTAGAAGTGTTGCTACGTAATGGTGAGCAGGAGCGTATTCCATATGCGGTATTAATGTTAAATATTGATGATTTCAAACGCATTAACGAAAAATACGGCTATGATTTAGGAGACGAAGCCATTCGTTATGTTGGCAGTGTACTCCAAAGCTTTGTATCAGACGATGTAAAAGTGTATCGTTTAGCCGGGGACGAATTTGTCATTAAAGTGCTGCATGCGAACGCTACAAAAGTACGAGAGTTATTACATGCGTTAACAGCGCGTTTAGAAGCACCGGCAACAATTGATGATGTGACGTTAACAATTCCAGCGAGTATGGGTGGTATTATGAGCCATCATTATGACTACACAGCGACACAGCTTTTAGTTGAAGTAGATGAAGTTGTACATAAAGTAAAGCTATCTAGCACACACGAATATCAAATCGCGATGATTTAATGATACGAATAAGAGCTTGAGATAGAAACCTATTTCTGATGAAAATGCGCGTATTGAGATGAGAAAAATATGCTGGTGTGTCCCAATACAAGCGGTGACTTCAGCCCCAAAAGCAGAAAATATCCTTCAGCAGTTGTCGTTGCTGAAGGATATTTCTTTTGGTCCCAGTCTGCTTTTTTAACCACCAATAAACAATGTCATTTGTGCAATGCCGATATAATGGGCAGGCGTCATGACAGGATGTTCCTGCATGACTTCGAGCGTCATTTGAAACGTTTCTGTTTGCTCGTCAAATGCGGAGTTCCAGCGCGCGTATTCCGTTGTAGCATCTTTAAAAATGGACCAATCATCAATGTTTTTATGCAATTCCATTTTCATGCCGTCTTCACGATGAATATGCAATTCAGGAATCATGACGAATTGGCCGTCATATGAAATTAAAAACTTCATTTCTTTATCCCGCGCATTGTAAATAATACGGCGTTTACGTGCATATTTTTTGATCGTAAATAGCTGTTCACCTTGTAAATCATGCACATCGTATTGTACAAAATAGCGGAAATCAAGTGCCGCGTCTAAAATTTTTTTCAGTTTATTGCTGTATACACGATTATACGTGAAAACGTTTTGTCCTTCACATACAACGGGTACAGGTGCAGTGGAATCAATATTTGTCGATTCCGTATACGTATAAATAGTCATCTTTGTCCCTCGCTTTGAAACTTTAGTATAGCAAATTCAGTAGGGGGATGAAAGTAATGGAGGTTAGGATATGAAATGGTTTGAACAGCAAACAATTTTAGCAAGCTTTTTTCGTACATTATATAAAATTCCCGGTGTGAAGGTAGACCGCGATGCATTTTTAACGAAGCACTTTGAAAAGTCGCCACAGTTAGCACAAATTTTACTAGATGGGCCACTTGCAGCAGGTGTGCCACAAAAAGAAGTGAAGCGTTTAGCAAAGCGATTAGTTGGCAAGCGTACGCGTCAATCGACAACGCTATCGTTTGGAGCAGGTTTACCGGGTGGCTTTGCGATGGCTGCAACCGTGCCAGCAGATACATTGCAGTTTTTAGGTAATGCGTTAAGGCTCGCACAGGAAATGGCGTATTTATACGGCTACCGTGATTTTTGGCAACTGCAAGATGAAGCACGAAAGAATGATTTATTATTACTACTTGGCACAATGCTACAAGTAAAGGGTGGCGCGGCTGCGATGCGTTTATTAACGACGCGTCATACGGAAATTGTGAGCCGGAAAATTTCATTTAGCGAAATGGAAAAGGCGATGTATTGGCCCATTTTAGGCGAAATTGCGACCGTTATTATCGAAAAGATTACGAAAAAAACGATGGCAAGTGGCGTCACGAAATTTATTCCGCTAGCAGGTGGATTTTTATCGGGCGGTATTACGTATACAGCACTAAGCAATATGGGCGATGCGCTATTAGCAGCGTTTGAAGCAGGTGTTGGCTATGATACGGCGAAAATGGAAGCGGATATTGCGGACATTAAAACACATATTGCCACAGCTGTTCCGCATGATAATTTGTAAATTTTAGAATATAAAGGTATAATATATATTACTGGAAACGGCTAGGAGGGAATCTTGTGACCATTTTATTAGCAGAAGCAGTGAAATTAAAAAGTATTTTACTTAAAAAACAACAAGAATTAACGCATGAGCGTCATCGTGTGGCGTTTAAAGTTATCGAAAAAGGGCAAAGCCCGGTACGTGAAGGACGCACTTTAGCAGATGTTGAGCATGAATTGCGCTTGATTCGTGCAGATATACGGAAATTAGACCGCCTTGTATATGAAGCGAATGTCCGTCATACTGTGGCCTTTGACGGACAAGCGTTTGCGATTGTTGAGGCGATTGAACTTGCGAAGCAGCTACGTATGGAAGTCGACGAGGCGAAGGAATTTGCGATGGCGGAGCAAGAAGAGCTACAATACGGTTATAGTGAAGCGGTGCAAGTATATAAAGTGGCATTATTTGACCCAGAGCATTATCGTAAACAAGCAGATGAATTAGAGAAAAAAGCACATAAATTATCAAACTTAATTAATGCCAAAAACTTTACGGTATCGATTGATTTTGATGATAGCCGTTATATGTAAACCTAGGGCGGTGAGACTCCAAACTAGGCTTTCATGTCCGCATACAACGACTTTAATCGTAAAGAAAAACCAATGACTCATTACCTGTTCAATTGTTACATGTGACCAATGACCAACTATGTCCATGGCGACCAATTAAACTAAATGCATAGGCATCTCTTGTGCGGCATGAAAGAAGCTGCTGAAAAAGGAACTCCTTTTTCGGCAGCTTTTTTTCGTTATACGTAGGCTTGGAAATAAATTTTACGCGCAATTGTTTCCAAATGTTGTTGCGATGTGACAACACATTTATGTTTCATGTGCTGGCGTTTTAAATAGTCAAAAGCACGTTCATACAGGCTGTGACTAGCGTAGCTTGTAATGAACACAACAATATCGTATTGTTGTAATTGCTTCACATCAAACTGCTGTTTCTCAGGGCTAATGCAAAGTACATCTTGCACAAATGTTTTGGCAATTTGCTGATGTAAGTTCTGATGCCCACCGATAAAGGCGATACGTAAATCAGCAATTTGCTCAATATAGGTTTGTTTCGTGTTCGTTGTTTCAGTTGCTAACTCTTGTTGTAATGCTTCGAGCGTTTGTTGCATCGCTGTGACCATTTTTGCAGCGGTTGTTGTTTGTCGTTGCTGTTTTGCTTGTTCAAGGGCGTGTTCTAACGCCTCATTGTGCATTTCAAGTGTATGCAACTGCTCATATAAGAAGGCGATTTGCTGCTCGCTTTGTGTATGATTGGACGCTTGTTGCTCATAATGTGTGAGCCGTTGTTGAAGCTCGGTTAACTGTTTGGTAAGATGTGTAATTTGCTGCGCAAGTTCTTTTTCTTTTGGCGATGTTTTCGCGGCTTTCACCGTCGTTTTTTTCACGGTAATGGGCGCAATGGTTTCAACTGGACGTTGTAAATAGGCAATGAGTGCATGTTGCAGTATGACATCAACACTTGCATGTTGCGACGTAAATGCCTCTACTTGCTGTGCTGTAAAGGCTGTTGTCGCGACAAAATGTGCTACATCAATTTGCTGCTGACGTAAAAGTTCATACGTGCTCGCTGGAATTTCTGTGAGCATCACAAGAGAAGACAACGGTATCGTTGCAGGTTGTTCGCTAAAGAGATTTGTATACGTCATCGCTTGCTCAATCGTATCGAAGCGCTGTTGTGTACGATTTGCACATTGTGTAAGTCGCTCATGCCAAATCAATGGCTCGATTTTCGTGCGTTGTGCCTGTAATTGCTTTAATTCAAATAATGTTTCGATAAAATCAATAATAGTGCATAATTGTTCGTTTGTATAAGGCGTTATTGCGATCGCTGCTGCGTATTCATATGCGGTTTCTTGCTGCGGCGTCGTACGTTCTAAAGCACGAAATAATGGACGAAGGACGCTATCATTATATAAAACGCTTCGAAGCATATATACATAATCATGAATTGTTTTTTCGTGTAATGTGCTTTTTAGCCACGTTTGTAATTGTGTGAAACGCTGTGTCGCTGTGCCACGTCCAACATGGTAGGTTGCTACTTGCTCGCAAAACGGTGATGTGAACGCATCGTGTACAGGGGCGTGTTTATGCAAATGCTCCTGTAGTGAAGCACCAGCGGAAGGCCATGTTGCAACGGCATACATTCCTTGAACGGCCAATTGCTCATAAATCGTTTGAATCATGTTAAAACTCCTTTAGTACAACGAATATTGGAAGAAATTCGCCAGTTTGTATGTCTATGTTATCGAAAAATGGGGTAGAAGGAAAGAATATATGACAAATGTAAATTGACGTTTTCAGTGGAAGCAGTAAAATAAAAGCGAGAAAGGAACGTGAATACATATGAAACTTTATACAGATAGTGCATGTGACTTACCATTAACTTATTTAGAGGCACATGACATTACTTTATTTCCATTACGTGTGGAGTATAATGGACAAGATTTAGCAGACCGTGTTGAAATTACACCACAACAAATTTTCGATATTTTAGAACAAGGTGGACAACCGAAGACATCACAAGTGTCACCAGAAACATTTTTAGCTGCATTTACAGAGCAGGCAAAAGCAGGTGAAGAAGGCGTCTATATCGCGTTTTCATCAGGCTTATCTGGAACGTTTGCGACAGCGGTTATGATGCGTGAGCAAGTGAAAGAGACGTATCCAGATTTTTCATTACATATTATCGATACAAAATGTGCATCATTTGGACAAGGTTTTGTCGTAAAGGAAGCGGTGCGTTTACGCGAGGCTGGTGTCACAGCAACTGCACTTGCCGAGCAACTAACAGCCTATGCTGCGTCGATTCAGCACGTTTTTGCAGTTGATGATTTAGACCATTTAGCGCGAGGTGGACGTTTATCAAAATCAACAGCGTTTGTTGGAGGTTTATTAAATATTAAGCCCATTTTAACGATTACCGATGAGGGATTAATTGATACATTAGATAAAGCACGCGGCAAAAAACGTGCCTTTAAGCAAGTTGTAGAACATGTGAAAGCACGCGGCGGTGATTTCACATCGAAGACAATCGGTATTGCATATACGGGTGACGTGGCGATTGTCGACGAATTGAAGGCAGTCTTAACAGCAGAGCTACAGCCAAAAGATTTTGATGTCACAACAATAGGTGCGGTAATTGGCTCACATGTTGGCTTAGGTGTCTTTGCACTATTTTTTGAAAAATAATTTAGTGCGGAGGCAAACAACCTTTTGGTGCGATGAAAGAAACTTCTTTTTTCATACCTGCTAAAAAGTGTTACAAATTCAGCGATAGATAAACAAAACCACGGCGAACATGACATGCGCCGTGGTTTTGTTGTATTTACAGAACGGTTCTGTCCCATTCTGCTATATTCGCTAAAAGCCACTTATAAAAACTGTAGCCGACCTTGTAAATGCGCGATAATTTTTTCAAGAGGTTCGTGATGTTGCGGATTTATTTGTGCAGCGCGAAGTTGTGCAAGGGATTGCGTGAAATAACCGCGTTGTTCGATAAAATTATGTTCATGTGTTAGTAACGCTTCAAGTAATGACGCATTCATTTCTAAGTGAAATTGGAAGCCGAGCACCCGGTCACTATATAAAAAGGCTTGTGTGTCACAAAATGGTGTTTTATAAAACACCATGGCACTTTGTGGTAGTTGGCATGTCTGGCTATGCCAATGGAATGGTACGAGTTGCTGTGGAAATAGCCCAAATGGTAATGTTGGATAAGTGGCTTCAACTGGGAAAAAGCCAATCTCTTTGCCTGCCGGATTTGGGTGTATTTGTCCGCCGAGCGCACGAGCGACAAGTTGTGCACCAAACCCGAAGCTGAGTACTGGACGTTTTTGCTCAATTGCTGCTGTTAGAAAAGCTTGCGCAGCACGTACCCAATGCTCGTCATAAGAAAGAGGTTCAGGCCCACCAAGCACAATAATCAGTCCAATATCCGCGATTGCTGGATATTGTTCAACCTGTCTTGTGAAAATGACGTCTGCTTCAACTATGTCGTGTATAACACCGCCATGCCAATAATCAGTATGCTGTAGTATAATTGTTTTCATCCATTTGACTCCTTTACATTGTTATCAGGTAGGCGATATGTTCTCTATATAAGCCATCTAGTCGTATTATAACTGATTTTTTGCTATAATCTTAGAGGTAGTATGAGAGCGGAAGGATTGGAGAGCAACAATGAAACAATACAAACATTTATTATTCGATGTCGATGATACATTATTAGATTTTGATTCGGCAGAACTTGGCGCATTACCACTTGTCTGTAATGATTACGGCATTCCGTATTCAGAAGAAATTCGTCAAGTATACCGTGATATTAACGAGGAGTTATGGGGCGCGCTTGAAATTGGACGTGTAACGCGCCATGAGCTATTAACAACACGTTTTACACGTTTATTCGAAACGTTTGGCTATACGGTAAATGGGGCAGAAGCGGATGCACGTTACCGCGATTATTTAGTCGTTGGACAACAGTTTGTGCCACATGCAGATGAAGTCATTCGAACATTATCTCAATCTCAAAAATTTGACTTATATATTGTGACAAATGGTGCAACGGATACACAACATAAACGTTTACGTCATGCCGGCATTCATGGGCACTTTAACGATATTTTTGTATCAGAGCAAACAGGCTCACAAAAACCGATGCCTGCCTTTTTTGACTATGTATTTGAGCGCATTCCACAATTTAATGCGAACGAGACATTAATTATTGGTGATTCTTTCGGTGCAGATATTGTCGGAGGCCACCATGCTGGCATTGACACATGCTGGTTAAATGCAAAAGGAAAAGAGCCTACTGTTAATATTCCGGTTACGTATGAAATTGACAATTTACGCGAACTATATACCGTTTTAAATATTAAACAAACTGTATAAACATTCTAACGAGAGCACCTATAAAGCTGTGCTCTCGTTTTTTTATTAATTGTAATATCACACGATTGTGACATGTATTTTAAGAGAATAACACAAAAAATAATGAATTTATCCTAATTATCTTGTGAGTTTTTATACAAAAATGTATGATAATAAATAAATTCAAAGTCTTTTCTGATAATACTGACATTGACTTGTGATGTAATGGAGGAATTGTAATGACAAAAACACGTATTGGTATCGTAGGGTACGGAAACTTAGGTCGCGGTGTTGAAGCAGCGATTACACAAAACGAAGATATGGAATTAGTGGCCGTCTTTACACGTCGTGATCCCGCTGGTGTAACAATAGCAACAGAAGGTGTAAAAGTAGACCATGTTGACAATGCAGAAAGTTATAAGGATGCGATTGATGTAA
Organism: Caryophanon tenue; assembly: GCF_001700315.1. Lineage (GTDB taxonomy): Bacteria > Bacillota > Bacilli > Bacillales_A > Planococcaceae > Caryophanon > Caryophanon tenue. Next base: position 74,066 of record NZ_MASJ01000014.1, on the reverse strand, counting down.
TGATATTATGCGGTGGTTCAGCAACGGATTTACCAGAGCAAGTACCACATTTTGCACAATGGTTTAACACAGTCGATTCATTTGATACACATGCTAAAATACCAGCATTTTTTGAAGCAGCCGATACAGTAGCAGCGAAAAATGATACAGTAGCAGTAATTTCAGTTGGGTGGGACCCAGGCTTATTCTCATTAAATCGTCTATTAGGTGAAACGGTACTACCAGTTGGTCATACATATACATTCTGGGGCGACGGCTTAAGCCAAGGTCACTCGGATGCGGTACGTCGCGTAAACGGTGTCAAAAATGCGGTACAATATACATTACCAATTCAAGACGCAGTAGATCGTGTACGTTCAGGTGAAAATCCAGAATTAACAACACGTGAAAAGCATGCGCGTGAATGTTTCGTTGTAGTAGAAGAAGGTGCAGATGAAGCGGCTATTACAAAAGAAATCGTTGAAATGCCAAACTACTTCGCTGATTATGATACGACAGTACATTTTATTTCTGAAGAAGAATTTAATGCCAACCATACAGGTATGCCGCATGGTGGATTTGTGATTCGTTCAGGTGAATCAGGTGCAGGCGACAAACAAATTTTAGAGTTTTCATTAAAACTAGGCTCTAACCCGATGTTTACATCAAGTGTGCTTGTTGCATATGCACGTGCAGCACATAAATTAGCCGTGAAAAAAGATTTCGGTGCAAAAACAGTATTTGATATTCCATATGGTTTATTATCACCAAAATCACCAGCAGATTTACGTAAAGAGTTACTATAAAAGTATTTTAGCTAAATAGTATGGCATAAACGTGTCTCGCTTTAGTTGAATTCGTACAGCTAGACCATTATTAATCGCTTAGGTGCGAAATGAAAAAGTGGCGAATCGAGAATAATCTCTCGGTTCGCCACTTTTTTCGATAACTTATGCGTTTAGTTGTGCACCTAAAAACTTTGCAAGCTCTAGCATACCGTATGTGCCGTGTAATGCTTCAGCATCTGCATTGTAATTTGTGTTTGTATTGACGTCGTATGAATATGTGTTTCCATCTGCATCCACGATATATTCGATACCTGCTACATCGATGCCACTCGCCGCTAAAAACTGCTCGAATTTTGCTGTTAACTCAGGATGCGCGTTATCGACTACTTCGAATTTCATTTTTTTCTTCGGTTGTTCACCAACTGGGCAGAATAAGTCACCAATTTGGCAAGCATCTGCTGGACAAAGTTCAAAACCTTCAGATGTGTCAACACGTACAGAGTACATATATTGCCCACCGATAAACTCTGCGCGTGTAATGAACTGCTCAGGTGATGTTATATATTGTTGAACAAGTGTAATGCCATCTACAGGTTCTTCAAAACGCTCGCTGTTAAGATATTCTTCAAGTGCAGCAATTGAGTAAAATAATTGTACACCTAATCCCTTACCAGCGCGGTTATGTTTTGTAATGAATGGGAAGATATTCAGTGATTTTGCGGCTTCGACAATACGTGATTTTCCAACAGCGACAACAGTTTTAGGTGTTTGAATGCCGAAACGTTCAAGCTGCGTGTATTGTTTTACTTTGCTTACTTCGTATGTTAATGCTTCTGAACCGTTAAAAACTGTGCGTCCGTGGAATTCTAACCATGTAAGGACAGCAGCTGTTAATTCAGGAGCGAAGCGATGGTTACGTGTATGTGATGAAGCACTCATACGGCTATAAAAAATACCTTCAGGCGGTGCTTCTTGTAAATTGACAGTACCTTCGTCTAAGTACCATAACTCGTATGGTAAATTAAGTTCTTGTAATCGTTTTTCTAAATGCATTGTCCACTCATTATTTTCATGAATGACATAAATTTTCTTCGTCATCGTATGCCCACTTTCTTGGATGTAAGTCATAGTAAATATATATGCTTTATTTTATTATAAGTTGTTATGTCAAAATAGCAACAATTTTGAATAATGATTAGGATGAAAAGACATACGTCATCTTCACTAGAAACATCATAACGTGTACAAGTGGTGGGCGAAGTAGTACTGTGTAAAGAGAAGGTAGAGGTGAAAGTCATAATTATTGAAATTGACGGCTATAAAGGGCAAGTTTTTTTGGAAGGCGCTTCGTATACAAAAGCACAGCTCGACATGATGTATACGAAAGCAAAACGTATTGCTACGTATAATGAAGCACTGGCACTTTATTTTTGCCAGCACTACGCGTTTCGCCTTGTCGATGAGGTGTCACATGTTGATTTTCGAATTGATACCGATACATCGCTTATTTATGCACCGCATTATTAAAAGAGGCTAGGAAAAAAGAAATATCCTTCAGCAACGACAGCTGCTGAAGGATATTTTGCTGTTTTTCGGCTTTTGTGTAAAGCCTTTTTCATTTTGAACGATTATGCTTCTAATGATGTATATTTATCGCTTGTATTAAATTTCTTCACAACGTACGGACATACTGCTTTCATTTTATAATGATGTTCACGTGCATATTGCGCTGCGGCATCTAGTAGTTGCTCGCCCATATTTTGACCACGTAAAGAGCTATCGATAAATGTACCATTCATAATCATAATATTGTCTTCTAAATCCCATACGATGCGCCCTACTTGTACACCTTCTGCATTATTTACTTCAAATCCACGTTCGTTTGCCATTAATTGAATTGCCATATGTTCGTCTCCTTTGTATATAACATTACGTTTATTGTAAAGTGTTCAAGAATCAGTTGTAAATCATTTTCGAGTTCGCTACGATGAAAACAGCATACGGGAATGAGGGGATTTTATGGAAACGCAATGGATTACATTAATCGGAGCACGGCAGCATAATTTAAAAAATATTTCGTTACGTATTCCAAAAGGGAAGATTACGGTATTTACCGGTGTGTCAGGGTCAGGGAAGTCGTCCATTGTATTCGACACGATTGCACAAGAGGCAGGTCGGCAGTTAAATGAAACGTATAGCAATTTTGTCCGCAATTTTTTGCCGAAATATGAAGCACCCGCGATTGATGCTATTCACAATTTATCACCTGCTGTTGTCGTTGGACAGGAGCGACTTGGCGGGAATGCCCGTTCAACAGTAGGGACGATTTCTGATATTGCGCCACTACTACGTGTATTATATTCACGCTTTGCAACGCCATCGCTACAAACAGCTAATATGTATTCATTTAATGACCCACAAGGTATGTGCGAAATATGTGAAGGTATCGGAAAGCAGTTGACGTTAAATGTAGATACCTCGTTAGACATGGCGAAATCATTAAATGAAGGCGCGATTTTATTGCCAGGCTACGGTGTTGACACGTATTATTGGGGCTTGTATGCACAAAGTGGCTTTTTTGATAATGATAAGCCGTTACATGCATACACGGAGGAAGAATGGCAGCAATTTTTATACGGTGCCGAACAAAAAATTCATATTACGCATAGTACCGGAGAATTTAACGGGACGTATATGGGGCTTGTGTATCGTTTCCGCAGAGCGCTTCAGCAACAAAAAGAGCTATCGGAACGGGAAAAGAAAAAGCGCGAGCCGTTTATGATAACAGCAAAGTGTGATGCCTGTAACGGTAGTCGTTATCGCCCAGAAGTATTAGCATCTCAGCTACATGGCTATTCGATTTATGACTTGAGTGAATTACAGTTAACGGAGTTATCAAAGGTGTTAACAAACTTTACAGACCCGCAAATGGAAGCGGTTATTACACGCATTTTACAACGTGTTCACAGCTTAATTGATATTGGGCTAGGTTATATGAGCTTAAACCGCGAGACAGCTACACTTTCGGGTGGTGAATCGCAGCGCGTGAAAATGGTGAAATATTTATCAAGTACATTAACAGGTATGCTCTATATTTTTGATGAACCGAGCACAGGTTTACATCCACGCGATGTGTACCGTCTAAATGATTTATTACGCCAAATTCGTGATAACGGAAATACAGTGCTTGTCGTGGAGCATGACGCAGATGTGATTCAAATTGCTGACTATATTGTCGATGTAGGTCCTGGCGCAGGTATTCACGGAGGGACCATTTTATTTAGCGGACCATATGAACAGTTTAAAGAGAATGGCTCGATTACAGCACAAGCGTTAAATACGCAAACACCACTGAACGAAAAACCGCGTGCTGTGACGACCTTCTTAACGTCTTCAACGAGTAGTCTTCATAATTTGCAGCAAGTGGCATTACACGTACCTGAACGTGTGCTAACGGTTGTAACGGGTGTTGCCGGGTCGGGGAAAAGTACACTTGTACATGATGTATTTGCAAACGAGCATGCGGAGGCAATTGTTATTGACCAACAGCCGATTCATACAAATGTGCGTTCAAATGCAGCGACTTATTTAGGGATGATGGACAAGATTCGGAAGTTATTTGCAAAAGAGAATGATGTAGAGGCAGCCTTGTTTAGCTATAATTCCAAAGGTGGTTGTAAAGAATGTGGCGGCAATGGCTCCATTACGCTCAATTTATCATTTTTAGATAATGTTGAGCGTGTATGTCCGAGCTGTCGTGGCGAGCGATATGACGAACATGTATTAGCATATACGTATAATGGTAAAAACATTGTCGAGGTACTGGCGATGGATGTCGAAGAAGCGCTTCAATTTTTCAGTGCAAAAGATATTGTCAAAAAGCTGCAAACATTACAGCTTGTTGGCTTATCGTATATGTCTTTGGGCCAACCTTTGTCGACATTTTCAGGCGGTGAATGCCAGCGTCTGAAGCTAGCGAAGGAAATGAAAGAGGATGGGCAATTATATATTTTAGATGAACCAACGACAGGACTACATATTCGTGACGTTGCGACGTTAATGAATATGTTGCATCAGCTAGTAGATGCTGGGAATACCGTTGTCGTCATTGAGCATCAAACTGATGTCATTCGCCAAGCGGATTGGATTATTGATTTAGGTCCAGAAGGTGGCAGTGGAGGTGGTCATATTTTATTTGAAGGGCCACCGCAAGACTTACTTGCCTGCTCAATGTCCATTACAGCGAAATATATATAAAGAAAAAGCGCCTTGTCCAATGTTTTGGACAGGGCGCTTTTCTTGTTACACATGAATCGTTGGTTGTAATGTTTCGACGATAATACTATTAATCGCATTAATATAGGCAAGTGCTGATGCTCGTAAAATATCGGTATCCGCCGCTTTACTCATATAGGTTTCACCATTGTATTCAAGAGTGATCTTTACTTTACCAAGTGCTTCTTTGCCACGTGATACACTTGAAATATTATATTCGACGAGCTTCGCATCAATTTTTGTCACAGATGCAATCGCAGAATATAGCGCATCGACTGGACCAGTTCCAACTGCACTTGCTGGAATAACATCGGCACCGCGCGTTAAACGAATAGATGCAGATGGGAATGTTGAGTTTGAAATGACTTGCAAGTCTTGTAAGTCATAAAACGCATCACTAAATGCAGTCGTCGATTCATTTGTTGCAGAGTCTGTCGCTTCATAATAGCTTTCGACAATCACATATAAATCATGGTTATACACTTCTTTTTTTGCATCAGCAAGCTGTAAAAACTTCTCGAAAATTGCTTCGAAATCATCTGTTGATTGTGGCGCAATACCTAGTTTTTCAAGAGCATTTTTCACAGCGTGTCGACCTGAACGAGCTGTTAAGACAAGCTCCATATCTTCTAAGCCAACATCTTCTGGGTGCACAATTTCATACGCATCACGTGATTTTAATAGTCCGTCTTGGTGAATACCTGATGAATGTGCAAATGCGTTGTCTCCTGTAATCGCCTTGTTCACTTGTACATCTAAGCCCATAAAGCTTGAAACAAGACGAGATGTGTTTATAATTTCACGCGTATTAATACCTGTCGTCGCTTCATAAATTTGGTTACGTGTTTTTAGTGCCATCACCACTTCTTCAAGAGCCGCGTTTCCGGCACGTTCACCGATACCATTAATGGTTACTTCCACTTTATCTGCACCATTTTTTACAGCTGCTAGCGTGTTGGCTGTTGCCATACCTAAGTCATTGTGGCAGTGTACCGATAAAATAACGTCAGGATTAACATTTTTCATGCGGTCATTTAAACGATAAATTAAGTGACCCCATTCTTCTGGCTCTGCATAACCAACTGTATCTGGCACATTAATCATCGTTGCGCCAGCTTTCATAACGGCTTCGATAGTTGTCCATAAATAATCAAAGTCAGAGCGAGATGCATCTTCTGTTGAGTATTGGACTTGTGGACATAATGTACGCGCATATTTCACAGCATCTACGCCGATTTGTAAAATTTGATCTTTTGATTTACTGAATTTTTTTTCGACATGAATATCAGATGTGCCAAGCACCATATGAATCATTGGGTTTTGTGCATATTTCACCGCTTCGTATACGCGGTCAATATCATATTGTACGGCGCGAGCAAGCGCTGTAATCATAATATCTGATGTGTTGCCGACACGCTCTGCAACAGCACGCACCGCATCAAAATCACCTTGTGAAGAAGCAGGGAAACCAGCTTCGATAATGTCAACACCAAGCTTTTTTAATTGTTGGGCAATCTCTACTTTTTCGTATAAGTTTAATTTTGCACCTGGTACTTGTTCACCATCACGTAATGTCGTATCAAATACTAAAATTTTTCTTGTCATAATTGCCATCTCCTTTGAATGTATGTGCTTTGCTACTATCATATAAAAAAGCCCGCCTCTATCCATAAACGGATAGAGACGAGCTTGAACTCGCGGTACCACTCTATTTGGACAAATTTGTCCCAACTTAAGCGTTCGGTAACGTGAACGACTCCGATTGTAACTACTATGACTTCGCTACAATAGCTCATGGACGAGTTCAAATTGTGTCACTACTAGCTTTCACCAGCCGCTAGCTCTCTACAAGTTGACAAACAATTTTACTACTTCCAGTCAGTGCCTGTTATTGTCACCTAGTGTAGCGGATAATGAAATGCTTTGTCAACAATATTTTGAAAATTTTTATTTTTCTTCGTTTTGTGTTATTTTAAATTGTTCATGCACAATTGTTGTTGCGAAACCCCCTTCATATGTTTGTTCGATAAATGTAATATGATGCGGATGTTTGTCAATAAATGTCGTACAGCGTGTCCCGTAACCATCTAACTGAATAAAAATCGAGGACAATTGTTGCTCCATATGGCGGTCAATGCCTGTGTTTGGCAGCTCATGTGGCTGTGCTTGTGTATCGTCTTGCATTATTGTGATAAATTGCTGCGGTGAAGCATCAGTTGCAAGTAATTGTTCAAAGCGTTCACGCGAGCGACAAGCTTTTGGCCACGGTGTGTTAAGTGAATGATTGCTTAAGCTGTAAATGCCGGATGTAAGTCGAGTGGTTTTATCGAAAATGTTATTATAGTGGTAAAATTCTTTGCCGTCATAAAGTAATACGTTAAAGCCGCCGTATTGTTCACGCTGTTGTTGCAACTGCGTAACCATTTGTTTCGATGTAACATCACTTTGTAAAAATTGTGTGACGATATCACCACGAGAATGAATGCCGACAACGCGACTATCTGGGTGTCGCACATTTGTTACAGCGGCAAAGCGCCCTTGTGCTGTAATACCTAGCCATGTGCCACCTGCGGATAGATCTTTCCCAGCAAATATGCCGCTCTGCCAAAGGTGAGCAGGCACTGCTTCTCTGTCTAAAAACTCGTCCCGATTGGCGATAACGGTATAGGTTTGATGTAGTTCATTATAGGATAATTGAATTAAACACATAGTAAAAAGCCCCCTTTGTCGCTATCGTACCATATGTGAATCGGTGCCGCACAACAACGGGGAGGAAGTATGAAAACGTATTTGCGTGGTGAACTATATATCTTTATCGGTATTATGACAACTGTGATTGTATTATTTGCGAGCTATATTGCTTTATCTTCGTATGGTACGAGTGGCTATATTGCTGTATGTATTGTAGGGGCAACAATGGTATTAACGATGTTGTATGGTGTTGTATATGGTGGCTTAATCACAATCATTGCGGTCATTGGAATTGGCATTGTCCTTATTAGTAATACAGCGATAAATACACCATTACAAGTCAATGTACCAATGCCTGATTTGCATATGTTAGTGCTATTTGCAGTCGCTCAATTACTCATCTTAATGATGGCAACGCTGCTACACAATCAGTTTCACAAATTAGCAACACGTAGTACCGTAATGGCCGAGCACATTCAGACATTAATCGCCGTTGATGAAGTGACGCAATTTGACAATGAAACGCGCATGCGGCAAGAAATTTCACGTGAAATGAAACGTGTAGATCGGCACGGAGGCTGTTTTACAATGCTTGTTTTTACATTCATTCATTATGATGAATTTTTGCAGACATACGGAGAGAAAGAAATGCAGCATGTACTTCGGAAAATGGCCGAGAAAGTGACCGAATTACTACGAGCTTCTGATTATAAATATCGATTTGGGCAACAACAGTTTGTTTTTTTATTAATTGAAACACCTGAGGAAATGATGCCAAACGTTGTAAAGAAATTGCATGAAGAAGCGAGTAAACATCCGTTATTGACGGGGCGTAAAGTGACGTTACATTTTACAATTGAAACGGTCACATATGACGACACGATGAGGTTAACGACGGTGGAAGAGTTATTTTCACGCACAAACGCCCTCTAAACAAATAAGCGAGCGATTGCGAAATATGATTTCTACGCAAACGCTCGCTATATGGACATCATTACACTGGACATTTTGTCGTATCAGCTCCCTTTGTCAAATTAAAAATCATTGTCATCGAACTCTACACCGAAATCTTCCTCTTCATATAAATACGCATAGTCATTATCATCAATTGCTTCATATGTGTACGTTGTTTGTTCCATCGTCAACACCTCCATGTAAGTTATTCGTAGTATATAATAATCTGAAAATTATGTAAATGGTTAATTTTTTATTAAAGTTATGTAAAGCGTTTTCGTGAAAACGGCTTCAATACGACGACTACAACAATGAAAACGATTTAATAAAAAGACGAAAAAATTTTTTTACAATACAAAATTAGCGATAATATGATAAGTGTCATAGGAGAATGATGACATTTTTATCTACAACAAGCGACCGTTTTTTTACATAATAAAGATAATAAATCTAAGAAAAGAAGAGTGATGTAATATGGCACAATTAGCGACGATGAACATTCATTATTCGAAGCGAGAAGAAATGTGGAATGCCATTACACATGGGGCAGGCTTTGTACTTGCTATTCCCGCAACAATTGCACTCGCAATGAAAGCACAAACAACATTAGAACTTAGTAGTTACTTATTATTCGGCATTGCTATGATGATTTTATATTTATCATCAACACTTTATCATGCTTTACCGGTTTATAAAGATTTTTTTAAAAAGCTTGACCATGGCGCAATTTTCTTATTAATTGCAGGGACGTATGCACCGATTGCGTTAGTCGCAGTAGGCGGTACATTAGGCTGGACGATTTTAATGATTGAATTAGCACTAGCAGCGATTGGCATCGTGTTAAAGTTTTATTTTGTCCACCGTTTTAAAAAGGCTTCATTAATCGTTTATATCGGCATGGGCTGGTTAATTATTTTTGCGTATCAACCATTACTTGCGCAAATTGGCTATGAAGGTTTCCTATGGTTATTAATCGGTGGTTTATTTTATACAGCAGGCACATATTTTTACCGAGGTGAACATATTCCTTACAATCACGCGATTTGGCATCTATTTGTCCTAGCGGGAAGTGCATGCATGTATGTATGTGTTTATTTATATTTATAAAAATAAAAAACAAAAGTACTACAAGAGCTTGGGACAGAAGGATAATCCAAATCAATCCCACCGATGTTCGATGATAAACATTTGATACGTCGTCGTTAAATGAAGAGCGGACTTCTAGCGGAACAGTACGAGCGAGAGACTACAGGCTCGAGCCGTACCGCAGAAAAGCCTGCTCGAAAATTTAAGACGATGAAAGCAGAAAAGTGTTAGGAGAAATGACGATATTTCTCCTAACACTTTGTTTTGTCTCAACCTCTTTTATTTGTTTCTAAAAATAATTACAAAGGGCTTATTTTACTACTAAATTATAAAAAGAAGTTAGTAAATTATGGTAAGTAGTAATATATATTCATGATATGTATAATGTTTTGTAAAAATATATGGCGTGAGGTGTAGCATGAACAAGTATATACGATTTTCTCTCATCATTAGTGTGCTAATTATTGTTATTGGCGCATGGAAGGAGGTTCGTGCACCGCATATGCCAGCACAGACGATAACGGAAGCGTTTATTGCAACCCATTTAGTGAAGAACAATGGTTTGATTCGCTCGAACATGACAACTCGTCAACAAGAATATTTATCAGAATCGATTGGCTTATGGATGTATTATTTGCAGCAAGTAAACAATGAGCAAGTATTTCGTCAACAATTTGACGTGTTTCAACGTTATTTCTATACGTCTCATCAGGTCATTCCATGGATAATTGAAGTGGAAAATGTGAGTACGGTTAATGCGTTAATTGATGATTTTCGGATTATGATGGCATTGCATCATGCCGATCAAAAGTTTGGTGATGCAAACTATGAACACACCGCCACAGCAATTGGTAAAACGATTGTGCAACGACAATTGATCAACGGTGTATTTGTCGATTTTTATGATGAAAATAGCGCGTATGCAAATGATAGCGTGACATTGAGTTATATGATGCCAGAAGCTTTCCAATATTTACGAAGCGTCGGCATTTTAGCGTCAGAATATTATGAAAAAAATCGCCGTATATTAGTGGATGCACCTTCGCACGAAATGTATTTTTTTCCAAAATCATATTATATCCCCTCACATACGTATCAATTTGAAGAAGAAGTCAATATGATTGACCAATATTATGTTGGTTTTTATCGTGCGCAGTGGCATGGTGATGTGTCACAGCTTGTCGATTTTACAAAACGACAGTTAGCGGAACATGGTCGTATTTTTGGACGATACGATGCGCGTGAAGGACAGCCAACTGTTGCGTACGGTATGCGTTAGCGATTTTGATGATGCTGACGTTAGATGAAGATGATGTGGCAAAACAGTTATGGTCGCAGCTTCAAACACTGCGCGTAGATGATTCATCTAGCCCTTATTATGGTGGTTATATCGATGTTCTCTCAAAAGATACGCATATGTTCGATAACGTATTACCAGCAATTGTAGAAAGGAGAGGGCAAGATGCAGGCATTTTTACGGAATGAAAAATATGTATGTATCGCGATTATTTTCTTAATGGCAGCTTTACTAGGTAGCTATATATTATTGCAACCATTCCAGACGATTGGCATAGCGATGGTAGTAGCCATTGTCGTGAGTGTATGCATTACTTTGTTTTTCGGTCTAGTAGGTGGTGGCATTATCGCGATGGTGAGTGCGTTTGTACTTGGCGTCTGGATTATATGGCAAACGACGACAGGAGCAGGGCAAGATTGGTTACTCACTCAACAATTTTCACTAGTTGCATTTGCGATTTTTATGATAGGTCTCGTTTTAACGGTGGCGTCTGCCAGTTATATTCAGCAAGTGTTTAGCCGTTTTATGCAACAACAGCAAGCGATGCAACAACAAATTGATGCACTTGTTGCAGTTGATGTGACAACGCATTTTGATAATGAGAAGCGGATGCAGCAAGAAGTGGCACGTGAGATTAAACGAATTGACCGACATGGTGGCTGTTTTACACTATTGTTTTTATCGTTCGACCATCATAAAGAGTTTCTACAAGCATATGGTGAAAAAGAAATGCAACATTTATTGCAAGCACTGGCGCATAACGTCAATCAAGTGTTGAGAACATCTGATTATAAATATCGCTTTAATGATTCAAAATTTGCTTTTTTACTTGTCGAAACACCGAGAAAAGATGTAGAGCGCGTGATTGAAAAATTACAGCAACAATTGACCGAGCATACATTATTGAACGGGAAAAAGGTAACATTGCTGTTTCATATTAGCTTTGACGAATACAATCAGCACGTCGCACCTGCAACGGCTGACCAATTCATTTCGCAGCTTGAACAGGAGACGATTTTTTATGCGATGTAATTTATGGCTTGTAAGTTGTGTGGTCATTGTCAGTATATGGATAGGCGCAACACCTACAGCTGCGGCACAGGATGAGCGAAGTGTACTGCTCATGTATTATGGCAATGATGATTCGACCTATAGTAACACGATTTTTCTAGATGCTACGCTAACAGGGATTTTTACAAATGTGTCGGTACAGTCGATGTATGAAACAACGTCACAACAGCTACAGCAAACGGCTATTGTGCTACTTGTATTAGCGGCATTACTTATTTGTGGCTTGATTATTTGGTTATTGTATAAACGACAAAAACGTCAAGGTGTGTAATAGAAATAGATGCGCCATCGTGATAAGAAGCGCATTGTTGATGGAAATAAAAAGAGGTTAGAGCAGAACCCTATTTGTGATGAAAATGTGTTGGTGCGTCCTCTATATGGCGTAGCACCAAATGCAGAAAATATCCTTCAGCAGTTGTCGTTGCTGAAGGATATTTCTTTTGTCACAATCTCTTTGTTTTGTCTCACGTTGTTTTTAGCGGAGCTGGAGTAGTTGAAACTGTTAAAAGCCGAAAATGCAATTTCGCCCAGATTCTTTTGCTGCATATAAGTGTGCATCAGCTTGTTTTGTTAAGTCACTTAGCATCGTATGCGTGCCACTTGCAACGCCAATACTTGATTGTACAGCAATCGTAATGTCTTCAATGTCGATCACATTATGATAGAGGTCGCTGTGTAAACGTTCAATCCATGATTGAGCTTGGTCGAGCGGACGGCGCATCACAATAATGAACTCATCGCCACCAAAGCGAATACATGTATGCAGTGGATGCGTCATCAACTCTTTAATACGGTTTGCTACAGCGATAATTAACTCGTCACCAACAGCGTGACCATATGTGTCATTAATTTGTTTGAAACGGTCAATATCTAATACTGCTACTGTAATGTGCTGCGGCTGGTTCACGAAATCTTTTTCAAGTTTTGGGAGCAGGCGACGGTTATGTAGCGATGTTAATGGGTCTTCAAACGCTAAATGTTGGAATTCCTTTGTCTTCAGTTCCGCTGCATGTTTCCCTGCATTTTCAGTGATTGTGTGGACAAGTTGTTTTTTGAGCATTTCATTATGCATTTTTGTATATTCATAGGCTTCTTCAAAGCGCCCAAGAGATGCCGCATTTTTGGCCCATAGCTCAAATGTGCCAGCGAACTGATAGGCGTCTAGTTGCGTTTTTAAACGTTTCATAAAACGCTTCACATAGACAAAGGCTTCGTCAGTTTTTCCTTGTGAAAATAATAATTCAGCATAGTAACGTTCAAATGAATGTTCATGTGTTGAACCGTCATATGCGTAATTATGCTTGATTAACGGTGCTAAATAGTGTGCTACTTTATCGAATTGTTGACGACCGGCGTAGTAGCAAGCAAATTCTAAAGAAATGTCTACGTAGCTATAGCGCTGTTGTGGAATCGATAAATCGACTTGCGCTAAATAAGGCTCAACACGTTGAAGCATTTCAATTGCTTCGTCAAAACGTTTATTGTAATTAAGAACACTCGCAAAATTAGAAGCGGTTGTTAAAATGCGGTCTAGTGATAATTTTAACGACGCTTCAAAACATTTTTCATACATCGCAATACATTGTTCAGGGTCATGCCAATAGTGGAATAGGGTAGCTTGTGCCATAAAATAGCGATGACGGTCGCCATCTGTTAAATACGATTCATACGGCTCGATATCGGCAACGTGGTCTGCTACGAATGGAATGCGCTCTAAATTAAAGTAACATAAAATAATGCGTGCTTTCATCGCTACATAATTTGCATAGTCTTCAGAAGCTTTATAGTATACCGAAAGCTCTAAAAATAGTGGCAGAGCGCCTTCATAGTTACCTTGCAACACAAGTTCATCTGCTTTTTGTGAAAATGTTTCTGGTACAATTGATATCATAAGGTCACTTCCATTTACAAGAATGGTTATATTATACAAGTGTTGTTGTATATTGTCGAATAAATTAGTGCGAAATACATGAGTCTTTTTTCATTATTCATTCGCCGTAAATAGCTCTATTAGTATAGCAATAAAAAACAGTATCATTTTTGAGCATTTTCATTGAAATAAAAAGATGAGTAGGTTTTAATGTACTTACGAAAAGTAATTTACTAACGTAACAATATGAAAATGAAAGAAATCAGGTGAAAAATATGATTCAAACACTGAGTGCATCTATTTTAAGTAAAATGCAATTTGTCGCAGTAGCGGAAGGACAACTAGCGGTTGTTGGACCGGTACGTCTACCGATTAAACAAGGTGATTTTGATGCCACGTTTCAGTGGTACAGCTGGTTACATACAGAAAACGGCGTAACGAAGGAAGATGTGCTACGTCACTTACCAATGTTAAATTTAGCAAGCGCGCAACAATCTTCTGTGCTTGTGTATGGGGATTTCCAAACAGCTGAAAATCCATTAATTCGATTTCATAGTATTTGTCATACAGGTGATATTTTTGGGTCACAGCGTTGCGATTGTGGCTACCAATTACATGAGTCGATGAAAATGATTAAAGAGCACGGCGCTGGTGCCATTTTCTATATTGCGGACCATGAAGGACGCGGCATTGGCTTATTCTCGAAATCATTAGCGTATTTATTACAAGAAGAAGGCTTTGATACAGTCGAGGCGAATGAAGCGCTAGGCTTTGAAGATGATACACGTAATTATGAGCAGGCATTAGCGGTATTAAAAGCGTTACGTTCTGCACCTGTAACATTAATTACAAATAACCCGAAAAAGCTTGAAGCGTTACAACAAGCTGGTTTATCGGCACATGGGCATGTACCACTGTGGGGCGGTGTGACAGATTCAAACCGCTTCTATTTAGAAACGAAGATGCAAAAATCTGGTCACGTGCGTGATGGCAGCTGGACGGTGTAAGCAGATGATGACAGATAAGCAATATATGGAGCTTGCTTTACAATTAGCAAATAGTGCAAGAGGCAATACAAACCCGAACCCACTTGTTGGCGCGGTTATTGTAAAAGATGGGGTCATTGTTGGTACAGGTATGCACCGTAAAGCAGGAGAGCCACATGCCGAAGTACACGCCTTTAATATGGCAGGTGAGCAAGCAAAGGGTGCGACTTTATATGTGACGTTAGAACCTTGCTCGCATTTTGGCAAAACGCCACCATGCGCGTTACGTGTAAAAGAGTCTGGCGTTGCGCGTGTTGTAGTGGCGATGCAAGACCCGAATCCGGACGTAGCAGGACGTGGCATTCGCTTACTGCGTGAAGCGGGCATTGACGTAGAAGTAGGCCTTTGTGAAAATGAAGCGTTACGTTTAAATGAACGATTTATTCATAATATGTTAACGGCTCGTCCGTTTATTCGTACTAAATATGCGATGACATTAGATGGACGTATTGCAACGCATACCGGTGATTCAAAATGGATTACTGGCGAAGCAGCACGTTTAGATGTGCACCGCATCCGTCATGAAGTGGATGGCATTTTAGTCGGAATTGGCACCGTGTTAGCCGATAACCCGAGCTTAACGACGCGTTTACCAGAAGGCTACGGCAAAAATCCGACACGTATTGTACTTGATACGCAATTACGTACACCTCTTGATGCGCATGTTGTGAATGATGAAGCACCGACGATAATTGTCGTTGGTGAAGCTGTCACAGCTACGCAGCAAGCACCATTTATTGAAAAAGGTGTGACGTTTATCACTCGTCGTAAAACATTACATGAGACGCTAGAAGCTTTGTATGAAGCGGGCATTACCGATATTTTAGTTGAAGGTGGCGGTGCGGTACATAGCGCATTTGTGCGTGAGCAGTTAAGCAATCAATGTTTAATTTATATAGCGCCTAAAATTATTGGTGGGGCACACGCGATTTCACCAGTCACGGGGGAAGATGTCGCCTATATGCGTGACACATTCGATCTGGTGTTTGATACGGTTACACGTATTGGGGACGATCTAAAAATTGTCGCCTACCCGAAACAGAAAGAGGTGCAGTAATGCGATTTGGATTTGATATTGATGATACGTTAATTCAGTTACGTCAACACGCATTTACGCTATATAATAAAGAACTTGGCCAAAATATTGGACAAGATGTTTTTGAGCAAATTTGTCGCGTTGAAATTCACGAGCCATTCGGTTTAACGAATGAAGAAGGTTCAGCGATGTGGCAACGTATGAATGAACAAGTATATTTTACCGATTGTCCCTCGTATGAACAGGCAAAAGAAATATTATGGCAGCTGACAGAAGCGGGGCATGACGTTTATTATATTACAGCACGTCCTGAAAGCAGTTGTTTGCGCACGCGTCAATGGATGATTGATAATGGGTATCCGGTAAAAGACGGGCATTTTTATTGCGGCATGCAGGACCATGAAAAGTTAGCGATTATTGAAGAGCTTGATTTAGATGTGTATGTCGATGATAAGCCGAAAATTTTACATTCGTTAAAAGAGTTACGAACGATTGCGGTGTTACGCGATCAGCCGTACAATCGTGATGAATCGTTTGAGCGCATTACGCATTGGTCACAGTTTATGCGCTATGTGACAGTAGACGTGAAATAAATAATAGATTAAAAGGGCTAAGTGTGGCGTTAAAAACGATTCCACACCTAGCCCTTTTATGTTGCTATAACAATGCTTTTGCAAGTAATGTATATGTTTCTATACGTTGTTGAAGTGTCGCTTGGTTCGCGTTAATCATCGCTTCATCAAAGCCGAAATCATCAGCATCTTGTTGTAATTTAGCACTTACTTGCGCAGCCGTCCCAACTAAATGGAGCTTACGGTTTTCTTCAATCATCATTTTATCCATTTCTGTTAATGCCGTATTGGCAGCTTCTTCTGCTGAAATAATTATAGGCATTTGCCCACGCATAAGCTGAAGACGATATAAGTCAATTGGTAATGCGCGGTATTCAGCTTCTTCCACTGTTTCAGCAACCGTTGCAGCGTATGTAACAGTAATTTCAGGTGCGCTCATATAGTCATTGGCAACGAAGTTCTTTTTGTAATGGTCGAAAATAGCGCGTGATGCTTGTCCGTTGAAAAACTGAGCAAATGAATAGCCTAAACCGAGTTGACCAGCACGTAAAGCACTGTTACCTGTAGAACCAAGTAACCATGGTTTAACAAGTGGTACATGCGCAGGTGTCACACGAACAGGGCGGTATTCTGGTAAGCTCGACATTTCACCACGCATCAAATCTAAAATGGCTTGAATTTTATCATATTGGTCATCCATATACATACGGCGTCCTTGCGCAAGTGCCGCAATTGATGGATGGTCGCCACCAGGTGCGCGACCGATTCCTAAGTCGATACGGCCAGGAGTATACGCACTTAACGTATTGAACACTTCAGCAATTTTAAAGGCAGAGTAATGCATCGACATAATGCCGCCTGAGCCGACGCGTATATTTTGTGTATTCGCTGCAATATGAGCAATTGAAATTTCAGGTGCAGAGCTTGCCAGTGACGTTGTATTGTGATGCTCTGCTAGCCAAAAGCGTGTATAGCCAAGTGTGTCACCGAGCTTTGCAAGTGCAACACTATTATGTAATGCTTCTGCAGCAGATGTTCCTTTTGGAATGGGAATTTGGTCTAATATACTTAATTTCATAAAGACTACCTACCTTTCAATATACATATCTTTAGTATACCGTTTTTATAGGAAAAGGTCGCATATTGTGCCTGACAGCAGGAATAGGAAGAAAACTCTTATATATTAGTTGCATCTATAGGTGAAATTTGCTATTTATTAAAGTCAGACAATTCTTAACTTAGGAGGATGGATATGTATCGTACATTAACGGTAAGAGATAGCGTTTTTGCGATTGATAAACAAGTAGTCCACACATTTATTGCCGATGTGAAGCAGACAAATGCGTATATGACACAAACGACACCTGCATTATTCGATGAACAAGATGCATGGGTGGTTGCGCTAAACAGCTGGCTTGTGCTATCCGTTCCTGCACGAAATCGTTATGTAAATCCATATTTAGAAATGGCGTATGTAGCAGAATCAGCCTATTTGCAGTGGCTAGAGCGTTTTGGAAATGCTACGCACTTTTCTACACAGGCAACCGCCTCCCAAAAAGTGTGGCTAGCGGTTTTATTAACACAAAAAGTGAACCAATACGGAGCACAACATGACCCGACGTTGACGAATATTATGACGACATTGCGTGAAAAACTGCATGGTGATTTACTAAAAAATGACTAAAGTTATTGCACTTTTTAAATACAGGGCGTATGTTTGAACGGTTATTTCTGGAAACACTTCATGACATCAATTATGATGTGAAACAAACGTGAAACGGCCTGTAGGGAATAGAGAAAAAGCACTGGAGCGTTATTTGCTCATCAGTGCTTTTTTTGTGCTATGGTGTTGGTGCTGTTAGCCGAGCACCTTCTAATAAGAAGCGTGAAAACTTACGCTGCTGATTATGATAACGTCGCACGCTACTAATATAGAGCCGTTCCTTCGCACGTGTAGCACATACATATGCAAGGCGACGCTCCTCCTCTAATGCTTGCTGGTGCGTTAATAAATCATCAGCGAGCAGCCCTTGTTCACCAGCTAAGGCTTTGAAATGTGGCAGCATGCCCTCAAACCAACCAATCGCAAATACCGCGTCATATTCCAAGCCTTTCGCGCTATGAATGGTCATTAAGTGTACAGCGTCAACAGTTGGGTCTTGGCGCATTTGCTCCATTTCCTGCTTCTTTTGCTCAAGCATTGCATGAAACTGTAGAAAGGCATCAATGGATTGGAAGCGTCGAAGCGATGTATCGAATTCATCGAATACCTCCCGTAATTCTTCACGATATAATGTCTTTTCTTTTTTTGCATCTAAATCAAGCTGTTTTTCGCAGTTGATTGTCCCTGTTCGTAAATCAAGCAACACATCTTGCGGTTTCATCGTACGGTAGCGAAGTAGCATGTGTAATTGTTTTTTTATCGCTTCTTGTTGATAGCGTTCACGTTTTTCGGTTGCCATTTGTAACATGACACGCTCTAATAGTGATGTGTCACTTATACGTAGCTGTTCATGTGTAATCGTTGCAGCCCAGCGTTCTTGCGGCATATACATTAACTTGCCAATTAGCAGTAGTGCGTCTGCGTCATTTGGCTGAAGTGACACACGCATCGCTGCGATAAAACGTTTAATATAATCATGTGCGTAAAAATTTTCGCCTTGCTTCGCATAATCAATTACCGGTACATGATGCAACACAAAGTGCTCAAATAACGTGCGGACATACGTTGTTGAGCGTGTTAAGACACATATTTGTTGATAGCGCATACCACTTGCGCGCAGCTGTTGAATTTCTTGTAGCACGAGCTGTGCTTCTTCTTCAGGCGTTGCACACACTTCGACATAAATAGCATGGCGGTAAGCTGTTGGCACATTTAATGTCTTTTTAATTTGATGTTTATTATGTGCAATTAAATCATTGCTGAAGCCAACAATATCTGCTGTTGAGCGGTAATTCGTTTCGAGCTTCACTTGTTTCGCGTTAGGATAGAGTGTTGTAAACTGCAACATAAAGTCACTTGAAGCGGCACGCCATGTGTAAATCGTTTGGTTATCGTCCCCGACGATGCATAAATGGTCATACGGTGCTGCAAGAAGCTTTGTTAATTCGTACTGGACGAGCGAAACATCTTGAAACTCATCGCATAATACGTAGCGGAAGCGGTGCTGATAATGCACGCGCGCCTCTTCATCGTAAAGTAGTAAATAATACACCTCTAATAAAAAATCATCGAAATCTAGTTCATTACGAGATTCTTTCTCACGCTCATATAGATTATACACATCATATAAAGCGCGCAATTCCTTTTGTTCAGTTGCGTCTTGTTTCGCTTCTACCTCTTTTTTAATATCAATCGGGCGGAGCATACGGTTTTTCCAGTTTGAAATAATGCCCATAATTCCTTCAGGTGTATGTGATTCTGTTAAGCCAAGCTGCTTCAAAATCATCTTGAATCGGAAATGCTTAGCTGCGTCTGATGCTAACAGTGTAAAGGTACGCTGTTGTTCTCGTAAAATACGTAAGCAAATGGCATGATATGTGCCGACTGTTACTTGACTATACAGCGCACCATTTGGTAAGTGCATGAGTCGCTCTTTCATGTCACTTGCAGCCTTTTTTGTAAAGGTCACAAGTAAAATTTCATGTGGCGCGATGCCTTTTTCTTCAATCATATATGCAATGCGGCTAATCAAAGTTGTCGTTTTGCCGGTTCCTGCTCCTGCTAAAATCATTACGGGTCCATCAATTGTTTCGACTGCCTGTTGCTGTTGGGCATTGAGATGAATATGATGCGTAGCAAGCATCTGATAAAAGGGTGTTGTGGGCATCGTATGTGCTGGCGCAATTTGTGCCGGGAGTAACGGCTGCTCTGCAAATTGCTGCAATGTATCGTAATGCACGGATTGGCGAAGCGGTCCTTGTTTCACAAAAAGCGGTAAGACAGCATCATCCTCGTAAAGCACTACTTTTTTACGATACGGTAAAAAATCTTGCGGGTGAAATAATACGACATTCGACGCAAGCGGGATCACGGCTTTTTCGACTTCAAATGGCTGCAACATCGGTTGTCCAGTTGGTGTATCAATAAAGCGAAGTTGTTGCTGCTTCGTCATAACATGTCCGCGTGTAACAAGCGGTGTTTTCGTATAAGCAAGTGGGTCTACGAAGCCGTAATACACCCCTTGCTCACTCGTCTTTATATAAGGTGTAACAGCTTGTTTCGGTGCTACAAATGATTGCTCACTGTGCCAGCCAATCATTAACGGTTGCGCTACTTGAAGCGGTGCAATAAATTGTGGCTGAAGCCATGCTTGTAACTGCGTAGCGTCCCCAATAATGACGACACAATTCGCCAGTGGTCCTGTTTCATAAATAATGGCTTCTTCTAATTGTTGTTGAATATCGGCAAGCGAGGTCACGGTGATTATCGATGTAGCATCATTTACACAACGCTGTAATAGATCGCTTGAGACAATAAGCGCGTTTGCCATGGCATTTTGTTGAAGCGTGTAGGAGCCAGCCTCACCAGCTTCGCGTTGTAGAAAGCTATCGCATATTAAAGAGGTTTGCTGTGTGTACGCACGTAAATCAAGTGCGACATTTGTTAGCGCTTTGTCACACATCGTCATTGGCTGTGCTAATAATTGTTCAAATAGTGTAAGGCGATGAAGCTCATGTGGACGATAGCCAGTCAATTGCTCAATAATATCCGGTAGCGCTGTTAATGTATGTCCTTCACGTATCGGTGCCGCATAATACCAGCCTTCGGTATGTAACTGCTGTTCATCGAGTGCTTCATATAAGATTGGTTTTACAAAAGGCTTTGTGTAACGCACATTGGATTTATACGTATACGGAGCAAATTTTCCATTCTCAAGTGTTTCTAACACACAAAGAAGGCGTTTTTTGGGCGCAAGTTCATCTAAAATAAGCCCGTGCCGTAGTCGTTGAATGTGCTGAATGCTTGTCGCCTCGACATATAGCAAATGGGGCACGTAAGCATACGTAAATGTATCACCATTTTTCGGTGTACGGCGGCGCAAAATACTTTCAGTGCGGAACGCTTCGAAAAAGGCATTCCCTTCCTGAAAGCGCGTAGTTAATGTATAGCTATCAGTATCTAGCTGACAAACTGTATATCCGTAAAGCAATGAAATACACCTCTTTCTTTCTCGTTTTTATTATACGTCAATGTCCATGTTTCACAATCATTTCGTTATATAAAGGTGAGGGTGGGCCAAAAAGAAATATCCTTCAGCAGTTGTCGTTGCTGAAGGATATTTTTCTGACTTGCCACACGACGTGGCGTTTTTGGCAGATGTTCCATCACTCATATTATCCGACCTTAATTGTTGTTCGAAAAAACAGCAGCTACTAAGAAATGGATTTTTGCCGTAATAGTATCAAGTTTAAAAAATAGTTTGACAATAGCGATTTATTTGCGTACGATAATAAGCAATTACATAACGTGTTACGAAACGGTGCTTGCTTAATCGCGAGCTTAAAAGGGAAGCTTGGTGCAATTCCAACACTGTCCCGCAACTGTAATTCGGAGCGACTTCTATATATGACCACTGGAAACGGGAAGGTCAGAAGTACGCGTTGATGATAAGTCAGGAGACCTGCCAATTCGAGTACACACCCATACCTACGTGGAAATAGGTGGTGTTTTGTGCGAAGATTGAATATAGCAGTAGTTTTATATTCTTTTTGAGTTAACAAGTCGCCTGTTCCAGTATTGGAGCAGGCTTTTTTGTGCTCTTCTTTCGCTCGCCATAATTTGGAGTTATGTAATACTTGAAGGAGGCGACGTATATGATTTATGAAACAACGGTTATCGGCTACCCATATATTGGGGAG
Source organism: Caryophanon tenue (assembly GCF_001700315.1). Taxonomy (GTDB): domain Bacteria; phylum Bacillota; class Bacilli; order Bacillales_A; family Planococcaceae; genus Caryophanon; species Caryophanon tenue. Next base: position 51,539 of record NZ_MASJ01000014.1, on the reverse strand, counting down.
CAACGACAATGGAAGAAAACAGTAGAAAGCTTTTGGAAAGGTATGATTGATGAACAGACGCTACATGCACAGCTGAAAGAACAGCGACTTGAAAATGTAAAGCGTCAATATGCGTTAGGTGTCGAGACCATAACAACGGGCGACTTTACGTATTATGACCGCATGCTGGATTTAGCGACAGCGTTTAACTTAATTCCGAAGCGATATGCAGAAGTTGAGAAAGGTATTTCAACGTATTATGCGATGGCGCGTGGTACGAAAGACGTTGTTGCAAGTGAAATGACAAAATGGTTTAACACAAACTACCATTACATCGTGCCTGAATATGAAGGGCAGCGATTACGCTTACAATCTCATCGTTATATTGAATATATCGATGAGGCGCTGCAGTTAGGTGTAACACCAAAGCCAACATTTATTGGACCGTATACATTTTTCACATTAACAAAAGGGATTCAAAAGGAGCAAGAAGCGGCATTTTTACTTGATTTAATTCATGTATATACGGAGCTTTTACAGCAAGTGGCACAAACAGGTGTAACGTGGATTCAATTAGAAGAGCCGGCGTTTACAACAACATTAAATGACGAACAACAACAATTAATTCAAGCACTGTATACACAAATTTGTGAGCAAGTCGATACGAAAATTTTTGTCACAACATATTTCGAAGCATGTAGTGCTTATGATGTTATTAGTCAGTTACCAATCGATGGGTTAGGGCTTGATTTTGTACACGGTAAAAAGGAAAATATCGAAAATTTACGCAAACATGGCTTCCCAGAAGAAAAAGTGTTAGGTGTAGGGATCGTTAATGGGCGCGATATTTGGGCAGCAAATTTAGCGCAATGTGTAACTGATGTTCGTGCGATTGAACAGTTAGTCCAACCAACACATGTATGGCTACAAACTTCATGTAGCTTACAGCATGTGCCGGTAAGTGCGATGCATGAAACGAAGCTACCACAATTTTTACAACCGAGTTTAGCCTTTGCTGATGAAAAAATTCGAGAGCTTGTCGCGATTCGCCAAACGCTTGATGGCACGGAACAGACGACAAATATCTTAGCTGAAAGTTTGCAACAGCAACAAGTACTCCTTGGGCACAAAAGTAGGCATAATGAACATGTGGCAGAGGCTTTGCGTACATTGCAACCAGCACATTATACGCGAGATATACCATTTGAAAAGCGACAAGCCCTTCAAATTGAAGCGTTACAACTGCCAGATTTCCCAACGACGACGATTGGTAGCTTCCCACAATCCACAGCGGTCAAGCAAAATCGTGCAAAGTGGCGCAAGCAAGCAATTTCGAATTCTGAATACGAGGCATTTATTGAAGAGGAAATGAAACGTTGGATTACGATTCAAGAAGAAATTGGCTTAGATGTGCTCGTTCATGGTGAATTTGAACGAACAGATATGGTGGAGTTTTTCGGTGAGAAATTGGATGGCTTTGCCTTTACACAAAATGGCTGGGTTGTCTCATATGGTTCTCGCTGTGTGAAGCCACCGATTATTTATGGTGACGTTGCATGGGTTTCACCAATGACGGTAAACGAAATTAAATACGCGCAACAATATACACAAAAGCATGTAAAAGGGATGTTAACAGGACCTGTGACAATTTTAAATTGGTCATTCGTCCGTGATGATATTCCACGCGAAGTGGTGGCACAGCAGATTGCGCTTGCACTGCGAAAAGAAATTGCATCATTAGAAGACGCAAATGTGCAAATCATTCAAGTAGATGAGCCAGCTTTACGAGAAGGCTTACCGCTACGAAAAGAGCAACATGCAGATTATTTACGCTGGTCTGTTGACGCCTTTAAACTTGCAACAAGTGGTGTTGCTGCGACGACGCAAATTCATACACATATGTGTTATTGCGAATTTAATGACTTTTTAGCACCAATTACCGCACTTGATGCAGATGTCATTTCATTAGAAACGTCCCGCTCGCACGGAGAATTAATTGATGTATTAGCAACGGATGCGTATCCATATGGCATCGGTTTAGGTGTATATGATATTCATAGCCCGCGTGTACCGAGTGTCGAAGAAATGCTAACAATAGCGACCGATAGCTTACATGTTATTCCACGTCAAAACTTCTGGGTGAATCCAGACTGTGGCTTGAAAACACGTGGGGAACAAGAAACCATCGCAGCGCTTTCTCATATGGTGGAAGTGGCACAACAACTACGTCAGCGAGTGACTGTGCAATAATGGAGGACAAAAATATGCAAAAGTTTATCGACTATATTCGTGCCAGTGTGATGACAAATTATATGTTAGCGCAGCCGTTGTCATTAGAACGTATTCAGCAGCAATTAGAAGCGCTGTATCCATATGAACATAATAGTATTGCCCATGCAATTGATTGTATGAAGGACGAAATTGTTGGTTAGTAATCGCCGGGCGTTTGTTGAGTGAGGCAAGCATGACGTTCCCCGACGTTCATGTATACATACTTTACTAGCATTCGCCCCAATAAGTTGTATCGAACCGTATTCTATACCCACTTCATCTCGTATTTGCCGACAATGATGGACGTGAAACCCCTTATGAATGATTACGAGCGGAACGAGCAACAAAAAAGGTATGCGTAGCGATGTGCTACGCATACTTTTTTATCGTTTAAAGACCTGCCTGTGTAGCAGCATAGCTTGCATCTGCCTCACTAAAGCATTCATAGATGAGCTGGTCGATTAATCCACTGCGCGAAAATGACGAGTATTCTAAGTAACTTTCCGCCATTAATACAGCCTGTTGTACCCAGTCTACCGATAGCTGATTGACTGCGTTCGTTGCCTGTTGTTCGTTGAAGCCTTCATATACTAGCTGGTCAATTAATCCACTCGGCGAAAATGCACTATAGTCAATATAGCTTTGTGCCATTTTATTTGCTTGCTGCTGCCAATCAACATTGTGCGCATCCACGGCGAATGCGCTATCTGTTTCGCTAAAGCCTTCATACATCAATTGTTCGATTAATCCACTACGTGAAAAAGCGGAATAATTTAAATAGCTTTCAGCTGTTCGAACAGCTTGTTGTTGTTCCATTGTACCAGCTGCTTGCTTCTCAGCTTCAATACGAGCCTGTTCATCTTTTTTCGCTTGCTCCTCAGCTTCAATACGAGCTTGTTCGTCCTTTTTCGCTTGCTCCTCAGCTTCAATTTGAGCTTGCGCTTCTTCAGGAACGGCTGCTACTTCTTCTTGCACTTCCGTTTCAGTAGATAAAACGGGCTCTACAACGGCATCTGTTGTTGTTTCAGAAGTGGGCATCAGCCACACTAGTAGAATAGCAGACAGTAGAAATGGGATACCAAAAAAGCGGAATACCTCTTTTTTGGTTGTATGTTCACCACGCGCCGATGCTCGAAAAAAAACGGAGGACGGTGACACCAGACCAACGACAAATAAAATAAAGAAAACGACTGTTAACAACGATAGCAAAGCAACCATAAGTACAGCTCCTTTAAAATATATTATTTATTAATAGTATAATGGTAGGTGTAAAAATTTGCTAGTAATTGTTAGAGAGAGACTAAATTGAAAATTTAAAGATACCAGAAAATTATTGCATTATAAAAAAACTGTGCTACAATCGAGAACAAGTGAATATCGATTGCAGGATTAAGGTGCATGTGAATGTATAAAAGGGAATTTGGTGAAAATCCAAAACTGTTTCCGCAACTGTGAGTACAGATGAAATGAGCAATGCCACTGGGATAACCGGGAAGGGCTCAAAGTAAAGTGAAGTACAAGTCAGGAGACCTATCTTAATCTTATCGTTCAACTCTCTTCGGAAGCTAGGAGAAAGAATGGCAAAGGTGACATAAGATTAAGTATATTCTTTTTTATCATTATGTTCTTTTACCCGCTCTTTCTTTATAGAAGGAGCGGTTTTTTGTTGTCCTGCTAATCATTCACATGAACTAAGTAAGAGGAGGATTTTCATGAACAAGCGTTTTTTATTGTTACAGTGGCTTGTTGCAGTTGTGCTTGTATTTTCAACAGTATCGCCAACATTGGTACAAGCAAGTGATATCGAGCAGCTAGCTGAGCAAGCAGTAACAGAAACGGAAGTAGTCACAGTAGCGCAAACAGCCGCTGATGATACTGCACTTCCAGCAGAAGAACAGCAACAACAGCCGTCATTTAGTGAGCAAAATGAAACAAACTATGCGGTATTTGACGAGCAACAAAATACGGTAAGTGTACGTGTAGAAGGATATAAAGGACAAATTGTATACGAGCGTGCTCTACCATTAACGGAAGAGATTCAAAATGCAGCACAAGCAACAAAGGCGGCATTAGAAAAACACAATATTCCGTTTACACATTCTGCAACAACGGATTATTTTAATCCGATTAACGGTGAAGCTGAAAAAGCATTAGGTGTTGGTAGCGGGTGGGTGTATGCCGTAAATGGTACATTCCCAGATGTATACGCAAGTGCTACACCAATTCAAGCTGGTGACGTCATTGAGTGGCACTATATTAACGCATTCAATGTTATGCAAAACTTAGAGTACCCAGAATATAATCTAGTGATGTATTCAGGTGCAGATGATGTCGAACAAATTACATTTAATCCAATTATTGATATGCCACAGCGTGTTGTAGAAGGTACAGATGTAACGATTAACGTAAAAGGCATGTATAACACACTGACATATTTTTATACACAAGCGGAAGGGTTTAGTGAACAGACGATTCCGTTAAACGGTGTGAACATTACAGTAGGTGACAACACATACACGACGAATGAGCAAGGAATTGCGACAATTCCAGCAAGTGAGTTAACAACAGGTGACCACGAATTATTGTTCACAAAAGATTTACCAGGTACGTTAAAGTCTGACGAGGGTGACAAAGTTTTAGAAAACTACCCACGTATTTTACGTACATATAAAACGTTAACAGTTGAAGAGAAAAAAGAAGCAACAGTTACAGTAAAAGGTGCAACATCAACAATTGTGCGTGCAACAACGGTTGATATGACCGAGGACCAAAATGCGTTAACGGTGTTAAAAGCGCTACTAACAGCACAAAATATTCCGTTTACTGTAACAGAGTCAAGCTTTGGACCATATATTGAAGCGATTAACGGAGAAGTTGCGGGCACATACAATGGCTGGGACGGCTGGAGCTATAAAGTCAATGGCGAAGCGCCAGATGTAGGGTTAGGCTCTTATACGCTAGAACCAAACGATACATTAGAAGTGTATTACGGCACATACCCAGTATTAGAAACAACAGATGTTGTCGAGACGCAAACTGCAACAATACATATCACATTAAAAGGTGATGAATTTAAAGCAGCAGCGGCAACATTATCGAATTGGTCTGTATCGCAAGGTGTTGTGAAAGCGGTCACGCTAAATGAGGAACGTACAGCAGCAGATGTAACAATTAAATTACGTGACTTGAATGTGACAGAAGAAGCACCTCTAACGATTAACGTAAAAGGAGCGGCCTTATTAGGGAAACAGGCTACTTCATTCACTGTACAAACAGCAGAAACGATTACAGCAGACGTACTTCCGACATATACAGCAGAAGAAGTACGTGAACAAACAATCGCAGCAGCAGCATCTGCAAAAACGTATTTATTGAATAATGCTGAAATCGTATCAAAACGAGCGTCAGGCTCATATAGTGGTTTTTGGATGTATGCAACACTTGTTGCAGCAGGTATTGACCCAGCAACATATGTGTATGACGAAGCAACATCTCCATATACAGAAGGTAGTAGCTGGTTAATACCACTGGATAAAGCGCAAGCAGCAGTAAATGCGAACGCCGGGACAATTTTAGGTGCAACTTATTTAGGGTTAGATCCAACAAATGTGAAAGCACGTAATATCGTTGCAGATTTACTAGCGCAACAACAAGAAAATGGCAGCTTTGGTGCGATTAATAATGAAGCATTTGCACTCCTTGCACTGGATTTAATTGAAGCGCCGTATGATCAAGCGAAACATTTAGAAGCGATGATTGCCTTACAAAATAAAGAGTCAGGCATTTGGGAAGCATGGGGCTCACTTGATTCAACAGGTTGGGCATTAATGGCACTTGCACCACACAAAGAGAATCCAACGGTGAAAGAAGCAATTGATAAAGCTGTAGCAGGTGTACATGCACATTTCACAAACAATGGATACGATAACGCCAATAGCGGAGCAGCAATTATTTCAGGGTTAGCGTCTGTTGGTGAGGATGTATTTAGTACAAAGTGGACAGATTGGGAAGGTAATCAATTAGTTTTACATTTAGTAGAAGATTACCAATTAGAAGATGGTAGTTTTAAGTGGAAAACGACAGATGCCGCATCAAACTTAATGGCAACAGAACAAGCTATTATTGCGATACATGATGCTCTTCAACAATATTCAAGTTTTTCAAAACAAGCATATGACCGTGTGACAGCGCCGGTTGAACCAGAAACACCGGTAACGCCGGAAGTACCGACAGAACCAGAAACACCGGTAACGCCGGAAGTACCGACAGAACCAGAAACACCAGTAACACCGGAAGTACCGACAGAACCAGAAACGCCGGTAACGCCAGCAGAGCAAACAATGTCTGTAAAAGTATCCATTACAGGATTATCACCGATTGTCACAGGCCAAACAATCACCGTGAAAAAAGACGCAACAGCGTTACAAGTGCTGCAACAAGTAGCGGCGGCAAATAATGTTTCACTTCAAGTGCGTGAAACAACATTCGGTCAGTATGTAGAAGGTATTGCAGGCTTAATGGAAATGCAGTACGGGAAAACAAGTGGCTGGACATATCATGTAAATGGTGTGTACCCAGAAAATAGTGCAGACCGTGAAGTATTGTCGGCAGGCGATACGATGGCATGGGTATACGTATATGAAACAACGACTCCGACTGTTCCGACAGTGCCAACACCAGTTGAACCGTCAGAGCCAGAAGTGCCAACAACACCGGAAGAGCCGACAGAACCAGAAACACCAGTAACGCCGGAAGAACCAACAGAACCAGAACAACCGACAGAAGTAGAAGTTCCGTTTACAGATATTAACGGCCTTGCAAGTGCGCCGTATATTGCAGAGCTTTATGCACGTAATATTACAACAGGTACAACCGCAACAACATTCGCACCGACAGCTAGCTTAACACGTTCTCAGTTCGCAGTAATGGTAGCACGTGCATTAGCACTTAAATCGGAAAAAGCTATTCAGTTTGCGGACGTACAAGGGAAATGGTATGCGGATGCGGTGCAAGCATTAGTAGAAGCGGGTATCGTACAGGGAACATCTGCGACAACATTTGAACCTGGCAATACAATTACGCGACAACAAACAGCTGTGATGTTATACCGTGTTTTACAATACGGCGGCTATACAGAAGCAGTGACAACAGCACCCCAGTTTAAGGATGCACACACAATTTCAGCGTATGCACAAACGGCATTCGCAACATTACAACAATTAGGTATTTTAACAGGGAATGAAGCTGGGTTTGCAAATCCACATGAACAATTAACACGTCAGCAAATGGCGAAATTATTAATTTTAACATTACAAGTGATTGAACAATAATCGCTACGTGAAGGGGCAGGACGCTACGTATGTATTGAGTAGCTGTCCGGCTCTTTTGCCATTATGTATAGGAAAGGTGAGTGACGATGAAAAGACTATTTTTAGTAGTAATGATGATGCTTAGTTTTATGCTCGTGCCACAGCCAACACATGCACAGGACGCACTTTGGCAAAATATGTCTGAGCGCTTGCAAACACTTGTGCCAAATCCGCAGTACGGGGATGAATGGATTATTTTAGCGTTAGCGCGTGGTGGGTACGAAAATGATGCGTACTATGCTGCGTATATTCAAGATGTAGCCAAGACGGTTGCGGAGAAAAAAGGGGTACTCCACACATTAAAATATACGGAATATTCTCGTGTTATTTTAGCGCTGAATGCCATTGGCGCAAATCCAGCGAATATTGGTGGTTATAATTTATATGAAATGTTACGCAATGTAGACAATGTGGAGATTCAAGGTGTCAATGGTCCAGTTTTTGCATTATTAGCACTTGATAGTAAGCAATATACACTGACGTCAAACCCACAAATTCGCGAACAATTATTGACACGTATTTTAGCGAATCAATTACCATCAGGTAGTTTTACATTAGATGGTGAAGAAAATAATATCGATATGACAGCGATGACATTACAGGCGCTTGCACCGTATAAAGAACGTCTAGATGTACAACAAAGCATTGCGAATGCATTACGTTATATTGAAGCGGATTTACGAACGATTACGAGTTCAGAAAGTTACGCACAAATTGTCGTTGCACTAGGTGCATTGCAACTACCGTTTGATCAAGCGCCATTTCATACGGTTATACCGTCATTACTATCATTTTACGATGCGAAAACAGGTGGCTTTAAACATCTAAAAACGGATGCCACAGTGAATGGTATGGCAACGGAGCAAGGAGCTTATGCTTATACCGCATATCAGCGCGCATTACAAGGACAAACAAGCTTATATGTTATGACGGATGATACAACGGTTCGACCATTTACAGATACCGTCAATCATTGGGTGAACCCATATGCTCAACAAGCACAACAACAACAATTAATGAATGGCTATACAGACGGTACATTCCGTCCAAACCAAGCATTAACGCGTGTTCAAGCGATATCGATTTTAGTGCGTGCCTTACAGCTACCAGCACCGACAAAACAGCCTGTATTTACCGATATACAACGCTACGCACAAGAAACACAAGTAATGATTCAACAAGCGTACGAAGCGGGCCTCATTCAGTATAATGGGGGGCAATTTAATCCAGCAAAATCGATTACACGTGCGCAGTTAGCGATTATGATGGCGCGTGCTTATACGTACAAAACAACATTATCGATTCCTGAAAGTGTACCAACATTTACAGATATTTCAAACTATCACGCTGAGACGCAGCAAGCGATTGCCTTTTTAGCGAATAACGGTATTGTGAGTAAAGCTCCGACATTTATGCCGGCACAGCCGACAACGCGTGCACATGCAGCAAAAATGTTTGTCCAATTTGTTGGTGTGGTGAACTAGTATGAAGCGAATTCTAGTGATGATAATTTCAGTGCTTTTTTTAAGTGCCTGTCAAATTCAAACAGTGGAGCATTTTGAAGAACAACAACAGCAAACCGAAAAAAGTGTGCAACGTGCAACCGTACAAGCTGAAGTGGAAGAAGAGGCACAAGAGGTTGTGACACAAAGTGAACCAGCCGTTTTAGCAAATGAAGAAGAAACAGCGGTAACGAGCGCAACAGCTCAGTTAGAGAAACAGCCACCTGTAACAGAGGAAGTACAATCAACAACAGCTCAAGCACCAGCGAAGCAACAAGTTGGACAGCAGGAGCAACCGACAGAAACACCACCAGCAACATCGCAACAATCACAACCGGACGCAGTCGTGCCGAATACAAAGCCGAACATGCCGGAGAAGACGACCAATACGGTAACAATTTCAATTGATGCGAAAACATTATTAGACGCGGCACATTATGACAAATTACAGCGTGCGTTACAGAGCGAACAATATGTGCCAAAAGACGGTGTTATTTTAGCGCCAACCCAATATGAAATTGTGCGCGACGGTGAAACCGTTTTTGATATTTTACAACGAGCTGTACGTGAATTTAAGATTCATATGGAAGTTCAAGGAGCAGATGAAAATATATACGATTCGGTTTACATTGAAGGCATTCATCATTTATATGAATTCAGCGCCGGCAATTTAAGCGGTTGGGTATATCAAGTAAATGGTGTCGCACCTAATGTTGGAGCGAGCCAGTATGAAGTCAAGCCTGGTGATGTGATTCGCTGGCGCTATACGGTTGATTTAGGCCGTGACCTAGATGGGGTGGAGTTATGAGCGAATTAAGTACTTATCACCCCTTTGTACTATGTAGCTTCTTTGTTGTGCTACTCGCATGTACGATGTTTTTTATGCATCCTGTGTTACTTGTAATTAGTTTTGTTGCGGCGTTTACATTATTGTGTCGCATAAAGGGGAAGACAGCTTGGAAGCAATTATACTGGATAGTACCAGTGATTTTATTGTCTGCGGTCATTAATCCGATGTTCAGTCATAACGGAGAGCACCCTATTTTATATGTGAATAGTAATGCCATCACACTTGAAGCGATTGCGTATGGTTTTGCGATTGGCACCTTGCTTGCAACGATGATGCTATGGTGTCAAATTTTTCAACTTACAATGACCAGTGATGCATTTTACTATTTATGTAGTAAAGGCTCACCGACATTTGCCCTGTTATTATCGATGACACTACGTTTTGTACCATTATTTAAAATGCAGCTTTTACAAATGATTGCAGCACAGCGCGCGATTGGGCAAGATGTAGCACAAGGGTCGTATATTCGTAGGCTGCGCTTAGCATTTCGTATATTATCGATGATGATTACGTGGGCATTAGAGCAGGCGATTGAAGGCGCAGATGCGATGCGCGCGCGTGGATATGGGGATCAAAAGCGTACGACGTTTTCGATTTATACGATGACGTCACAAGACCGCGCAGCCCTTTATGCACTTGGCACATTTATTGGCTTATTAGTCATCATGACACTGATGGATAGTACCTATTATGCGTATTATCCAACGTTTTCAACGATGCAAGTTGCACCGCTGCATCTCATACTGTATAGCGGCTATGCACTATTCTTTTTTATCCCAGCTTGGCAGGAAGGACGTTTTCAAAAGCAATGGCACATATACAATGTCAGCAAGTAACATTTTGTTACCCAAACGAGCAACCTCTTTTACAAAACATTCATTTTACGGTGGAGCCAGGGCAATGGTTAACAATTGTTGGCGCATCAGGTAGTGGTAAAACAACATTATTAAAATGTTTAAAACCGGAGCTCACGCCTCATGGTACACAAAGCGGTGTGATTACAATTGATGGGCAATCATTACAGACATTAACACCGCAACAGTCCGCGACAATGCTCGGTTTTGTACACCAAAGCCCTGAAACACAAATTGTTACAGACCGTGTATGGCATGAACTGGCATTCGGTTTAGAAAACATTGGCTGTACACAACAAGAAATTCGTAAGCGAGTAGCAGAAGTTGCGCATTATTTCGGCATTCATCGCTATTTTCACGAAGAGACGATGCATTTATCAGGTGGACAAAAACAACTCGTCAACGTAGCCGCTATTTTAGCAATGCACCCAACTGTTCTACTATTAGATGAACCGACTGCACAACTTGACCCGATTGCGGCAAAATCATTTTTACATACAATTAAGCAGCTGCAACAAGAGCTTGGTTTAACCGTGATTATTGTTGAACATCGTTTAGAAGAGGTATTACCATTAAGTGATCGGATTGTCGTATTAGAAGAAGGCAAACAGCTCTACGACGGTACACCGCAAGCACTTGCTGAAGCGGTGACGCCACAATCGCGTTTGTATGAATCATTGCCGATTGCTGCACGTGTGGCGATGTCTCGACAACGTCAAAATATTCCACTAACAATTCAACAAGGACAACGATGGGTGCGTACACAGATTACGGATACAACACGATTTAACGAACAAACATTACCAACGCGAAACCCATTAGTCGAAGCACATGAGCTGAGTTTTCGTTACACACCACAAGCACCATTTATTGTGCGTAATTTTAGCTGTACGATTTATGAAGGTGAATTACTAGCGATTGTAGGTAGTAATGGTTCTGGTAAATCCACAGCGCTTAAATGCATTAGCCATTTACTCATACCGCAACGTGGCACGGTTAAACTTGCTGGGAAGAAGCTGACAAGCTACAAAGCAAATGAGTTGTACACGACATGGTTTGGGATTTTACCACAAAACCCACGGACATTATTTTTACATAAAACCGTGCAACAAGAGCTGTTTGACGGCATCGGAGCGGATAAACATGCGCGCATTCAGCAATATATCGAGCGCTTTTCAATACAACATTGTTTACAGCGCCACCCGTATGATTGTAGCGGTGGTGAACAACAAAAAATTGCCTTGATTAAAATTTTAACGCATGCACCAAAAATTTTATTACTAGATGAGCCAACAAAAGGGTTAGACCCACACATGAAAAAAGAGCTGATAGTGCTACTAAAGGAGCTTCAGCAGCAAGGACAAACAATTGTGCTCGTTAGTCACGATTTAGAGTTTTGTGCAGCTGTTAGCGAACGTTGTGCAATGTTCTTTGATGGTCAACTATTGGCAATACAGGCGCCACGTCCATTTTTTGCGAGCAATCGCTTTTACACGACGGCAGCACATCGCTTAACGTATCCGCATCTTGAAAATGCCATTACATTTGAGGATGTGATGAGCAGATGTTAACAAAGCATCGTATCTTTTCAGTCATTCTTCTTTGCATCGGCGTGCCGCTATTATTATGGATCGGCCTACGTGTTTTAGGCGACCGACAATATTATGTGTTATCTTTCGCCATTCTCGTTGTCGCATTCGTCCCTTTTTTTATACGGCTTGAGCGTAAAAAGCCAAATGCAAGAGAGCTTGTTGTAATTGCGGTTATGTCAGCAATCTCCATTGCGGGTCGGGTATTGTTTATGATGTTACCAGGGTTTAAACCTGTAACCGCACTTACCGCGATTACAGGTTTTGCGCTTGGTGCAGAAGCGGGTTTTTTAACAGGCGCATTAACGGCGTTTGCATCGAATATGTATTTTGGGCAAGGTCCGTGGACCCCGTTTCAAATGCTAACATGGGGCTTAATAGGCTATATTGCAGGTTTATTAGGGAAAACAGGCATCATGCATAAATGGTGGGCACTTGTGTTATTCTCAATTTTTGCGGGCATCTTTTTCTCAGCAGGTATGGATATTTGGACGGCGATGTCAGCAACTGGTTTATTTCAGTGGGAGGCTTTTGTCGCGGCATTAATTACAGCTTTACCATTTACAGGGATTTATATTGTCTCGAACCTCGTGTTTTTACTCGTCTTGTATAAACCGATTACAGAGAAGTTACAACGTATTAAAACGAAATTTGGTTTATTCGAATAGTAATCTTGAGGGAAATTGCGATTTTCCTCAAGTGCACTTTGTAACATATACATGCATTAAAGAGAAAATATGCTCGTTTGATAATTTTTTTCATAAAACCCTTGCCAATTGCGATATTTTCTTATATAATTAAGGAAATAATAAGAACGGCATACAAGATTGAAGAAGTTAACTATTACAAAGCGTAATCGGTAATCTTTCGATACATTTTGTAATAGTTAGCTTTTTTTGTTTCAACACGAGGAAAGCCTATTATTTAATAATTTATTTGGAGGTCATCACTCATGACACAAGGTACAGTAAAATGGTTTAACGCAGAAAAAGGTTTCGGTTTCATCGAAGTTGAAGGCGGAGCAGACGTATTCGCACACTTCTCAGCAATTCAAGGCGACGGTTTCAAAACTTTAGAAGAAGGCCAAAAAGTTGAGTTCGAAATCGAACAAGGCGCTCGTGGTCCTCAAGCTTCTAACATCGTAAAACTTTAATTTTACATTCCAAACACGTTAAGGGTAAATACCCTTAACGTGTTTTTTTCATTTTGTACATAAATAAATGTCAAAAGTCCTATCTTTATACTTTATTATCAGAATGTTCTTATTTCTAGTGAAATAAAAGTACTAATAATAAAGGAGTGAATGTATGAAAAAGATGACAATATTTTGTTTAACCGCTTTCCTCGTGTTATTAATGAGCCAACCGACCAGTGCCAAAACATTTAGTGATGTCCCAGCAAGCCATTCCTTATCAATTGAAATTGAAGCATTAGCAGCAGATGGTGTAATCAGTGGCTATTCAGATGGCACATTTCAGCCAAATAATCCGATTGCTAAAAAGCATATCGCCGCAATGCTTGTACGCGCGTTAGATTTACCGACAACGAATATTAAAAATCCAGGATACGTAGATGTACCGATAACACACCCGTACTATATAGAGATTGCAGCTGGTTATACAGCAGGGTTATTTAGTAAAGCAACTTATTTTAAACCGGAATCAAGTATTTCACGTGCCTTTATGGCGAAATTATTAGCAAGTGGCTTTTCGTTGAAGGCTATTCGAGGAAACGAGCAAGTGTACCAAGATGTGCCAACAACTCATCCATTTTATAACGTCATTCAACTGGTAACGATGAATAATGTTGCGCAAGGGTTTCCAACTGTAAAAGCCGACCAAACAACTTATGCATTTAAACCAAATCAATTGTTAACACGTGCACATTTTTCAGCATTTTTAGCGCGTGCGATGTCATTAAAGAGTGGGGATTACGCGGCAAATCCAGCATTTAAATATTATTATGAAGATGAGACAAGTCGTTACCGTATGCAGTTTAAGACACGACAATTAGGTAGTGAGGAAACGATAGATACGTGGCAATTTTTAGATGAATTACAGCCAAATCAAACTTTTGATTTTATCTATATTAATAGTGCAAGCCGCTGGGTAGGTGATATTGAAGCTGGGGATGTCATGACACATGCAGCTAAGCCATTCACACTCGGTACGAAATATGATACACGCCCGTTATTTAAGACGAACCCAGAACAGTATTTATTTGCATCACGTCAGCGTATACTTGATACGGATGCAACGATCACACTTGCAGGAAAACGTTATACAAATGTCGTTATCATTGAAGATACGTACGCAATTGGTTCAACGGTAATCACGTATATTGCGCCAGATTGTGGTGTGATTGCGTATGGGGATGAACAACAAATTAATTACTGGTTAGATGAACGGATTGCGATGCCAAAGTAATAAGACGAAAATGAGAGAGACAAAAAATATCCTTCAGCAACGGCAACTGCTGAAGGATATTTTTTGTTTTTGGTGCTCCTGCACATAGCGGACGCGTTTCTCTAATATATTGTTGGATGCATGATAGAAATAGTTGTTAGCAGAACATGTAATATACGATGCAAAATCTTCTCAACAATTACGTTATGTCCCATGTTCTTTTATTCGGAGGCTTTTAATTGCATACGTATTAAATAAATTGCGCCAATGATGGACGGAAGTAAAATAAAGCCAAGTAATGTACCAAACACCCACATATTAATACTAGATGTATTTTTCAGCGCACTCATCATTAATGAAATCGTTGTATAGCTAAGCAATAGCATCGTCGTATTTTTAATAATGTGTACGACATATTGAATGACGTCTGCTAACTTAGCGGGCACTTCATCTTCCATTGTCATAAAGCGATAAATTGTTGGTGTCGTTTCTAAATAATGAAAAAGTCCGTATAATGCCGCAGCAATTGTCGGGATTAGAAAAAGGGCATAGCGCGAGCCATATCCATCGAACTCTCCAATGGTATTAAAGTGAACTGGAACTGCTATTGGTAACGTTGACCAATGAACAAGTATATATAAAACAGCAAGTGCTACAGATGTGATACCGAGACTATTAAAAAGCCATTGCCACCACTTTTTTTTGAATGACCAAGCTATATGTTTTTGCATAACACATCACCTCGTCTCTATTATACGACGATTTTTAGAGAAATGGCATGGATTTATTATGCGAAAATACAATTTATTGTGCCGCTACAAATGGTGGGAGCGGGTCATCGAATGTTGCCCAATCTTGGCTTAATTCTTCATCTGTGAGTAGACAGGCATCAAGAGCTGCACAAATAGCATGCTGATCCATATCAATACCGATAAAAACGAGCTCATTTCCTTTGTCCCCATATTGCGCATGCCATCGTTGGCGTAAGCTACTATCTTGTGCAAATGCCATTTCTTGTTGGCGCTTTGGTAAATCAGCTACCCATTGACCAGCCGCTTGAAATTGCAGCGAAGGACCCGCTTGCGATAATAATCCAGCTAAATCACGTCCAGCAAGCCAGAAAAATCCTTTCGCACGTGTGATTTCACCTGGAAATGCCGTTAACCAATCGTACCAACGCTGTGGGTGAAAGGGGCGCTGACGACGATAAACAAAGGAACTAATACCGTATTCTTCTGTTTCAGGAACATGTTCATTATTTAATTCTTTTAACCAACCTGCGCTCATACTGGCCTTTTCAAAATCAAATACATGTCGATTAAGCAATGTTTCAATCGGCACTTGCCCATAAGAAGCTTCATGAATTTCAGCATCAGGGTTTAACGTATGTAAAAGTGCTTTTAGTGCCTCTGCGTAGTCACGGGGAACGGCATCACATTTTGATACAATTAAAATATTTGCAAATTCAATTTGGTCAATGAGTAAATCTGACACATCACGTACATCATGTTCATCGTCCGTTTGTGCACGTTCTAGCAGTGTTTCACCACTTTCATAATCTTCCATAAAACGTGCAGCATCAACGACTGTAATCATTGCATCGACATAGCTACGTTCAGTTATTGAGACGGGGAGCGTGTCATCTTCAATTGTTAACGTTTGCGCAACCGGTAATGGCTCAGAAATGCCTGTCGATTCAATAATAATGCCATCAAGTGTACCGCGTTCAAGAAGGGAATGAACACCTAGTAGTAAGTCTTCACGTAATGTACAGCAAATGCAGCCGTTCGTAAGTTCTATAAAAGATTCTTCAGTACGCATAAAGCCACTATTCGCAATTAATTGTGCATCAATATTAATTTCACTCATATCATTCACAATAATAGCTAAGCGTCGACCATCGCGATTTTGTAGCAATGCGTTTAATAATGTTGTTTTTCCAGCACCTAAGTAACCACTTAGTACTGTAATGGGTGTTTTGTTGTCATAAATAAGCCACCTTCTCAAAATATAAATCGTAATATTTACGCTTTGAAATGTAACACGAATGAAAAGTGCTTGTCAACACAAATCGTAATAGTTACTATTTAAAATATTTTATCCGACTTTATATTTTATAAATGAAAAAAGTAGTTTCTAACCAAGGAGCTCTTTTTCTAAAAACTTTCACATATATATAACAAAATCTACATAAAAAAGGACAAAAAAACCCGCTCGATTACTTGCCGGCAAAAACAAGTAATCGAGCGGGTTATAGGCAATTTATCAAAAATTAGTGAGAAATATCTTGTACAGAAATACCTGTGTTCGCTTTTACATCGACTTCACGGAATTTCTTTTCTTCATCAGCAGATTGTTTACCGCCAATTAATGAACCAATATAACCACCTAAGAAGCCAAGTGGTACAGAGACTAAGGCTGGGTTACCTAATGGGAAGATAGCTTCACCAACTAAGATTGCTGCACCTTCTACTGGATTCCAAACATTTGGTGATAATGCTACAAGAACTAATGCTGAAATTAAACCTGTTAACATCGCTGTAATCGCACCAGTTGAGTTGAACTTTTTCCAGTAAATTGTGTAAATAATTACTGGTAAGTTTGCCGAAGCCGCAATACAGAATGCTAATGATACTAAGAACGCTACGTTTAATGTTTGCGCACCTAATGCTAATAAGATAGAAATAACAGAGATTGTGATTGAACCGATACGAGCAGCCATTACTTGCTCTTTCTCAGTAATATTTCCTTTTTTCACGATTTCTGCGTAAATATCATGTGATAGGGCAGAGGCACCTGATAATACAAGACCAGCTACTACTGCTAAGATTGTCGCAAATGCTACCGCACATACGAATGAGAATAAAATGTCGCCACCAAGTACTTCAGCAAGTAATGGAGCCGCCATGTTACCAGCTGGGTTCGCTGCTACAATTGCATCTGTTCCGACGAATGCTGCTGCACCGAAGCCTAAGAAGATTGTTAGCACGTAGAAAATACCTACAAGCCATGTTGCCCAAATTACTGAAGAACGAGCAGTTTTAGCATCTTTTACTGTGAAGAAGCGCATTAAGATATGTGGTAATCCTGCTGTACCAAGTACTAAGGCAATCATCATTGAGATTGTGTCTAACCCATTTGTATAACGAAGACCTGGATTTAAGTAGGCTGCACCGTGTTCAGTAACAGTCGCCATTTCTTTGAACATTGTGAAAATGTTAAAGTCGAATTTTGCTAATACTAAGAATGAAATAATTAATGTACCAATCATTAAAAGACCTGCTTTGATGATTTGTACCCAAGATGTTGCTGTCATACCACCGAATAATACGTAAGTTGTCATCATGACACCTACTAATAAAACTGAAATCCAGTAGTCAATGCCTAATAATAATTGAATAAGTGCGCCTGCACCTACTAATTGAGCAATCATATAGAATAATACGATTGTAATTGTAGAAAGTGCTGCCGTACCACGAACTTTTGGTGTGTTAAAACGAGCAGTAATCATATCTGCTAATGTGAACTTACCAAGGTTACGTAATGGCTCGGCTACGATATAAAGTACAACTAAGTAGGCTACTAAGTAACCAATTGAGAAGAAGAATCCATCGAACCCAAACAATGCGATAGACCCGGCAATCCCTAAGAATGAAGCGGCTGATAAGTAATCACCAGCAATGGCTAAACCATTTTGCCACCCTGTTAAACCACCACCAGCTGTATAGAAGTCTGAAGCGGATGATGTACGTCTAGACGCCCACCATGTAACGACTAGTGTTGAACCTACAATTAAAACGAAGAACAAGACCGCTGTAATCGAAATATCATTCATTAACGAGCACCTCCATTTGTTACATACTCATCAATGATTGCTTGCGCTTCTCTATCGAAGCTATTTGCTTTTGCCACGTATAAGTGACATAAGCTCCATGTCATAATGAATAGACCAGCTGCGTAGATCCAAACCCAAGAGATTCCCCCGAATGCCTCTTGGTGTAGCAGATCTGTGTAAGACGTTAAAATTGGCAATAACATGTACGCAATTAAGAAAATTGCTGTAATTGTCCAAAGGAAGCCTTTTTTACGTTTTACTAAATCTTTGAACGATTGTTGTGCTGCGATTTTATCGTAATCTACGATGTCATGCTTCACTTGTGCCATCATTCATCCACCCCTTTGTGATTTAAAATTTTCTGCTTTATGTTGCATAATTTCTGTAACATGTTAGCTACAATTTCATCTTATGATAACGTTCACAAAATTGCAATAAAATTATTTTAAAAATTTGAAAGAGAAAGCGATTTCTAGTAGAAAAAAAGCGTATTAACAAGATAAAATAAGGTTTCTACTGTTTTTGTGGTTGAAAGGGATTACACATAGACGGCAATTATTTTGTTTTAATCTATTTCTTTTAATTGAATTCGTGTAACATGGTGAAATATGAAAAAAACAAGGAGAGATTGGATGAAATATATTGTATTTGATTTTGATGGAACGCTTGTTGATTCAACAAAAGCGCTCGTTCATGCGTGGAATGTAGCAGCGAAAAAATTTCATTTTACACCGCTTCGTTTAGAGGATGTACCATCACTTTTAAAATATACGATTAAAGAACGTGCAGCGATGTATAATTTCCCATTGTTCAAACTACCAATTATTATGCCAGGCATTTATAAAATATATCGTGAACAGATGGCGCTTGTGACCGTAAAAGAAGGCGTACGTGAGACCATAGAGCACTTTATTCATGAAGGCTATCAGGTTGCCGTGATTTCGAGTAATAAACGTACAAATATCGAAGCATTTTTCAAGCAGCATCATATAGAAGGAATTGAAGAAATTTTAACATCTAGTAAGATTTTTGGGAAGGATAGCATGTTGAAAAAGTTTATGAAAGAGCAAAACATCCCTACACAAAGTATGTTGTATATTGGCGATGAAATGCGAGATATTGAGGCGTGTCATAAAGTGAATGTGCCAGTAGTTGCACTAAGTTGGGGCTACGATGCAGAGCCGTTATTAGTAGCCGCGAAGCCAACGTATTTAATTAAGCACATCGATGACTTGCCACAAATTGTTGCGCAGCACTTTCAAATGAATTGATGGAGTCGATAAAGCGGTGACTTCAGTAAGGCTAGCAATGCTGTTCTGCGATAAAGTATACGCAGGAGCTTTTAAAGATGTTAAATCGGCACATCTACTTTACCTGTGAAAAGGCGTCCGTTATGTGGTTTAACAAAAATATCCTTCAGCCGTTGTAATGGCTGAAGGATATTTCTTTTTGTAATGACTTAGTGAGATACGTCTTGTACTGCAATACCTGTGTTTGCTTTTACTCGAATCTCTTTGTAAATCTTTTCAGCTTCTGCTTGGTTGACTTTCTTCGCACCAATTACAGAACCTAACCAACCTGCGAAGAAGCCAAGTGGAATTGTAATAATTGCTGGTACTGCTAAGTTTACAAGTGGGTCACCTACAAAAATAGCGTTACCTGTTGGGCTCCAAATATTTGGACCCATTGCCCCTAAAATTAAGCATGATACTAAACCAGTTGTCATTGCTGTAACTGCACCAGTTGAGTTGAACTTTTTCCAGTAAATTGTATAAATGATTACTGGTAAGTTTGCTGAAGCACCGATACAGAATGCAAATGATACTAAGAATGATACGTTTAAGCTTTGAGCGCCTAATGCTAAGAAAATCGAGATAACTGCGATTGAAATTGAACCGATACGTGCAGCTAATACTTGTTGTTTCTCTGTTAATTGACCATCTTTAATAATTTCACCGTAAATATCATGTGAAATCGCTGAAGCACCTGTTAATACTAAACCAGATACTACTGCTAAAATTGTCGCGAACGCTACTGCACCGATGAACGATAACATAATGTTCCCACCTAAATATTCTGCAAGTAGTGGGGCAGCTGTGTTACCAGCAGCACTTTCTGCGATAATTTGGTCGATACCTACGAAGTGCATAGCACCGAACCCTAAGAAAATTGTTAATGAGAAGAAAATCGCTGTAATCCAAGTTGTCCAAGAAATTGAAGAACGAGCTGTTTTTGCATCTTTTACTGTGAAGAAACGCATTAAAATATGTGGTAAACCAGATGTACCAAGTACTAATGCCATCATCATTGAAACTGAATCAAGTGTTGACGTATACTTTTGACCAGGTACTAAATATTCTTCACCATGATCTTGTGCGATTGTATCGAACATTGTCATTAAGTTGAAGTCAAACTTCATAAATACTAATACGGCTAACATACCCGTACCGAATAGTAAAAGACCTGCTTTAATAATTTGAACCCAAGATGTTGCTGTCATACCACCGAATAATACATAGGTTGTCATCATAACTCCTACGATTAAAACCGCTAACCAGTACTCGATACCGAATAATAATTTAATAAGTGCGCCTGCGCCTACTAATTGAGCAATCATGTATAAAATAACGATTGTAATTGTGCTTGCTGCTGCTACACCACGAATACGTTTTTCATTAAAACGTGCTGTTAACATATCTGCTAATGTGAAACGTCCTAAGTTACGCATTGGTTCTGCGATAATATATAAAAGAACTAAGTTTGCTACTACATAACCTACTGAGAAGAAGAAACCATCAAAACCTGTTAAAGCGATAGCACCGGATACCCCTAAAAACGCTGCTGCTGATAAATAGTCACCAGCAATCGCAAATCCGTTTTGCCACCCTTTTAGTCCACCACCAGCTGTATAGAAGTCAGATGCTGACGATGTTTTTTTGGCCGCGATATACGTGACAATTAATGTTAAACCTACAATCCCTACGAAAAAGCCAACTGTTACTAAATCCATCTTATTTACCCCCTTGCTGGAACTCCGCTATTACTTTTGCGGCTTCTGCATCGAATTGTGACGCTTTGCGAATATATACTGTACAAAGCACAATTGTCATTAAGAATAATGCTGCACTATAAATCCATACACCTGTAATGTTGCCGATCCATTTTTGTTGTAGTACAGACGTGAATGCGAGTATAGGAAGCAGAATATAAAATGTTAAAAATGCCCCTGCGATGCTGAAAAGAAACGTATTTTTCTTCTTAACAAAATGGTTAAATGACTCCATTTTGTCGATTGCATCATAGTTGATCGTTTCCACTGGTTTGTTTGCCATGAAAATTCCCCCTTATGTAAAATAAATCTGTGTAACACCTTGAAATTTCTACGTTATCTCTAGGTATGAAATTTATTTTAGAAGGAATTTAGCTATAATGCAATACTAATTTTCAGACTCATCTGAAAACACTTACATGAATACAGATGTTTAAATTAGCTATTTTAGACGCATTTTTACGGTTTTATGAAAAAAGTTCGAAATCCGAATAATAGCACGTGTGAAATAATATCAAAACAACTTTGAGGAGTTTATTGACAAAAAACCTTCTTAAAGTAGTTATTTTGTGTGGGATTTTTTAATAACATATGATATACATGTAGTAAAAGTTGGATGTTATTTTGTACTAGTACAGAAGATGAGGGAGCGGAAATATTCCACATTAAAAAGGGGGTTTTCTTTTAAAATAAAACAATTTTATGTACTTGGAGGCCTTTATTTTCTGTTTTATGTGTTTTGACGGCGGAGATAGACTGTTTAAAGGTGAATTTCCGCTAATTCAAGGTTTAATTTTACATGGAATACAATAAAAAAAGCGAGAAGCATCGGATAGGCCAATCTATCCGATGCTTCTCGCGTAAATACGATTTCTCATTTTTACAATATGTGTATTATATTTTTGTCAAATACAGTATATAAAAAAGCCCTTTTGTTGTGCAATTCATCTTCATGACGAGTATGTTACAAAAACAGCGCCAATGTTAGCATATGCAGGTATTATTATTTTTCTTAATCATTCTAAAAATTTTCATAATAACAAAATGTTACAATGAAAACAAAAGGAGGGATAGATAAAATGAAAAACGTGATAGATTGGATCCAACAAGCAACATCTATTGTTGTGTTAACAGGTGCGGGCATGTCGACAGAAAGTGGGATTCCTGATTTTCGTTCAAAAGAAGGGAGATGGCAACAAGTCAACCCATTAACTGTTGCTACGGTAGAAGCTTTAAAGTCAAATTATGCGTTATTTCAATCATTTTATAGAGCAAGAATACAAGCATTAGTGGATGTCACACCGCATAATGGCTATTATATTTTAGCAAAATGGCAACAACAAAAAAGAGTTACGCATATTGCGACACAAAATGTCGATCGTTTACACCAAAAAGCAGGTGCAACGCATGTATCAGAACTCCATGGCAATATTGAAACAACACGTTGCCAATCTTGTGGGAAGCAGTATGACGATGCGACACGCTTTTTAAACGAAGCTCGATGTACATGCGGTGGAGCATTACGTCCGAATGTTGTACTCTTTGGTGAGTACTTACCAGAAGAAGCTTGGGAGAAAACGATACAAGCCATTCGTCATGCAGATATCGTCTTTGTGATTGGAACAAGTTTAAGCGTCTATCCCGTTAACCAACTGCCAAGTATGACAACAGGTAAACTAATTTATATTAATTTAGAGCCAGCCTCGAACGACCAGCAATTTGATGCTACGTTTTACGGGAAAGCTGGTGAAATTTTAGCGCAACTAGACGAACTCTTACTATAGAAGGAAGAACTAAATGCCTTTACAACTTGAAACAAAAAGATTATTATTTCAACGCTATACGGTTCGTGACTTGCCGTTTATTGAAGAGCTTGTTACGAACGCAGCTGTTATGGCGACAATTGGGACTGGTTTGCCACAAGATAAGCAGTACGCACAACAGTTTTTAGCACGTATGCAGCAACAATATACGAATTTTGACGAATACGGCTTGCATGCCCTTGTCGAAAAAGAAAGTGGTGCTTATATAGGACATGCAGGATTCGTTGCACAGCTAATTGATGATTGCTTTGAAATTGAGCTTGGCTATTGGATACATCCGCGTTATTGGCAACAAGGCTATGCTTCTGAGGCGACAGCCGCACTTGTACAATATGCAGTAGAAGAATGGGAGATTGAGCGCTTTGTATCGCAAATTACGGCGCATAACATCGCTTCCATGCGCATTGCGGAGAAAAATGGGCTCCACTATGAAAAAACAATTGTATCTGACGGTAAAACAACATACTTGTATGTATATGAAATAGAGGTACATACACCCTAAGTTTTTCGCCACATTTTCGCCACAAATGTATAAAAATGAAACGACTGCATTTTCTACAAAAAAATTGGAAGATTAACAGAAAATAAGTATGAAATGAAAGATGATAGCGAAAATAAGTACAAAACAGAAAAAATAAGATAAAAACATAGAATTCAGAAAATTTTTATTGTTAGATTTTTCGAAGACACTCTTTATAATAAACAAGTTATAGGAGGTGTTTGACATGGAAAAGAAACAAAAAAAATCTTTTATTGACCGTTTTTTAAACGGTGTAGAGGTAGCCGGTAATAAGCTCCCAGACCCAATTACAATTTTCGCAATATTGGCGGGACTTGTATTAATTGCCTCATTTATTTTTAATAAAATGGGCTTAACGGCTAAAAGTCCAGCAACAGGTGACACATTAGAAGTTGTCAACTTGCTGTCTAAAGAAGGCTTGCATCAAATTTTAACGAATATGGTGTCAAACTTCACAGGCTTCGCGCCACTAGGTATCGTGATTGTCGCAATGATTGGTATCGGTGTAGCTGAGCATAGTGGATTAATTACAGCACTAATGAAGAAAACGGTGTTAAGCGCGCCAAAAAACTTAATCGTGCCTGTATTAATTTTTACAGCGATTTTTGGTAGTATCGCAACAGACGCTGCGTACATCATCTTACCACCAATCGCTGCGATGATTTTCTTATCAGTAGGACGTCACCCATTAGTTGGTATGGTTGCAGCATACGCGGCAATTGCTGGTGGATTTAGTGCGAATATTTTAATTACGTCACTAGATGTTTTATTAGTAGGGATCACACAAGAAGCGGCGAACATGGTAGACCCGAATTATACAGGTCTTGCAACAATGAACTACTACTTCATGGCTGTATCGACAGTGTTATTAATTATTGTTGCAACATGGGTAACCGTAAAAGTGGTTGAGCCACGTTTTGGTAAATACGAAGGTGTACAAGAAACTTTAGAAAAAGTAACACCACTTGAAGTAAAAGGTTTACGTTGGGCTGGTATTACAGCACTTGTATACATTGCTATTATCGTTGCAATGGTTGGACCAGAAAACGGTATTTTACGCGGTGAAAATGGTGCGTTCTTACAATCACCATTTATGTCGGGTATCGTACCATTAATGTTATTCCTATTCTTAATTCCAGGAATTGCTTATGGTGTGGTCGTTGGCACAATTAAATCAGACCGTGATGTAGCAGGTATGATGTTTAAAGCGATGTCAGATTTATCATCATTCATCGTATTAGCATTCGTAGCTGCACAAATGATTGCATTCTTTAGCTGGAGTAACATCGGTTCAATTTTAGCAATTAAAGGTGCTGAAGCATTACAAGCATTAGAATTAAATGGTGTCACAATGTTTATCGGCTTCATCTTTATCGTTGCAACGGTGAACTTATTAATGGCATCTGCATCAGCGAAATGGGTATTACTTGCACCAATTTTCGTACCGATGTTTATGTATTTAGGTTACTCACCAGCCGTTACACAAATGGCATATCGTGTGGGTGACTCAATTACAAACCCAATCACACCGTTATTAGCGTACTTCGCAATGTTATTAGCATTCGCGAAAAAATACGATAAAAACATTAAAATGGGGACACTAATTTCTGCATTAATCCCATATTCAATTTTCTTTGCCATTATGTGGATTATTTTATTCGCTGTTTGGTTACTTCTTGGTTTACCAATGGGGCCTGGCGAAACAATTGAGTTTAAATTATAAACGAATAAAGAGTTTGGGATAAAAACCGAAAAAGAAGCAAACTGACATCTGTCGGTTTGCTTCTTTTTTAATCATGACGGTATCTGTTTCAACTGACATGGCTCAAGCTGTGTAGCGTCTCGCAGGCGTTGCCACTATCGTTAACGATAGATTCCCCCTTTTAGGCTACCCACTGATCATGAATGTGCAATGGCCTCCAAATATATGTGTAGCCTAAAGTACCCCTCTAGCATTCGACAGCTAGAGGGGTTTTCGTTTGAAGGGTTTCCGGTCACTACTAGCGAATAATAAAAGAAAAAGAAGGAGGGATGCACATGGATTATGAAATGATTCGTTTGATGGTGTTTGTAACATTGTTATTGCTTGTCATACTTACAAGTGCATTTTTCAATCGTTTCCAACGTGCGACATTAGCATTTTGCCTAGTTATGACGACTATAGTTATCGTTTATGAAGTGACTTTGCCCCAGCGTATTACGGCGACATTTGAAGAACTACAACCACAAGTTGAAGCACATTTACAACGACATTATCCGAATGAAGAATGGCAAATTACTTATGATACTGCAACGACTTCATCTAGTGGCTATGCGTTTGCCGTAACGTTCTTGAATGAGAAAGATATTATTTATTATTATAAAGTAGAGGATGAAGCGATTGTGCAAACATCGATTAGCGCAGTAAGTAATGAAATTGACTGGTCAAAATTACTGCATGAGGAGTTATAAGCAGTTACACATAAATTTATTCGAATTTTCTTGAAACTTATCTTTGCTTCTTTACGTAGAATAAGCAAGTGAAAGGTGGAGAAGTAAGATGAAGTACATCGGAGTTGGCACAGTCATTGCCCTTGTGACAGTGGGGATTAGTATAGTTATCGCAAATATTCAAACCGCAGCGAGTGTTGTTGGCATTATCGGTATGTTTTTACTGCTTGGCTGTATCATTACATCCGATTCATTTCCACAAACAACGAGCACTGAAGGCATGCATATGCATGAACGGTTTATGCAAGAAGATGCTGAAAGTCGTTATACACGTCAAACGTGGACGACCCGTATGTTGCTGCTTGCGCTACCAAATCTACTTGCTGCTGTTAGTTTATATGTGCTGCTGTAAAACATGTTTAAAGCCCTCAACAATGCTTATTTTGCTTTTTGAGGGCTTTTTGCTACTGCAATATCTCTGTATAAGATGTCATCATCTCACAGAGTGTAGTAATGCTTTTTTCAAGAATCTCTTCATCCAAATATGAAAAGCGAATGCGCAATTGATGCCTTGTCATTGTGCTGAAATTGGAAAAAAGACGATATCGTATGGGCGCAGAATTAAAAAATGGTGAAAGAAGGATAGCCCATTTCTTTCACCATTTTTTTTGTGATTATAGCTTTTGCATACTGGCAAAATGCCATATAAGTGGGGCGACAACAACCGTTAAGAGCAGCACAAAAAATGCTGCGCCTATTGATGTGTTTTCAGTCGTTGCACTTCGAATCATTTCAAGTTGTAAGAGACTAAATATAAGTAGTATCGCATTTTTCACTAAATTCATCGTACGTTGGCTAATTTTATACATCGCTTGTTCATTTGCTTTTGTTTTTGACGCGGGATAATTATGCCATTCTGGATGCTTTTCAACGGCCTCCATCGCAAGGGTCATAAATAAAACAATAACAGGTATTAACAATAATACATATTTCGAGCCCCAGTTATCCGCTTCTCCCGCAATATTAAAATGAATCGCAACTTGCTGTGGTAAGTCCGGCAATATCAATAAGGAATAGGCAGTCATAAGTATAAATGTACCGTAGCCAATCAAATTGGCTACGCGTAAAAGCTGCTGTTGCACCATAACGGAACACCTCCTTTTCTCATATACGTAAATATAAGTAAAATGTTTCGTAAATGGAGAAAAAGATAGGCGAGTTTGAAAAGCTTACGGTGCATCAAGTTCAATATGACGGCATTATCACGATTGAGCAAGAACGGTATCCACTACAATCTTCTTTGGCATATGACGATGTTTGTACAAGCTTTCAGTATTTACAAACTCTTGTAGAATCAAGTGAAGTAAGATCGTCTATCTTCTGAAATCCTGCGTTATTACATGTTACAATACAACTATGTAAAGCAAGTAGAGGAGATAGGCAAATGAATAAAAGAGAACAACAAAAGATCGAGCGCAGGGAAAAAATTACGCAGGCAGCTCAAGAACTCTTTTTAACGCGTGGGATTCAGCAAGTACAATTACAAGATGTGGCCGACGCGGTAGGTATTGGCATCGCGACACTTTATCGATATTTCCCAAATAAAGAACAATTATTAATCGCTGTAAACAATGTCATTATTGAAGAAATGCTACAATCACTTACGCGCATTTCGGAGTTACCCATTTCCGCGTATGAACAGGTTGAACAAATTTTAGATTACTATATCGGGCTTGTTGAGCATCCAGCCCATCAATTTGTGACATTTTTTAAAGCGTTTCAAAACTTCACACCGGATGCATCAACAGGGGAAACGTACGAAACGTATACACGCATTCGTTATGAAATGGCACAAACGTTGCTACGAGTTGCCAAAAAAGGGCAGCAAGACGGCTCTGTTCGTACAAATATTGACCTTGATGTGTATATGATGACAATTGTGCATAATATTAGCTTTTTCTCAACGGAAAGCGTACTAACAAGCCATGACCCGAACTTACCCGTAACATTAACTGCTTCAGCTCAGCTGCGTATGTTAAAAGATATTTTTTTAACGTATATTCATGTGTAAATAGTTGACGACTAAAAAGACTTTTTGGTATTGTATATTTAAAGTGATAGATAACTATCATTTTTAATTAAGAGGAGGGCTTTTACATGAGTCGTTTAGCAAACAAAGTTGCCATTATTACAGGTGGCGCACAAGGTATGGGCGAGGCACACGCACGTTTATTCGTAGAGCAAGGTGCAAAAGTCATCATCACAGATTTAAATGAAGAAAAAGGAACAGCATTAGCTGCTGAATTAGGCGAAAACGCTTTATTCGTAAAACAAAACGTAGCTTCTGAAGAAGATTGGGCAAACGTAATTACAAAGGCAGAAGAGGCATTTGGTCCAGTAAATGTATTAGTAAACAATGCAGGGATTTCATTCAATAAATTTGTATTAGATTTAACGTTAGATGATTATATGAAAATCGTAAACATTAACCAAGTATCTGTATTTTTAGGCATTAAAGCTGTTGCAGGTTCAATGCAAAAAGCAGGTGGCGGTTCAATTATCAATATCTCATCCATTAACGGTTTAGTTGGTGGTGCTGTTGGTTACACAGATACAAAATTCGCTGTACGCGGTATGACAAAAGCTGCAGCGCTTAACTTAGCACCAATGGGTATCCGTGTAAACTCAGTTCACCCAGGTGTGATTGCAACACCAATGATTATGCAAGGCGATCAAAAAGATGCGATTGAAGCATTCGCAAAACATATTCCAATGAAACGTGTATCACAACCAGAAGAAGTTTCACAAGTTGTATTATTCTTAGCTTCTGATGAGTCAAGCTACTCAACTGGCTCAGAATTCGTTGTTGATGGTGGAATTACAGCTCAATAATTGTAGGTAGGTGGGACTGTCCGAGGCATCATTTTCGACAGTCCTTTTATTTACACGGTTAATTGCCGCTTCTAGACGAGAAAACCCTCAAATTCTCGTTAAAAACACCATCCGAGCATGCACGCTCAGATGGTGTTTTGTTATTTTTTTGCTTTTCTCTTTTTAAAATCCCGTATTTTTTCAAACCGACATCAAAAAAATATCATTTTAATCTATCGAGAAGCGGGATTGGTTTTTGCCATTATACTTTGCTTTATATAGCTGTTTGTCTGCTGCAATAATTAATTCTTCTGGTCGTTTGAAGGCATGACCGAACCGAATATGATACGCCCCTACACTAACAGTCGCAATGCCCTTTGAACAATGGGCATGCGTAAAGGCTGCCTTTTCTACTGCGTATGTTAAGGCATTGCCTAAACGCTCGTAATCAAGGTGCACATCATCACTTAAAATCGCAAACTCCTCACCACCGTAACGTGCAAAGAGTGCATCAGAAGGAATAACACGTTGTAATGTCTCAACAACCTTTATAAGTAATTCATCACCGGCTTGATGACCATACGTATCGTTATATTGTTTAAAGTAATCTAAATCAATCATAAATAACGTTAACGCTTGATCTGGCTTCCGTGTTTCTTCAAAATAATACGTAAGACGACGGTCGAAATGATAACAATTTGCGATACCTGTTAAACTATCTTTAGATGCGAGCACTTCCAGTTTTTTGTTTAAAGTTACTAATTCCTGCGTACGTTCTTTGACTTTTTGTTCAAGTGAAACGTTCAAAGCCGTTACTTGTTCATTTAATTGTAAAACATCCTTCAATGTATCCTCATATTTTTTCGTCACAATCATAATTTGTAAAAGTGCATAGGCAATCAACATAAAATGAATGAGCATCAGTTGATTTCTTACTTGATACACAATAAAAACATCATGAATTGTCGCAACAGCTAAACATACTATAGCTAAAATTTGTAGTTTTTTTGTTGCGTCTAATTGGTGGTAATGTTTAAAGATAATATACAGGCAATACGGCATATGATCTATATAAACGATGAAGCAATACATAAATGTTTGCTGAAACAACATAGGTGATGCCGTGATGACAAGTATACTTTGGCATATGACACTACTATATGCAATCGATAAATGAAGCGGGCGAATATAGCGTGACAGTAGCTCCTGACAAAACATAATAAATAAAAACATAATGAATAATGTTGTAAGTGCTTCAATTCGTACTGCATACTCCCATGGCATGTCAATGAATATTAACGAATAGAAAAAAGGTCGCGCAAATATTGCACGAATAGCAAACGTAATACAAATTGCCGCGAGTAAGTATGAACTTTTATTCGTTTTTGTCAGCAATGAAAAGCGTAATAAAAAGATACCTAGCATAAAAATCAGACTGATAATAAAGAAATAACAAGTAATCGTTGTATAATGCTTTGCGAGTGTTGTGCAAATCCGCCTCGCATCGACGAAAAATTAGAAAGCTGCAACGTGATATATACTTCGCGCTGCGTGCTTGTAAAATTACCAATGACAGCACCCATATGTAAAACATTCGGTGTTGTCGAAACATCACCTTTGGATAAGACAAGCTCGTTTTGTATATAAACATCATAATTACCATATTGAAAGGGAATAAACAACCCGATTTTTTCGTTTACATATTGCATTGGTAACGTCACTTTTGCAATGTATGTACCGTATGTTTTTGCGGTGTCATAGTGCTCACTGAATTTATGGGGGAGTGTAACGATTTCACCTTTATGCAAAACTTCCTTCGCGGTAGACGGATGAATGAATTGCTCATGAAAAAAGTGCCATTCCATTTGAGGGTCAATGTCTTCTATTTGTTTACCATAGTCAAATGTTAAATTAGTAGCTAATAATGCTGAAAATAGTAGTAAAACGATAAAAAAGAGACTATGTATCAATTTCTTATTCATTTTTATAAACGCCTTTCACGAAATTTCCATAATCAGGACTTTATACGTATATCAAGTTCTAAAGGTTCGTTCCATTTTAACATAAAACGTAGATTTCAAGATATTTTAAAATGACGAAAAATTGTCTATTTTCAAATTTTTAAACCTTTTAAAAGGAATATTTTGTATAATAAAAGAAGAAATATAACAAAAGGAGTGGTTACATGCCTGTTCATTTTTTAGATAAATTAGCCACCGCTACTTTTTATCAGCCGATTGTGCTCATGGATGTGCATGTCGGTTCATTTGATGATGCGAGTTTTATTGTCAAGGTTGGGGCAGAAGCATATATTGAAGGTCCGCTGCAAATAGCTAAACGCTCGTTGCAAATGGTAGCAAAAAATATTCAATTACCACCAGCGTCGACGTCTACATTATTATGTAAAGTCCTTTGTTATACAACCGAATACCATGAAGTTAAAATTAGTTTGTTTTTAGATGTTCCTGCTGACGTCCAAAGCCATTATCGAGAGCTTGTACAACGTTTACGTTTATTGTTCGAGAAAGAATTAACAGCGGCTCTTAAACGCCATACAACAGATTGAGGTGCCTGAGCTAATTCGCTCAAAGATTTTTGTGCCAATGTGAATTGGTGATTTAAAAAATACGCGTTGACCTTTGCTTAAATAATATTCTACAACACTTCGTTCTATCCGCCGTAAAAAAACAGAGATAGGCGTTTGAACGTATAGAATTTATTTATTACGTCATCAATTAACGTTGAAAATGCATGGAACGGCTTTTAGTTGGCGTTTGATATAATTATAGAGGAATAAAGGGGTGTTGAGATGTGCCAATTGTCTACGGACGTGATCTATTAACAGAAAACCTTCGTCAAGCTACAGGGAAGGATAAAAAGGGGATACAAGGAGAGTTACAAATACTTCAGCAATTAGAACAATTATTGCCAATAGAAGCGACTATTATTGCAAAGCCAGCTATTGGTGTTTTAGAGCCTGATTTTATTGTGATTGTGCCCAATGAGGCATTTTTTATTGTAGAGGTAAAAAACTTTACCCTATAAAGTATACAGCATGTGCAGTCAAATGGCGTAATCGTGTTTAAAAATAAAACAACAGTAAATCCATTTTCTCAAGTAACTGCTCATGTAGAACAACTACAGCAATTTATTCAATCTAATTATCAGATAGATGTTTTTCGTTGCATCGGTAAAGCAATTGTCTTCCCAGCATTTACAGAAGCGGAATTTATGAATGTATTCCGTATTCAGATGCAGCACTGGTCTCTAAAGGAGCAACAAAGTTTTCGAAAATATCATTTATTTCAAGATACACTCCCAGCTTTACAGCATGCACGAAAGTTTTCGCAAGTACAGCTAAAAATTCCGCGTATCCATTTGCTCAATATGGCGATAGCAATGCAGCCTCGATCAACATCAGAGCCTACTGTGCATTTTCATCATCAACAAGCGATTTGTGATCCATTGTTTTTTAAAGATGTACTCACACGAATAGAACGACGAGACGCACAAAAAGCATTACCGATACAGACCTCATTGCGACGTCTTTTTCAAGACAATCTACCACATATTACACAAGCGAAAACGTATGAACAAGTATATTTGGCGTTATCACATATGAAAGTAGCAGTTCAGGCTGAAAGTAGTACGTACTTAAATTATCTGAATGAATTAAACCGTATTGAAAATAAGATGCTACATGAACGGACACGTATTATCGAACAATTTAAAACAACACTTCAGCAAGGACTCCATATGTATTTTGAACAACAACTGACGCAAATGAAAGAAGCAGTTGAACAAAATATAAAATGGCATAGCTCGTTAGCAGATACATCTAAAAAGGCGGCTGCTTAGGTGTACAATCCACTTGTTAAAATGGCTAAAAAATCATCCATCCCACAAGAAAAACTAGAAAATATCGATGAATTAGATGACCGTAGCATTATTGAGAAAACATTGGCGCATTATTTACACCCAACAGCCATCGAAAAAACTTATAATCTACTGATAAAACAAGCACTTGATGACTACGAAAAACAGTGGGAGCATATTATAGCGCGTTATACACCTAATTTAGACGGGTTGCAAACGCTCTCTATGTCAACGATTACAATGAATAATAATCAGTTAAAACACCGATTAGGGATGTCAGAAGGTCATGAAATCAAAAAACAGCACGAGCAGCTAACAGAAGCGGTAAAAGCGTACGAAAAACATTTATTTCAGCAAATTGATCCACCGCGATTAGAAAAAATGCAACAATCGGTCTTTTTAAAAATAGAAAAAACAAGTGATATTATTGTGCAACAGGCAATTGCTGAATGGGAGCGCCAATTATTTGGTAAGCTAACAATTAAAGACTATGAACAAGTAATAAATGAGCTAGTCACATACGCGAGCTTCGTCGATGAAGCAATTAGAGATGTCCAAGAACAATTATTTGTTGCAACGTTATAAACGGAAAAAATCCTCACGAGTCATTATAATAATAGACATGTCTCATGAGGGTTTTTTAAACTCGACAAAACACTTCAAAATTATACGACTGTCCGTAAATAACCTGATAAACATTCGTTATGTATATATGAAAATCTAATACGAACGAAACGCGTTTGTCTCACTATTATAAGTAAACTTAATTTTGAAACATAACTCAATATAATATATATTATGTCCGTGTCCTATTTTAATTTTGTCGAATTTTATATGCCCTGTTCTAAATTTCCTCTTTTTCCGTATCTCCAGTAATTATGTTGCTTTCTATCCATAGAGCCTTCACGGCATCTCAAATCTCAAATTTATGCAAATAGCGATAGCTACACGAGCCATGAAAATCATGTAATAACAATGGCTGTATCCAATTATGTGATTTATTTAATGACATTTTCTATCGTTTCTTTTAAAAATGAAAAATGAAATGTGTCAGGAATCTTCAGGATAAGGATATATCCAATAAAATAGCCGCTTCTTCAAAATCATCCATAACGCGCCATTTCACAACATTACAATGTTAAAATAACACTCTTATTAATTCTTAGTAACTTTTCCCTTTTATATTTGGCTTATCCAACATAAAGTATTCCACCTCATTTTTACACTTTTATTAATTTTTTATAATTTGATGATATTCGGTTGAACTACTGCGATTACATCGATAAAGTAATCCTCACATATATATAAGTGATGCTCTAATTTCGCTAGTTCCATATCAGGAATTGAATCATCAATCGTCGTATACCATTTTAAAAACGATGAATTTTCTACTTTGTAAAATGTAGGATTGTAATTAGGTAAAGGTATAGATTGATCTTTTGCACTTTCGAATTTTTGTTGGATCAATTCTTCAATATCATTGCGTATGTGTTCTTGTAAAATACGATAAGTTCTAACGGGGTAAAAATAGTTTTTTGTTCGATTATACGAAAATTGGTAACGGTTCTCTTCTGGTCCAACCGTTAATATTAATTCGCCATTAAACTCAATATTCACTAAGAACATCGGATGCATAAAACGATCGTAAACAGCTTCTGACAGTGGATTCCATTCAATTAATGACTCTTTTTCCTTCATCGTTATCCCCCTACTTCCCAATTATTTTGGTGAAAGAAAAGCATCTTAGACATACAATTGATGTAAGATGCTTTTAAAATTCAATCGCTTTAAACCAGTTCAACTAATTCTTCAAGCGCTATTTGAAGGAACTGCCGATATTCTTCATTTTTCTCTTTGAGGTCTTGATAAGCACGTTCACGTTCTTCCTCTGTGGTTGCCTCCGAATAACGCTGAATAATTTGAAAATAAGATATCTTGGTATCATAGTATGTTAGGTAATATTTTTCACGTATAGCCGGCTCTAATTGTAGACCTCCACCAGTGTAATTGAAAAAGTCTGCGTACGTTTGGTTTAACTGATTTAATTTTTCAGTGCGTTCTGTTTCATCGTAACTTCCAGATTCTTCATGGAACGCGAGTATACGCTCTACTGGTAGAGTTAAATATTCTAGATCACTGTAAAGTAAACTACGATAATCCGTAATCAATTGATTTTGTAGGTACATAAAATTTATCATCACAAGTGCTATTAAGCCAATGAGAATAAGCCAAATTCTCTTCAAACAACCACTCCCAAAATCAAAATAAAAATATGTAAATAAGTACAATTACTGCTTTCCAAACTTCGCAACGTTTTTTAAGTATAGAACACCTAAAAACAAAATTACCCCACCTATTACTTTGTACATAATCGTTCTAAAAACTTCATTATCTACTGTAATATTCAAAAATAAAGCCCCGAATAAAATGATCATGATTCCGATGATTGAATGAATTATCTTCATAATTACACATCCTAAAATGAATAGTATATGATCTACTGTTTCTGCACTTAATTACTAACTCCTTTAAATTACCCAACTACGTATAAAAGGCTGCTACACGTAACATTTGGGCACGTTGATTTCAGCGATTTTTATCGGTTCGTTCAGAGCAAACTTCGTATTTTAGATACACGTGGCTCTATCTCCGTAATAATTTCTATATATAGTGTGGATGTCACAAATAGATGATGTTCCGCATTAGGTCGAATTTCTTTTCTAAGTGGATTTTTTGCGTCATACCATTTTAGATACTCCGAATTTGCAACCTTATAAAAAGTAGGGCCATAACTCAAAGTATTCGCGTTTTCTGTCTTAAAAAAATCTGAAATTAAATCTTCTATATCTGGTATTGTCAATTCTTCTGTCATACGAAATGTGATAAAAGCATGTTTTCCGTGATTTTCTCTCGATTCATACATAAAACGATATTGTTCGTTTGTTTCAATATCTTCAAACAGTAAAATAAAGTCCTGTTCATAAGAAAATGCTACGAGATGCAGTTCATTTCTTTGTCTGCAAAATGGATTGTGCTCCAACGGTTCCCAAAGTAAAAGATGTTCTTTCATCAACAGTCTCCTCCCTCTTACATCGCATTTACTTCTAGCGTATAAGGCATCCCTAAATAACGGTAATGGATAACGGCCGCATGAATTGGTTGCTCATGTGAAAGGGTTAAACCATAAATTTTTTCATCTTCTTGTATTTCATTATTGTCTTGTCGTTCATAAAGTGCGTCAATATCCGTTCCTTTGGCGATACTCACATCGACAAACGCATACGTAGCCACTTCTGGTGCCGAAAAATCATCGGTTACGACAAAGCCCTGGTTAGGATGGTTTACTTGTACCTTCACATCGCCAGGCTTTTCGCCGTTATTGATGGTCACTTCTGTAATGTCAATATTCGTTAGCCCTTTATTGCCAACACCCACAATCAATAACGTGCCTTCTTCATTGCCAGCGATGGTCCCGTACTCTAACGGCGGGTTTACGCGTACCCATACAAGAACGATGCTGAATAGAATAATCAATCCAATAATCCCTTTTTTCATGATAGTTATCCCCGTTTCATTATATATTGCGCCAATGTTCTGTCATTTCAGTGTAATAAGCTTCTGTCCAATGATAGGGTTGTAGCTCCCCTAATGTTTTAAAGAGAATATCGTTTGTCTTGCTGGATATGGCACATTGCACATCAGGACCCCAATAAAATAAACGTTCCTGACACACGCCACAAGGTGAAAGTATTTTAAGCGGTGCGTGTTTATCCTCTCGCGCTAAACAAAGACTGTGCGTTACTTTTTGCTTATATTTATGAGCTTCTAATATAGCCCCTGTTTCCATACATAAATGTGTCGAATCATTGATCACTTCTGGTGCAATACTTGTATAAATAGTCTCATCTGCCACTCGGATGGCTGCTGCACCGCCCCAACCAGTAGGATATCGTTGTTCGATCAATTGTTTCACGGCATCGTATAGCTGTTGATGTATCATTGCATATAAACCCCTTCCATAAAATTTTCCATCTTTTTTTATTGTAACAAATATTCAACTGCTTTTTGGCAAGAATACGGATTTTGACCGCTTTTTAATTGCTTTTTTACTATATTTAATCCATATTAATCTCATACGATTTATTTTAAAGGAGATTTTTATATGACAAACATTCCTCACGTAGTAGATGGCGATTGGTTACAACAGCGTTTAGGTGACCCGAACTTACGCTTAATTGATGCGACAACATTTTTAAAAATTCCTGAAGGTGCTGGATTCCCTGAGCTTTGGAGTGGTTTTGAAGCCTATCAGGAGGAGCATATTCCAGGTGCTG
This sequence comes from Caryophanon tenue, assembly GCF_001700315.1. GTDB lineage: Bacteria > Bacillota > Bacilli > Bacillales_A > Planococcaceae > Caryophanon > Caryophanon tenue. Next base: position 13,982 of record NZ_MASJ01000014.1, on the reverse strand, counting down.
CGTATGCAGATTTATTAAAAGACTTTACAGACCCTAACGGCACAGCACCATTCACAATTGCGACGCGCGCGCAATTTTTAGCAGCAGTAGAGCCACTCGGTATCACGCAAGACACGTATGTCGTTATTTATGACCGTGGACCATTAGTAAATGTCGACATTTTAGCGTCAGATTGGTCTGCTCGTTTACGTTGGCAGTTAAAGTATGAAGGCTTTGATAATGTCGCAGTGCTTGACGGCGGGTTCCGTAAGTGGAAGCTTGAAAATCGCCCTACAGAGTCAGGGATTTCACGTTATGAGGCTGCAGCGTTTCCTGGTGAGCGTCGTGAAGCATTAATCGTTACAAAAGAAGATGTTAAAGCTGCATTACAAGATGACAATATCATTTTAATCAACAGCTTATCAGAAGCGGATTTCCGTGGTGAGACGACGACGTACCCACGTCCTGGTCATATTCCTGGTAGTAAGCATGCATTTTTCGGTAGCCATTCAGATCCTGAAACACGTTTACTATACGATGATGAAACATTACGTGCTACATTTGATAAACTGGGCGCACTCGACCCATCGAAAAAAGTCATTACGTACTGCGGTGGTGGTATTGCGGCAACATGGAATGCATTACTATTAAACAAATTAGGACAAGAAAATGTCGCTGTATATGACGGTTCATTAAATGAATGGGCAAGCGATGAAAGCTGTCCACTTGTTACATTACGATAAGAAATGATTATAAAAGCACAGGTGTCCAATTTATAGGGCATCTGTGCTTTTCTTTAATCAATTAAACCGCTTCTGAAAGCTAACGTAATTAAATGTGTTCGATTGCGTGCCTCGGTTTTTTGCATAAGCATTTTTACATAATCACGTACTGTAAATTCGCTCATATACAGTAAGGATGCGATTTCTTTATTACTATGGCCTTCTAATAACAAATACAGCACGAGTTTTTCTTTCTCGGTAAGGGTAATGTTCCGGTTTAAGCGATTACGTAGCTGTGGTCTACCGAGATACATCCCTAGGCGATTACCGACCTCTTGTAAGAAGTTCAAATACGTAGCGGAACAATCAAAGGATTCGCCCATTTGGTCAAATGACAGCCAACCGTATAATTGTTGGTCATGCATAATCGGAATGAAAATGACCGAAGATAAATTCAGCATCTCAATAGCTACGGGCTGAACATAAGGCGCAGGATTTTTGAGAAAGATTGCCCGCTTCATCGAAAACACGGGCTCTACATCAATTTTGCCACGTAACCGTTCTAAAGCTTGTCGGTCTGCCCCTATTGCCCCTGAAAATTCATCAAGCCACGGATGATAACTTAAAAAGATACAACGCTTAAACTGAAATGTTTCTTCTGCTAATTTGAGTAAAATGGCTAAATCTTCACTCCCATTGTAGCGAATTAATGCTTTGCTAAACGTATCCATTTGCAGTCGCCATTGTTCTGAAAATGGCTCATCTTGGCTGTTTTGATGCCATTGTGACACAAAATCCTTACTTTGCGTAAGAAGCGTTTCATGAACCTGCAACACTTGGTCTCGGTACGTATACTGGGTTGCATGTAACACCGTCTCTAGCGCGTAAGAAAGTGCCTCAACAAACAATGTGCTGTGCGCAAGAATTGTTTGGCTTCGTATTTGCACCCAGTAATGAAGTGCTTCTTTATCAACAACGCGTTGATTCGTTAACAATTGAACAAATGATGTTGTTAAAACATGTAATGTACGTTTCTCTTCAATCGTAGTCGCCTGCTCTTCGACAAAAATTGCCGCGCTTTCTAACAGTTCACTACAGTACATTTTTAAAAATAAGCTATACGCAAGCTGAGGTTCTATCATGTGATCACATTCATTTATATGGTTTTTTGAACTTAAAACACCTACATCTACACGTATATTATGCAATGGAATGGCGTAAAATAAAGGTATCAACGAGACAAAGGGGTTTTTCATAATGAACTATCAACATATTACAATTGCAGGTAGTGGCGTTTTAGGTAGTCAAATTGCGTTCCAAGCGGCATTTTTCGGATTCCATGTATCGGTATATGACATTAATGAGGAAGCCATCGAAGCGGCCAAAACACGTATGGCTAGCTTACAAACAATTTATGCAGAAAGCTGTGCCAGAGCGTTTAGCGATTAAACAAAGTTTTTATGAGCAATTACGCGCTGTAGCACCTGCACACACAATTTTTGCGTCAAACTATTCTACACTATTGCCAAGTCAATTTGCGGGGTATACAGGGCGACCTGAGCAGTTTTTAGCGCTACATTTCGCCAATTCTATTTGGAAAAACAATACGGCTGAAATTATAGGACATGCAGGAACAGCACCAGAGCACGTACAAGCCGTCACAGCATTTGCACAAGCAATTGGTATGAGATTCCATTTGTATTAAAAAAAGAACAACCAGGTTATATTTTAAATTCGTTATTAGTGTCATTTTTATCAGCGGCGATGGAATTATGGGTAAAAGATATTGCAGACCCACATGATATTGATAAAAACTGGATGCTGTCGACAGGCGCACCAATGGGACCTTTTGCGATTTATGATATCGTAGGGATGGAAACACCGTACAATTTAAATATGATGCGTGCTGAAGTAGACCCAGCCGCTAAATTTGTTGCCGAAAAAATTCAGCGTGACATGATTGACCAAGGTCGTATGGGTGTTGCGACAGGTAAAGGATTTTATGACTACCCTAACCCAGCATACCAACAACCGGATTTTTTAACAGCACGATAATACATTGACCTTTTTATGCCATTTGCCGTTCACTTTCGTTCATTTCGGGTATACAATAAGAGTAATTAGATGAAGGAGGGTTCAGCAATGCATATTATGTACATCATTAGCTTAGCACTAGTCGGCATTGGGATACTTGTGTTTCTAGGAAGTGCGATTGTCGCAGCAGTTGGTGCAAAAGAGCCGGGCCAGTATATTTTCGGGCGTGTGAAGAAAATGCAAGCAGATGCGATGCCAATCGTAACGGAAGTCACAAAATTACAAAACAATATTCAACAAGTGCAAACAACGGTTAATTATCAAAAACAACAACTGCAAGCTGTACCACAAGCATTCGCAGGTGTAAAAGCACAAGTGGAGCAATTAAATTTAACAGCAAAGCGTAAAGCGCATCAAACGATTACAAAAGCTGAAAATGACCCAGTTGTTCAGCAAAATGTCGAACAGTATACAGAAAAAGCAATGGACATGCTTCATCGCTCATAATGTCAAAACCCGCTTCTTTTTTCGGAGCGGGTTTTGACATATTTCCTAGATGCTCTAACGCAAAAGGCATGAACGCTGGATAACCAATGTTCATGCCTTTGTCTATTTTAATGATTCGATACGATAACGATAATCTTTTCGTTTTACCGTGCCGATGTCAATATAATGTACCGCTTCTTGCAAAAGACGATTAATCGGTACACCTAATTGTTTAGCACGTGCCGTTAATGTGTTAAAGAGTGCTGCATCCATCGTTGTTCGAAATTCTTTTTTCGCACAACGTGGCTGCTTCGGCAATGTAAGAGCGTCTTCTTCAAGTAAATGCATCACACCATTTTCAAGTAAATAACCGACCTCGGTATGATGCGCGGCGGCTAATTCCTTTAAGTTTGCGAGTACATCTTCTTTTATATACGTCTTATAACGATGACGTGACGCGTCTTTCATATGCACCAATTTACCGTTATGAGAAACCCACATTACACATTCTCCTCTACGTCATAATACGCTTCTGGTATACAAGCAAGTGGTACTGGCAATGTATGTGTCGATACGATATATAGTTTACGTGTTGCACGTGACACAATCGTATACAGCAACAACTCATCTTTGTCGGTATAAATGGTTGCGTCTGCATCGGCTAAAACAACCGTTGAAAACTCAAAACCTTTTGCCATATAAGCAGGCATTACAAGAAGCCCTTTCATATACGTTTTTTGTTCAGCTGTAATTAGTTGTAACTGCGGTAGTAATGCTGAAAAACGCGCATAAAAGGCTTCACACGCCGCCTTATTTTTACACAGAAGTGCAAAGCTCTCGCCTTCTACAAATGCTTTCGTGACAAGCTGAACAATCGTTTCGTCATAGTGTGCATCTGTCGTATATAAAACAGCCGGCTTCTCCCCTTGCACGCCCAATGACTCGGTTGCAGTGTGTGGTAAAATCGCACGCATATAAGTGGTGATTTCATTCGTTGAACGATAAGATTTTGTTAGCTCCACTACTTTATAGTGCTCGGTAAATGTAGGGTCTAACACTTCTTTTTGAAGCGGGTGGACCAACTGGTGACGGTCGCCAAGCAGTGTGAAGCGAGCTTTTGGATAGAGTAATTCAATCGCCGCTAGTTGCAGCGGTGTATAGTCTTGAATTTCATCGATCACAATATGTTTAATCGTTGGATACTGCTGTAGCTTTTTAATACGCAATTCAATAAAAAGTAACGGCGCAATATCTTCATAGTGTAATTGACGTTTTTGCAGCGCTTTTTGCGTCATTGCCGCAATCACCTCATGTTTTGTACCACCGGCTTTTGCAAGTGCTTGAACATAAATCTTAGCAGTATTCACAAAATGTAATTGCTCAATCGCATGGGCGAGTTGACCATATTTTTTGGCGATTTGCTGCTGTGCTTGCATCGTAATCTCTTCGTCTGTACCTACGTAATGATTCATCGCCCTTAGCTGTGCGACCGTCACGTCAAAATCTGCCTGCTTTTTCACCGCTAAACGTTTTTGTAAAAAGGTACGGATTTTCTTCAAACGGAAATCCATATCAAGTCCGTAAAACTTCGTATAAAATAAATGACTTAGTTCCTTACTTGAGGCAAAAACGTCCCCGTCTAGCTTTAACTGATAAAAAGGCATATTGGCTTTTGTTAATGATTGCACATAACGCTGCAACAGCTTGGAAAATGCCGTCGATGTTTTATACACATAGGCTTTATACATATCGCGGTCAGCGCGCTGTAAACGTTCAATATTCGCATAATGCGTTTCTGCCTTATAACGCTGTAAGCCAGCTTCTTGAAGTAAACGATAAAAAGTCGTATGTTGCACATGGTCTTCACCAAGCTCCGGTAACACATCAGAAATATAATCATTAAATAAATCGGACGGCGAAATCAGTAAAATATTACGCGCATTCATCGTTTGACGATATTCGTATAGCAAATAAGCAATACGTTGCATCGCAACAGACGTCTTCCCACTCCCTGGAGGTCCTAGTACTAATAAGTTTTCTTTATTACTAGAACGAATGACTGCGTTTTGGTCACTTTGAATCGTCGCGACAATCGACTTCATTTTCGTTTTCGCTGTGTCTGCTAGTAATTGTTGGAGTACGTCATCCCCGATATAAATGTCAGCATCTAACACTTGTAATAATTGGTCATACCGCACTTTATATTGACGCCTACCAGTAATCTCAACGGTTACATTTTCCCCATTTGGTATCGTATAGGCCGCATCCCCTGTTGTATTTTCATAAAATAGACTAGCAATCGGTGCGCGCCAATCAAAAATTGCAACATCTTGTGTTGTTGGCTCGCGAAAGGTCGATAAACCTATATACAACTGTTCAGGTGCACCGTCTTCATTAATAATTGTAATTCGACCAAAATACGGCGTTTTATATAATGCTTTTGCTTTTTGTAATTGCTCACTTGCACTCATATATTCACGTTCTCGTAGGGCCATTGTTTGAAGCATTTGCGAAAACGATATCGCACTTTCACCCGACACATCATTAAATTCGGATGACACGAATGTACGCTCTTCGACAATGTCATTCTTTTGTTTTTGGAGCGATTGTTCAAGCAGCTGAATCGCTTGTTTAATTTGTGCACTTGTATTCGTTAAGTGTGCCTGTTCACGCTGCCAAATTGATTGTTCCATGGCTAAGCCCTCCTTCACATAGTTGCTATTATTGCCTATTTTTAGGGAGAAAACAAGCACAATCCCCAGCCAGTGCATACAAAACAACAGGAAATCAGTTATAATAATAGAACATGAATTTGAAGGGATGTCTTGCATGCTAAAGATACAAAAAATAGACTTTATTAAAGCTCTTTATGACGAATCACTTTCACATAAAATATTTTCCATCGCGAATATTGAGTTCACAAACGCACCGCCAATTGCGGGCGCTTTGTTGTATTGGAAACGGAATGCCCATCCAAAGTCGCTCGTCAATAAACAAGGGGAATTTAAATTTTATTTTGATGAAGCAACACCGGAGTTTTACGCGTCGGTTAAATTCCCTGCACATACGCAATTATCGGACGAGCAGCGCCGAGAACTTGCTTTTTTATTATTAGAAGAGCGTGGCACCATTGGCTCTTACTCATTAATCGGGCATCCAAAAGAGGTAGCCATGCAAATTGGTGTGCGTCGCTTTAACATTGAACAAGGTTTTCGCGCTTTAACGTTTCCTGAAAACTTCAATCCGCATATTGAGCCCAGTCATGTAAGTGTCATTTTTGATGAGCTTCATTTAGAAGATTTGCATCAAAAAAATCCACATTTATCGAAGGATTTTTTACGGGATTATATTCCGTGGCGCGCAAAAGCGATCCAACAGCATCCAGAAGAGTTTGAAGCGTACTTAGATGTCATTGATTTCCGCTACATCCTTCAGATGAACGAGCAATTATCCGAGTTTTTCTTAATTAAACATATCGAGCGTCTGCGTGGGCATCAGCACCTGATAAACCCGGCTGTTCATCGCACACTGAGTCGATATTTTTTACAGCACTTCAATATTGATCACCCAGATTCTTTTAAAGAAGTGGCAGAATTACGGACAGCACAAGAAGAGGAACAACCAGATGCAACGATGCCGCCGTATGAACAGCTTATTAGCGAGTCGCCAATGCACCAAGCAAGTGAAACGTATGAAGCGCCACCAGTATTTGAGCATTTCGAATTTGATCGTGGTCGTTTTAAGTGGCCAGGCTCCGAACATTTAGTAACAGGCATTCCATCACTGTCCGCAAAACGTTACACGAAGCTTGGCTATAAAAAGCTATCGCATAAAGAAATGGATGCCTATATGAAGCATTTTACAGAGGAGCAATTGCGCCTTGTCAGTGCGTCATTAGAACTTTATTGGCTAAGCCGTTATAAAAAGCTCGTGCATTGGGATATTGTATGTGCATACAATGTGTATTTACGCGCAGATTTTTTAGAGGCACATAAAAAATTTGTGCAATTTGATGCATTACGCCAAAATATTTACGCACGTCTTGAAACAGCGTATTTACTCAAATATTTTGAGCAGTTGCAGACCCCCCATCAACCTGTCCCGCTACTTATTCGCTGTGCAGATGATGAGCTAATGTTACGCGCTAGCAATACTTTAGTCGTAACGGAGGATGTATTAGACGACATCGCACGCTATACATCGTATATCCGGATGAAAATGGTGCTGTACGTACTGAATTACGACCATTATGCAAAGCCGTTATATATGTTTTACCCGATTTATTAATGATAAAAAAATGCATCTTTGGCTCGCGTAGCAATACACGCCCAAAAACCCCCTTCAGCAGTTTCGATTGCTGAAGGGGGTTTGCTGTTGTCTCAAATGCTTTTTTATGGCTGTGTTAAAACATATTGGAAGAACAGGTCTGGCGAAAGTGGACGACTAAAATAATAGCCTTGCGCTTGCTCGCAGCCACAACTTTTCAAATAAGCCCACTCCTCTTCTCGTTCAACACCTTCTGCAACAACACTTAAATTCATCGCATGTGCTAAATGAATAATCGCACCGACTAAATTTGTATTCGTTTCAGATGTGCCAATTTCCATAATAAAGGCACGGTCAATTTTTAATGTATCGACAGGGAGATTTTTCAAATAACTTAAAGACGAATAGCCCGTTCCAAAATCGTCAATTGAAATCGTAATGCCCATTTCACGAATAATGGCGAGTTTCTCCATCAGCTGGTCATTAAAATCGACCATGCTCATTTCCGTAATTTCAATTTCTACAAAGGACGGATCTACATTTGTGCTATGCAATACATTTTGAATCATCTCGATAATATTCGGCAACGCTAGCTGAATCGGTGAAAAGTTGACAGCTACGCGCAAATTTAAGTCAAATAAATCGTTCCAGCCTTTTACATCGAGGCATGCGCGTTGTAGAACCCATTCGCCAATCGGGATAATTAAACCCGTTTCTTCAGCAAATGGGATGAAGCGGTCTGGTGGAATAAAACCTAACTCTTCATCATGCCAACGAAGCAAAGCCTCCATCCCAATCAGTTTTCCTGTCGCAATATCAATTTTAGGCTGATAATGTAACGCCAACTGTTCTAAACGTAACGCGTCGTATAATTTCGTTTCTAACGTAATATCTTTCATTTCGTGCGCTTCTAGAGAGGCATTAAAGACGAAGTAATTATTGCCTTTACGTTCTTTCGCTAATAACATGGCCACATCTGCATTATTCATTAACGACTCTGCATCTGTTGCATGTGCTGGATACTTCGCGATGCCGATACTAACGCTTGAATAGAACTTATGCCCGTCAATGACAAAGGGCTTTTTAAATTGGTCCATAATTTTCAGTGCCATCGTATCTAGTTGCGATAAATCCGTTAAAATAAATGCAAACTCATCCGCACCTTGTCGGTAAAATGAATTACCAATCGGGTCAATCGACATTAATCGTTCCGATACTTCAATTAAAAATTGGTCACCTATTGTATGACCTAAGCCATCGTTAATGCTTTTAAAGCGGTTAATATCCATATCAAACACCGCAAAAGCTTGTCCGTTCCTTGTGCTATATTCCATTTCATTTTCGATACGAGCTTGTAAGCTTTTACGGCTCGGTAAACCTGTTAAGCTATCGTGATTTGCCTGTTTCGTGACCGCTGCGATATTTCGCTGCTCCATAACATCTGTAAAAACAGCGACATAATAAATAAGTCGACCATACTCATTAAAAATAGGTGAAACAGAGGCTTCTAACCAAAAAAGCGAATTATCTTTCGCTTCACTGCATATTTCACCTTGCCATATATAGTCTTGTTGCACAGCTTTGCGTATATTTGTGAAAAATAGTTGGTCATGGTACGTTGAAAATAAACGTTCATAATTTGTACCAATTAATTCTTCAACGTTATATTGAGCAATTTTACAGAAGCTTTCATTCGCATACGTAATAATGCCGTAGCGATCAACGACTAATGCGGTAATCATATTGTCAACTGCATAATAAAGCTGTTGGAAATCTTTTGTAGAAGATGGAAAAGGTTTAGGTAGATGTGATTCGGTCATGATACGCCTCCAATCTGTCCGACAATCTACTCGCTGTACTGCGTAATAGTCATACGATGTATAAAAATAACATAATTTTGCGAGATATATACAACTAAGCATAACGGATTTTTTCCCGAAAAGGAAGAGTAGACGCCTGTTTGAATGCATATAAAAAAGAAACGACATATGTGTTATACACGATGTTCGTTTCTTTTTTATGGTGTATTTAATTCACGGACAAAGACGACGGCATCTGTATCAGTTATAAGCGATTTCCTCACATCCCTCTTGCGCTAAATACGCAGTCATTTGTTCTGTAGAAAGCTGTAACATAAAGTAATGATAATTAATCGGTTCTATTCCATAACGGTTACATGCCATTGTATAACGTTCATACGCAAATCGATAGTCGTTCATGTGGCTCACCCTTTCGCTTGGCAGTTAAATGCCATTAATTGTTCAGTCGAAAGTTGTTTTACATATAGTCGGAAATTAATCGGTGCCATTCCGTGCTCCTCGCACATCTTTTTATAAAATTCATAGCCATCTGTATATTGTGTCATCATCATGACCTCCTCTAAGTTAACTGTGTTATAACAGTTTTTGTTGTTGAATTAATAATAATACAGATAGTAATACACGTCAACTATTTATTCATAATTTTTCAGACTTTTTAAATATTGCGTATATCCTTGCTATACCAACACTTTCTTTGGTGAATGTTTAATGAAACAAACAAAAAAGGTGTTTTAGAAACTGTTCTAAAACACCCTTTCATTTTATTGAATTGTTTGAATCATTTTTAATGAGGACGATGGCATATATACATGTGTGAAGCGGTCATCGTCAGCAATAATTTTCGTAAATGACTCACCAATTTGAACAACGGCTACTGGCAGCCCAAAATTACGATATTCAAACGCAATTTTACCTCTCGTATCTGCTGTTTCATATGTTGGCAATGACGAAGCTTTTGGCGCAGCGGTAAACGCAACCTTCACCTGCTGTTGCGCATCTTTGTTGCCGAATTGTTTATCTAATCGATAATAAATACTCGCAACTTGTGCGCCCCAAAATGGATTTGCCGTATACTTTTTATTCATGCCCACTGCTTTTGAGCCAAGCACAGCGCCATGTCCAGATTTTCGCTTTTTATCAATTTGGCTACGATAAGGCGTCACATACTCATCTGAAAAATATTGTGCCATCTGTTGAATATTCAGAGATGGTGAACGATAATTTGCTTTGCCGTATTGTGAAAGCACTGCAGCTGTACCAATAAGATTATTGTGTTTTTGTGCTTGTTCACTCATACCATAGTTGCTCTCATACGTAGCCATCGCTAATAAAGCCATCGCATTCATATGATATGTTTGCTCTGCATCTTTTAGCGCTTGCCCTAGCCCAATTAGTTTACTTTGCGTTGTCGCATGTTTGTAGCCTTTCTTTTCAGCTTCAACTAATAATGTACTAATCATTTCATTCAGCTGATTGGCTGTATATTTAGTGGCTACACGGAACGGCATATATTGATAGTAGTTATAAAAATTGCCTACCACTTGTGCTTTTTGATTATAAAATGTAATGCCATCTACACTGTAGTAACGCTGCCCTACTGTAAGTTTTGTAGGTGCAGCACCTACAATATACGCAGGCTCATAACGTTTTAACACATGTTTATATTCATAATGCACAAGCTCTCCACTATCCACTATGTAATAGGAACGTGGCACGGATGTTAATTCAGTTGGAATAAGCGATACTTCTTCATGCGTATACGTTTGCTGTAAATCGCCAATTTGGACTGTTACACCTTTTTCCGTACTTGATACGTACATGGCTTCCGTACTCGATAAAAGTGACATCGCGTCGTTATCAGAATATGTTGACTCAATAAACATCGTATTATACTTTGTAAAATACACGATGCCATCATTCATATAACGAACTTTATCTTTATATAAAATAATTTGCCCTTCCTTTAGCGCATTTTTCGCACTGTTGAAACTTGTGTAATAACCTTTTAACTGAAGATTCCCACTGACAATATCTGCGACACTATACCATTTCTTTTGTCGGTCAATCACATCGTAAAAACGTGTAATAAAGGTTGCAGATTGCGCAACTGTCGCATTTTTAAACGGATTAAATTGTCCAGTCGCCATATCCCCCGTAATGATGCCTAAATTATACGTCGTCATAATACGTTTCGCATAATCAGCACTTACCCCTTTCGTATCACTAAAATTAGGGTTCTTCGCTGAAGTTGGTACAATATTGACTAGCTCTAACGCGTTTGTAATCATACGTACCATATGAATACGCGAAATCGGTGCAGACGGGTTGAATTTTCCAGTCGTTGTATCGCCCTGAATAATTCCTGCAGCTGTTGCGGTTTGAATATCTTCATAATAAATGTGTGAAGCACCCACATCGCTATATTTTCGGCCTGATACCATCGTCGGTAATTGTAATGCGCGCACCATGTACATTGCAAATTCAGCGCGTGTGACAGAACGACCAAAGCGTTCTAAGTCAGGGATGCCTTTTGACTCTAAAAATAGTAGTGACTTCGCATGGCTTCCTGCTGCACTATATTTTTCATTAGCGGACACCGACATCGGCACACATAATAAGCAACATAGCATAAGAATAAAGAAGATTTTTGAATAGTTCATGCACGTCCTCCTTGACTTCAATTTATGTTCAACATAGCATACATGATTTACCAGCTCAACACTTTGTACTAAAAATAATGAAAAAAGAACCAATGATTACATATGATGAAACATTTAGAAGGATAAATGATGCATACGCAGTTAGTTTTCGACACGAACTATGTTATTTGACACATAATGATTGCATTGAATAATAACAGAAGTGATAAAAAGACTATTATTATGCATATTATTTGAAAAATAATAAAACATACCGATACATATTATAAAACAAAAGGATGGTGAGGCAAATGCGTATCGGCACGTGGAGCAGTATTGGGAAAATGATGATTTCGAATTACAATCGTCATACACAGACAATGAATCAATCCATGCTACGACTCTCAACAGGTTATCGCATCAACAGTGCTGCTGATGACGCTGCTGGCCTTGCGATTTCTGAAAAAATGCGCGCACAAATTCGCAGCTTAAATATGGCGGGTAAAAACATTCAAGATGGTATTGCCCTCGTACAGACAGCAGACGGTGCACTAAGTGAAACACATGCGATGTTACAACGGATGCGCGAGCTTTCTGTACAGGCTGCAAGCGATACATTAACAGATACGGACCGCGAGCAAATTGATTTAGAGTTTCAAGAACTAAAAAAAGAAATTAGTCGTGTTTCTACACAAACCGAATTTAATACACGTACATTGCTAAACGGCGACTACAGTGCTACCTCGTTAAAAATTCAAGCAGGTGCAAATAGTGGGCAAACGATTGACTTATTTTTAAACGATATGGGTGCGGATGCGATTGGTTTACAGTCTGCTTCTATCGCAACGAGAGAAGCTGCCGAAAAAGAGATAACAGCTGTAGATGATGGCATTGGGCATGTATCACGTGAACGCTCACGCCTCGGTGCATACCAAAATCGTATGGAGCACGCCTATAATAATGTAATGAACACTTCAGAAAACTTAACAGCGGCTGAATCACGTATACGGGATACGGATATTGCAAAAGAAATGATGAATTTTATAAAAGCGAGTATTTTAATGCAAGCAAGCCAATATGTTATGCGTTTACATTTACAACAGGCGCAGTCTATTTTACGTCTACTCGATGTACGTTAGCTCTAGCAATGGATTCAGTTGCTAGTTTTTTTGAAAAGGATTTTCATATACATTTTTGTTAAGCTGATGTAAATTTTATGTTAAATTAATCCTTAAAATCATTTATATATACTAAAAATAGGTAAGATGTTAATAGTTTTATATGATTAGGAGGAATTTTTATGAAGAAAACATTCGCATTCGCCGCTCTTTCTACAATATTGTTAACAACGGCGATTACACCCGCTTCTGCAAATAGCACGTTTAAAGACGTGCCAAAACAACATAATTTTTATAATGAAATACATAAATTGGCGCATAAAGGCGTCATTCGAGGATTCGAAGACGGTACATACCGTGCATCGCAAAATGTGACACGTGCACAATCTGCGACACTTATTGCGAACGCGTTAAAGCTAGATGTAAACAACTATAAGAAGCCTGCCTTTAAAGATATTGACCCTTCCAATAGTCATTACGCTGCGATTGCAAAACTAACAGAACTTGGTGTGTTCAATAATGGTGAGCGCTTCAATCCAAATAAAAACTTAACACGTGCACAAATGGCGAAAATTTTAGTAAAGGCTTTCGAATTACGCGCAGCACAGCTAAAAAGCTTTAAAGATGTGAAGGCAGAGGAAACGATTTTATATGCTGGAACAATTGGCGCGTTAAATATTACAACAAATGAAGGTTATTATTTACCGAATAACCAAGTGACGCGCGGACATCTTGCTGCATTTTTAGAACGCGTAATTGATATGAAACGTCAAAATCAAGAAGATGATTTATGGGATGACTGGGACGATTGGGATGACCTAGATTATATTTATAGTCGTGACGATGATGACGATGATGACGATGATGATGACGATGATGACGACGATGATGACGACGATGACGATGATGACGATGATG
>NZ_MASJ01000013.1 GCF_001700315.1 Caryophanon tenue | reverse complement strand
GGGAATGTTTTAGTTTATCTCCTATTATTTGGATATTTAATGTTTCTTTAGTATAAAATAGTATTTCTGATAAAGGAGTTTAATAGTTTATAAAGAAATTATTTAATAAATAATTTTTAAGGAGAACAAATATGCGAGGACTAACATTTGAGATTAATAATGAGTATGGAAAATGTCTAGAAGAAATTTTATCGGGGATAATTGAACCTTCATGGTTTTGGTCGATTGGTCCTGGCGAAGCCTATAAATGTTTTAATAATTCCAAATTAGAACTTTTTCCGCCTAATAATGAAATAATGGATACTAAATCATTTATGAATATAATAACAACGGGGAAATATTACTTAATATTCAGTGATATAAAAGCTTTCCCGACTCGCGAAAGTATTGTAGAAATTAAAACTTATGATGATTTTTTGAAAAGTTCTTGTCAACTTGCACTTTTAGTAATTGATTCTGTTTTCGTATCAATATTTGTAAAAAGTGAGGAGATACTCTGTATAGTTTATGAATGTGCGAAAAAATTAGCATATACAAATATTAAATTTATAACTGAAGATGAAAGTGAACATAATCAATTGACAGTATGGGGTTAGTTAATTAGAAGATAAAAACCTATGATACATTTGCATCATAGGTTTTTTATTTAAAATCTTGCTGGATAAGCAGTAGAATTTCTTACACCTCTTGACCAGTAATGTATGTGAGGGAAAGTATGACCAACCCCACCATGGAAGTAGTCAATATCCTTTATTGCATTACCATTACTGTCATAATAACGTCTTTGTTTAACTTGACCTCCTGAAATTAAATCCTTGGATGAATTAGGAGTTGTTGATGTTGGTTTAAGGCTACTAGCCGATGAAGTGGAATGATTTGTAGTTTTTCCGCCGACTGACATTGCAGTATTGAAGTTAGCAAATGATCCCCCACCACCAGGATGTTTTAATGTAGGTTTTGATGCTGATCCATATGGTGTTATTAGTTCAGAACTTGTCTCTACAGTGTTCTCTGAAGAGTAGTCTAATGATTCCTCAATAGCGTATGCTTGATATCCTAAACCGCCTGTAAATAATAATAACGCTAAAGTTACTATAAATTTTTTCAATTTTTATACCCCCTTTAGCAGTATTATACATAAAAAAACTATTATATAAATAAATTGAATTAAAGTAATAATTTAATTCCGCCCTACTGATAATTCAACAATTCCCCGATATTGTATAGAAAAAAAGCGAAAACTCCTATCTAAATTGTTGCTGAGACAAACTAATATAGGAGTTTTCACCTTGTATACAGGGCATCGTCAGGATAATGTGGATATACAATAATTAAATTGTAACATTGTAAAGAGTTTCACATAAATTAACGGGGCTTTAATGCAAAAAGGATTTATAACGTATACAAACTAAATCTAATAAACGTTCCCAAATCAAAGTTTGGGAATGTACCAAAAACCCACAAAGCGCGCTACAACAGCGTTTCGTGGGTTTCTTTGTGTTCAAGCGTTATACAGCTTTTTATGCAGTACCGCACAAACGTTGATTTCATCACATTCGACGTTTTTCAACAGCTGCGCCCGCGTGCATAAAATCATGTATATTATTGACCTAACAATCGTTTTGCCATTTCTTGCAGACGCTCATTAAAACTTGCGTCATATTGGATAAAACCTTTTTTCGTACTACGGTTTATTATTTCTTCCAACACTTGTTTATCTTCATCGCCTACAATCGTTTCACTACCATCCAATAATCTCTCGTCCATTGTTTTATATTCTACAAACGTCTCTTTCACTTGCTGGATTTTCACACCTAAAGCTGTTACTTTCGCATACGTCGGTACACTCATAAAACGTAGCTTTGCGAGTACCTCTAATCGTCTCTTTTCATCTTCTGTTACATAGAATTTTACTTGTTCTTTCGCCATTACAAACACATCCAATCAGTACTATTTAGTGATTATATATTATCACTTTTTAGTACGATATATCAAATAATTATCAAGGTCTTTTTAGTACCAAAAAAAGAGCAGCTATCGCTACTCTCCTGTATCTTCTGTATCAAATTATTTTAAATACTTATTATGCTCCTTCATAATTTCATCAAAAAACTTTTTAAGTTTTCTAACTTGAAGCTCATCTAAATCCAACGCATATAATTCCCATTCTTCGAAAAAACCTTCATACAAAGGAAAAAATTCTTCTTCAAAATCATTATATTCAACAATATAATTTTCAAGTTTAACAACATCAAATATTGGAACATACGCAACAATATCATCAATGTGTCTATCTCTATCTTCCCAATGAGTTACCAAATCATCATCTAATCTAGCATAAATCTTTTTTGTTTTTGAATGATAATAATATTCCATCATTCCACCTCGTCATTTTCTTCAATGTGTTTCGCTTTCGTGTTGTATTCCTCAAATTCTTCAACGGTTAGCTCACGTAACACATTTTCATATTTCGATTTCTGCCAAACAGATGTTAATAAATGCGTATACTCTGTATCGTCTTGCTTTTTGTACTTGTCTAATTCACCATTTTTAAACTTCTTCACGTAGTCTTTGAATAAGCCGTTAAACGTCAGCAATTGGCGACCTTTCAACGCTTTATAAAAGATTTCAAATACTGACTTTGAATGATACAGCTCATTTCCTTTAGCCGAGTATTTCGCGACCTCTAGGACTGCGCCATTCTCCGATTTTTCACTGGAACGGACTTTGCGAATATCCACTTGTGTAATGCTTGAATCGTTCATGCACTCTTGCCACATTTCAAGCCATTTAGCTTGGCTAATGTATTGTGTCGCTTGATTAAAATAACTTTTATTGACTGCCATCACTACATGAAAGTGTGGGTGATACGTGTCATAGTTCGGATTGTTGTCACCAATCTCTAAACCACGTTTCACAAAGTATTCTTGTCTTTTTGGATTGTTGTACATCTCTTTTGTAATGAAACGCTCCTTGTTATACGTCACTTCTAATTTACGAATATAACCGTTTATTACTTTTTTTACAGCTTGTCTTTTCATCAAATTTTTAAAAGCCACATTAAATTTATCAATCTCATTTTTAAGTTCTGCTCCAGATACATTCGGTGCAGTCAATGTCATTAAAATAAATTCCTGGTCTTTTTCCTCTCGGATTCCTTGCATCGTCACTGAAATTTGAATCGCATCTTTCTTCGCTTTGTTCCACGTACAAATCGGGCAAAATCGGTTGCCACAACTATTAGAACGATGTACCCGTTTCGCATTCATATCAAATGTCGTCAAATGTTGCATAAAATCACCACATGTTTTCACTCGCTCTAACGTTTTAGGAGTAAAAACACCCTTTGCATACTCCACTAATTTTCGTACTAAATCTTTTTTCGGTGTGCAGCGTTCTAAAATGTACACACCTAGCTCGGTAGATTTTAATTCGGCTTTACCGATTTTACCCTCTTGTTTTTTCGTCATAGACATTGTACAATCGCTTTGTATTTAATTATAAAAAGACAAAAAAGCGACTTGCTCCTTTCTCATAATGTTTTGGTTTAAACTAAGCACTTAAATCATAAAACAGTATTATGGAAATTGCAAGTTGTTTTTTTTTTGCGCCTTACAGCCACAAGGCTTTAGACCCTCACATACGTAACGATTTGCTCCGCCAATAGTTACGTATGTATCAAGTAAAAGAAAGAACTCATTTCGCTACGCTCATTCGCTCTTTTAAAAAACAAAAAGCACCCCTCTTTCAGAGGAGCACTTTTCAAAAAAAAAAAAAAAACTTTTAAAAAAAAATTTATAAGCTCATATCATCATGGCTTGCTCGTCTTTCACGACTGATTTGTCTTTCCACAGGCAATTGACTTTCAATCCCTTTGGAAATACCAATCTTATTTTTCATATCTTCAGCTAAGTCAGGGAAACCCTCTTTTTCCGTCCATAACTCACCGTATTTGCTAACAGCGTCCACTAAGTTTTTTTGTTTCGGTGTTAAGTCAGCTTTATAATCCCCATTATCGTATTTAAACATACCAAAAGCCTTCACAACGTTTGTAAGGCTCTCATAAGCCCCTCTGAGACGTTTTTGGTAGTCTCCTAACTTCACCTTCAGATTTTCAATTACACCTCTTAAATCGCTCGCAGTGGCTTTTAAAGCCCTATTTTCTTCTTTCAAATCTTCATTCACCTGTTCAGCTCGTTCCAACAAGCCATTTACATCTTTCTGACGCTCATATAAAGCGTCCACCTGTTTCTCTTTCTCATTCAACGCTAGACCTCGTTGCTCTAACTCACTCGCCTTTTGACGATATTCATTTTCACGCAGCTCTAGTTCTTGCTCTCTCCCATCGAGAGTCTTTTCTCGCTCTGTCACTGCTTTTATTTTCATAGCTAATTCATAATTTTGTTTACGCAGTTTTACATTTTGACGACCAGCACGAATCAGCGTTTCATAATCGCCTTTAGACACTTCGACACGCTTTTCAGATAACCCAACCAGACTACCTAAACCGCCTTTGATAAACTTCCTTTTATCAATTTGCTCCATCTCAGACATTTTTACTTTCGTATCCTCAATATGTGCGAGTTGCGCTTTCAGCTCTTTATCCATTTCTTGCAGCTGTTCCATCTCACGCTGTTTCGCTTTAAACTCATTCACATCACGATACTCGTTTTTACCAACGTGTTTACGCTCAATGCCCCGTTCTTGCAACATTTTTTCTAATAAACCGACTTCCTTTTCTCGCCAGTCCTCAAACGGATATTCCTTATCGAGTGTCGGGTCCTGTTGCGTAATCGCTCTATCAAAAGCCACTTGCTTTTCAAGTCCACGCTTATAACCACTCGCTACAGGTACAAAATTTAAGTGCATGTGAGGACTTGCCTCGTCATTATGAATGACAGCGTTGTACACCTTTAAATTCGGATTTCGCGCTTGAAACCCGTCAAACCACTCTTTCAAGACCTCATTCGCCAGTTCAATATTGGCTTTATCCGAAAAATCGTCTCGCTCTCCTACTTGTACAATCATCTCTTGCTGCAAAGCTGTTTTCTTACTCGACTTGATATGATTGTAATAATCTTTGATTTTCCGATCTGACCGTTTTTGCTTGTCGTTGTACGTGCCCAAAGCTTCGCTAAATTCTTCCTGGTAAAGTTGCTTTAAATCTTTTTCAATGAGATACACATTTTCGTCTGAACGAGAAAAATCAATATGCTCATTTTTCAATTTGTCCTTTTCACGCATCGTTCGATTATTGTGATTGATGTTTGTTCTTCTCGTAGATTTTTGGAAAGATACGGACATACTCATCTCACATCACCTCGTTAAAAGAATCATACCAAGCGTTTGTTACTTTGGCAAAGTAACGTTTTCTACGTTTTGACACGGACGTATCAAAACAAACGCTCTGCCGAGGGCTATTTCGGGCGAATCGCCCGACAAAAAACGTGCTGGCACGCACATCGTTTTTCGAAAATTCCCGACACAAAAAAGGCATGACGGCCCATCGCATTTTGCGATGAGCCGCCACACCTTCTCTAAAGATTTCACACCCTCCAAGACTTTTTCAATCGCAAGGATCGGGTTGTATTTTTCAAAACGCTACGCTGAAAAATCTCCACCCTTTCCTCCTTGCCATCAAAAATTTTTCGGGCAGGGTTCGGGGCACACCCCCGAGCATACGAAAAAATGAAGGTCTTTCCCTCGGAGATTGCCCTTCTATTATCGCCCGAAAAACCGTTACTAGCCGGCTAAAATCACTCATGTACTCCGAATTATATTTCGCTCTACAAGAACCCCCCTCACACCAAAAAAATGAAGGGGTACAACCACCACTTGCGCCAATCTTTCACATTAGCTACAGTGAGAACACTCCCAAACATCGCTTT
>NZ_MASJ01000012.1 GCF_001700315.1 Caryophanon tenue | reverse complement strand
GCTTAAAGTTCCGCACTGCTGGCTCAAACGCTCCGCAGTACTCAATCGTTGCATCAACTTCAAATAACAACGAATAGTGCGTGTAGGGTAAGCCATGTGTTGTAATTTCCTTCAGCCCGTATTTTTGTTGTACGTGTAACATCCATTTACGAGTTTCGTAGGTTGCATCAGTCCATCTTCAATGTACGACGGGAAGATTTTGTTTTCGTTGTTTTGACGTATAATCGATTATCTTTCCCGCGGGATAACGCCTTGTTAATTCGAATTTCACAGTCTTTGAAATTAATATCTTCCCACGTTAGTGCGAGTGCTTCACCTTTACGCATGCCGGAGAAGGCGAGAATGCGGAAGAGGGTGTACGCCTTGAAGTTATTTTCTTCTTCCATGCATTTTAAGAAATGAAGTAGTTCCTCTTTTGTATAGAAATTCAATTCTTCCTCATCTTCAGTTGGGTCAACATGTTTAGCTAGTATCGTTAAATTTTCTTCTGAATAAATTCCAGCATTTAAAGAAAGTGTGTAAATATCGTAATCAAGTGCTATTGCTAACTTGCGCAAAATTTCAAGTGATGGGACGAATTTGTCATTTTTAATTTGCGACAAGTATATTTAATGAATGTGGCTTTTAAAATTTTAAGATGAAGAACAAAACTCCCCTCGTTTACAACATCGAGGGGAGTTCCTTTCATTATTCAAACACAGCTACTAAGCGGCCTTTTACTTCATGATTTTTTAATTTTTCTAAGCCTTTATCGATTTCCTCAAATGGAATTGTTACAAGCTGTGGGTTCATTTTGCCGGTAGCAAATAAATCATAGACGCCCTGTAAATCTTCTACCGATCCACCGTTACTACCTAGCAGTTTAACTTCTTTCGTAATCATTGAGTACGTATTAATATTGGACTGTAAAATACCCATACCTACTATAACAACTGTCCCTTGAGGTTTAACTGCCTCAACGGCTTCTGCTGTTGTAGTGCCAAATCCTGCAAAATCAACAATCACATCACATTGTGCCTCTTGCATATCTGCAATTGAATCATATGCTTTATGAGCACCTAGCTCCTCCGCTAATTTACGTGCCTCTGGAGAAACATCTGTTGCGACAACTTCACAACCTTTAATAAGTGCCATTTGAAGGGCAAATTGACCAAGTCCACCAACACCGATAATGCCTAATTTCGTGCCTTCTTTTGCTTGTCCAATCGTGAATACGGCACGGTAAGATGTAATCCCTGCATCAGTGGACGCAGCACCTTCTTCAAATGAAACGCCGTCTGGAATACGTACACATTGATCGGCAGGCACGCGAACTTTTTCTGCGTAGCCACCATCATACGTATAGCCCGCTGTTACTTTTGTTTCACGATTCATTGGGTTTGCCCCAACACGATCACCAACTTTAAAGTTTTCAACACCTTCGCCAACTTCGATTACAACACCTGCAAATTCATGTCCCATAATGACTGGTCCATTTGGAAATAGTGGCATCCAGCCTGGGTCTTGTAAAGCAGCGACATCTGAGTGACAAAGTCCAGCGGCTTTCACTTCAATGACAATTTGACCTGGAATTGCCTTTGGATCCTCTTTTTCAATTAGCTCCAATGGCTTATTCGTACCTGAAAATAACCAACCTCTCATTTACAACGCCTCCAAATAAAATAGTGTTCTATTGCGTAGCGAATAAATTAACTTTAAAGTGTGAATTTATTCTAGGTTAAATGTAAGCTTTTTATATATTTACGTCAAATGATGTCCTTTTTGGAATTGTGTCGAACACTTATGAGTGGTCTTTTTTTCGTTATTCGGCGAGCACCAGGTACAAATATAATTCATTACGCGACAATTTTACATTCATAAAAATTGCCTTCATCGCACGTTGAAGAAGATGTATGTTAAGAAATTCGTGTAAACAGTCTAAGTGCCTCGTCCTTTTTGAATTAGTTAATATAGTTTTAAACTATGATTATTATAGTTTTTATTGTATTTACGAATGGTTGGATTCTTCTTACAATAAAGTTAATTCTGAATGAAAAGAGGGATGGTTATGGTAGAGATCGCAGGTATTAAAATTCCAGATACGAAAATGGCATTAGATGCAAAAGAAGTTTTGCTTGAAAATGGCTCGGACTTATTATTCAATCACTCCAATCGTGTGTATCTATTTGGGGCGTTAAAGGCACAAAAAGAACAAGTGAAATATGATCAAGAGCTTCTTTATATAAGTGCACTCTTTCATGATTTAGGTTTAACGAAGCTTTACAGCAGTGATGATTTGCGTTTTGAAGTGGATGGTGCGAATGCAGCACGTCAGTTTTTGCAAACATATAACGTTGAAAAGCAGGCGATACAAGTTGTATGGGATGCAATTGCCTTGCATACAACACCAGGCATTGCAGAGCATAAAGAAAATGAAGTGGCGCTGTTATTTGCAGGGGTCGGAACAGACGTTATGGGCGATGGTTATGAATTATTAACAGAAACGGAACGTCAGGCGGTTTTAGATGTATTCCCACGTGTTAACTTCAAACAAAATATTATTCAAGCTTTTTATGATGGTATTAAACATAAGCCACAAACGACATTCGGGAATATGAAACAAGACATTTGTGCACATTTTAATCCGCAATTTAAAAATAAGAATTTTTGTGATTGTATTTTACATTCACCATGGAAGGAATAAGTCGTATGAACAATCGTATTCGTCATAAATTACTTCAAGATAAAATTGTAACAGCCGATGAAGCAGCTACATGGATTACAGATGGTATGTTAGTAGGAATGAGCGGCTTTACACGTGCAGGGGATGCAAAGATTGTACCGCTTGCGCTAGTGGAAAAAGCGAAAACAGAAAACTTTAAAGTAGATGTTTATACAGGGGCTTCATTAGGCCCAGAGGTTGACCAGTACATGGCACAAGCAGGAATCATTCGTAAACGTGCACCATATCAAGGCGACCCTGTCATGCGTAATTTAATTAATCAAGGTGAAATTTTATATACGGATGCACACGTTTCACATAATGCAGAATTGATTCGTACAGGCATTGTTGGGCCAATCGATGTCGCAATTATTGAAGCAGTGGCCATTACAGAAGATGGGATGATTATTCCAACAACATCTGTTGGCAACTCGCCAGTCATTGCACAACATGCAAAAGAAATTATCATTGAATTAAATACAGCTCAGCCAGCTGAATTAGAAGGTATTCATGATATTTATATGCCAGGTGTCCAAGGGAAGCGTGAACCGATTCCAATGACAAACGCTGGTGATCGTATTGGTACATCTGGGATTCCAGTAGATGTATCAAAAATTCGAGGTATTGTTTTATCCGAAATGAAAGATGCGCCGTCACTAATTGTGCCACCAGATGAAGAAACGGCACAAATTGCAGACCATTTACTCACATTCTTCCGCCAAGAAATTGAGGCAGGTCGATTAACAAAGGAACTCGCACCATTACAATCAGGCGTAGGCTCTGTTGCGAATGCTGTACTCAATGGCTTTTTAGATTCAGAATTTGAAAATCTTGAAGTGTATTCAGAAGTTCTGCAAGACGCTGTATTTGAATTAATTGATGCTGGAAAGGTAAAAGTAGCTTCAGGTACATCGATTACTTTAAGCGAAGCGTACGGCAAAGAAGTGTATGGAAATTTGAAAAAATACCAATCACAGCTTGTATTACGCCCACAAGAAATTTCGAATCACCCTGAAATTATCCGTCGCCTCGGCTTAATTTCAATCAATACCGCACTTGAAGTGGATATTTATGGGAACGTTAATTCAACGCACGTAACGGGATCAAAAATGATGAACGGAATTGGTGGCTCAGGTGACTTTGCACGCAATGCACGTCTTGGGATTTTTGTGACGAAGTCCTATGCAAAAGGTGGGGACATTTCATCAATCGTACCAATGGTTTCACATCACGACCATACAGAGCATGATGTCGATGTCATTGTCACAGAACAAGGGATTGCTGATTTACGAGGTTTAGCACCGAAGGAACGTGTAGAGCTAATTATTGAAAACTGTGCACATCCAGATTATAAAGAACAGCTACGTGATTATTATAACAGAGCAGTTGAAGCGACAAACAATGCACATACACCGCATTTACTAGCAGAAGCATTGTCATGGCATGTGAAATTAACGGAAACAAAATCAATGAAGTAAGAAAAAAGGAAGTGAGCCGATGCTTACTTCCTCTTTTTTAAGACAATTGTAGTGTAAACTTCGTTAATTCTTGTGCTAATAATTCGTTGAACGCTTGAAGGGTAGGCGATGATTGGCGTTCTTTTTGTGTAATCAGTAACGTTTCGCGTTGTAAAAGAGGGTGGTCAATTGTGTATGCTTGGAGCGCACTTGTGCCATATAAGTCGAATAATGTTTTCGCCACAATCGTTCCACCAAGTCCTTGTTCGACAAATGAAAAAATCGAGTCAATACTAGACGTTTCAAAGCGAGGTGTAACCGGAAGTTTTTCCGTTTTCGCAGCATGGTTTAAAATGCGTCGACATAAATGTGCGTTTGGGAAAAGTACGAGCGGTTTTGAAAGTGCTTCAGGTAACGTAAGCACATCTTTACACATATCATTATCTTTTCGTTCGATATAGCAAAAGGCTTCTTTATATAAGGCTGTTTCCTCAAATCGCTGATCAAATTGATCGCTATGTAGCGAAAATGTAAAGCCAACTTCAATCATGTTGTTACGAAGCATTTCATGAATATCTTCATTTGACGTGATGTGAACTTGAATGTTCGGATATTGTTTCATGAACTGTAACGAAATTGATGAAACTAAATTCGTTAATTCCCCCGGTAACGCACCAATGCGTAATGTTCCTTTTTCTAAGCTATCTAACTGTTGGATTTGCTCTTTTGTGGCATCAAGCGTTTGAAACATTGTTCGAGCTTGTTCTAATAGAATATACCCTGCATCAGTCAGTGATATTTTTTTGCCAATTCGATGGAAAAGTGGGGTGCCGAGTTCTTGTTCAAGTATTTTGATTTGCTGACTTAACGTAGGTTGCGCAATTAACAGTCTTTCAGCAGCTTTGGTAAATTGCATTACCTCGCAGAGTACAAGGAAATATTCTAATTGTCGAAGTTCCATCAATTTCAATCCCTTCTATAGTTTATAGCTATAGTATTTAGTATTTAGATTATATTATACAATAATTTGCGATTACCAGGTACAAAGGTAATTCAGAACATTCATGACGATTTTATAATCATACCCTTACCCTATCAAACATCAGGTGAATAAGATGAATGACTTAGACTAACTATGAGAAAAAATTTTACAGTTCCGCGATGAGCGGAACTGGCAGCAATTCCACAATCCAGAAGACTTAGCCCTATCACTCTCTTTAGAATCTAGTAAATTGCTAGAAGTATTTCATTGGAAAATAAGTGCATATTATATTGTTCTACTTTATATTTCTGCTCAAATTATGAATACATCGATAAAAGGAACACTCAAGATATTAGAGAGTTCCTTTTTGGCTTTGAATAATTTTTTTGTATTTATTAATAGCTGCTTCACGTAATTCTTGTCCAGATAAAGGAGTTCGATGTCGCTGGAAGCGATCCTTGTAAATATGATTGATAGCTTGTGATTCTTTCTCTATATTATCTGATATACACTGCTCATTTTCATGTTGAATCATCTTTGCACCTTCCTCACATTTAAAACATTATTTTCGTTAATTATAACAAATACCTTTTTATTTAGCTGAATAGAGAGTTGAATCTTTTAATGTCCCAACAGCATTTACTTAGTCAAAAACATAGTTGGAAAGTAGATATATCACCGAGGTCTTATGTTTCAAGATCTAATGATAACATCTACTTGTATCCGCGTTCTCGAAACATAAGAACCAAAGGATGGGGTCTTTTCTAGAATTATTATCTATATTTTTTGAGAGGAAATCGAGGATGATTCTCTCTCAATTATAAATGAAAATTAGCTGTAGATTTTGTTTTTCTGAAAGTATATTTGTTCGATAATAATGATGTATCATTCACTTTTATTTTCCGTATTTTAGGTGAGAAGAACGCTCGACATTTGTGAGTAGTGTGTTCGAGATGGCTGGGCTTTTTGTGTGTAAAAGTTTTCTCTGCACAGGCGTTATATGTTTCAGAGATTGATTTTTAAAAAGTGTGATGTTAATACCTATCCTCTCAGGCCACCACCAAAACTAAAATCCCCACCACTTTCAATATCTAATGTTTTTATTATTTTGTAAAAAAAGGTAAAATACTAATGTGAAAACACTATAAATGGATAAAATGTGTCATTGAAAAGGAAGTATTTGATTTGTTGGGTATTTTCTCATAGCTCGTATTTATTATAAGCACTGAAAACGTGGTATGTTATTGAACGAAGTAGTGCTCGAAGTAAGATGCAAAGGTGTATAGCAAAAAATTTAGCAATGACCTAAAGGAGAATTTGAGATGAGAACAACAATTTTACGAACAGATATCCATCCGGTTTTAGAAACATATTTAGACATGATCCCTTTATTTCACACGATGTTACCAGACTTGGCGATTGGCTTAACGAATACGGAAAAATGGATTACATATTTTCCGGGGACAAAGATTGATATTGGCGCAAGAGCGGGGACGAACATTAATCCGAAAGAGCCTTTAGCAGACTGTATTCGAACAAACACGATTATACGTGATGAAGTGCCAGCGGAGTTTTTTGGACTGCCGTTTACAGGAGTTGCGGCACCAATTGTACACGAAGGACGCGTTATTGGCGCATTAGCGATTCAATTGCAAAAGCAAAATGAAAAGCGACTTCGCGCGATTTCAGATGAAATTTTGCAGGCGCTTGAAAAGGCGAATGCGCGTGTAGCTGTGATTACAGATAGCTCAGAAGGATTGTCGAATATTAGTGATAAATTACTAACACAGTCTACGCATGCGATGAACGAAGTGAAAAATACGGATGATGTGCTAAATTTCATTAAACGCGTTGCGGACCAGACGAATCTTTTAGGGTTAAATGCTGCAATTGAAGCGGCACGAGCGGGGGACAAAGGTTTAGGGTTCGCTGTCGTGGCCGATGAAATTCGCAAGCTGTCCCATGAAACGGTGTCGTCTACTGAAAAAATTCGCCAAACATTAACGAATATCCAAAGTTCCGTTAATGAAATTACAACAACGATTCAAGAGGTTGTTGCGATTGGGCATGAACAAGCGGCGTCTACGGATGAAATTTCGGCTTTAATGACGAAGATTGAAGCGATGAGTAAGGAATTAAATAAATACGCAGCGGAGCTTTAAGTAGCGAGGCTTACAAGAGTAATTTACAAAGCGTAGATGATTAATAGAAGAAGACCAAAGCTTTTGTTTATGAAGAAGCTTTGGTCTTTTTAATTTGAGAAAGCGTATTATGTCGACAGAAGGTTGATTGAGCAGTTTGTGTTACACAGTTTGACGATAAGTTGCGTAATCGAACTGATTTTTAGTATAGGCAACGCCAGAGAGTAAAACGCGAGCAGTTCGAATTACTTTAATGCCTTGAATTTTATGATTGGCAACAACGAGTTTAGTTTGCATAATACCACCAGGGTGCGCAAGGCGTATCACATCGTTTTTGCACGTAGCAAATGGCTGTAAAATCGTTTCGTTTAAAAAGATAGCAGCAGATGTACAAATAGCACCAGTAATGGCTAATGCATTATGTGGTTGTTGCATCGAAAGCATACGAATTTGTAAATCCATAGACGTTGCTTTATGGTGTCGACCAGTCGCATCAACATAGTCTTGAGCAGGGCTAATAATTGTCAATTTTGGTACGGCTGGCGATTTAAATTTTGCTTCGTGTGCTTTACAAAAGCCACACATCTCCGCCGCTAGCCCCCGAATTTCCTCGCAAAGTTGTAAGGTTTCAGGTGAAATTTCATGTGGTAGTTCAGTTCCTTTTAAACCAAGGTCTTCAGCTTTCACATAGACGAGTGGATTGGCATAGTCGATGATGGAAATATCAATCTGTTGATGACGAATAGTAATAGTATCAATGGGCTTGCCAGTTGGGTAAAGTTTGTTTGTGACAGCACCTTCTCCAGCTTGGAATGTTAAATAAATAGGTGAGCCAGTACCGGGAACACCAGGAATTTCAATAGTTCCTTCTGTTACGACTTGTCCGTTGTGTACTTCCACTTCCGCAGTAATTAATTTATTTGTATTCGTATTTAAAATAGTTGTGCGTGTAATAGGTTCCACCGGTGGAATAAGTCCTGTATGAATTGCGTATGAAGCAACGGCAGAAGAAATATTGCCACAATTCCCTTTAAAATCGACAGTTTGGTCAACGATACTTACTTGGGCAAATGTATATTCAATATCTATATGTGGCAGCTCAGATGAATGAATAATGGCGACTTTACTCGTTAACGAATTGCCACCACCTAAGCCGTCAATTTGTCGTTGGTCGGGGCTACCCATTAAATCAAGTAAAAATGCTGACCATTGTGTTGGGTCAGAAGGTAGATGCTCCTTCTTTAAAAAAACGGCTTTACTTGTTCCTCCACGCATTAAAACGATTGGCACTTTCATGTGAATCCCTCCTTGTGGTTGTATAGCTAGTCTATAATGGATTATATTTATAAGTAAAATACACAAATTATTACTTTTTTTATAAATAAAACTTATAAAGGGGTGTCTCCTATGGTAGAGAAAGATTGGGAAGCATTAATAGCGATTAGAGAGGAAGGCAATATTAGTCGGGCGGCAAGACGATTATTTGTATCACAGCCTGCGTTAACCTATCGCATTCAAAATTTAGAGGAACAATTTAACATTAAAATTCTGTATAAAATTAAAGGGGGCGTAGATTTTACGATTGAAGGACAATTTTTAGTGAAATATGCTGAGCGAATGTTAAAGGAACTTCAAGAAACGAAAGACCGGATTTCCAATCTATCAGAAGAAGTACGTGGACTATTACGAATTGGCTCATCGGATAATTTTGCACAATATATTTTGCCGGGCATTTTAAAAGAATTTTCGACAAGTTATCCGAATGTATTGTTTAACATTAATACTGGATGGAGTACGTATGTAATGGAGTTATTAAATACATCGAAAGTACATGTCGGGATTTTACGTGGAAATAACGATTGGTACGGCGAAAAAATCTTGATGAATGTAGAGAAGCTATATCTAATTTCAAAAGAGCCTATTGATATGAATGATGTGCCAAACATGCCTTATATTAGTTATAAAACAGATGCATCACTGCGGAACTTAATTGATAAATGGTGGTATGACCGTTATCAAATTCCACCGAATGTCATTATGGAAACGAATCGCCAAGAAACATGTAAAGAAATGGTGAAGCATGGTTTAGGCATTACGATTTTACCTAAAATTAGTTTGATAAATGTGGAAGGGCTTCATCGATACGAATTGATATTAAAAAGCGGTGTGCCAGTTGAACGAGAAACGTGGCTTCTGTATTCAGAACAAAGTAAGGAATTAGAAATCGTTAAAAAATTTATTGATTTCATCCAAAAGAATAAAAATCTGATTGTATAAAATGCTCTCCCTATTATGTAGGTTTACTGGATTATAAGTTTTTTTAAAGTTTTTCTTTAAAATTTATATATTTTACTTATTTATATATTTTGAGTAGAGTGAATTTTAAGAGTACTCAAGTTTTAGGGATGTTCACAACATAATAGGGGGTATTGTATGCTTACATTTTTAGGCTTTGCAATGGTTATTTTGTTTACGTATTTAATTATGACGAAGAAGCTATCGCCACTCATTGCGCTCATTGTCTTACCGATTATATTTGGTTCTCTTGCTGGGTTTTATAATGAATTAGGGTCAATGATTATGGAGGGCATTAAGGTTGTAGCACCAACAGCAGTACTGTTATTCTTTGCTATTTTATTCTTTGCCATTTTATTAGATGCAGGTTTGTTTGACCCACTCATTAATAAAATCGTGAAAGTTGTAAAAGGCAGTCCGCTACGTATCGCATTAGGTACAGCTATTATTTCAATGCTTGTTGCTTTAGATGGGGATGGGACAACAACACATATGATTACGATAGCAGCGATGTTTCCATTATATAAGCGTCTTGGGATGAATCGTTTAATATTAGCGACAATTTCATTATTATCGGTATCTGTTATGAGTTCAATGACACCATGGGGAGGACCTGCAACGCGAGCGATTGCAGCGTTAGGGCTGGATGCGAACGAATTCTTCTTGCCGATGATTCCAACATTATTCGTCGGAATGATAGCGATTACATTAGTAGCATTTACATTAGGGAAAATGGAAGAGAAACGCTTAGGTGTTATTACAGCAGAACCGAAAGTAGTATTTGAGCAAATTCCAGAGATGGCATTAACAATGGAGGATGCTACGTATTTAAAACGTCCGAAAATGCTAGTGCCAAACTTTATTTTAACATTGACGGTAATGGGCTTATTGATTTTCGGTATTTTACCGGCGGCCACATTATTTATGATTGGTTTTGTCATTGCATTAATGATTAACTATCCAAATATTGAATTACAAAAAGAGCGTATTGAAGTGCACGCACCAAATGTTATTACAGTTGTTGCGTTAGTATTTGCTGCAGGTGCATTTACTGGAATTTTTTCAGGAACAGGGATGGTTGATGCGATAGCAAATGCTATTGTGAATGTTATTCCAGAGTCAGTGGGAAGTGCATTTCCAATAGTTGTCGCGATTACGAGTTTACCACTTACATTTGTACTTTCAAATGATGCGTATTATTATGGGGTACTACCAATTTTAGCGGAAGCGGCTTCTGCTTATGGCATCAGTCCATTAGAAATTGCACGTGCTTCTATACTTGGTCAGCCGATTCATTTTTTAAGCCCACTAGTAGCATCAACATTACTATTAGTCGGTATGGTGAAAGTAGATTTAGGGGAGTTCCAAAAATTTGCGTTTTTACCAGCATTATTTGTATCGGTGCTGTTAATTATCGGCGCACTTGTAACAGGAGCCATTAGCTTATTTTAGCAACAAAATCCCACAATTTAATGTTGTGGGATTTTGTCGTGAAGTAATTGTAATAAGTGCACCGTTACTTGGGCCATACGATAAACAACTGCTAAGCGTGTATCATTCATAAAGTGTATATCTTGGTCAGTCTCGCTATAGTTCACAAAACCCTTTAAGTGGAAGTCGCCAATGGGTGTAAATTTTTTGCCCAATGCATCGCCAGGTTTTAAAGGCCCTTTAAAAATTTCAAGCGCACCTGTTTTAGGTGTACGACTAATAGCTGCATCTAGACAAATAATTAAACTATGCGGAAACATTTTCTTCGCTAAAGCGATGGAATCGTCGATGTTAAAGGCTGTTACAGGGTTTGTTAATGTACCGAAAATAATATATTTATGATTAGATTGTTGTAAAAGCGTGCCAACTAAAGGGCCGTAGCAATCGACAATATGTTTATCTGTACCGATACACATAACGACAACTGGAAACGATAAAAAGGACGGATGAATAGATGATATCCAATTGTTCACGACGAGATCAAATTGGTCTTGTACGATTTCAGCTGTTGTAGATATCGTCGCGATTTTTTCAGTGGAAAGTTGATTGTTAGAGTGCAAGTGAACACATCCTTTATAAGTTAGGTGGGAATAACATGAATGTAAAAAAGTATTAATGATTACTTTATTTTTTCATATTATCATAAATGCAACGCGACCTGTCATTACTTTATCTGCAGATTCGTATGGAGCCTCGCTAGTTGAAATTGGAATAGTGACAGCCTTATACGCATTTTTTCCTTTGTTTTTAGCTATTTATTTTGGTCAATTAATTGATAAGTTAGGTGATAAGCTACCATCAATCATCGCGTATATGTCAATTGTGATTGCTTTAGTGTTTCCGATTGTGCTCCCGAATATAGTAGGCATTATTGCCTCGCAAATTTTGATGGGCATTGCCAATGTCTTCATTCCAATTTCCATGCAAAATATATTAGGGCACGAGTCGACAAGTGAAAATAGAGATACTTATTTTAGCTGGTTTACATTAGTTGTAGCATTAGGTGCAGTAATCGGTCCAATTGTCGGTGGTTATTTGACGCAATATTTTTCATATAATATGGTATATGTATTTTGTATTGGTTGTGCAGTGTTAGGGATAGCCGTAGTTGCTACGTTAAACATTGATAAATATTCAACAGTAAAGGAACGTCAGCCATTAATAGCATCGTTCCGTTTACTTCAAAACCATCAACTGAAGGTAGCGCTTTTTGCAAGTGCACTCGTACTGTATTCGAAAGATATCTTTATTGCGTATTTTCCGTTGTTTGGTCAGCATATTGGCATGACTGAAACGGAAATAGGGTGGATGATAGCGATTCAAGGGATGGCGATTATGTTTATCCGGTTTTTATTGCCACGTTTGTTGGATGTTGTTAGCCGTAAACAAATTTTATTTTTATCGATTTTTGTTGCAGGGCTATCATTTGGCGCGATGCCATTATTTGATGACATATATATGTTGGCCATATGGATATTTTTAATGGGCTGTGGTCTTGGATGTGGTCAACCGATTTCGATGACGATTACGTACAATGCCTCGCCACCTGACCGAACAGCAGAGGTGCTTGGCTTACGCTTAACTGTAAATCGTCTCGCACAAGTAACAGCACCACTTGGTTTCGGTTTACTAGGCGGAGTATTTGGTATCCTCAGTGTATTTTATATGAGTAGTGCACTATTAGTAGCGGGTGCATTCGTATTTAAGCCGTCTCTTCAGTCTTTTTATAAGCGTAAAGCTCGTTAATAGAAAGTAGAACTATCCGTATTTTACGGGTAGTTTTTTTAGTTTGCCAGTAAATGAAGCAGTTGTGACATCGCATGCTATCAACATAGATTGGTGGCTGAAAGTCTTGTTCCCCCCGAATATTTTCATGCATTTTACACTAAATTTTGTGCGTGATATGGGTATAGATATACTTATAAGTAGGGGGAGGGATTTTATGCTGTGGACAGGTGTTGGCAGTTTTGGGTTGCTACTTGTCGTTTTATTGTATGCAACGGCAGGGAATAAAACACCGGAATTTTTTTCTTTTGTTTTGTCATTGCTTTAATTATTGCAAGTGGTTCGATTGCGCTTGAATTCAACAGAAAATATAGAATATCCGTTGCATTAGTGACGATGATGCAAAATTTTTTAGAAAGTCTAGAAGATTTTTCAGTGACAAAGCAATTTATTTCACCAGATAGAGATTCGATGATTGCGATTGACGAAGTACATCAAAAAATTGTCGTTGTGTTTCGTCAGCCACAACAACGGAATTTTTTAACGACGTACAATTACGACCATAAAATCTTTTCGTTTCAACAGTTGGATGGAGCAGAAGTATTAGAAGATAAGCGACCGCTTCGGAAAAGGTTTCGTGAAGATGCTCTGAGCGAATTACATCGACCAGTAAAGCGTATGACGACAGGACGCTCACTTATACCACCTGAAAAAATAAGCACATTGGAACTTAGAGTGATGGTAAGGGAGATGACAGAGGCGAGCTGTCATGTGAATTTTTGGCCGTTACATACAAAAGTTTCAAAGGAGAGCAAAACGTATGTTCAGGCAAAACGGGAAATTGTCACGTGGGATGCCCTATTATAACAATTTATTGAGCAAGCTGGTGAACGCACGAATGCAATGCAGTAAATAGATACAGCTACAAAATACTTGTCGACTGCTAGACATGTCGCCGAGTATTTTTTATGTAATTAGTGAGGAGGTTATGTATGAAAAAGGGCATTAAATGGCTTTTCATCAGTATCGTAAGCCTAATTATCATTGGATGTATTAGTTTTTTTCTATGGGCTTCGGCAACGTATACGCCAAGTGAACAATTGCAATCACTCGTTAACATTGAACAGTTTATAACCGATGATGCGCTAATAATGGCACCAGAAGACGGAAACGGGATAGGTATGATTGTATACCCTGGTGCAAAAGTAGAAAATACGGCTTATAGCTATTACGCGCAGGGGTTAATGAATGCAGGCTATACGGTCATTGTGCCACAAATGACATTTAATTTTGCGCTACTGAGTTCAAGTAAAGCAACGACATATATCGAGCAATTTCCAGAAATAAAGGAATGGATAATTGGTGGGCATTCCTTAGGTGGTGTAGCTGCTGCCATGTATGCAGCTAAGCATGACGTAGAAGGGCTATTACTATTAGCGGCGTATCCGAGTGCATCAGCGGACTTAAAGCAAGCAAGTTTTCCAGTGCTCTCTCTTTACGCTGAGCATGACGGTTTAACATCTCTTGCAGATATCGAAGCATCAAAGGCACTATTACCACCACATACCGTATTTACTGAAATCATCGGTGGCAATCACGCGCAATTTGGGATGTATGGTGAGCAAAGTGGTGATGGTGTCGCAACGATTTCAGCAGTCGAACAACAAGAAGCGATGATTCAGTATACATTGGAGTGGTTAGAGAAGTAAGCTTTCGTAAAAAAGGGGTGGCGGGATGCAACTATGGAATCTATTTTATGAAACAGCCCAACAAACATGTGACGCAATCGTCGCTAACACATATGGAGACGACAGCCATATTGAAGTGAGCGCGGATCAGTATGAACAAGTGATTGCCCAACTGCCAAGTGATTTTACAGTGCCAATTCACCGAGGTTTGTTTTCATATGCGCAATTACAAGCAATCGCCTCGTTACAAAAAATAGACCGTATTGTCGTAACCGATGAAGGGCGTATCATACTTGAATGTGAGATTAAAAGTATGAGTACAGCGGTAAGTTATGCACAAAGTGTCTGGAACGGTGCAACAAACGAAGAGGCACTTCAAATTGCAATAGCGGTCGGAATGGGGATGTATGGTGAGGAATTTGTGGAAAGCTTATTAGATGGTATGGAAGAACAAGTGGTGATGAATTATGCGATGAAGGCAGGGTTAAAAGATGAGCTACAGTTTAATAGCATGAAGTTGACGATAAAGGAGCTATCTACCGTGCTAACAGAAAAGGCAATGACGACTTCAGTTTTGATGGAAAAGGCATTGTCTGTGTTACATAAGGATGCGCTATCAGCTGCCATTGTCACAGGGGTATTATCTGTGATTGATATAAAGCATGCCATCCAACGAAAAATATCGGCGCAGCAACTTACAAAAAATATGCTAAAAAAATTAGTAAGTGTTATCGGTGGCATGATAGGGTTCGTGTTATGTTCAAAGCTACCGACATGGCTTATCCCAAATGTGCCTATCATCATTTCGATTGTAGCAGGGCTTACGGGCATGTATATGGGTGGTAAATATACGAAAAAATTCGCGAACAAATGGTTGAATAAATATATAGCAGACGATGCGGAATTGATGTTGCCCATGTTTGAAGATGCAGTTGTCGAAGTCGCGACAACCTATGTGCTAAATGAAGAGGAGTTAGATGCGCTCATAGCATTAGTACAAAAGCAAAAGGAGTGGCCACGTGTCTTGCAGACGATGTATGCAGAAGCACAGCCACCTCTTTATGCGTACAATTGGCTGAAGCCACTCGCATTTTATATTGCGATGAAGCGTGAGGCGATTGAGCTACCAACCGGGGAACAAGTACTTGCACGACTACAACAACAAAACCAACAACATGTCGTTTGGGGATAACGGCATGTTGTTGGTTCTTTTTTACGTTAATTCTTCATGTAAATCTTGTTCTGTTACGTTTATTTCTTGTACTTCTTCATCTGCCACTTTTAAGTTACGTCGTTGCACAACGGCGATAAAGACGATAGATGCAAATACGACAACACCTAAGCAAGCGTACAGTAATTGTAAGAAGCCTAAACTTAAATCTGGGTTACGTACGAAAATACCAAGTACAGATGTTGCAAGTAATGAGCCAAGCGCTACGAATAATTGCGTTACACTCATCGCCACACTAATATCTTTATTCGGTAAGTTCATTTGAATACCTGTGTGGAAAATCGCTACTAAGACACCACTTGCACAACCCCAGACGAATGAAATCGCTGTAATCGCCAATGCAGACGCAGACGTTGTGAAGAATGTTAAAGCGAAAATAATTAAGCCAAATAGTACCATCGCAAAAATCGCAACAAGACGGAAATCACGTAATTTCGCTACGACAAAGCCACTTAGCGCTGCGAAAATAAATGATGTAATGCCACGGTATGTCATAAATAGCCCTGTTTCTGTTGGCGTGAAGCCATGAATGTTTTGTAGGAACATTGGTAAGAAGAAGATAAGCCCTGTTGCTGCAAACATCATTGAAAATACAGCGAATAAACAAACGTTAAAGACGCGATATTTAAATAGGTGAAGCGGAATGATTGGGTCTGCTGCTTTCTTTTGGCTGAAAATAAACAGTGCCACAAGTGCTGCAAAGGCAATAAATAAACCAATCATGAAAATGGATGACCATGGAATAAGTGTGCCGCCAAATGTTGTAATCGCTACAATAATTAAAATCACGGTACTTAAAATAGAAATGCCGCGGTAATCCAGTTTCGCGTGTTCAGCACGCGGAACGTCTGGCATATATTTCGCAACGAAATAAAGACCAGCGACACCAACCGGAATGATTGAATAGAACACCCAATGCCACGATAAGTACTGTACGAAAAGACCGCCAATTGTTGGGGCGATAATCGCAGTTAAGGCATTTAATGAACCGTAGAAACCTAAAAACTTTGCGCGGTTTTGAATGTCAAAAATATCACTAATGACAATTAAACCGACAACCGCTACTGTTGCACCACCAAAGCCTTGAATGGCACGGAAGAACATTAAGTGAAAAATATTCGATACTAAAATAGGTGTAATAATTTCAGAAATTAAAATAACAATAATCCCGAATAAAATCACTTGGCGACGACCGTACATATCACTCAATTTACCAACAATTGGCGTAACGATGGCAGACATCGCTAAGTTCGCTGTAAAGACAAGTGAATAAAACTCTACACCGCCAATGTCTTCAATAATTTTTGGTAACGCTACTGAGAACTCAGAAGATACCATTAAGCCTAACTCAATACATAAGAAAACGCCGACCATTAATAACACTTTTTGCTTATAAGTCATAGAAGCTACTGTGCGAGAAGTTTTGAACATTCATATATCGAC
The DNA here is from genome assembly GCF_001700315.1 of Caryophanon tenue. Classification (GTDB taxonomy): domain Bacteria; phylum Bacillota; class Bacilli; order Bacillales_A; family Planococcaceae; genus Caryophanon; species Caryophanon tenue. The sequence continues at coordinate 91,749 of NZ_MASJ01000012.1, read as the reverse complement.
TCCTTTATGATGGACTGTACGTATAAAAGAACAAAGAAAAGAGATTCCTTATGCCATAAATGAATTGAGCTTTATGTATGACAGGAATCTCCGGTTGAATGCCAGCAGTTACAATTGACGTATTATGGAGTTATTGGAAGAGCTGTTGGTGCTGCGACGTCTGTCCATCCAAGTGCATCAATGGCAAGGTCGTAGTACGTATCAATATCACCTAAATAGTTTTCAAAGAAGCGGGAACGTTTTACATATAAATGGCAATCGATTTCTTCGGTGAAGCCGATACCGCCATGAATTTGAATATTGTCCGCTGCAGCGCGTATAAATGTTTGTGTGGCAAAAATACGTGCGCTTACAATGGCTTCTACTTTATCGGGTGCATCTGTTTCTAATGTCCAGTTGGCATAGTAGGAAAGTGAGCGTGCAGTTTCTAAATCAAGCTTCATATCAACAATACGGTGCTTAATCGCCTGGAAACGTCCAATCGGATTGCCGAACTGCTCGCGGATTTGCGCATATTCATTCGCCATTTGTACGATGCGTTCTGTTGCACCGACAAGCCATGATGATAAGCCGGCATTGAATGACAGTAAGCCACGATTTAAAATCGCCCACCCTTCATCCAGCTGACCAATCACTTGATTTGTCGATACGCGCACATTGTCAAATTGTAGCTGTGATAGTTTGCGTGTCTCGTCAAATGATTGAAGCGGTGAAACCGTTAAACCTGCTGTATCGGACTCAACAATAACAAGTGCGATTTGTTCATTGACGCGAACTGGCACAATGATATGTGTTGCAAGTTCGACATCCGGCACTAATGTTTTCACACCTTGTAGTAGGAGAGAGCCAGCATCATGCTGTGCTTGCAATTGAATCCCTTGCTTTTTATAGCTGCGCCCAGGTTCTAGCCAAGCGATGGTAAACGTTGCTTCAGCGCTCGCGATGCTCGGTAAATAGGTTTGCTTTTGCTCGTCGCTTCCGAACTGTTCAATCATTGGTGCGGCAAGCGCTAGCGTTTCTAAATGAAGCCCTGGTACAAGTGCTGCGCCTAATTCTTCAAAAATAGGCACTAAATCAAGTTTGCCAAGCCCCATACCATCATATTGTTCGGGAATGTTCAGCTGTGTACAACCAAGCTCGTTTAAGCCAGCCAAGCTTTGTTGAACAGTGTTGATATCACCGTGAATGTAATCACGTGCAATTTTAGTTGTTTCAACATCTTGTAAATATTTTCTGACGTATTGGCGGAACATTTCTTGTTCTTGACTTAATGAGAAATCCATAGCGTCTTCACCTCGTTTAGTTTATTTGCCGATATCTTTAGGAAGCCCTAAAATACGCTCTGCAATTGTATTTTTTTGAATTTCGCTCGTACCGCCACCGATTGTTTGGCCGAACGAATATAAATAATTTTTTTGCCAGTATGAATCGCCGTAAATCGCATCTTGCTTCCACGTAATCGCTTGGTGACCTTGTAATGAAATTGCCTCTGAGAACAATTCTTTCGTCACTTCACTTACAAATAATTTGTCCATAGAGCCTTCCACACCAGGATGACCAACTTTTAGCTGCTTTGTTAAGTTACGGTAATAGTTGAGTAATGAGCCACGCGATTTAATATATAAATCAAGCAGGCGCTTACGAACTTCACGCTGTTCAATTAACGCTTCATCATCCGTTGTAACGCTACGTGCTAATTCGACAAGTGCATCAAATTGCTGTTCTAATGAGAATACTTGCGCACCGATACCTGTACGTTCATGCATCAGGAGCGCAATCGTTACACGCCAGCCATCATCAACATTACCGATAACATCTGCTTCGTAAGCGACCGCGTCGTTTAAGTACACTTCATTAAAATCATGCTCGCCGTCCATTTGAATAATCGGGCGTACTTCCACGCCTGGTTGGTTCATATCGAGTAAGAAGCACGTAATACCGTGGTGTTTTTTCTCGCCTTTACTTGTGCGTGCGACAAGGAAGCAACGGTCTGCAAAATGGGCAAAGCTTGTCCAAATCTTTTGTCCGTTAATAATCCATTTGTCGCCATCTTTTACAGCCGTAGTTTGTACAGCCGCTAAGTCGGAACCTGCATTTGGTTCAGAGTAACCTTGGCACCAAACTTCCTCGCCTGACAAAATTTTTGCGATGTATTTTTCCTGCTGTTCTGGTGAGCCAATTTGCATTAATGTAGGGCCCACCATATGTAGACCTACATAGTTAATGGCAGGTGGCGCTTGCACACGCACCATTTCTTGATGGTAAATAATTTCTTCCATCAGTGTAGCGTCACGACCACCGTGCTTTTTCGGCCAAGCGATGGCAGCCCAATTACCTTCTGACAGTTTGCGCTGCCAATCACGTAAAAATTGACCGTATGCAGCTTGTTCTTCTGGCATGTTAAATGTGCCATCTAACCAGCCTTCTGGTAAGTTTTCTTCTAGCCATGTACGTAGCTCTAAACGGAACTGTTCTTCCTGCTGTGTATATGCGAAATCCATCGTCGTTTCCCCCTTACGCTTCTTTTAGTACCCATTGTGGTATTGCACGGTCTTCTGTAACGTCATCCCAAACCATTGAAACGGCTGTGCCAATTGTGACATTGTCTGCATTTCCACCTAACACATTGCCCATAATTTTGACATCGGGTAAATGATCGAGTGCAATAACGGCAATGACAAGGGGTAAATCATTTTGGAAGCCTGGTAAAAATGGGCGGTACGAAACGACATAAGAGTACACATGTCCTGAAATCGTGCTACCTTGGTTTTCCCATTCAAGTGCTACATCACCACAGTTCGCGCAAGCAGGGCCAGGCGGGTGATTGTATGTGTGACAGCATGTACATTTTTGCAACACAAGCTCATGTCGGTCAGCGGCATCCCAGTACGGTGCATTGTCTAATGTTTTTAGTGGAATTGGTTTTTCGTATTTTACTTTTGTCTCTTCGCTCATGAAAATCCCTCCTATTTGCTTAAAATCATTGCACCTGCGATGTCTGGACCTGCCCAGCCAGTACAAATGCCGATTTCACAGTTTTCTACTTGACGGTCTGTACCTGTATATTCGTGACGTAATTGACGGACGATTTCAAGTACATTATTCATCCCATGTGTATAGCCTTCTGATAACATGCCGCCTGCTGTATTTGTAGGGAGTTTGCCGCCAATTTTCAAATTGCCAGCTGCTACAAAGTCGCCAATTTCGCCTTTTGGTGCTAAGCCGTATGCTTCTAATTGACGGAGTACAACCCAGCTAAAGCAATCATAAATTGAAGCGACATCAATATCGCTTGGCGAAATGCCAGCTGCTTTATAAAGTTCAGGAGCAACATAATCTGATGCTACCTCATCAACGTTTTTCCAGTAGTGTGCATGAGATACAGATTGACGAGCCGCCATTCCTGTAATGTAAACAGGGTTTGATTTACAGTCTTTTGCACGGTCTGCTGATGTTACGATAATGGCATTTGCTTCGTCTGATTCTAAGCAGAAATCATGCTTTGTAAACGGTGAGCTTAAATGAGCTGTTGCTAAATATTCTTCCATTGTTAGTGGCTTGCCGTAGAAAAATGCGTTTGGGTTGCGCTGTGCATGCTCATAAAATGTTGTACAAACATGCCCTAAGTGTTCCTGTGTTAAGCCGTTTAAATGCATATGACGCGTTGCAAATAAGCCAAACCATTGTCCTGGACTACCAGCGCCGTACGGAATTAAGAAGCTGCCGCCATCGAACGCATTTTGGAGTAAGTCCGTACTCCAGCCACCGCCACCCATACGCATACCAGAACGACCATTCATCGAGCGGTAAATGAGCACTGTTTTTGCTTGACCTGTTTCGATCAAACCGACTGCATCGGCGATTAACATTTCGGTGCTGCTGCCACCACCGAGCATTTCTTTCACGACACCTGGGCGAGAACCTAAGTACGTTGCAACTTGATGCGGCCCACATGAATCATTTTCTGAGTAGCTCATGAAGCCATCAATATCTTTTGCTTCTAAACCAGCATCGGCAATTGCTGCGCGTGCTGCATCTAATGCTAAATGTAGTGGGGTAACACCTGAGTTTTTTGAACGTTTACTTTCGCCGACACCGACGATGGCATATTTATTACGAATAGTTGACATATTCACCGCTCCTTTTTATTGAAATTCCAGTGTTGCTTCGCCTGTTCCGACGATTTGTTCAGGTCCTTTTTCAGCTGTTACGGTAACAACGACCATTTGTTTCCCGTTTTCTTCATACACATCTTTGACGATACCGTTACACGTAATAACATCTTTTGGAAAGGTCATCGCACCAAAACGCATATTGAAGTTTTTCACAAGTGCTGCATCACCAGCGATTTTATTGACATATTCGCCAAGGAAGCCCATTACGAGCATGCCGTGCGCGATAACACCTGGCATGCCGATTTTTTGAGCAAAGGTATCATCTGTGTGAAGGGGGTTAAAGTCACCAGATGCACCTGCGTACTGGACAAGCTGTACTTTTGTTACTTTGTCTTTCGTATAAGGGGGAAGCTGTTGACCAGCCACAAATTGCGTAATCGTCTTCATAAAAGTGCTCCTTCCGAATTGTTTATTTCACCGTTACGGGGCGATAAATAATATTAGTACGGCTCGTTACGACATGATTGCCGTGTTCATCGGTAATCTCTGTATCGAGGACGAGAAATTCCATCGTTCCTTTTTTTCCTTCACGCTCGTACACATCCGTTACTTTCATTTGACCTGTTAATTGGTCATTTGGACGAATTGGTCGTGAGTAAATAAATTGCTGTTCTCCGTGAAGCATGCGATTATAGTCCAATCCTAGGTCTAATGTGTCGCCGTCTTCATCGGTAATGACAACCGGAAAAGTAGGGGGGGCGATAATGCCACCATGAATGGTTGCTTTCGCATAGTCCTCATCAAAGTAAAGAGGGTTCAAGTCACCAATTGCACGCGCAAATTGACGAATATGACGGTGGTCTACTTGAAATGAAAATGGCTTTCCCGTTTTACCTTTCAATGCTTGTAATGACATATCGTTTAGCCTCCAATCAGTTGTGTAGTAGATGTTGTAGGTGCAGCTTGTTTTGTTGCAATCATGCTATCAGCTGTTTTAACGCCTTTTTCGTACGCGATAATCGGGTTAATATCCAGCTCTTGAATCAAGTCTTTTTGCTCGGTCATTAATGTAGATACTTTGAGTAGCACATCAATTAATGCTTCTTTATCAACAGCAGCTTTTCCGCGCGCTCCGTTTAAAATGGCATTGCCTTTTAGCTGTTCGAATAAATCAATCGCATCATGGCGTGTTAACGGTGCGACTTTAAAGGCAACATCTTTAAATACTTCTACGAAAATGCCACCTAAGCCCGCCATGATAACCGGACCGAATGTTGGATCATTATGCGCACCGATAATTAGCTCGACACCTGGCTGTAGCATTTCAATGACAGCGACGCCGTTAATCGTTGCGTCTGGCTTGTAGTTTTTCGCGTTCGTGACAATCGTGTCGTACGCAATCGCCACATCTGCTTCATTTTGAAGATTTAGGCGAATGGCATCTGCTTCTGTTTTATGTGGAATGTCTGGTGAATCAATTTTCATGACGACTGGGAAGCCAATAACGCGTGCTTGGTCAATCGCTTGCTCTACGGACGTTGCGATAAATCGCTGTGGTGTCGGGATACCGTAACGCTGTAACACTTCACTTGCTTGTGCTTCACTTAATAATTGACCAGGCGTTACAATATCGCTTAAATCAATAGGTGTCGTCACTGCTTCTTGCTCGTCGGCAATCGCATTTTCAAGACGTACACGCTCACTGTAGTCAACAAGCTTAGAGAGTGCGCGAATCGGATTTAAGTCACATGGAATCACAGAAATGCCGTTTTCAATTAATAACGATGTCGCGGCTGGATACGTCATTTGCTCATCTAATGGGAATGGACAGACAAGCACCGTTTTATTGCTGTTGCGACAAAGTGTTAAAAATTCTTGTAACTCTGGTGTGTCTGCATGCCACATATACGGGAATTCTGTGAAAATAATATTGTCCACGTCTGGGTCATTTACGAGTGCACGCATTGGATACAAATAATATTCTGGGTTTGCGACAGAAGCGGCAGCGGTTAAGTCAATTGGATTTGTTACACTTGCATAACTCGGTAAGTATTCACGAATAGCCGTTTTCGTTTGCTCACTTAATTCCATAATGTTTAAGCCATAGCCTTCACAACGGTCTGCTTCATTAATACCGCGTCCACCTGAGCTTGTAATAATGACCGTATTTTTACCTGTTGGCAGTTTTTCTGGATTGAAGATTTTAGAGAAAGCGACAATGTCATCGAAATCTTCTGCACGAATAATACCGTGCTGACGGAAGAAGCCATCATACACTTTATCCGAGCCAGCTAATGAACCTGTATGAGAAGCAGCAGCACGACTACCTGCGTCACTACGTCCCGTTTTCATTAAAATAATCGGCTTTTTCTTTTTCAGTGCTTGCTTCGCTAGCACTTTTAATTGGTCGGGGTATTTCGCGCCTTCTAAGTAACCGCTAATTACATTTGTTTCATCATCGTGAATCATATATTCAACGAAGTCCTCAAAGCTCGATTCCATTTCGTTCCCCGTGCTCACGAAGTAGTTGAATAAAACACCATGCTTGGCGGCAGCCATATAAGTTAAAATTCCAAATGCACCACTTTGAGAAATATAGCCAACACCTTTTTTACCGTTTTGTGGCACGGTTAAAATAGACGGTGTGAATGTACCGATTAAGCCATTGCTCGTGTTGACTAAACCAACGCAGTTTGGTCCAACAACACGAATGCCATATTGTTTCGCAAGCTGTGCCAATTCTTGCTGAAGTTGTTGACCTTCTTCACCAGCTTCTGAAAATCCTGAGGCAAAAATAATGGCTGACTTTACGCCATGCTTTGCACAGTCTGCTAAGCTATCTTTAATTTGGTCATAGCCGACGCAAAAGATAACTAAGTCTACTTGCTTCGGTGTAGCCGAAAGCGATGGATAACAAGGTAAGCCAGCAATTTCATCTGCTGTTGGATGAATCGGGAAGATTTCACCATCAAATTTGCCATCTAATAACGCTTTAATTTGTAAGTAGCCAATTTTATATGGGCTTGTCGATGCTCCTAATACCGCAACAGTTTGTGGTTTAAACAAAGGTCGTAACGATTCAACATTTTGGTTTAACATTGTCCATACCCCCAGTTTGTCTTTCAGATGTATCACCTGTCACATTATGTTAACAATTCGTTTTTGAATAGTTTGAAAACGTAGCTCGCTAATTTAATACACTATTTAATGAGTTAATATGATGCCATAATATGCTCAATTACTTGATTCGTAAGGTATTTAAAAAATACGAAAAAACTTTAGCGGCTTTGTAGACCCGACTTTCGCTATATGTGACCACAACAATGTGACTTTGTAAGCGCATTCACATTTGCGTCTAGTATGCACGTTCTCTATTGCTTACAAACGTTGATACGACACGGATTGAAATAGGGGATGTTGTATGGATTTTCTGTAAAATGTGTTAATATTGTGTTAAATGACTGAAAAATTCTGCTTTGTGTAAAATTTGAATCCTGGGGGTAATGGGGATGAATGAGCATGTGCAACCAATCGTAACACCGTGGCATGACAATGTATTAGCGCAAATGACCGAGCGATTTACCGAAAAAATTGATGCGTTTTTTACGCTGTTCATTTATGAGATGAATGAGATGAGCGCATTACAGATGGAGCAGTTTTTAGCGGAAAATATTGATGTAACAGATAGCACAATGTTTTTAAAAGACTTTAAAATTTATGTGTTAACAGCGGACAGCTACTATATGAATGAACAACTATATGTGACGATTCGTCAGCAGGCACGTGAGAAAGTGATTTCAAATTTTATTCAATTTGCGGTGTTATATGCGTTAAAGCAGCGCCCACATGTTACGTTGTCGACCGTAACAAGTAGCGCGCAGCTAATGTCATTATTTAAGCATGTGGAAGCGGCATTAGTAGAAAAAGTGAAAGGGCGAGAAATCGCAACATGGAAGGATTATAATGCATGGTGGAAGCAGCGCATTACTGAAAAAACGTTAGAGCATTTAATTTTGCATTACGGTGTGCAGCAGCTTGAACAAGCAACAAGACAGCAATTTAATGCTCTGTTTTTAGAAACGTTAAACATCCAGTTTATGCAAAATGAGCGCTTTTTGCAGCAAATGAATGAGGAATCGAAACACTATTATCAGAGCTTCGTGACGTTGATGGTGCAGGAAGTGAATGAAATACTAGCGCAGTATGATAAGTCGCAGCAACGCGATGCAACGACTGATTTTTCACAGTTAACCGCTGTGCCGAATTATGTGTCAGTGCCAAACTTTGTTGTGTATCAAGCGATTCGAGAAGTCATGTACCAAAAGAATTTTACAACAGCGCCCGATACATATCCGACTGCGACTTTTTCAAAAGGACGTACAAATGGCTCGATTATGATTCATCCGTGCTGTATCGACGATGAAGTACAGCGACTGGAACGAGCACATGAACATCGTGTGCAACTATCGACAATTGCGGTAGATGTGTTAGATATTTTATGTGTGTTATTTATATACCGTGCGAAGCATCCGACAGATACGATTGAAGTTGAGCTAGCCGATATTTTGAAAATGAGAGGCTTGCGGGAGAAGCTAGGCGGGCAAGGACGACGCGGTGGCTTTGAAAAAAAGCAAAAGGAACAAATTATTGGAGCACTTCAACACATTCAAAGCTTATTGGTAACAGTCGATCAAACGACATTGTATAAACAAAATAAGCCGACACAAGTACGGGCGCAAGGACGAATTTTTTTGTTTCAAACAGCGACTGGAGAACCCGATAAAATTCGTGCAACAACATGTAGAACTAAAATAACGTATACGGTCGATACATTGTTTGCGAAATATTTATTAGCGCCGAAAAAGCAATTGGCGTTATTGCCGATTGTAGCTCTCACCTATCATGCTTATCGTATGAGTGCCGAAAAGCAATTAAGTCGTTATTTAAGTTGGCGTTGGCGTACGCAAGCGTTTAAAGGGAACTATTTACAGCCAAATAAAGTACGGACCATTTTACATGCGATGGGGGAAACATTAAACGAGCGTGCACCGATGCGTACGAGAGAGCGTCTTGAGAAAACATTGGATACACTTATGCAAGATGGGGTTATTGCAGATTGGCATTATGTGAAATGGGATGAACAAATTGCCACAACAAGAGGATGGGCAAAGTATTGGTTAAACACAGCACTCATTATTGAGCCAGCCGACCAAGTGAAGGAGCATTACGCATCGATTGAGCAAAATAATCGCTACCGACAAGCACCACCACCGACACAAAAGGATGATGTAGTGGGAGCGCAACTCACAGCGTTGCGCAAATCAAAGAAGCTTACTATTTTACAGCTTGCGGAACAATTAGGTGTAACCGCACCACATATTAGCAATATCGAAAAAAATAAAGCGCGTCCATCACCAGCGTTACGAAAAAAAATAATAGCATGGATGGAACAGCAGTGAAGTGAATGAATAGAGGAGAGCGTAAGGGAATAACGCTATGTCTGCGCAATGTGTTCGCTATGTGGCGTAGCACCAAAGCAGAAAAATCCCCTTCAGCAGTTGTCGTTGCTGAAGGGGATTTTTTTGTCCCAACCTTTTTTCACCAAAATAAATATCTTTCCTATATTTTAACAATATCTATTCGATTATTATCGAAAACCTCAAAGGACAAACGACTGTTGGCATAGGGAAGTACAAAAGAAAATCCCCTTACAAAAAATTCGTAAGAGGACGGGGATATGGCTTATTTACGTGTAATTGTTTTTTCCCACATGTCGTGAATCCACGCATCAAACTGTGCGCCTTTTTCACCTTCATATGTGTTATACATATCGCTACGTGTTTTCGCTAATTTTTCTTTAAAGTCTTCTACTGTATGGTCAGCGGGTAAGCTCTTTTTTAAACGTAAAAATACTTTTGGCATATCTTTCATAAGTTCACCTTTTGGCGCTTCGTAAGCTGGTACAGGTTTACCCATGTTTTTTAATGCTTGTGCAGCAGCTTCACGAACAGCTGTTACTAAATCTGCTTTTGCAACATATGTTAAAATTTTCGTTGTTTCATCCGTGTTGTATTGTGCTAATTCATTCACGGCATGACGACGTTCTTCCCAATTGGCTTGACGGTTCACTGATTTTTTTAGCTCACTGAAGTTTTCAGGTAGCGTGTTTTGTTGTTCTTTACTCACGTATAATTCTCCTTTTGTATTGCTTCTTGAGCAATATGCATAAACAATAGTATATCATGAAGCGTGCAAATAACCTACGAACATTCACTTACTTTTCCTACATAAAAAGAGCTGCCTTCAAAGGAAGACAGCTCCGTATCATCATTTATTCACTTTGGACCATTTTCACAAGGACGTATGCAATGTGTTTTTTAGCATCTTCATCAGCGACTTTCCACATTTCTTGCAACAGTTTTTGCTCACGATTTCGTGGTTCTTCATTTTTAGCGAGATGGTCTGCAACAAACTTTGCGCCTTTTGCTAAAAACTCATCACTTAATCCGAGCTTCTTTCCTTTTTCAAGCTGGTCATTTAAATAACTTTTAAATTCGTTAAAGTTTTCTAAAATCGCATCTTTTTCTTCTGGAGTTAAATCTTGTATCTTCTGATTGACTTGGTTCATTTCTTCAGACATGGATAAAGCCCCCTTCTGAACGTTATGTTCACTTGTACTTATAGCACTACAACCAAATAATAAACAATATGTAGTAACAAATAGTGATGTACTTAGTGAAAATAACTAAAAAAATATGTGTTTTTCAGCGTTCACGGCAATGTCTCGTGCTAAAAATCTCTCTATAATAAAACGAAAAGAACTGGTGGGGATGAATATGTTCGCAACAATTATTCGACAAGGGCTTGTAGTACTTGAACATGAACTCAAGCAAATGGATATCGGTATACAAGATGGTGTTATTACGATGATTGCGCCAAACATCGAAGCATCAGCTAAACAAGAAATTGACGCAACAGGGAAATATGTCTTTCCAGGTGTTGTCGACAGCCATGTTCATTTTAGTGACCCTGGTCGTGCAGAGTGGGAAGGGTTTGTTACCGGCTCTCAAATGATGGCAGCAGGTGGCGTGACAACATTTATTGATATGCCATTAAACGGTATTCCTTCAACGGTTACAGCACAGTATGTACACGATAAAGCACAACGGGGTCTCACATCAAGCTATGTAGATTTTGCGCTTTGGGGAGGGCTTGTTCCTGGCAATATTGGTGAATTAGAAGGAATGGCAAAGGCAGGAGTGATTGGCTTTAAAGCATTTATTTCACCAAGTGGAAATGAGGAGTTTGAACATGTAGATGCCGAAACTTTACTAAGTGGTATGCAAGAAATTGCTTGTTTAGGAAAAGTGTTAGCTTTGCATGCAGAAAGTGCTGAAATCACGACGTGGCTAACGAAAGAGAAGCAAGCGCGTCAGCAAACAACTGCAGATGATTATGCAGCGACAAGACCGGTCGAAGCGGAAGTAGAAGCGGTCGAGCGTGTGTTACAGTATGCGGCGATTACAGGCTGTCCGCTACATTTTGTACATATTAGTAGTGCTGAGGCAATTTCAGCAATTCAACGAGCAAAGGAAAAAGGGCAAGATGTAACACTTGAAACATGTCCGCATTATTTACTGTATTCGCACGAGGCATTAGTTGAAAAAGGAGCTGTTGCAAAATGTGCACCACCACTGCGCACACCACAGCAAGTAGCCGCATTGCGTCAATGTTTAGCAGATGGTTCCATTGATTTTTTAGCGTCAGACCATTCACCTGCACCATCGACACTGAAGCAAGGCGATAACTTTTTTGAGATGTGGGGAGGGATTAGTGGAGGGCAATATACATTACAAGCGGCAATTGAACTAGCGCTGACTTTGCAATTACCTATGACCGAGGTTGCACGCTGGACAGCACAAGCTCCTGCCGAACGCTTCGGACTACTACAAAAAGGTAAAATAGCAATTAGTTATGACGCAGATATTGTAATGGTCGAGATGTCGTCATTTACGGCAACACAACATAATTTTTTCGCGAAACATAAGGAGAGTTTGTATATGGGGCATCGCTTTCCATGTACCATCTCAACAACAATTGTGCGTGGGGCAGTCGTCTATACGAATGGACAAGTACACCACGTACAGTCAAATTGGCAACGTCCACGTGTCCCGCAATTTGAATTTTAAATGTGCTGACGCGAATGACAACATCAAAAGAAGCATAGACGAGCGCAGCTTCGTCTATGCTTCTTTTTGCATGTAAATGCTTTGTTATGATGTTTTAAAACGTTTAATCGAATCGTCCAAATGACTTGCTAGTGTAACAAGTTGCTGTGTTGCTTGTTGCATTTGAGCAGTAGATGCCAATGCTTCTTCACTGAACGCTGAAACTTCTTCGGATACAGCCGCATTGTCACGGGCATGAATCGTTAGCTCTTGTGTCGTCGCATTCACTTGTTGAAGTGCAGCTGACATTTGTTCAGCAATGGCTGAAACATTTTCGATTTTTGGGGTAATGTGATGCGTATTGTCTACGATTTCTGTGAATCTTTGAGCCGTATCTTTACTTACCGTAATCCCTGCTTGCACTTCGTCTGTTGCCTGTTGCATAAACTGAACAGAGTCTGCTGTATATTGCTGCACCTCTTTAATGAGTTGGGCAATTTTAATTGTAGACGTACGAGAGTCTTCTGCTAATTTTCGCACTTCCTCTGCCACAACAGCAAAGCCTTTTCCATGTTCACCTGCACGTGCCGCTTCAATTGACGCATTTAATGCCAGTAAGTTTGTTTGATCGGAAATGTTGTGAATCACGTCTAAAATGCTACCAATTTCTTTCGTACGGTCATAAAGGGTACGTACTTTTTCATCAGTTAATGCAACCGATGATTGAATCGAACTCATTTGTGTCACGGTATTTTGAATCGCTAATGTTCCTGACTGAGCCAGTTCCGTTGCGTGTTGTGAAAGTTCGAGCACTTCTGCGGTATGTTCCGCTGTATACGTAATACCTTGAGCAATTTCCGAGATAGAATCAGTCGCTTGTTCAATACCGATAGATTGTGTTTCGGTATTTCTCGTAATTTGGAGCATCGCATCTGTAATTTGTTGCGAGCTTGCCATTGTTTCATCTGTATTTTGTGCTAGCACATGAGACGCCTGCCTCACAGCATCTGCACTTTCTTTTGTATCTTTTAATAAATCGCTCATATTTTCTTTCATCTGTGTAAACGATTTTGCGAGCAGTCCGAACTCATCCTTTGAGCGAATCGTTAGCTCGGTCGTTAAATCGCCGGCGCTTAATGTTTCCATTCCTCGTCGTAATAGATGGATTGGACGTGTAATAGAGCGGATGAAGAAAATCATGACAATAATACCGATAACTAATGAGATACTCACAACGATAGCAATGGTGTCACGTGTAGTTTTTGCAGCTACGATAGCTTCTTCATGGAATGTTGTTGCTGCAAGTTTCCAGCCAGTAATGGCATTTGATGTACTAATAACGGTTGTATCGTCTACATCAAATTGCATCGCCTCATCGGTATATAGCTTTTCTACATAGGATTCGCTCGCTGCCTGTCCACCGGTGCCGTTTGGCGAAGCAATATAACGTCCTTCTTGGTCAAGAATAGTGACGTAACCAAGCTCGCCAATATGAATCGATTGTGCAGCATTCGATAATGTTGCAATACTCAAGTCAATACCGAATACACCTTTTCCATTCGTAAGTTGTTTCGATACAGTAATCACAAGTTCATTTGTACTTGAAGATAAATAAGGTTCTGTTATGTATACACCATTTGTTTCCAACGCACCGCTATACCAAGGGCGGGTACGTGGGTCGTATGCTTTGGAATATTCAAACGTCGGCATACGAATCATTTGACCTTCAGAAGTACCGACATAGGCTATAAGTGCTTCCGGGTGTTGCGCTAAATAAACATCTAAGTTTTTACGTAAGGTGTCTTCATTCACGGGCTGTGCTAAGTCTGCTGTAATCGTGTCAGCAAAATATGTCGCATCATGTAACTCCCGCTCAAGAATGTCTGTTAACTTATCATCGAGTAATTGTAAACTTGTTTGTGCAGCGTGTACTTGTTCGTGTTTAATACTGTTAACAACACTATCATGAGCAATTATACCCACTGTCATTGCTGGCAGCATTAAAAAGAGTAAAAGTGTTAATAGCAACTTTCTTCCGATAGAAGGGAAGAGTAATTTTTGTTTCATAAACCGTATGCACCTCTTTGTTGTCTTATTTTTCTAGAATATGTGTGCTTTTTTGAACATTTATTCACATAAGGTGCACCTTTAAACCTATTTAGGAACTCTACGTATTATAACGCGAAAAAAATATAAAAACAGTATGAATTTTCATTTTTTTGCTAATTAGGAGATAATATGTATTTTGTCAATTGTTTTTTATAAAAAACGAAAAAATATCGCTGTTCGGTAAAAAGTAAAGCGCTTTCTTTTAGGGTAAATACGCTAAAATTTAAAAAATAAAACATTAAATGAAAACGATTACAAAAATTATTTTTTATTTAAAAGTCTTTTAAATAAAGGATTTTAAGACGATTATCATTTGTAAAGGAATGTGGAGTAATAAAAAGTTTGAAAAAAATGTGAACGTGGTATATGATAAGTACAAGGTAGAAGAAAACATCTTAAACGACAGAAAAATGATTTTTTCTACAAAACATAATGACACTAGGATTTGGGACGAGCTTTACTTCATATACTTAGGAGGCGTTTCATATGGCAAATGTAAACAACACAACAAATCACAACAAAGAGCTGCCGTTAGTCCAAGAGATGAAAACACCAAGTGCAATTATTGTTTTAGGGTCGGTATTCGGGATGGCTACATTATATGCGATTGGATCATTCGGTGTGATGTTTTACGACATGCTAATGAAGCTCCTTTCGTAAAACTATAAAAATAATTTAACACAGCGGAATAACGTGAGAAACGCCGTTATTCCGCTTTTTCTGTGCGTTTGAGACGTACAAATGTACATATTTTTGTATTTTGATATAGCAAAAACTACTTTACAATCATTTTAGACATGTTAGAATGTCTATATCTTACACTCATAATGACACGGTAAAAGAACAAAATGTACGGTGGAATGGGCGAGTATATTCGGGGGAAATGACATGAAGAACGTATGGCAAGCATGGACGAACATCAATCTTGTAACACGTATTATTGCCGGTATCGTTATCGGTATTGCATTCGCATTATTGTTACCAGATGCAGCAGTAATTGCACTGCTAGGTTCCTTATTCGTAGGTGCATTAAAAGCAGTCGCGCCAATTTTAGTATTTGTATTAGTTATTCACGCGATTGCAAGTCACGAAGCAGGTAAAAAAACAAATATGAAAATGATTTTAGGGTTGTATGCAATCGGTACGTTATCGGCTGGTTTTGTAGCGGTTGTGGCAAGCTTTTTATTCCCAACTACGTTGACATTAACGCAAGGTGCAGAGGAAGTAAGTGCACCGAGTGGCATAGGCGAAGTGTTACAGACATTACTCTTTAATATTGTATCGAATCCTATAACAGCAATTGCAGAAGCAAATTATATTGGTATTTTAGCGTGGGCAGTTGTACTTGGAGTTGCATTAAAGGCAGCTAGTGCGACGACAAAAGAGGTTATTAGCAATCTGTCAGATGCAATTTCTAAAGTTGTACAAGCAGTCATTCAATTTGCACCAATTGGTATTTTAGGTTTAGTGTACGAAGCGGTTGCGGTAAATGGTTTATCAGCATTAGGGGAATATGGTCGTCTACTTGTTGTATTAGTCGGGTCAATGTTCTTTATTGCATTAGTCATTAATCCACTCATCGTATTTATTGTGACACGTCGTAATCCATATCCACTTGTATTGCTAACATTACGTGAAAGTGCTGTAACAGCATTCTTTACACGAAGCTCAGCAGCGAATATCCCAGTGAATATGAAATTATGTGAAAAGTTAAATTTAAATAAAGATACATATGCCGTATCAATTCCGTTAGGTGCGACAATTAACATGGCAGGCGCGGCAGTAACTATTGCGGTATTATCGTTAGCCGGAGCTAACACATTAAATATTGAAGTAGATATTTGGACTGCGTTAATTTTAGTTGTATTAGCAGCAGTGTCAGCAGCAGGAGCTTCAGGCGTTGCAGGCGGCTCACTTTTATTAATTCCATTAGCAACAAGCTTATTTGGTGTTCCAGCAGATATTGCAATGCAAATTGTTGCGATTGGCTTTATTATTGGCGTTGTACAGGACTCTTGTGAGACAGCTTTAAACTCATCTTCTGACGTTGTATTTACAGCGGCAGCGGAATACGCGACGGAGCGTAAAAAATAAACACGACGCACATTAAAAAGAGGTAGGAGAAATGACGAAATTTCTCCTACCTCTTTTCTTGTGTTCTGCTGTTTGGAAGCAATGTGGTCGAACTTTTCCTACATATATGGTAGGATTAAAAAAATACATAAAGTGAGGCATATGCTATGGAATTTACATTAACAAATACAGGTGCATTTTCAACAAATTTTGAGTTTGGTGAATTAACCGTATCAGGTAACGCAGAGATTGGCTTTCGCCCATATCAACTCCTTGTATCATCAGTTGCAGTATGTAGTGGTGGCGTATTAAAGAAAATTTTAGAGAAAAAACGCATTCCATTTACGGACATTACATTTACAGCAAATGTTGAGCGTGATGCGGAGCAAGTAGATAAAATTACAAAGATTGATATTCACTTTGTCGTGACGGGTGATAATTTAAAGCAAGCAGTGTTAGAAAAGTCGTTAGAAACAGCGATTAAAAACTGTTCAATGGTAGAGTCTGTAAAAGATTCGATTATTGTGACAGAAACAATTGAGGCAAAACAAGCATAATAAACGCAAAGGATAGGTCCAAGAAGCAATTCGGTGATCTATCCTTTTTCTATATGAACGGAAGCATCGTCACTAGGTTCAGCTCTGAATTTGCGGTATAATAAAGGAAGATGGGGAGGGACGTTTGTGACGAAATTAACATTAGATTCACCAGCTTTTCAAAGAGTTTCTAAAAATTTATCACTTGAAAATTTTCAAGTGGAAAAATCGCTCGCACTGCAAGCTTTAGACGTCATTAATTCCAAGAAGCAATTAACACCAACGATGATTCGTGAGGCTGTTAGTGGGCGAAAAGTATAATTTTGGGCAAGATGACGATTATTTATTAACACACAATAAACTTGGAATTGACTCTTTAGAGCAGCTTGAGCGAGCTGAACAATATGCATTTATGGTACGTGCTTTACAAATTGAAACAGGTGACTATATAATTGATTCCTTTTCAAAGGAAGCGTTTCAAGCGTTGCATTATCATTTATTTCAAGATATTTTCACGTTTGCAGGGCAGTATCGAGATGTCCAATTATCGAAAGGACATACGCGTTTTTGCCAATATCAGTTTTTAGATAATATGGCCGAGCAGTTATTTGCCGAGCTTCAGCAAGAGACAGCGTGGCCAACAAAAGAGGTTGCAGCAGAACGTCTGGCATATTTTAAAGCTGAGCTTAATATGTTACATCCGTTTCGTGAGGGCAATGGGCGGACGATTCGTATTCTTTTACATGCGTATGCTCGGACGAAAGGTTATGAATGGCATTATATGCGGCTTGTACAAAATACGTATATGCAGTCGATGATTCAATCGATTGCGAATACAACAGCGTTACAGCAAATTTTATATGATACATTACAGCGGTTAGATTGAGTGCGAGCGTACTTTTAATCTAGCCGTCTTATTATGGTATACTAACAAATGATTGAGAAAAAAGGAGATAGTTACGATGCAATTTACGGTAGTAGAACGTTTAAATAAAGAAACAGAAGAATTAATCGCAGTAGCAGAGCCAAGCTTTTTACAAGAAAAGTTAAGCTATGTTGCAGAACATCAGCAAGAATATATTTATGTGGAGTCGCCACAATTTGAAGCGTTAAAAATGGATGCGGTCGTTTTAGAATTTGACGAGGCATTTGAAGTACCAATGGCGTTATTTGGCTTACGTTACCAAAAGAAAGTAAGTGCCAACTTAAAGCAATTTTTAAAGGATAACTTAGAAAAAGGCTTAGTGTCAGGTGCAATGTTCTCAGGGAATGAAGGAATTTGGGAAATTAATATTAGCTTAAATGCAATGAAAAACTATGACGAAGCGCAAACGATTGAACAAACGCTTGAAAAGTTAGTGGCGTTTGTAGCGGAAATGGTACAGGCAATCGAAGCGAAATGATGAATTTTTTCTATATGTATAGCTGGGCAAAAGATGAGATAGAGCTAGCTCATCTTGAACAGCGTCATTTATTAAATGATGCAAACGGACAAAATTATGTGTTAACGACAACGAATGTCGATGTGAATCGTAGTCCGTTTGTGAAAATAAAACTATCGATTCTGTGTGAGGCAGAAACATTAGCAGAGATTGTAACATTTGCTGAGCAGATGGTGTATGACGAAGCGACATTCCGCGTGTTGTCATTAAATAATGTTGCGCTTGGGGAAGAACCGAAGCATGCTTTTACGCAGCGTCAAGAAGCTGAGCGTACTTTAGGGAACGTTATCGCGGGCGAGCCTGACTTAAAACATCCACAGTGTACATTT
This sequence comes from Caryophanon tenue, assembly GCF_001700315.1. Classification (GTDB taxonomy): domain Bacteria; phylum Bacillota; class Bacilli; order Bacillales_A; family Planococcaceae; genus Caryophanon; species Caryophanon tenue. The sequence continues at coordinate 72,977 of NZ_MASJ01000012.1, read as the reverse complement.
GGCATTGTTTTTGTTGAGGGCTTATGGCGTTTTGGGCGAGTAGAAAAAGCAGATGCAATTTGGCTAGCGCATCAAGTGAAACCACATTCGTATTCAACAGCGCTTAATACACGTATGGCACGTGCTTTAGTAAATATTGCAGCGCCCCAGCCACAGGGATTACGCGTGATTGACCCATGTTGTGGGATTGGTACGGTTCTTGTCGAGGCATTATCAATGGATATTCCGATTTTAGGACGCGATATGAACTGGTTTGTTGCACAAGGCTCACGTAAAAACATTGCGCATTTTGGCTATGAAGGTACGGTAGAGCTAGGACCAATTGAAGATGTCACAGAGCATTATGATGTAGCAATTATCGATATGCCGTATGATTTATTTACAAGCGCATCACATGAAGAACAGTTAGCTATTGTTGTCGAAGCGCGTCGTATTGCAGACCGTGTCGCGTTTGTAGCGATTGAATCGATGCATGACATGTTTGATACAGCGGGCTTTACAGTACTGGATGAAGCGCGTGTGACAAAGGGCAATAGTAGCTTTTCACGTTTATTGTATGTATGTGAATAAAATAGAAAACAATCCGCCCCAGAATCGTTTCTTGGGCGGATTATTTATGTTAGTTAAATTCAATTTCTACATCAGATGGGTCAACGATTTCAAAGTCTTTATTTGAGTTTTTATCATTCATCGTTAGCATTACATTATGGATAAAGCCTAAATAGTGAGCCGCTTCTTCCTGCCCCTCTTCGAATACATAAAAATCATAATCTGTTTTATTTTTTTTACGTACGATGATGCTGCCTGTTGTTGTTGTCCAACGAATATATTTTCCTTTATTTAACGCTTGCATTACTTGTTGTTTTGTTAATGTCATCGTGTCGTGCTCCTTTAATCATTCATGCGTCTTACTATAACGAATGTGAAGAGGGCTTGTCAATTGTCGCTAAAAATGATAAAAGTGCCTGAAATGTTTGCATCGCATGAGGAGTGTCCATCATAAATTGATATTCATGGAATAGCTGTGCCTCTTGTTCGTCATAAAGTACCGTTGTATGCGGTATTTGCAATGTTTGGAACTTCTTTTCAAGCGCAAGGGCATGGCTTGTAAATGTATGCGCATTTCCATCAGTTAAAAATGTTGCTGGGAACGTAGATGGGATATAATCAATAACAGAAGCCAATTTTGTGCGAGGTAGTTGCTTCCATTGGCGTTTGCCCATATATGCCCAACCTGCTCGTTGCAGTAATTCAGCAAGTAATGGATGGTCACTTAATGTATCAAGTTGTTGTAAATCATAAGGACCGCAGCACAGTATAGCGCCTCGTAATTGTGTAGGCTGTATCACTTGGGGAATGCCGATTCTTTCAGCATAGGATGTATCAAGTTGTGTAATGATAAACTGCGCTGCAATTTGAGCTCCAGCAGAATCGCCTGCGATAATGATATTGTCGAGTAAGTGCGCATAATGCTGTTGCAAATAGGTGTACAGTTCTGCCACTTGATGAAGTGGTGCAGGGTATTGTGCTGTAGGTGCTAACGCATAGTTCATCGATACTACGTGATAACCATGTGCGGCAAGGGACGTCGCATATATGTCGATATCTCGTTTATCACCACCAACGTAAGCGCCGCCATGAACCCATAAAATAACGGGCGTACGAGCAGACGAATTTGGTGAAAATATATCAAATGTATGTTGTAGATAACGGGATGGATAGGATAAATCGCGTTGCACCGTTACACGTTGTTGCCAATCCGAAAATGCGGGTGGAGGCGTAGCAAGTCCTTTTTCAAATGCTTTTTTTATTAGTGCAGCGGCAGGCTTTGGCGAAAAATAACAATAGCTCGCTGCCGCAATGATAGCACCGCTCGCAAGTAACCATTTTTTCATGCAATAACACCCTTTCAAACAGAAGATAATATTAAGTATAAACGTGGAGGTAGAAAATGGCGATTCATGATTTTCATTTACAAGCAGTATGGACAGGTGGACGTAATGACGTCGGCACAATAAGCGCAGGCAATTTAGTGACGCAAGTATCGATTCCACCAGAAATGGATGGTCCAGGCATTGGGACGAACCCTGATGAAATGTTGTTAGGGGCAGCTGCGACATGTTATTTAATTACGCTTGCCGCAATGTTAGAGCGTTCAAATGTAGACGCAACTATTAGCCTTGCGTCAGATGCACAAGTGGATGTGACAAATGGGGTCTTTACATATAAAAGTATTGCCCATCAACCGACGATTACGGTGACACAACCATTAGATGAAGCTTTATTTAAAAAGGTTGACCGTTTAGCACATAAAGCAGAACAAACGTGTATGATTAGTAAAGCGTTACGTGGCAATGTGGCGTTATCGGTACAGCCGACAATTATTGCAGCGAACGAATGAAAGTAGGAGAACAGAGATGGAACAAAAACATTTATTAATTGTGGACGGTATGGCATTATTATTCCGTTCATTTTTCGCATCAGCAGCGATGAATCAATTCATTCGTTTAGAGGACGGCACACCATCAAATGGCGTACAAGGGTTTGCACGTCATGTAATGACAGCTGAAACTTTATTTCAACCGACGCATTTAGCAATTTGCTGGGATATGGGGGCGCACACATTCCGCAATGAATTATTCGATGGTTATAAGGCAAACCGACCAGCACCACCTGAAGAAATGCTGCCACAATTTGATATGGCAAAGGAAGTTTCAACGTTATTAGGTTGGACAAACTTTGGTGTTGTCGGAATGGAAGCAGATGATGCGATTGGCTCAATGGTGGCGAAGTGGAAAGATGAGGCGAAGATAACAGTCATTAGTGGCGACCGAGATTTATTACAGTTGCTTAATCCAATGACGACGATTGCACTCACAAAAAAAGGCTACACGGAATACAATATGTATACGGAGCAGCTTTTTGTTGAGGAGTATGGCATTACACCACCGCAATTTGCTGAGGTGAAAGCGTTTATGGGCGATGCGAGTGACGGGTATCCAGGCATTAAAGGCATTGGTCCGAAAACGGCGCTGCAACTTATTCAAACATATGGCTCAATTGAAGGTGTACTCGCTAATATTGATGCCTTAAAACCAGCACAGCGCACGAAAATTTTAGCGGATACTGACATGCTTCATATGTCACATCGTTTAGCGACGATTCACTGTGAAATGGACATTGCGCTCCAACTAGAAGATTTACGTCGTAAGCTTTATACGACAGAGCATGCACAAATGCTCGAACAAAAAGGATATCGTCTTATTGCGAAGCATGCTCGTTCATTAGGGGTGCTGTAGCATTTGGCGTAATGCGGACAAATGTTAAAACACTTGCATTATCAGCATAATAAAATGAGCGGACGCGACTTTGACGGTTGCGTCCGCCATTGTCATGTATAAACAGTTTTAATTCATTTGTTTTGTCAAAACCAATAAGTGGCACCCAATGATATGCGTATAAAGGCTTCTTTTTAAATTGGCATGAAAAATATTTATCGAATTTTAACGCAACTGGTCGTCCAGCTTCAATTTCTGCAAGTGCTTCGTCTAGCGAGCAAGTAGAAACTGTCCAATCTGGCCCCAAATAACGGCGCATATGACGGACGAAGCGCCATGTAAATAAACCGATTTTTGTGCCACCGAGCATGCGATAAAAATCATCCACGGATTTATTAACAGCATCCTTCCCAAATAAATAGTTTGTGATAACGTAAGCGGTAGTTGGGCCACACGCAGATGGCTGAAATTTTGGATTCACATGCCGATCATATTGCGAGTAGCCATCGACCGATAATAATGTGCGCATATTGTATACATCCTTTCTACGTTTCTGTCATAACAAAAATATAGACATCGTCGTGGACGATGTCTATATTTAATATTGCTTATTTTTGTGCGTCTAAGAAATCTGTTACTTGTTCAGGAGATTTCGCGTTTGCACTATGTAAGTGTGCAAGCTTCTCGCCATTTTTGAAGATTAATAAGCTTGGAATGCCGCGAACTTCTTGCTCTTCAGCAATGTCCATTAACTCATCACGGTCAACTTCATACCAGTTGTACTCGTTATATTCTTCAATAATTGGATCGATAAACATGTTCATGCGTGTGCAGTCAGGGCACCATCCAGCTGTGAATTTAATAATAACAGGTTGTTCTGTGCTTGTAAGTTCGTTGAATTTTTCTACTGTGCTAATGCGTTCCATTTAAAACACCATCCTTTTCAAAATTTAGTGTACACAATTTTGAAGAACGACGATAGTAAAATGCTCACACGACAAAATAGAATGCATAGTTTACAAGAAAAAGTTATTTGAGGAAAGAAAAATGTTGCGTTATTAGAGAAAATATTCTACACTAAAAACAGAAAAACGCTTTTAATATTTTTTTGCAACAAAAATGAATGGCTATTCATTCACAAGTGTAAAAGGGGGAAATACACGTGACGTACCGTATTCAAAAAGCAGCTGTTTTAGGTTCAGGAGTAATGGGTTCAGGGATTGCCGCACATTTAGCAAACATCGGCATTCCGACAGTTTTATTAGATATCGTACCGAAAGATGTTTTACCGCAAGAAGAAGCAAAGGGGTATACGTTAGAACATCCGGCTGTGCGTAATCGTTTTGCACAAACAGCTGTTGAGAAACTGAAAAAACATAAGCCAGCACCACTTGCATCAAAAGAAAGTTTAGCGCGCATTCGTGTCGGTAATCTAGAAGACGATCTACAGCTTTTAAGTGATGTAGATTGGATTATCGAAGTCGTTGTCGAAAACTTATCAGTAAAGCAAGCGTTATTTGAAAAAATTGAAACGGTGCGTAAGCCGGGGACAATCATTACATCAAATACATCAGGTATTTCCGTTCATGCAATGATTGAGGGACGTTCTGAAGATTTCCAAAAACACTTCTTAGGGACACATTTCTTTAACCCGCCACGCTATTTAAAATTATTAGAAGTGATTCCGACTAACAAAACAGCACCAGATGTTTTAGCGTTTATGCAAACATTTGGTGAAGATGTATTAGGTAAAGGTGTCGTTGTCGCAAAAGACACACCAAACTTTATTGCTAATCGTATCGGCACGTACGGTTTACTTGTGACGCTCCAACAAATTGAGCAAAACGGCTATTCTGTTGGCGAAGTCGATTCGGTGACAGGCCCATTAATCGGTCGTCCAAGTTCCGCAACATTCCGCACATTAGATGTAGTTGGTTTAGATACATTCGTTCATGTTGCGCGTAATGTATATGACAATACAACAGGCGAAGAACAAGCGGTGTTTGCGGATTCACCACTATTACTAAAAATGGTGGAAAACAATATGCTTGGTGCGAAATCGGGTGCAGGCTTCTTTAAAAAAGAAGGCAAGGAAATTTTAGAGTTAGATGTCGAAACATTTAGCTATGTGCCAAAGAAGAAGTTAAAAGAAACTTCTATTGAAATGGCAAAGCAGTTAAAGGGTGCACAAAAACTACAAACGCTTGTGTATGCAGATGACCGTTCTGGCAAGCTATTATGGGATGTTTTATCAAAAACATTTGTCTATGCGGCTCAATTACATGGTGAAATAGCAGATGATATTGTCGCGATTGATAATGCGATGAAATGGGGCTTCGGCTGGAGTCAGGGGCCGTTTGAATTATGGGATGCTATTGGGGTTGAAAAGTCTGTCGCAAAACTTCAAGCAGAAGGGGTTGCGATTCCAGCATTTGCACAAAAACTACTCGATAAAGGCTATACATCATTTTATAGCGAAGTAGACGGTAAGCTTTCTTACTTCAATGGTGAACAGTACGTTGCTGTGCCAACAAATGATAAAGCGATTCATTTAAAGACACTGAAAAAACAACAAGGTGTGCTAAAGGGCAATAGTGGCGCAAGCTTACTTGATATCGGTGATGGTGTGGCATTATTAGAATTCCATACGAAAAGTAACGCCATTGGTTTAGACATTATCGCGATGATTAATGAGTCGATTGATTTTGTTGAGCAACATGATTATAAAGGGCTTGTTATCGGCAACCAAGGGAAAAACTTCTGTGTCGGTGCAAATCTGGGCATGATGTTAATGGAAGCACAGGATGACAATATTTTTGAACTTGATTATGTCATTCGTGCATTCCAAAAAGCGATGCGACGTATTAAATATAGTACAAAGCCAGTTGTTGCCGCTCCGTTTAATATGACATTAGGCGGCGGTACAGAAGTATGCTTACCAGCGGCACATATTCAGGCAGCACATGAAACATATATGGGCTTAGTAGAAGTAGGTGTCGGTTTGATTCCAGGTGGTGGTGGCACAATCGCACTGTATGAAAAAATGCTGCGTGGTGTACCACAAGGTGTACGCATTGATATTCAAGAAATTGCGAACAAAGTATTTGAAACGGTAGCGATGGCAAAAACATCAACTTCTGCTGCAGAAGCACGTGAGTTAAACTTATTAAACTTTGCAGATGGCATTTCAGTAAATCCAGACCATTTAATTTATGATGCGAAGCAAGCAGTTATCGCTCTTGCAGAAGCAGGCTATACAGCACCGATTCGTAAGCAAATCCCAGTCATAGGAGCTACGGGCTACGGGACATTATTAATTGGCGCACAAGGTTTGTTGGACTCAGGCTTTATTTCAGAGCATGATTTCTTCATTGCGAAAAAATTAGCATTTGTACTAGCAGGAGGCATGTTACCATACGGCACAGAAGTGGATGAAGATTATTTATTTAACTTAGAGCGCGAGGCATTTTTACAATTAATTGCGCATCCACTGTCACAACAACGTATGCAGCATATGCTTGTGAAGGGAAAACCATTACGTAACTAATCGGAAACGAATATGAACGGTTGAATAAAGGGGGATATTTACTTATGCGTGAAGCAGTAATTGTCGCAGGTGCACGAACAGCTGTAGCAAAGTCGAAAAAGGGGTCGTTAGCTACAGTACGTCCAGATGATTTTGGTGCAGCAGTTGTCAAGGAAACATTAAAGCGAGCAAATTATACAGGGCCGATTGATGATTTAATTTTTGGTTGTGCAATGCCTGAAGCGGAACAAGGGATGAATGTTACACGTATTATTGGTGCATTAGCTGGTTTACCGGATACAACACCAGCGATTACAGTAAACCGCTTCTGTTCCTCAGGTTTACAATCCATCGCATATGCAGCGGAGCGTATTATGCTCGGACATTCAACAGCGATTGTTGCAGGCGGTGTAGAGTCGATGACATTAATTCCAATGGTCGGCAATAATCCACGTTTAAATCCAAAGGTTGCAGAAGAAATGCCAGCGTATTACATGGGCATGGGGCATACAGCAGAACAAGTAGCCCAAAAGTATAATGTATCGCGTGAAGATCAGGATGCATTTGCGGAGCGTTCGCATAAATTAGCGGAAGCGGCCATTAAAGCTGGGAAATTTGTCGATGAAATTGTCCCAATTGATGTGACGCATCATTATGTAGATAAGGATCATAAAGCGGCGAGCCGTACATTTACATTTGATACAGATGAAGGGGTACGTCCCGGGACAACAGTTGAAACATTATCGAAGTTACGTCCCGTATTTAATGTGCGTGGTTCGGTAACGGCAGGGAATGCATCACAAACATCAGACGGTGCTGCAGCGGTGCTAGTAATGGATCGTGAAGAAGCAGAAAAGCAAGGCATGAAGCCATTAGCGAAGTTTTTAGGGTTTGCAGTGGGCGGTGTACCACCAGAAGTCATGGGAATTGGCCCAATTGTAGCCGTACCAAAGGCGCTGAAAATTGCAGGCTTAACAATTGATGATATTGATTTATGGGAAATTAACGAAGCGTTTGCTTCACAATCGATTCAAGTTGTGCGAGAGCTAGGCATTGACCTGGAGAAAGTAAACGTCAACGGTGGCGCCATTGCACTTGGCCATCCACTTGGTGCGACGGGTGCGATTTTAACGGTAAAACTGATTCATGAATTAAAACGCCAACGTAAAAAATACGGTGTCGTAACGATGTGTATCGGCGGCGGTATGGGTGCAGCGGGCGTATTTGAACTACTATAATAATGGGGATTTTATAGAGGGAGGAATTTCATATGGCAGAGACAACAAACAACATCATTAAAGGTGGCGCATTTTTAATTGACGAGGCGGAATTACAACGTGTACTAACGCCAGAGGATTTTACAGATGAGCAAAAAATGATTGCCAAAACGACAGAGGATTACGTAACGAACGAAGTAATGCCATTGATTGAGAACTTAGAGCATCATGAATTTGAGCATTCAGTAAAGCTATTACAAAAAGCTGGTGAGCTCGGGCTATTAGCTGCAGATGTCCCAGAAAAGTATGAAGGCTTAGGGTTAGATAAAGTGTCATCAGCGTTAATTACCGAAAAAATGGCAGTCGTTGGTGGCTTCTCGATTACACACGGGGCGCATGTTGGGATTGGCTCGTTACCGATTGTATTATTCGGAAACGATGCACAGAAATCAACATATTTACCGAAGCTTGCATCAGGTGAGTTAATTGCTGCATATGCATTAACAGAGCCAGGGTCGGGTTCAGATGCACTTGGTGCGAAAACGACAGCGAAGTTAAGCGAAGATGGTAAGTATTATATTTTAAACGGTGAAAAGCAATGGATTACCAATGCAGGCTTTGCTGATGTATTCGTTGTCTACGCGAAAATCGACGGAGAGCGTTTCACGGCGTTTATTGTCGAACGTGCGTATGACGGTGTATCTGTTGGTGCTGAAGAGAAGAAGATGGGGATTAAATCATCATCAACACGTACGCTTATTTTAGAGGATGCAAAAGTGCCAGTTGAAAACTTACTTGGTGAAGAAGGACGCGGTCATGTGATTGCATTCAATATTTTAAATATTGGTCGTTATAAATTAGGTATCGGTACAGTAGGTAGCTCAAAGCGTGCATTTGAGCTAGCGGTGAAATACACGAATCAGCGTCAGCAATTCGCAACGCCGTTATCAAAATTTACATTAACACAAGAAAAATTAGCGACAATGGCAGCGCGCATTTATGCATCAGAGTCACTAAACTATCGCACAGTAGGTTTATTTGAAGACCGTTTAAATCAGTTAACGGAAGAACAGCAAGAGGACGGTTCACAAATTGCGGCGGCCATTGCGGAATATGCGATTGAATGTTCAATTGCAAAAGTGTTCGGTTCTGAAACATTAGATTATGTAGCAGATGAGGCAGTACAATTACATGGTGGCTACGGCTTTATGGCAGAGTATGAGGTAGAGCGTATTTACCGTGACTCACGTATTAATCGTATTTTTGAAGGAACAAACGAAATCAACCGCTTAATCGTGCCAGGCACATTTATGAAAAAAGCGTTAAAAGGTGAACTACCGTTACTACAAGTGGCGCAACAGTTACAAGGTGAGCTATTAACGATGATGCCACAAGAGATTGGCTCAAAACCGTTAGCGCAAGAGAAATATCTTGTGGGCAATGCGAAAAAACTAGGTGTTTTAGTAGCAGGCGCAGCAGCACAACGCTTCGGTGCAAAATTAGAGCGTGAGCAAGAAATCTTAATTAACATCGCGAATATTGCGAATGAAATTTTTGCGATGGAATCAGCAGTATTACGTACAGCAAAAGCGATTGAGCGTGATGGTGTCGAAAAGTCACAACAAAAGATTTTATATACAGAAATCTTCGTACAAGAAGCGTTCGAACGTATTGAAAAAGAGGCAAAAGATACGATTTTAGGTGCAATGGAAGGCGACAATGCACGTATGACATTATCAGCATTCCGTAAGTTAACACGCAGCAATCCGTATAACTTAATTGCGAAACGTCGTGAAGCGGCGGTTAAATTAATCGAAGCAGAGCGCTATACAGTATAACGTGAGCAAGGTGGCTAGAAAAGGGCATACTTTTTCTAGCTGCCTGTTCGCGTTATTTTTGTTTTCTCCTAAGACGTTGCGTATAATGGGGATGACAACATATAAAGGAGCGATCACTTTGACAATCCAATTAATCCAGTATCCAAAATGTACGACTTGCCGTAAAGCGAAAGCGTGGTTAACAGCACAAGATATCGAATTTGAAGAGATTCATATCGTTGAGCAAACACCCACTGCTGCACAATTACGTACTTTTCATGAAGCAAGCGGTCTACCGTTAAAAAAGTTTTTTAATACATCAGGCCAAAAATATCGTGAATTAGGCTTAAAAGATAAGCTTGGGAATATGTCTGAGGAGGACATGTATGAATTATTAGCCTCAGATGGCATGCTAATTAAGCGTCCGCTTGTCACTGACGGAAAGACAGTTACATTAGGCTTTAAAGAAGCTGAGTTTGAAGCGGCTTGGAAATAAGGTCAGACTTTTTGCGCAAGTCTGAATGATGCTTGTTTTCCAACTGGAAATATGGCAAACTAAATGTGATTCTATTACATATTTGGAGGGGTTTTTTCATGAGCGTACCAGCACAATTACGTTATTCAAAAGAGCACGAATGGGTTAAAATTGATGGTTCAAAAGCGTATATCGGCATTACAGAGTTTGCACAAAGCGAATTAGGTGATATCGTGTTTGTTGAGTTACCAGAAGTAGATGCAGATATCGCAGTTGGTGAAGTATTTGGGAACGTAGAATCTGTAAAAACAGTATCAGATTTATACGCACCAGTATCGGGTAAAGTTGTAGAAATTAACGAAGAATTATCAGATAGCCCAGAATTAGTGAACGAATCTCCATACGAAGGTGCATGGATGATTGCTGTTGAACTTTCAAACCCTGAAGAAGTTGAAGCGTTATTAGACGCAGCAGGATACGAAGCATTAATCGCTGAGTAATCTATTGTTATGAAAGTAGCTAGAGCGTTGATGCTCTAGCTACTTTTTTTTATGAGCACGTAGATTGGAAAGGGCGTGAAAATATGAGACAATGTATAGTCGTTGAGGGACGTGCCGATATGCTACAAATAGCGCCTCTTGTAACAGCGGATGTGATCATTTTAAAAACGAATGGTACGATAAGTGAAGTAGCGCTAGAGGAACTTGTCGAACCGTATGAATATTTGGCATTGTACACATTATTTGATGCGGATTATACCGGAGATGTGCTACGTAAATTGATGGATCGTTTATATCCAGAATGTACGCATCTTTATATTGATGATGAGGACAAAGCCGTCGAAGAGACACCTCGTATGAAGCTATATGCTTTGTTAAAAGACGCTGCAATATATGTAAAGGATTGAGATAGATGAACGAATGGACAAGAGCACAGTGGGAACAACAGAAACAAGCGCCACTTAGTGCATTTTATTTATATACGCCAATGTGTGGTACATGTGCAGTTGCCTCAAAAATGATGGACGTTGTCGAGCAGCTTGTACCGAATATACCACTCGGGAAAGCAAACTTAAATTACATGGAACAGCTTGCATATGATTATGGTATTGAAAGTGTACCATGCTTAGTTATTACAGAACATGGTGAAGTGACGCAAAAGGTATATGCATTTCAGTCTGTGCCACATTTGTACGAATTGTTAAAAAAATGATTGACGGCATATGTTTTAGTGTGATAAAGTACCTTTCATAATAGTATTAACTTTAATTGAATATCGTTGCTCTTATGAAGAGAGGTGGAGGGAAGTGCCCTGCGAAGCCCGGCAACCATCATGATGATGAAAAGGTGCCAAATCACACAAAGATTTATTCTTTGAAAGATGAGAGAACGCTTTAACGTTTACGTGAGCCTTCTACATCTAGTTATTGTGGGAGGCTCTTTTGATGCAATTTAATTTTAGAGAGTAGGAGAACGATGTATGATTTCGTTAAAGGATATCAAGAAAATATATAAGACGAAAAACGGCGAATTAACAGCCGTGAACAATGTCGACTTAGACATTCATCAAGGTGAAATTTTCGGTATTATCGGCTATAGTGGTGCTGGTAAGAGTACGATGATTCGCCTGCTAAATGGTTTAGAAAAACCGACGACGGGCTCGGTTACAATAAATGGTCAGAAGATTTCAGCGATTAAGGGAGCCGAACTACGTGCAGCACGCCAAAAAATCAGTATGATTTTCCAACATTTCAATTTATTATGGTCACGCACCGTTGCTGAAAATATCGAATTTCCATTAGAAATTGCCGGTGTACCGAAAGAAGAACGTAAAAAGCGTGTCGAGGAATTAATTGAGCTTGTTGGTTTGTACGGTCGCGGTAATGCATATCCATCACAGCTGTCAGGTGGTCAGAAGCAGCGTGTCGGTATTGCGCGAGCATTAGCAAATAATCCAGAAGTATTATTATGTGATGAAGCAACATCAGCACTTGACCCTGAAACGACCGATGCTATTTTAGATTTATTATTAGATATTAATAAGCGTCTTGGGTTAACAATTGTGCTAATTACACATGAAATGCATGTTATCCAAAAAATTTGTGACCGCGTAGCTGTTATGGAAGCAGGAAAAGTGGTCGAGATGGGCGAAGTATTACAAGTGTTCCAAGCACCACAACAAAAAATCACAAAGCGTTTCGTTTCTCAAGTATCAGGTGAGGACCAAACGAAAGAGGCCATTCGTGAGCTGAATAAAAGTTATCGCTCAGGAAAGCTTATTAAAATTACATTTGTTGGGGAACAAACGAGTGAGCCCGTTATTTCTCAAATGATTAAACGTCATCATATTGATGCGAATATTGTACATGGCTCGATTCAGCATACACAAAGCGGCCCATACGGCACATTAATTGTGCATTTAGAAGGTAATGTGAATGATGTACAAGCAGCTATTCAGTTTTTAGCAGATAGTAATTTACAAGCGGAGGTCGTAAGTAATGATTGAGTCACTGTTTCCGAATGTAAATTGGGATAAAATGTGGGAAGCCGCTTATGAAACATTGTATATGACGGCTGTTTCAACGGTTGCAACATTTATTTTAGGTTTATTCATCGGTATTTTATTATTTTTAACAAGCCCACATCAAATTTGGGCAAATAAAATTGTGTATTTCTTAACGGGGTCACTTGTGAACATTTTCCGTTCGATTCCGTTTATCGTGTTAATTATTTTATTAATTCCATTTACAACATTTATTCTTGGTACAATCCGTGGTGTGAACGCAGCACTACCTGCACTTATTATCGGAGCAGCACCGTTCTATGCGCGACTTGTATTAATCGCGCTACGCGAAGTCGATAAAGGTGTTATTGAAGCAGCACGTTCAATGGGTGCAAAAACATCGACAATTATTTTTAAAGTGTTAATTCCAGAAGCGATGCCAGCCCTTATTTCAGGGATTACAGTAACGGCAATTGCGCTTGTCGGATACACAGCAATGGCTGGTATTATTGGTGCGGGCGGCCTAGGAAATGCGGCATTTATTGACGGTTTCCAACGTAGCCGACCGGATGTAACATTGATGGCAACTATTATTATTTTAGTCATTGTATTTATTATTCAATTTATCGGCGACTTCTTAACGAACCGCGTCGACAAACGATAGGTAATAGCGACATAGTCGTAACATACACATAGAAATTAGATATGGAAAAGGGGATTTTGAGCATGGAAAAGAAAAAGATTTATTCGTTTTTAGCAGTATCAGCATTAGCAACGAGTTTAGCAGCGTGTGGCGCAGAGGAAGAAGACAACACAACATCAACAGATGATGGCGACGACGAGCAAGTAGAAGAAACGACAATTACTGTTGGTGCTTCATACGGCTTACACGATATTATCTTAGAAGAAGCAGCACCAATCTTAGCGGAAGAAGGCATTACGTTAGAAGTGGAGCCATATCAAGATTATATTTTACCGAACCAAGATTTAGAAAATGGTGATCTTGATGCGAACTATTTCCAACATATCCCGTATTTAAACAATCAAATTAAAGAGTTCGGCTATGACTTCGTGAGCATCGGTGGTGTACACGTAGAACCAATGGCGATTTACTCGAAAAAATACGAGTCAATCGATGATATTCCAGAAGGCGGCACAATTATTATGTCGAACTCTGTTGCAGAGCAAGGACGTGTGTTATCACTTCTTGAAGCAAGCGGTTTAATCACATTAGACCCTGCTGTAACGAAATCAGAAGCGGTATTAGATGACATCGTGGAAAATCCGAAAAATTTAGTGATTGAAGCGGAAGCATCTCCAGAAATGCTTGTAACGTTTTATAACAATGAAGAAGGCGATGCAGTTGTGATTAACTCAAACTTCGCAATCGACGCTGGTATTAGCCCAGTAAACGATTCAATTGCAATTGAAGGCGGCGCTTCTGAATATGTAAACGTGATTGCAACGACAAAAGAAAAAGAGAACGATGAAGCACTTAAACGTTTAGTAGAAGTGTTACAATCAGATGAAATTGCTGACTTCATTTTAGAAGAGTGGGACGGCGCAGTTGTGCCGGTTGGCAAGGAATAAATGATCAGCGAAATGGATACGTGCCTGTGTGCGCGTATCCATTTTTATTTTTTTTATGTTAGAAAAAATAACATCTCAAATGTGTGTTTTGTGAAAAATGTGCGAAATATATAAAGTAGATTAGTGAATATGCACAATGACGTAGGGCGTTGTGGTGTTTATGATAAAGCTATCAAATTGAATGACAGGAACGGAGGAATCATTTATGAAAGATACAGCTTTATCACCAGGCAAAACATTTTCATTAGGGTTACAGCACGTTTTAGCGATGTATGCAGGAGCGATGCTCGTACCAATTATCGTCGGTGGCGCACTCGGATTAACACCGACACAGCTTGCCTATTTAATTTCCATCGACTTAGTGACATGTGGTATCGCCACATTGCTTCAAATGTGGAAAAATAAATACTTCGGCATTGGTTTACCCGTTGTACTCGGCACATCATTCGTTGCTGTAACACCGATGATTGCGATTGGTAATACGTACGGTATTACGGCCATATATGGAGCCATTATTGTAACAGGTATTGTTATGTTTATCGGTGCAAGTTTCTTTAGTCAACTTCTACGTTTCTTCCCACCCGTTGTAACGGGCACAGTCGTATTAATTATCGGTTTATCATTAATTCCAACAGGCATGAAAAACATGGCTGGCGGCGCAAATAGTGAAAGCTTTGGTGCTTTGGAAAACCTCCTCATTTCGATTACAGTATTAGCGATTATTTTATTCCTTAACAACTTCTTCACAGGGTTTTTACGCTCTGTATCCGTATTAGCTGGTATCATTATCGGCACAGTTTTATATGCGGTTTTCATCAAACCAATTTCATTCGCAACCGTATCAAGTGCTTCTTGGTTTCATATGCCCGCACCTTTCTTCTTCGGAACACCAACATTTGAAATCGTACCAATTTTAACGATGATTCTTGTAGGTATTGTCGTGATGATTGAATCAACAGGCGCATTTTTAGCGCTCGGTGGCATTACAGGTCGTGACTTAACGAAAAAAGAATTACGTAACGGCTACCGCGCAGAAGGTATGGCATTCGTCTTAGGTGGTTTATTTAACGCATTTCCGTATAACACATTCGCACAAAATGTCGGGCTTGTTCAAATGTCCGGTGTGAAAAAATTATCCGTTACAGTATGTGCAGGCGGTATTATGATTGTATTAGGCTTAGTGCCAAAAATTGCAGCACTTGCGACATTAATTCCGACGCCAGTATTAGGCGGTGCAACGGTTGTTATGTTCGGAATGGTTGTGTCATCAGGAATCAAAATGTTGATCAAAGTAGATTTTAATGATAACCGTAATCTTTTAATCGTAGCGTGTGCAGTATCATTAGGATTAGGCGCAACAGTTGTACCAGAATTATTTGCCGGCTTACCATCAGGCATTAAAACATTAGTATCAGATGGCATTATTACAGGAAGCTTAGCAGCGATTTTCTTAAATGTTGCACTTGGTGGACTAAAGGCAAACAAAGTAACAAAAGAAGTGAAAGAGCAACAGTTAAAAGACGAGGCGATGGCACACGTATAGGGGGATTTGGGCATGTATACAGCACAGCAATTTGAACATATTTTTGAAAACTCATCATATATCGTTGAACAAGTATTTGAACGAGCGCAGTATACCGATGCAGAAACATTATTTCAAGCGTTCGTTAATGAAGTACAGCAGCTAACAGAGGCACAGCAAGTAGCGCTTCTACAAGCACACCCAAGCTTAGGTGCGAATATTCAAATGACGAATCATTCTGTAGCGGAGCAGCAACAAGCAGGCTTGAAACAGCTGACACAGGAGCAATATACAAATTTTCAGCGTGTGAATAAAGCGTACGAAGAGACGTTTGGCTTCCCATTTATCGTAGCAGTAAAGGGGAAAAGTGCTGATACCATTTATGCGCTAATGCAGCAGCGTTTAACGAATACAAGGCAAGCGGAGTTTGCAGAAGCATTGGCACAAGTCATTCAAATTGCTCGTTTCCGTTTTGATGATATTGTGGGGGTGAGTGTATGACGACGATTACAACGCATGTGCTAGATGTTTATCACGGACGACCAGCAAGTGGGGTGAAAATTACAGCCTCGATGTATGTAGAGGGGCATTGGGAAACGGTAAAAACGGTTGAAACAAATGCACAAGGGCGTTGTGACACACCAATTTTTGAACAGGCGGTTACTGGGAAATATGAGCTGACATTTTCAGTTGATACATATTTTGAAGCGCAAGGTGTTACGTTAGCGCAGCCACATTTTTTAAGTGACATTCCTGTACGCTTTCAAATTTCAGATGAACAAGAGCATTATCATATTCCACTCATTGTTTCTCCGTGGAATTATCAAGTATATCGAGGAAGCTAGCAAAGGCATTAAAAAGAGGAATGTGAGATAAAACGAAGCGTTTCGGACAGAGCGAAATATCCTTCAGCAACGACAACTGCTGAAGGATATTTTTTGCTTTTGGTGCTACGCCACATAGCAGACGCGTTTCGCAGGCATGGCTTGAGCCTGTAGTCTCAAGCGCATGCTCCTGCGGTTACTCGTCGCAGAAAAACATTGCTATTCCTGCTGAAGTCGCCGCTTGTGTCAAGACGCACCCGCAAATTCTTATCATCTCAATGCACCTATTTTCATCAGAAATAGAGGTCTGTCCCGGTCTCTTTTGTAGTTTCAATAATCAAATTTTTACTAAAAGTTAAGCGTTTTATCGGTGGAAAATGTATGTTACCCATATAAAATAACGATTACTGGAACTGACTTAAGCGAGAGAAAAAGCTATTTACAAATTCTAAAAACACTTTTTCAGACGGTGCAAGTTCACGATTTAACGGTGAAATAATGCCAACTGTTCGGCGGATAGACGGCAGAGCAATTGGAATTTTCGTCGTAAAGCGCGGCGTTGAATCGTAAAATGAACTTTCGGGTAATAAGCTGACGCCAACGCCTGCTGCAACAAGCCCTTTAATGGCATCCATATCTTCGCCGACAGACGTAATGTTAGGGATAAATCCAACAGAACGGCAAGCATCGACAGCTACTTTATTCAAAATATAATTTTCGGGGAAGAGCACAAAATCCTCGTCCTTTAAATCAATTAAGTTAATGCTTTTTTCTTTGGCGAGACGATGATTGGCAGGCAGTAGCGCAGAAATATTTTCACTAAACAGCACGACTGGTTCAATCATTTCATCTTTTGGTGGTAACGGTCCTAAAAAGGCTAAATTGATTTCACGATTTTTGACAGACTCAATTAAAAATCGATAGGAGCCTTGGCGTAATTGGAAAGAAATATCAGGGTATTCACGTTTAAACGCAGAAATGATGGTTGGGAGTAAATAGCTAGCTAAACTTGTTGGGAAACCAATTTTAATCGTTCCCTTTGTCGGGTCTAAAAATTCCTCGACTTGTTTTTCGGCAAAGTCAATTGCTTTTAGAGCGGTTAATGTGTGCTCTAAAAAGATTTTACCTACGGGCGTGAGTTTGACGTTACGTCCGATTCGTTCAAATAATGCCGTTCCTAATTCGTCCTCTAAATTGGCAATTTGCCGGCTAATCGCGGATTGCGCGACATGTAAATGTTCAGCAGCTTCAGAAATATGTTCACGTTCAGCTACCTCAACGAAGTAACGTAATTGGCGTAATTCCAAGACTTTTCACCTCATTAATCTAATTTTCAGATAGTTTCTATCCAAATTATATATTGTTTATATGAATTTGAAAACTTTAAAATGAGAATACGAAAACCGTACAGAAACTTTGGGGGGATTTACAATGACTTTTCATCAATATCCAGAACAGCAAGGTTTATATAATCCAGGAAATGAGCATGACGCATGTGGTATCGGGATGTATGCCAATATTAAAGGCATTCCATCACATGACATCGTGTTGAAAGGTTTAGAAATGTTATGTCGTTTAGAGCATCGCGCAGGTCGTGGTGGAGATGGCACAGGAGATGGCGCGGGCATCATGGTGGAGATTCCACATATGTACTTTACAAAGCATGTGACACAGTTTAGTTTACCAGAACGTGGTAAGTATGGTGTAGCACAAATCTTCTTTACGCAAAACGAACAAGAACGCCTACAAATTGAAGCGAAATTTAACGAATTAATCGCAGAAGAAGGGCAGCAATTAATCGGATGGCGCACAGCTCCGACAAATGCAACGCCTTTACGCAAAAGTGCAAAAGAAACAGCACCGTTCGTTCGCCAATTATTTATCGGTGCAGTTGGGGTGGAAGACCTAGCGTTCGAGCGTAAATTATATATCATCCGCAAACAAGTTGAGCATTGGGCAACACAGCAAGGATTTACATTCTACTGCCCAAGTATGTCAAGCCGTACAATGGTATTTAAAGGGCTTTTAAATCCAGAAGAAGTACGCACATTCTACGAAGACCTACAGCATGAAGATTTTGTATCAGCTTTCGCACTGGTACACTCTCGCTACTCTACAAACACATTCCCAAGCTGGCAACGTGCCCACCCGAACCGCTACATTATCCACAACGGTGAGATTAACACATTACGCGGCAATATTAACTGGATGCGCGCACGTGAACAACGTTTCGTGTCAGAAGCATTTGGTGACGACTTACAAAAATTACTACCAATCATTGATACATCAGGTTCGGATTCATCGATGCTTGATAACGCATTTGAATTTTTCGTGTTAGCAGGACGTACACCAGCGCACACAGCGATGATGTTAATTCCAGAGCCATGGACAGAAAATCCACATATTGCAGACGACAAAAAAGCATTTTACTCATACCATGCAAGCTTAATGGAACCATGGGATGGACCAACTGCAATTTGTTTCACAGATGGCAAACAAATTGGTGCCATTTTAGACCGTAACGGCTTACGACCAGCACGTTATTACGTAACGACAGATGACCATATCATCTTCTCGTCAGAAACAGGTGTTGTTGACGTGACAGAGGACGAAGTGGTGTACAAAGAAAACGTTGCACCAGGACGTATGCTATTAATCGACTTAGAAGCAGGTAAAATTGTGTCAGATGATGAGTTGAAAACAGAAATGGCAGCGGCGCATCCATATGCAGATTGGTTAGAGCAAAACTTACTGACTGTGAAATCACAAGAGGAAGTACCAGCGCGCATTGAAGAATTAACACTGCGTCAAAAAGTATATGGCTATACATTTGAAGATGTTCAAAAGTATATTGTGCTACTTGCAAAAGAAGGGAAAGACCCACTTGGCTCAATGGGGAATGATACACCGCTTGCTGTGTTATCAGACCGCCCACAATCATTATTTAATTATTTCAAGCAATTATTTGCGCAAGTAACGAACCCACCAATTGACTCTATTCGTGAACATATCGTGACATCGACAATGACGATGCTTGGTGCTGAGGGGGATTTATTACATCCAACAGCCGACAATGCAAAGCGAATTTTACTCGATGCACCGGTGTTAACGTCTGGAGAGTTCGACCAAATTACGTCAAATATTGAGCTTGATTTCCAAGGTACGGCCATCTCACTTCAATTTACCGAAGATTTAGATAAAGAGTTAGTACGTATTCGTCAAGAAGCGGATGCGGCAATTGCACAAGGTGTGACATTACTCGTATTAACGGACGAGTTAGACAATCCGAAAACGCCGACAATTCCGATGTTGTTAGCAGTAAGTAGCTTACATCAATATTTAGTGCGTACAGGAAAACGTACACAAGTGAGCTTAATTGCTCACTCAGCAGAAGCACGTGAGGTACATCATTTCGCAGCACTTATCGGCTTTGGTGTTGATGCGATTCACCCGTACTTAGCATATGCAACGATTCAAGAAGCTATTACAAACGGTCACTTAGACATTGATTATGACAAAGCGGTGCGCAAGTTCCGTAAAGGGGCAAGTGAAGGTGTTGTCAAAGTAATGTCAAAAATGGGGATCTCAACGGTGCAATCATACCGAGGTGCACAAATTTTTGAAGCGGTAGGTATTGCAAAAGAAGTGATTGATGAGCATTTCACAGGTACAGCATCTCAAATTGATGGTATCGACTTAACAACGATTGGTGAAGAGGCGAAACGTCGTTTTGCAGTAGCACATGCAACGACAGATGAGCTAGAGTCAGGCTCTCAATTTCAGTGGCGCGCAAATGGTGAACACCACGCATTTAATCCGAAAACAATTCACACACTGCAATGGGCAGCACGAAAAAATGATATTGGCCTATACCGTATGTTCTCAGAGATGGCCAATGAGGAGAGCTTAGGTTTCCTACGTAATTTATTTAGCTTTAGTGAGCGCACAGCAATTTCAATTGATGATGTAGAACCAATTGAAAGCATCGTGAAACGCTTTAAATCAGGTGCGATGTCATTTGGTTCACTATCACAAGAGGCGCATGAAACATTAGCGATTGCGATGAACCGTTTAGGCGCTCGTTCAAATTCAGGTGAAGGTGGGGAAGACCCAGCGCGCTTTACAAAAGATGCAAATGGTGATGACCGCCGTAGTGCCATTAAACAAATTGCATCAGGGCGTTTCGGAGTAAAATCACATTATCTTGTAAATGCGGACGAGCTACAAATTAAAATGGCCCAAGGTGCAAAGCCAGGTGAAGGTGGTCAGTTACCAGGTAATAAAGTGTATCCATGGGTAGCCGATGTACGTGGTTCAACAACAGGTGTTGGCTTAATTTCACCACCACCGCACCATGACATTTATTCAATTGAAGATATGGCACAATTAATTCATGATTTAAAAAATGCGAACCGTCATGCACGCATTTCGGTAAAACTTGTATCAAAAGCAGGTGTAGGTACAATTGCAGCTGGTGTAGCAAAAGGTGCAGCAGATGTCATCGTTGTATCAGGCTACGATGGTGGTACAGGTGCGTCACCGAAAACGTCGATTCAACATACAGGATTGCCGTGGGAATTAGGATTAGCAGAAGCGCACCAAACATTAATGTTAAATGGTCTACGTGAGCGTGTCACACTTGAAACAGATGGCAAGTTAATGACGGGTAAAGATGTGGTGATGGCAGCATTACTTGGTGCTGAGGAATACGGCTTCGCGACAGCACCATTAATCGTAATGGGTTGTATTATGATGCGTGCATGTCATTTAGATACATGTCCAGTCGGTGTAGCAACACAAAACCCAGAGTTACGTGCGAAGTTTACTGGTTCAGCAGACCATATCGTGAACTATATGCGCTTTATCGCACAAGAAATGCGTGAAATTATGGCAAGCTTAGGCTTCCGTACGGTAGAAGAAATGGTTGGACGTACAGATGTGCTGCAAATAAGCGAACGCGCACAAGCACACTGGAAAGCATCGCAGCTTGACTTATCGAAGTTATTACATCAAGTAGATGGTGTCCGTACGAAGCAAGAAGAGCAAAATCACTTTATTGCGGAAAGCTTTGATATGACTCGTTTATTCGACGCTGTACAACCAGCGATTCAAAATGGGGAACAAGTAGAGTTATCGTTCCCAATTAAAAATACAGACCGTGTTGTTGGAACAATCGTTGGTAGTGAAATTTCACGTAAATACGGTGAAAAAGGCTTGCCAGAAGATACGTTAAAACTGCATTTTACAGGTCCAGCAGGGCAAAGCTTTGGCGCATTTATCCCACGTGGTATGACCATGACATGTACGGGCGATGTGAATGACTACTTCGGTAAAGGCTTATCAGGTGGTAAGCTTGCCGCGATTGCACCAATTAAAGGTGAGCAAGAGAAAAACGTTATCGGTGGTAACGTCTGCTTATACGGAGCAACGAGCGGTAAGGTGTTTATGAATGGACGTGCAGGGCATCGTTTTGCGGTACGTAATTCAGGGGCACACGTTGTCGTTGAAGGGATTGGCGACCACGGTTTAGAGTATATGACAGGTGGCAAAGTCGTTATTTTAGGAGATGCAGGTAAAAACTTTGCAGCAGGTATGTCAGGTGGTATTGCGTACGTCCTACCGACAAACGCAGAAAGTTTTAAAGCGGTATGTAATATGGAGATGATTCGCTTTGAACAGTTAGAATTAGACGTTGAAAAAGAAGTTGTGCGTCAATTAATTATTGAGCACTTAAATATGACAGGCAGTAACAAAGCGTTAGATGTACTAGCGGATTGGGATAATACGGTGAAACGTTTTGTCAAAGTCGTACCGACAGATTACCAAGACATGCTAGACCAAATGGAATACTTCAAAATGCAAGGGGCAACAGAAAAAGAAGCGGCACTACAAGCGTTTGCAAAAGCGACAGGCACACAATACGCAGCTTCAAGTAATTAAGGAGGGGTTCACTGTGGGAAAACCAACAGGATTTATCGAATATAAACGACAAAAAACGAAAGAACAACCACCATTAGCGCGTATCGAGCATTTTGGAGAGTATGCGACACGCCTATCGGATAAAGATTTGCAAACACAAGGTGCACGTTGTATGGATTGTGGCACACCATTTTGCCATATGGGGATTGAAATTCGTGGTACAGCAGCAGGGTGTCCAATCAACAATGTTATTCCCGAGTGGAACGACTTAGTATACCGTGGACAGTGGAAGGAAGCGTTAGACCGTTTACATTTAACGAATAATTTCCCAGAGTTTACAGGGCGTGTTTGTCCAGCGCCTTGTGAAAGCTCATGTGTACTCGGTATTAATGAACCCGCTGTAGCCATTAAATCTATTGAACGTTCGATTATTGATAAAGGCTTTGAAGAAGGTTGGGTAATGCCACGTGTTCCGCGTACTCGCACAGGGAAAAAGGTGGCGATTATCGGTTCAGGTCCGGCTGGTTTAGCGGCAGCGGACGAGTTAAATCAACAAGGTCATAGCGTAACGGTATATGAGCGCGATGACCGAGCTGGTGGCTTATTAATGTATGGTATTCCGAATATGAAGCTTGAAAAGGAAGTTATTGAGCGTCGTATTCGTTTGTTACAGCAAGAAGGTATTGATTTTGTGTACAACACAACAGTCGGTGTTGACATTACAGCGGAGGAACTTCGCGCACAGTATGATGCCGTATTACTTGCGACAGGTGCGCAAAAGCAGCGTGAGTTACGTATTGAAGGCTCAGAAGGCAACGGTGTGGTACTAGCGATGGATTATTTAACGAGCGTAACAAAGAGTTATGTGCGTTCAAACTTTGAAGATGGGCAAGCGATGAATGTAGAAGGGAAAAACGTTATCATTATCGGTGGTGGTGATACAGGTGCAGACTGTGTCGCAACAGCGATTCGTCAAAACTGTAAATCGGTTGTCCAGTTTGGTAAGCATCCAAAATTACCAAATGCACGTACAGAAGAAACGATGTGGCCAAAAGACCCAAGCATTTTTACATTTGATTATGCTTACGAAGAAGTGGACGCGAAATTAGGACGTGACCCACGTGAATATTGTATCCAGACGGAAAAAATCGTCTCAGATACAGAGGGCAACATTAAAGAGTTACACACAATTTATATGGAAAAAATCTTAGGTGAAGACGGCTTCCATTACTTTAAAGAGCTGCCAGGTACAGAAAAAGTATGGCCTGTAGATTATGTCTTTGTAGCAATCGGCTTCGAAGGTGTAGAACGCAGCTTACCAGAACGATTTGGCGTAGAGCTAATTAATAATCGTGTCGCAGCAACAATTAAAGATTACCAAACGACAGTGCCAGGCGTATTTACAGCAGGAGATGCGCGCCGCGGACAAAGTTTAGTAGTATGGGCGATTCGTGAAGGACGCGAAGCCGCAGCAGCTATCCATACGTTTTTAGCGAAGGAAGTTGTGTCTCTGTAACATATCTAATAGGTAGAAACGAGGCATTACCCCCAAAGTATCGCCTCTTTCTAATAGATTGAGCAGTCTACGTATAAACACGTAGGCTGCTTCTTTAGCGTTCCATAGCAAATGTTCGAAGCGGAAGGCATTATGATAAGTAAAATGATAGCAACGTTTAAAAAACATGCACAATTAGTGAAATTAATTCTCAATTAGGTGATTCTTATTGAAAATATGAAGTTCATGGAAAATCACCAAATCCTTGTTATTACTGTGATATGTATAATTATTTTGCATAGGCAAGCAGAAAATTTAAAAACTCTTACATTAAAATGATTCTAATTTGTTGCATTGACTTTGCTTTTCAGTTAAGATTGTGAATGATGATAAATGAGGGGCATTTCTCTCATAATGAACATATACGGAGGTATAATAATGGCAACTTTAGAAATTAAAGATTTACACGTTGAAATCGACGGTAAAGAGATTTTAAAAGGTGTAAACCTTACAATTAATACAAACGAAGTACACGCAATCATGGGTCCTAACGGTACTGGTAAATCAACGTTAGCTTCAGCAATTATGGGTCACCCTAAATATGAAGTAACACAAGGTGAAGTTTTCCTTGATGGCGAAAACGTTTTAGAAATGGAAGTTGATGAGCGTGCAAAAGCAGGTTTATTCCTTGCGATGCAATATCCATCAGAAATCGCTGGCGTAACAAACGCTGACTTCTTACGTTCTGCAATCAATGCACGTCGTGAAGAAGGCGATGAAATTTCATTAATGAAATTCATCAAAGAATTAGACAAAACAATGGACTTCTTAGAAATGCCAGAAGAAATGGCGCAACGTTACTTAAACGAAGGCTTCTCTGGCGGTGAGAAAAAACGTAACGAAATTTTACAAATGATGATGATTAAACCAACTTTCGGTATTTTAGATGAAATCGATTCTGGTTTAGATATCGACGCATTAAAAGTAGTATCTAAAGGGATCAACGAAATGCGCGACGAAGGTTTCGGCTGCTTAATGATCACTCACTACCAACGTTTACTTAACTACATCACACCTGACTACGTTCACGTAATGATGCAAGGTAAAATAGTTAAATCTGGTGGCCAAGAATTAGCTCAAAAACTAGAAGCTGAAGGTTACGAGTGGATTAAAGCTGAATTAGGTATCGAAGACGCAGACGCAGTAACAGAAGAAGCATAATTTAAGGAGGACGTTCAAGATGACGGTTGAAACAAAATTAGCGTTATCGGTAGAAGAAGTTCGCGCGTTCTCACAACAACACGGAGAGCCACAAGCATTCGCTGACTTCCGCGCTAACGCATTAGAGCAAGCGACTGCGTTAAACTTCCCAAAACCTGATCGCACAAATATTACAAAATGGAACTTCATCGATTTCCCAGCACACACTGTGGAAAGCGCAGCATACGCTTCATTAGATGAGTTACCAGAAGCGGTAAAGGCAGTAGTAGATGCAGAGCAAGCTAACCTTTATATCCAACGCAACAACACACCTGCATACACACGTATTTCAGAAGAATTACAAGCAAAAGGTGTAATTATTACAGATATTCAAACTGCAGTTCGCGATCACGCTGACTTAGTTGAAAAATATTTCATGACAACTGCTGTAAAAGTAGATGAGCATAAATTAACAGCTTACCATGCTGCACTTGTTAACGGTGGTGTATTCGTATACGTACCACGTAACGTAGTAGTGGAAGAGCCAATTCAAGTAGTATTCGTACACGACAATGCAGAAGCTTCTTTATTCAACCACGTATTAGTAGTGGCAGAAGAATCTTCAGCAGTAACATATGTTGAAACGTATATCTCTACTGTAGAAGAAGCAAAAGGTTTAGTAAACGTTGTAACAGAAGTAATTGCAAAAGATAACGCGCAAGTTACATTCGGTGCAGTGGATAACTTAACTGTCGGCTTCACAGCTTATATGAACCGTCGTGGTCACGCTGAACGTGATGCGAAAATCGACTGGGCATTAGGTTTAATGACAGATTCAGATACAATTTATGAAAACACAACGAACTTAGTTGGTGACAACTCTACATCTGACTTCAAGATGGTAACAGTTGGTACAGGTTCTCAAAAATTAAACTTCACAACGTTAATTCGCCAATGGGGTAAAAACTCTGATGGTCAAATTTTAAAACACGGTGTAATGAAGGATTCAGCGCAATCAATCTTTAACGGTATTGGTCACATTATGCACGGCGGTACAAAAGCAAATGCAGAGCAAGAGTCTCGCGTATTAATGCTTTCTGAAGGCGCACGTGGCGATGCTAACCCAATCCTTTTAATTGATGAAGACGATGTAACAGCAGGACACGCAGCATCTGTTGGTCGTGTTGACCCAGCTCAACTTTACTACTTAATGAGCCGTGGTATTTCACAAGCAGAAGCAGAGCGCCTTGTAATTCACGGATTCCTTGCGCCAGTTGTAAATAATCTGCCAATCGAAGGCGTTAAAAAGCAGCTGACGGAGGTTATCGAAAGGAAAGTTCGATAATGCTAAAAGACATTAAAAGCTATTTCCCAATTTTAAATCAAGAAATAAACGGGCATCCGCTTGTTTATCTTGATAGCGCAGCAACTTCACAAAAGCCAATTCAGGTCATTGAAGCTGTGAAAAACTATTATGAGCTAGATAACTCAAACGTTCACCGTGGCGTGCATTCTTTAGGGAATCGCGCAACGGATGCGTATGAAGGTGCTCGTGATAAAGTACGTAAATTCATTAACGCAACATCAACAAAAGAAATTATTTTCACACGTGGAACAACGACTTCAATTAACTTAGTGGCGAGCGGTTACGCACGTCAAAACTTAAAAGAAGGCGATGAAATTGTCATTACGTATATGGAGCACCATGCGAACTTAATTCCTTGGCAGCAAGCTGCAAAGGCAACAGGCGCGGTGTTAAAATACATTGATTTAGAAGCAGACGGCACAATTACATTAGAAAATGTCCGTAAACAAATTACACCAAATACGAAAATCGTAGCAATGGGTATGGCTTCAAACGTTATGGGCAGCATTAACCCGATCAAAGAAGTAACACAAATCGCACACGAAAACGGTGCCATCATGGTAGTAGATGCAGCGCAAGGCGCACCACATTTACGCATTGATGTACAAGATTTAGACTGTGATTTCCTTGCTTTCTCTGGGCATAAAATGTGCGCTCCTACGGGTATTGGTGTACTATATGGTAAACAAGCAATCCTTGAAAATATGGAACCAGTTGAGTTTGGCGGAGAAATGATTGATTTCGTAGGTTTATACGATGCAACATGGAAAGAGCTTCCTTGGAAATTTGAAGGTGGTACACCCATTATTGCAGGTGCAGTAGGTCTTGGTGCAGCTATCGACTTTTTAGAGGAAATCGGCCTTGATAATATCGCAGCACATGAGCATGCATTAGCAGCTTATGCAATGGACCAACTTGAAACAATTGATGGCCTTGTGATTTACGGACCACGTGATGCGAATAAACGTTGTGGTTTAGTGACATTCAATTTAGATGATGTTCACCCACACGATGTCGCGACGGTACTAGATATGAACGGTGTTGCCGTTCGTGCTGGTCATCACTGTGCTCAACCGCTAATGAAATGGTTAAATGTGTCGGCAACAGCTCGTGCAAGCTTCTACGTGTACAACGATGAGAAGGATATTGACAAGCTTGTTGCAGGATTGCGTACGGCGAAGGAGTATTTCAACGATGTCTTTTAATAATTTAGATCAACTATAC
This sequence comes from Caryophanon tenue, assembly GCF_001700315.1. GTDB lineage: Bacteria > Bacillota > Bacilli > Bacillales_A > Planococcaceae > Caryophanon > Caryophanon tenue. The sequence continues at coordinate 45,022 of NZ_MASJ01000012.1, read as the reverse complement.
CGCTCAGTGATTATGGATCATTATAAAAACCCTCGTAATAAAGGGGCTTTAGATGATACAAGTGTAACGATTGATATGAATAACCCAACGTGTGGAGATCGTATCCACTTAACGTTATTAGTAGAAGACGGCATTGTAAAAGATGCAAAATTTGACGGTGAAGGCTGTTCAATTTCAATGTCTTCAGCATCTATGATGACGCAAATCATTAAAGGGAAAAAAGTCGAAGAGGCAAACGAGCTTGCGGAGATTTTCTCTCAAATGATGCTTGGCGAAGAATATGATGACGAAAAATTCGACCTAGGTGATGTGGAAGCATTACAAGGTGTTGCAAAGTTCCCAGCGCGTATTAAATGTGCGACGCTATCATGGAAAGCAATGCAAAAGGGCGTACAAGAATAAGAATATCGATTTCTCTATACAAGTAAGGGGCATGTGTCCCTTACGACTGGAGAGTAATTGAAATCGAACGGAGGAGAACAACATGGCGAAAAAAATGCCAGATATCGGCGATTACAAATATGGTTTCCATGACAAGGACGTATCAATTTTCCGTTCAGAACGTGGTTTAACTGAAGAAATCGTTCGTGAAATTTCAAATATGAAAGAAGAGCCACAGTGGATGTTAGACTACCGCTTAAAAGCTCTACACAAATTCTATGAAATGCCAATGCCTCAATGGGGTGGAGACCTTTCATCATTAAACTTTGATGAAATTACGTACTACGTAAAGCCATCTGAAGCAACGCAAAAGTCTTGGGATGAAGTACCAGAAGAAATCAAAGCAACATTTGATAAATTAGGTATTCCTGAAGCCGAGCAAAAGTACTTAGCAGGTGTATCTGCACAGTACGAATCAGAAGTAGTTTACCACAACATGAAGCAAGACCTTGAAGATATGGGTATCGTTTTCAAAGATACGGATTCAGCGTTAAAAGAAAACGAAGAAATTTTCAAGAAATACTGGGGTACTGTAATTCCTTACACAGATAACAAATTCGCTGCACTTAACTCTGCAGTGTGGTCTGGTGGATCATTCATTTACGTACCAAAAGGTATTAAAGTGGATACGCCATTACAAGCGTACTTCCGTATTAACTCTGAAAACATGGGTCAATTCGAGCGTACATTAATTATCGTTGATGACGAAGCTTCTGTACACTACGTAGAAGGTTGTACAGCACCAGTTTACACAACGAACTCTTTACACTCAGCTGTAGTAGAAATTATCGTTGGTAAAGATGCTTACTGCCGTTATACAACAATCCAAAACTGGGCTAATAACGTATACAACTTAGTTACAAAACGTACAGTTGTAGAAGCTGGTGGTACAATGGAATGGATCGATGGTAATATCGGTTCTAAATTAACAATGAAATACCCTGCATGTATCCTTAAAGGTGAAGGTGCACGTGGTATGACATTATCTATCGCACTTGCTGGTAAAGGTCAACACCAACATGCTGGTGCAAAAATGATTCACTTAGCGCCAAACACGTCTTCAACAATCGTTTCTAAATCGATTGCCAAACAAGGCGGTAAAGTAACTTACCTAGGTCAAGTGAAATTCGGTAAAAACGCTAAAGGTGCACGCGCGAACATCGAGTGTGATACTTTAATCATGGATAACGAATCAACATCTGATACAATTCCATACAACGAAATGTTAAACGACCAAGTTTCTTTAGAGCACGAAGCGAAAGTTTCAAAAGTATCTGAAGAGCAATTATTCTACTTAATGTCTCGTGGTATTTCTGAAGAAGAAGCGACAGAAATGATCGTAATGGGCTTCATCGAGCCATTCACAAAAGAATTACCAATGGAATACGCGGTAGAAATGAACCGTTTAATCAAGTTCGAAATGGAAGGTTCTATCGGATAATTCCGACACAACCTTACAAGCCCTCATGCGTATGCATGGGGGCTTTTTTATCTGTTCTTTGCGAAAAAGGACACTTTCTCCTATTATTAAAGAGAGGTGATTTTTTGATTTATATTGGTGCGACAGGATGGAGTGACCATCCGTTATTATATAGTGAGGCAACAGCCGCGCGTGATAAATTATTCGATTATAGCGGGCATTTTCCATGTGTGGAATTAGATACGTCCTTTTATGCTATTCCGCGCCCAGAGAATGTCGATAAGTGGTGCAGTGAAACACCCGATAAATTTCAATTTATCGTAAAGGCGTATCAAGGAATTACGGGACATCAGCGCGGAGAAAATAATCCATTTGAAACGAAAAATGATATGTTTAATGCCTATCGTACAGCGCTTGATACATTTGTAAAGCATGGCAAGCTAGGCTGCGTCTTAGCACAGTTTCCACCATGGTTTGACTGTCAAAAGCAAAATATTACGTATTTACGTTATTTGCGCCAGCAATTAGCAGATTACCCAGTAGCGATTGAGTTTCGTAATGAAACGTGGTATCAAGACAAATACCGTGAAGGGACGCTTCAGTTTTTACGTAATCAGCAGTTTATTCATGTTGTGTGTGATGAGCCACAAGCAGGCAGTGGTTCAGTACCACTTGTGCCTGTAGCGACGGCTCCAAAAGCATTTTTCCGTTTGCACGGGCGTAATTTGCACGGCTGGCGCAATATTGGAAATGCAGCAGATTGGCGTAAAGTGCGTACTCTGTATGATTATAATGAAGAAGAGTTACAGCAGCTTGTAGCACATACTGAAACGTTGATGAAGCAAGCGAATGATGTATTTGTGATTTTCAACAATAACTCAGGTGGGCATGCAGCGAAAAATGCGAAGCAATTCCAAGAGATGATGAATATTGAGTATACACATTTATCACCGAAACAAATCGGTTTGTTTGAAGGAGATTTTTAATGGGCGTAGTGGTGCTAGCATTAATTGCTATTTGTGCAGGGTTTTTAGGCGCGTTATTAGGGCTTGGGGGCGGTGTGATACTTGTCCCTGGCTCTTTATATGTGAGTGAGCATACAACGTGGATAGCGACATTAACACCGCAATCTGCCGTTGCTTTATCGGTCATGATGATGATTTTTACAGGGCTTGGGTCGAGTATGTCGTATATGAAATCAGGGCTTGTCGACTATAAGGCAGGGCTGACCTTTTTTGTTGGCGCAGCGCCGGGCGTTGTAGTTGGCGCGCTATTAAATGGGTATTTTGATAAAGATTCATTCCATTTATTTTTTGGTGTGTTGTTAATCACATTAGCTACGATTATGATTGTGCGTGATAAGTTAACACCGATTCATTGGTTTGTTCGTCGTAGTAAGGTACGCCATTTTACCGATGCAAATGGCAAACAGTTTACGTACGGCTATCCGATATCTTTTGCGATTGTACTGTCATTTTTTGTTGGGATGTTGTCTGGATTATTTGGCATTGGTGGCGGCGCGTTACTTGTGCCAGCGATGCTGATTCTATTTCATTTTCCACCACATATTGCGGTTGCAACGTCGATGTTTTTAGTCTTTTTAAGCTCGTTGATTAATGCAGGCAGTCATATGACGCTTGGCAATATTCCATGGGCAAATGTCTTACCCGTGGTGATTGGAGGGTACATCGGTGGGAAGCTTGGCGCAGCCATGACGAAAAAATTACAATCGCAAACACTTGTCATAATTTTGCGTATCGTTTTACTCATTATGGGGGTGCGTTCTGTTATTATTGGAATAATGGGTAGCGTATAAAAGGAGCTCGATGGCATGATTGAAACTATTCAAATACTACATACAAATGATTTACATAGCCATTTTACGTATTGGCAACAAACGGCACGGTTTATTCAAACGGCACGTGCGCAAGCGAATATGCTAGGTCATGACACGATTGTTATTGACTTAGGTGACCATATGGACCGCTCAAACTTTTTTACAGAGGCGACACTTGGAAAAGGAAATGTCGAACTGTTAAATAATGCGGGCTATCATATCGCAACGATTGGCAATAATGAAGGCATTACATTAGACCATGACGACTTGGTACATTTATATGATGAGGCTGAATTTGATGTTATTGTGGCGAACTTAACGAGTAAAAACGGCAAAGACCCTGCGTGGTTAAAGCCGTCTACAATTTATACAACAAAGCAAGGTACAAAAATTGGTTTCGTCGCAGCAACGGCAGATTTTCGTGTCTTTTATGAGCGTCTCGGATGGACAACAACTGAGCCACGTCAAGCGATTATAGAAGAGGTGCAGCGCATTCAGCACGATGTTGATATTGTGATGTGCTTATCTCACTTAGGCTTTCGGGAAGATGAATTGTTAGCGCAAGAATGTCCAGAGCTAACTGTTATTTTTGGTGCGCATACACACCATGTATTTTTGCATGGCGAGATGCATAATGATGTGCTGTTAACGGGCGGTGGCAAGTACGGGCAATACATTGGTGAATTAACGATTGGCTACGACCACAACAAGAAAAGTGTCGTATCCCGACATGAGCGATTATTAGACTGTTCACAGCTCCCTCAGCAGCCGCACGACGCATCTTTTGATACACAATTAGTCGAACTTGCGCGTCAGCAGCATACCGAGATATTGTTTGAGTTGCCAACGTATTTTAATAAAGAGTGGTATCATCATTCGCAGTTATCACGCTTTTTTGCTAAAGCGCTATTTGAGCAAGTGGATGGTGATTGTGTCATGTTCCATGCGGGCATTTTTAAGTATGATTTACAAGCAGGCGCTGTTACTGCGTATGATTTGCATAAGGTGCTGCCACATCCAATTAATGTATGTGTCGTGGAGTTAACAGGCGCACAGTTAAAAGAAGCGTATTTACAGTCCTTTAATGATGAATGGCCGCGGAAGGAAATGAAAGGGTTAGGTTTTCGTGGTGTAGTGTTAGGTAATATGCTTCACTACGGCATGTATTTAAATGCGCAGCATGAGCTAGAAGTGCAAGGGCAAGTTGTAGAGCCACAAAAGGTATATAAATTAATTACACTTGATATGTATACATTTGGCTTTTTCTTTCCAAGTTTTAAATATGCAAAGAAAGAATATATTTTACCGTATTTTTTACGAGACATATTCCGTCATTATGCACAAAAAATATTTGTGTAAAGATTGAATAAATATTTCTTATTTACGGTATTAACTATATAATGAGATTAGTTACTTATGACTAGGGAGGAAGGCGTGATGGGATGCGATTGATATCAATCGATGCTCTAAAAGTAGGAATGATCATTGGAAGAACGATATGGAATGAAGCAGGACATCCGCTTCTGCAACAAGGTGTAGCCGTATCCCCTACGATTATTAATCGCTTAAAGCAGCTGCAAATTAAATATATGTATATTGATGATGAGCTGACAAAAGGCATCGAAATTCAGGAGTCTATACCTAGTCATGTTCGAAAAAAGGTCGTTTCTAACATTACAGATTCCTTCCAAAAAATTCGCAAAATGGATCCGAAAAAAGCATCGTATGTGCTTGATCAACAGACGAAAATGCTGAACTTTTTAGTGGAAGATTTATTGCAATCTATTTTAAATAGTGAAGAAATGTTAACGGTATTAATGGATGCTTATTTATATGACGAATATATTTACCAGCATTCATTTCAAGTCGCGATGTACGCACTAGCAATGGGACAAGAACTTGGTTACAATGCGAATGAATTACGCATTATCGGATTAGGTGCGATTTTACATGATGTTGGGAAAATGATGATTTCAACAGACGTGTTACAAAAGCCTGGGCGTTTAACAGATGAGGAATTTGAAGAAGTGAAGCAGCATGCGCGCTTTGGCTTTGATATTTTACGCAATTTGCACTCCATCTCATTAATTGTAGCGCACTGTGCATTCCAACATCATGAGCGTTTAGACGGCAGTGGTTATCCGCGAGGGCTTGTCGATTTTGAAATTCATCCGTATGCCAAAATTATTGCTGTAGCGGATGTGTTTGATGCGATGACATCGACACGCGTATATCGTTCAAGAATGATGCCTGTGAAAGCTTTACAAATTATTGAAAATGGCAAAGGAACATTGTATGACGCAAAAGTGGTTGCTGCGTTAAAGTGTACCGTTGTCCATTATCCAAACGGTACCGTCGTAAAGCTATCGGATGGTCGTCGCGGCGTTATTTCGCGTCAAAATACGACGATTCCTGCGATGCCATGGATTCGTATTTTTGAAGAGCATCAACAGGTGGTCGTGGCTACTTATGAAATTAATTTACATGAAGCACCCGGTGTTATGATAGAGTCGATGGAATTGAATTATTCTCCGACAACAGAGGAAACATAGTGTGCTACAACAGGAGACGTCATTTTCGTTTCCTTTTTTTGTATAAAAACATTCGGCTATAACACTTGTTGGCGCGTGGGAAGTATGTTACATTGACTTCATTGATACATACAACTAACACAATGGGGGCGGAAGAAGTATGACATCTTGTAAACCAACAAATGGAAAAAGTGAGCAATTACGAAAACCGGATTGGTTAAAAATTAAACTGAATACAAATGATGAGTACAAAGGTTTGAAAAAACTAATGCGTGAAAAAAACTTGCATACTGTATGTGAGGAAGCACGTTGTCCAAATATTCATGAATGCTGGGGAGAACGTCGTACGGCGACATTTATGATTTTAGGTGCAGTTTGTACACGCGCATGTCGTTTTTGTGCAGTGAAAACGGGGTTACCAAATGAGCTTGATTTAGCAGAACCAGAACGTGTAGCAGATTCAGTGGAGTTAATGAATTTAAAGCATGTTGTGGTAACAGCAGTAGCTCGTGATGATTTAAAGGACGGTGGAGCAGCTGTATTTGCTGAAACGGTGCGCGCGATTCGCCGCCGTATGCCTTTTACATCAATTGAAGTATTACCATCTGATATGGGTGGAATTGAAGAAAATTTACAAATGCTAATGGATGCGAAGCCAGATATTTTAAATCATAATATCGAAACGGTTCGTCGCTTAACGCCAAGAGTTCGCGCGCGTGCTAAATATGACCGTTCACTTGAATTTTTACGTCGTGCAAAGGAGATGCAACCAGATGTGCCAACAAAATCATCATTAATGATTGGTCTTGGTGAGACGTGGGAAGAAATTATCGAAGTAATGGACGATTTACGTGCAAACAACGTCGATATTATGACGATTGGTCAATATTTACAGCCGACGAAAAAGCATTTAGCTGTACAAAAATATTATTCACCACTTGAATTTGGCAAGCTACGTAAAATTGCAATGGATAAAGGTTTTAGCCATTGTGAAGCAGGCCCACTTGTTCGTAGTAGTTATCATGCGGATGAGCAAGTAAATGCGGCTGCGAAAGAGCGTCAGCGCCAAGGTGAAAAACGAATCGAAATTAGTTAATGAGGTGAAAAGCTTGGTAATAATAGATGGATTTGAGTATGAGCTGATCACAGATTACCGCGATGCTTTTAAGCAGGAAGATTTTAATGGCCGCTATGCGGAAATTTTGAATAAATATGATTATATTGTCGGCGATTGGGGCTACGGTCAGCTTCGACTAAAAGGCTTTTTTGAAGATAAAAATCAAAAGGCATCATTTGATACAAAAATTAGTACACTTGCCGATTATTTGTATGAGTATTGTAATTTTGGTTGTGCGTATTTTGTCCTGCGTAAAGTAGGGAAAGTAGCAGCACCTGTAGTTGAAAGTGCATCGGTTCAAGCGGTGGAGGACAATAGCGCGATAGCAGAATCAGCGCCATCACTGGAGATGCCAACAAATGCCTTTATTCCACCAGCAGAAGTAGTGGTTGATGTAGAGCAGTAAGGTGTATAAAAACTGAGAAAGGCTGTGCTACACGTCAAAATGACGGTTAGCACAGCCTTTTGCAATATCGAACGACTAATTTAATAATTCACGTAAGTATTCACGTAAATCTTCAGCCTCTTCTTCCGTACGTTTATACACGTGCTCAATATAGCCTTCTTCTTCTACATCATCAGGCCCCATAATAGCAAAATTACCCATCTGCATATCGAGCACCAATACTTTGCCAAAGAAGCGACTTGATTGCACAATTGCTAAATCATAGCGCAGTTTTCTACCGGTAAAGCTTACAAAGCGCGTTTTCGAATCTTCTACGTCATCATACAAGAAAAAACGTTCCATTTTTCATCACCTACCAATTCTACAGATATGGTACTATAGAAAGGAAAAGAGCCGCAACTGAAATTTCACGCGCGGGGTATTTCGGAAGAGTCGGAAATGGAGGATTCTACTATGTATTTCGTAGATCGTACAAAAATTACAGCAACATGTAAACATTTAGATGAGATTTTAGCTATTTTTGAAGCACAGGACAATTGGACAACAGACGCTGTTGCACAATTAGCGTTACAACGCATTGCCCACAATGCTATGGAAGCGATGATGGATGTCGGAAACGTCATGATTGATGGTTTCGTAATGCGCGACCCAGGTAGCTATGATGATATTATTGATATTTTATTAGATGAAAAAGTTATTCCAGCAGATATGGAAGCACCATTAAAAGCAGTTGTTGATTTACGCAAAATGCTTGTGCGTGATTTTATTGCGGTGGACAACGATAAAGTATATACGGTATTTAGCGAAAATTTACCACAATTAAAGCGCTTCTCAGGACTTGTACAAGATTATTTAGTAAACGAATTAGGGCCTGTATCAGCGTTTTTACCGGAGAAAGAATAGATGAAACAATATAAGGCGTATTGCTTTGATTTAGACGGTACGGTTTATAAAGGGAAGTCTGCCATTGAAAGCGCGGTACGTTACATACATCGTTTACAAGCTCGTGGCATTGAGCCATTTTATGTAACGAACAATTCATCGAAAACACCTGAACAATTGCAAGCATCATTAGCGGCGATTGGTATTACAGCACCAATTGACCATCTGTATTCAAGCGCAATGGCAACGGCGCAATATGTAAAGTTACATTATCCAGAGGCACGCGTTCGTTTGATGGGGTCTGATGGGCTTCTTACAGCAGCGGAGGCACTTGATTTACAAGTAGTCGATACGATTGAAGCGGATGTTTTTATGATGGGCATTGACCGTGAATTAACGTATACAACATTAGCGAATGCTTGTTTAACGGTGCAAAGTGGAGCGGTATTTATTGCAACAAATGGCGATGTGAAGTTTCCAAATGAAAACGGCTTTGTACCCGGTAACGGTTCGCTAGCACGTCTTGTAGAAGGTGTGACAGGTGTTACGCCGATTTATATTGGCAAGCCATCACCAGTCATGCTGGAGCTGATTGCAGATATGCATGGCTTTGAAAAAGAAGACATGGTCATGATTGGCGACAATTATGATACCGACATTTTAAGTGGGATTCGTTTTGGGATCGATACGATTCATGTGAACACGGGCGTTACACCTGCTCATGAAGTATTTGATAAGCCAGAACCACCGAGCATTCTTGTTGAAAATATGGATGCATACGCGGCACTTGAAGATTCAATGTGATTAAAAAGAAAAGCAACGGGGAACAGACTACTACGTCATGTCGCCGTTGCTTTTTTATGTGTAAACGATTTACCACATCGGGTTTTCTTCGATATATTGATAAATATTTTGAAGTAAATCGGTTGCGTCATTGCCTGTTACAAGGTCACCGTTTACAACGGCATATAATCCTTCTGCACATTCCGTACAAAAGCTTAAACATCCGTATTCTAACACGTCGACATTAGGGTCTAATTCTAGTTTGTCATATACGTCTTGTGCACCATTTGCCAAGTTCGTAATGCAAAATTCCACCATTGGATTCATGGATTTTTCACCTCACTATACGTTATGCTACTCTGTTTTTTTTTCTACGTCAAATAGAAGTAAAAGCGCTTGTGAAAGTTATCACAATGTTATATACTCATACTTGAGCTTTGTTACAATATAGTGAACAATGAATTTCGAAGGAGAACAGAACAATATGCGAAACTTAGTATTATTAGGTGGCGGCTATGGTAATATGCGCGTTTTACTGCGTCTTTTACCAAACAATTTACCTAATGATGTGCAAATTACATTAGTAGATCGCACACCATTCCACAGCTTAAAAACAGAATTTTATGCGTTAGCTGCGGGTACATCAACGGATAAGGAAGTGCGTGTAGCCTTTCCAGATAACGCACGATTAAAGCACGTTTATGGGGAAATCGTGAAAATTGATCGTGAAGAAAAAACAGTATTATTAGCAGACGGGACAGTCGTTGATTATGATGATTTAGTCATTGGTTTAGGCTGTGAAGATAAATACCATGGTGTACCAGGTGCGCCAGAATACACACATAGTATCCAAACAATCGCAAAAGCGCGTAGCACGTTTGAAAAATTATGTGGTTTACCACCAGGCTCAACAGTCGGCATTATCGGTGCTGGTTTAAGTGGGATTGAGCTAGCAAGTGAATTACGTGAAAGTCGTTCAGATTTAAACATTAAATTATTTGACCGTTCTCACCGCATTTTACGTGACTTCCCAGAGAAGTTAAGTGAATACATTAAACAATGGTTTGAAAAGCATGACGTAGAAGTAATTGCAAAAGCGAACGTAACGGCTGTAGGCCCAGGCGAAGTGCATAACCATGACCAAATTATTAAGTGTGATGAAATCGTATGGACGGCTGGTGTACAACCAGTGAAAATCGTACGTGATATGGAAGCGGAAAAAGATAAGTTTAACCGCCCAGTTGTAACACAATATATGAACTTACCAGATGATGAGCATGTATACGTAATCGGTGACTGTGCATCATCAACATTAGCACCAACTGCACAGCTTGCAGAAGAGCAAGGCGAAGTTGTTGTGAAAGTATTAAAAGCACGTTGGATGAACCAACCATTACCAGAGAAAATGCCAGAAATTAAGCTAAAAGGCTTCATGGGCTCTCTAGGGAAAAAGCAAGGTTTCGTACACTTAGCAGATACGACAGTAACAGGCCGTATTGCACGTTTAATGAAATCAGGTTTATTATGGATGTACAAACGTCAAAATACGAACTAATACAATGTAAAAGAGGCAGGCGTTTAAACGAACACCTACCACTAAAATGACGAAAGAGATTGGTACAAAAAGAAATATCCTTCAGCAATGACAACTGCTGAAGGATATTTTTCTGCTTTGGGTGCTACTCCACATAGCGGACGCGTTTCGCAGGCATGGCTTGAGGCAAACACGATGTTTGTCACATCTGCCTTGCCACACGACGTGGCGTTTTTGGCAGATGTTCCTCTATTAAAAGCGCATGCGCATGCGGTACCTCGTCGCAGAAAAACATTGCTTTTCCTGCAGAAGTCGCCGCTTGTGTCGGGACGCACCAGCAAATTCTTATCATCTCAATGAACTTATTTTCATCAGAAATAAGGTTCTGTTCAAACCTCTTTCGTTCGTTCTTTGATAAATTGGCTATATGAAGGGCGACGTTTCTTTTGCAGAAGTCGCGCCTAGCTTCCATAAAAGTACAACCAATAATGCTATAGGCTAAATGATGTTTAGCGCTAGCTCCTATCATTACTGTGGTGCTGTAAAGCCAAGGTCCTCTAACTTTGAAAACACGGGCTTCAGCTGGATATAGCCTTCGCCAATTACTTCATCGTTAATTAATACGAGCGGGTAAAAAAATTCATCATCTTGAATACGAGCTGCGTAGTCTTGCTCACGCGCATCCGTTAAGGCATTCTCAATATCAATGTAGCGAATGATAAATGATTGTTCCGGGTACTTACGTCGAATTGCAGCATCTAGCCACTCGTACGTATCTTTTGAAGAAGGGGCATTAACGCAGCTAGCACAAATGATGTCTGCGCCAAAGATTTCAATGATTGGTTCTGTAATAGTCATGAAAATTCCAACCTTTCGTATTCAATAATGGATTTTTTTCTTATCTACAATTATAATCATTATAAAGAAAGGAGTCGAGAGACAAATGACAGAAGCAGCACAAAGAGACCAAGTACAAGAAGTTTTAGATAAATTACGCCCATTCTTATTACGTGATGGTGGCGACTGTGAATTAGTAGACATCGAGGACGGTATCGTTAAATTACGTTTATTAGGCGCATGCGGTAGTTGCCCATCTTCTACAATCACATTAAAAGCTGGTATTGAACGCGCATTATTAGAAGAAGTACCAGGTATTATTGAAGTAGAGCAAGTATTCTAATACACATTCAAACCTTGAAGGATGAGTTCCTTCAAGGTTTTTTTATATGCTTTTCTTTTCAAAATACGTATGCAAACGGAATGCACAAATTTGCTGTACCCAGTCGTATAGCACTGCTTGATGTTCTGTAGCAATGGTTGACGTGAATGAAAAGGTCGTGCCATCAAACTGGACAAGACCTTTACTGCTCTTTGCCCATGTTGACATCGGCATCCGTTTAATTAACGAACGAACTTTGGACGGTTGGTGGTCAATCACATCAATATGTGACTGCGGTGCTTGCTGTAAATAGGCGGAAAAATAAGGAGCGACTTCAGATGCTTCAATCGCTGTGTGCCACAATGTTTCGCCACGCAGTAACATCGCACGCAGTAACACCATTTTATAACTTTTTGTCATCGCTGTTTTTTCGATGTCCTTTAATAATGCTGCGTACGTCTCGTAAATGTGTTGCTCACTGGGAGATAGTTGTCCGATGGCATGTAAAAAGGCAAAGTAGCCACCAAATTCTTTTGCTAAGTTCAGCGCACGAAAACCGCTATACAAATGCATGTGTAAATAGCTCGGTCGTGTACCAAGGTCGGCTTGTAAATGAGAGAAGGCATCGATAATTTGTTGTCGATACGATTGCTGTTTTTTCGTCATTTCCTCAATTAAATCAATCACTTCTAAATCGAACTGTAATGTACACGCTGTGCCGTCAATTTGTGTATATGTGCTAATCGGTAGCGACTCAGTCGGCTGTAGATTTGGGTAAAATAAGCGTAATTTACGTTCAGCATTGCGGTAATTGCCGATAAAATCAATGATGACACAATGTGATTTTCCTTCTGCTAAGCGTAAGCCACGCCCAATTTGTTGCGTGTAAATCGTTAGTGACTCTGTAGGGCGCACAAATAAGAGTGTATCAACGGTTGGAATATCAACACCTTCATTAAATAAATCGACCGTAAAAATAATATCAATGGTACCGTCTCGTAACTGTTGGCGTATGTGTTGGCGGTAAGGTAAGTCATCTGTGCCTGTTAATGCTCGCGCATGAACGCCTTGCTCTGAAAAATAGTGGGCTAAATAACGAGCTTGTGCAACCGATGAACAGAAACCAATCGTCTGGCTTTGTTTGTACATTTGCCACTTTTGGAAAATGGCATGTGCTACGTCATGCTGCTGTTGTGCGTCTATTAATTGTTGCTCGTCATATTTCGTCCCAAGCCAGCGAATCGAACGATAATCAATCCTATCACGCACACCGTAATACTGAAATGGACTTAGCCACTGCTTACTAATGGCATCTAAAAAGTGGATTTCTATCGCGACATTGCCATCACATAAAGCATATACATCTTTATTATCTGTACGCTCTGGTGTTGCCGTAATACCGAGTAAAAATTGCGGTGAAAAATGCTGGAGTAGTCGCTGGTATGTCGGTGCTACTGCATGATGGAATTCATCAACGATGATTAAATCAAAATTACGCGCATCAAATTTATGGAGATGTGTCGGCATACTAAGTGTATAAATCGATGCAAAGACGATATCGCATGTTGTATTCTTTTCGGTACGATGGAAGTAGCCACGCGTCCGTTCAGGATAAATGAGCGAAAACGCTTCATGTGCTTGCTGTAAAATTTCATCGCGGTGTGCGACAAATAAAATACGTTTGTAGCGCTGTGCAAAAAAGGCGGCTAAAAACGTTTTACCAAGACCTGTCGCCAGTACAACGAGCGCTTTTGAATAGCCTTGTGTCACAGTCTCGTATAGTGCCTGTAATGCAAGCTGTTGCGCAGGGCGCGGTGCAATGACAGGAAGCGGTTCAGCGTGCTCATATGTATAGGACACATGTGTGGACGTTGCGCCGTACATAAGCGTTGTTTCGTCTGCTTCATTCCAAGCGTTAGATAAAGGGCGTACTGTATTCGCTCGTTCATAACGCTCGCGATACTGAGCAAGTGTCATCGTATTTAACGGTACCGTTTGTGGTGCATAAAAAAGCTGTTGAAATTCCTCGACCGCATGTTCGAACGTAGTAGCGTCGACAGTATGTAAATTCCACTCAATACCAGCTGTCATTGCAGACTTCGATAAATTTGACGAGCCGACAATGACATGCTGTGTCTGACGGTGCTGAAATAAATACGCTTTTGGATGAAAGGCTTGTCCATATGTTTCATAAAGGCGTAACTCTGCATGGGGCAATTCAGTTAGCAGCAGTTCAAGGGCATCTGGCTGTGTAATGGCTAAATAGTCACCAATTAGTAGCTGAATGGTACACTGTTGCTCACTCGCACGTTGAAGCGTTGGCAGCATGAGTTGTACGCCTGACTTCATCGCGAACGCCGTTACCCATGCAATATGTGTCGCATCGTCACTAAGTTGTTGTAGGTCATGCACTAAATTTGTTGTAATGAGCTTCATTTAAGAATCCTCCACATCGATTAAATAAATACCCTGTTCAAATCCGCCTCGCTGTTGTTTTTTCGTTAGGCGTACAGCTTCTAGCTCGTCAAAGGATGTTTCGTAACGTATTAATGCTGCGTGAATTAGCTCTAAAATGTCCGCTAGTTCCTCGACCGCCTCTTTTGTAGTTGTCGTTGCAGAAAGTTCCTGCACTTCTTCAAGTAATTTTTGCTGAATATGGTGTAAATGTTCTTGTGGCTCAAGTGTTTTCGCATGATAACGTAGACCATCTTGCTCAATGATTGTTAAAATTCCATCGCGTACTAATTTATTGTAAATTGGCATGGTGAAATCTTCCTTTTTATTGTTAGTGTACCAAATAGACATAATGTATTGAAATGAAAAAAGAGCTGTTCACAACGAAACTGTGAAGAGCTCTTTGATTATACATGTTGCTGTGCACGTTGCCGCTCGCGAATTTCACGAACCTTTTCCCAACGTTCTTTGGCGAGGTCAACAATTTTGGCGTCGCCACCGATAGATTGTCGCTCAATAATACGTGAGAAATAACGTGTGGCTTGTTCAATATCACCGAGACGGAAGGATAGCTCAGCAACCATATAGAGCACGCGCATTTCGGACATTTGCATTTTTTCATAGTCACTATTTGAATACGAATCGCTATAGTGCTGACGTGCCATACGTAAAAAACGTTGCTCCTGTGGCTTGTTTTGTAAATCACGATATAGCCAAGCTAAACGCAAAAGTAGACCGGCTAAAATAATATGCTTCTCTTTTTTTATCGAACCACATAGGAAGGCAAGCTTATAGGATTGGATTGCTTGGTGGGTAGAACGCTCACCATTAAAGTGATGCGGAATCCAGCGCGCACATACTTGTTCATTTAATTGTTGTAGAACGCCTGGAGCGAAATAAGGTGTAAAGTCTTCCGTAAATGAATAACCGCAATGTTCACAGACGAAGACATTATAAAATAGACCATTGACCGACGTATCGACATACGTTGGGCGAAAATCACTATCTGTTGACGCAATGCGAATCGCATTTTTGCGAACCTTCAATGATTTAAATGAACGTTTACAGTGCAGACAATCCACTTTCTTTTCATAGTATGGAGAAAGTTCCATATATGCCGCCTCCTTTTTGTGTGTTTTTACTTACTTAACGAAATGAATTAGTGGTTATATTATATCAGAACGAAAGACACAGTTCTTCTATTTAGAACGAAATAATTGAAAAAACACGCACAAATATAGATAATAAGAATATAAAGGAAGGTGACCAGTAATGGCAGTAGAAAAACAAGTAGTCATCATTACAGAAGCAGCAGCATTTCGCATTAAAGAAATGATGGAGCATAACGAAGAGCAGGGTGCATTTTTACGTGTTGGCGTAAATGGTGGAGGCTGTAGCGGCTTAACATACGGCATGTCATTCACAACAGAGAAAAATGACGATGACATTTTAGATAATCAACATGGTTTAGAAATCGTAGTCGCTGGCGAAGACGCACCAATTTTAGCGGGTACAAAAATTGATTACAAACAATCATTAATGGGTGGCGGCTTCACAATCGACAACCCGAATGCCATCGCGAACTGCGGCTGTGGTACAAGCTTTAAAGCAGCAGCACGCCCAGCAGAGCCACAACCTTGTGAGTAATAGTTGTGAGGGTGGCTTGTAAATAACAGCTGAATACGGTATGTACACAGCGATCAAACTGGGTACGCCAAGCCTTCTTGGTTTGTATGTTGCAAAACATCACAAATGAAGGAGGCTTTTTTATGTTGTTTTTGTCGTGTTATTTGAAGCGTGTATACGTTTATAAAATTCAGTATGGATTCATAAGTAGCACCTAAAAGCAGAAAAATATCCTTCAGCAGTTGTCGTTGCTGAAGGATATTTCTTTTGGTCTCAATTGCTTTTGTTTTTGCAAATTACGACTATAAGTTGAAAAACCATATTGAAACAAATAGAATAAAACTATAGGAAAATGCTTGAAAGTAATTTTTGCTAAGTACAGTAGTTGACTTAGTGCAAAATATGAAAAGGTGGTTGTGAGAAGTGAAAAAACCAAAAATTGTGATTTTAGGCGCAGGATATGGTGGCTTAACGACAGCAGTGAACGTCAAGAAAATCGTGGGCACACAACATGCAGATATTATTTTGGTCAATAAAAACGAGTATCACTATGAAACAACGTGGCTACATGAGGTAGCAGCGGGAACCATTTCACCAGAACGAGCAAGCTATTCAGTAACGGATATTGTTGGTGGTGGCGTACAGTTTTTAAAAGCAACGGTGACGAATGTTGATGTCGCAAATAAAGCAATTGCGACAACAGAAGGCGAGCTTACATATGATTATTTAGTCATTGGCTTAGGCTTCGAGGGCGAAACATTTGGCATTAAAGGGTTAAAGGAACATGCGTTAGCACTTGCAGATTTAAATACAGCACGAAATGTACGCGAGCATATTGAGTACCAATTTGCATCGTGGGCAAAAGACGAGGAAAAAGATGATACGAAATTAACAATTGTTGTTGGTGGCGCAGGCTTTACTGGCATCGAGCTATTAGGGGAGTTAGCGAACCGTGTGCCTGAGCTTTGTGAGGAGTTCCACATTCCACACGATAAAGTACGTATCATTTGTGTAGAGGCAGCACCGACTGTTTTACCAGGTTTTGATGAGCAACTGGTAGCTTATGCAAAAGATTATTTAACGTCAAAAGGAATTGAGTTTTCAATTGGCACACCGGTTGTTGAAGCAACAGCAGAGGGTGTGAAAATTAAAACAGGTGAGGATGCATTTGATTTTATTGAAGCGGGTACGGTTATTTGGGCAGCGGGTGTACGCGGAAATTCATTAATTGAATCAAGCGGTATTGAAAATAACCGCGCACGCATTATGGTACGTGAAGATTTACGTGCACCAGGCTACGATGATGTATTTATTGTAGGCGACTGTGCAGTTATTTTAAATCCTGAAACGGAGCGTCCATATCCACCAACCGCACAAATTGCGATGCAGCAAGCGGTGACAATTGCGAAAAATATTCGTCACCTAATGCATGGTGAAGCATTAGAGCATTTCGTATATAGCGATAAAGGCGCTGTGTGCTCACTTGGGCATAGCTCAGCAATTGGTGCACCTTTTGGACAAAAACTCGTTGGTAAGCCAGCAGCAGCGCTTAAAAAGGTTGTTGATAACCGAGCGCTCTTATTAATTGGTGGTCCAGCACTTGTAGCGAAAAAAGGGAAGTTTAAGCCGTTTTAACGGTGAACATGCATACAAGCGTTCCGAGAGTCAATCGAGGGACGCTTTTTTTGATGACAAGGAGTGAGATAGGTGAAAAAAGAACGTGGAAAAGTATGGCTCGGAGTAGGCACAATTGTGACGAATACGAAAGGTGAATGGCTCGTAGTAAAAAAAACATATGGTGGCTTAAAAGGTGTGTGGTCAATTCCAGCAGGCTTTGTTGATGCAGGGGAAACGCTTGATACCGCAGCGAAGCGTGAAGTGAAAGAAGAAACGGGCATTGATTGTCAGATAGAAGGTGTATACGGCATTCGCAGTGGGGTATTACAAGACGATATTAGTGACAACATGGTAGTCTTTTTAGCCTCAGCGAATGATGAGCAACAAGTGATTTGTATTCAAGAGCGAGAAATTCAAGAAGCATGTTGGATTCATCCAACAGCGCTTGTCGATGACCCTGTTTCATCATTTATGATTCGAGCATTTGCGACGGAAGGGAATTTGCAGGAGTTATTAAAGGCGCGCGAGACGATTACTGCAGACCCTATTTTTGGGTATACGGAGTATAAAGTGTTTTTATAAATTCTTGCGTTATTGTAATGAAATGCGCGTTCATGTACACTTATTGTAAGAGGATTGGGGGCGTGTCATGTGAATGAAATCTCATTAGTGCAAATGATCGTATCGGTTGTATTATTTTTTGTGATGTTCTTTGGCATTGGTTTTTTACTCAATATGTTACTGCGTGTAACATGGATGATGGCATTGATTTATCCCGTTATTGTGATGTTTATTATTGATGAAGTGAGCTGGCTCGACTATATTTTTAAGCCAACCATGGCATGGCCGGCACTTATTGAACGTTTTACAGCGTTGCAAATAGTCGATATTGTTATTTTATGTGGCGGTTTTGTCGGTGCGATTGTATCAGGCATTACGATGCGTGTACTGCGCGCTGCAGGGTATCGCATGTTTTAATGTACATATATGGATATCAAAAAACGCAAACCGACATCTGGCGGTTTGCGTTTTTTTGATATCACAGGAATATTTAGCTCTGGAAAAATAAATAGTAGCTACTCGCCATCACAATACCTGTTAAACAGCCTGCATACACTTCGCTTTTTTTATGACCGAGCAAGGTTTTTAAATCGTCGCGAATGGCTGCATCACGCGTTTCTCCAGTTGTCATCCGTAAATCATCAAACAGCTTCGTCATTTGCTTGTACAAGTCGTTAATACTCGCGGCATGTTGTCCTGCTTCATAACGGACATGTGTCGCATCGTACATGACAATAATGGCAAACATAGCAGCGAGTGCGAAAATGGAAGAACCTAAGCCATGCTCAAAGGCAATTGCTGTAGCAAGCGCACAAACAGCAGCGGAGTGAGAGCTTGGCATACCACCTGTCGAGTTAAGTAGGGAAAGGTCAAATTTTCGCGTTAACATATACTGAATCGGCACTTTTAATAGCTGGGCAATGACTACACAAGCAAGTGCAAGTAATAATGGTTTATTCATTAATAATTCCATAAATGCTCACCCCTCAACAATCGTTATTAGTAGTATACCCAATCTGCTTCTAAAACATTAAAAAAATTCGTAAGGCGAAATATTCGTTGGGCGGTGAATTTACGGTATAATAAAAGCGAACGCATCGCTTGACGGTGCAACTTTACGATAGTGGAGGCACATATATATGCAAATAACAATGACAGCAGTCAAACAATTAACAGCAAACACATTAGTAATTGGTGTCGCAAAGCATCCATCACAAGCAACGATTGACGTAGCAAAAGTATACGGTGTTGATGTCGCAGAATGGATTAAATCAGAGGATATTGCCACTGGCGCTGAAAAAATCACGACCATTCCTGTTGTACATACGGCGGTAAAACGTCTAATGTTTATCGGTATTGGTGACGGCAAAGACGTATCGACAGCAACATTACGTAACGGTTTTGGCTTAGCAGCGAAAGCTTTAAAAGGGGATAACGTCGCGATTGCCCTTGATACATTTATAACAGCAACAATTGATGCGCAGCAAGTAGCGTATTTAGCGGCTGAAGGATTAGTGTTAGGCGGCTATAAAGTGCCGAATTATAAAACAACATCGAACGCACCAGACGTTGTATTAACAACTGTAGAACTTGTATCAGCAGCTGATGAAGAGGAAGTTATCGAAAGCTTCACAGTAGGACGCATTTACGCAGAAGCGCAAAATGAAGCACGTTCTTTAGTAAATATGCCACCAAATTTGTTAACAGCAACTGAGCTGGCGAACTACGCGGTGAATATGGCAGAAGAATTTGGCTTAGAAGTGGAAGTATTAACAAAATCGGAAATCGTCGAGCTTGGCATGGGCGGTATTTTAGCGGTGAATAAAGGGTCTGTTGAAGAGCCACGTGTTATTACGTTGAAATACAAAGGCACAGATTCTTGGGACAATGTAATTGGCTTAGTTGGGAAAGGCGTAACGTATGATACAGGCGGTTACTCATTAAAGCCAAAAGACGGCATGGTTGGTATGAAAGGTGATATGGGCGGTGCAGCAGCTGTACTTGGCGCAATGCGCGTTATCGCACAAGTGAAACCAGCGAAAAATGTCGTTGCGGTAATTGGTTCAACGGACAATATGATTTCAGGCGAAGCGATTAAGCCAGATGATGTTATTACAATGTATAACGGCAAAACAGTCGAAGTATTAAATACAGATGCAGAAGGTCGTCTTGTGTTAGCAGATGCTGTTGTGTATGCACAGCAGCAAGGTGCGGAAGCAATTGTAGATGTTGCAACATTAACAGGCGGTGTCATTATTGCGCTTGGTATGGATAAAACAGGTGCGTTAACAAATAATGACGAGTTATTTGAAACGTTATTAGAAGCATCGATGGATACGGATGAATTTATTTGGCGTTTACCATTAACAGAAAATGATAAAAAACGTATTCGTAAATCAGACGTAGCAGACTATAATAATTCACCAGGTCGCGATGGTCATATGATTTTTGGTGGTGGTTTTGTCGGAGAATTCGTTGGGGATATGCCTTGGATTCATTTAGACATCGCAGGAACGTCCGATACAAAATCGGCGTATGCAACAGGCACAGCAGGCGGAACAGGCGTAATGGTACGTACACTCGCTGCGTTTGTGGAAGATTTAGCATAAGAAAGATGCACAACGCAAATGTGCCAAACATCGTGTTTGGCTCATGCGATGCCCGTGAAGTGGTGTAACACAAAGCGCAAAAAAAAGTGGTAAGAGAAATGTTGATACTTCTCCTACCACTTTTTTATTTCACGCCTTGTTCTTTTTTCATGCGCTCAATTTCAGCAGCTAAATCATCATGCTTTGTGTTTTTGTACGGTTTCACACCAGCAATATACGATGATCGCCCCATAATATGACCGCCAACTGGTCCGGTAATAAATAAGAATAAAACCCCTAATAAAATACGTGGATTAAAGACATCTTCAATTAACCAAAAGTGAAAGAATACACCGAGTAAAATACACATGACCCCAAGCGTTGCACTTTTCGATGCAGCGTGTGCGCGCGTGTATAAATCGGGTAAACGAACAAGCCCAATAGCAGTGACGACGATAAATAAAACCCCAATACTAATGAAGAAAATGACTAAACTATTTGCGAGAATTGTCACGGTCTATGATGTCTCCTTTCTCAATAAATTTTGAGAAGGCGACTGTACCAATAAAGGATAAAATCGCAAGCAATAAAATAATTTCTAAATAATACGATGTATCCGCCATAATCGAGAACAAGCCGACTAATGAAATGAGCGCGACCCCGATCGCATCGAGTGCAACAACACGGTCAGACGCATCAGGTCCTTTCACCATACGGTATACCATTAAAATCATACAAATCGCGATAAGCGAAATCGCTATCCAAATAAATACCATCATGCGCGGCTCACCTCCTTAATCGCTCGTTCAAACGATGTGCGAATGCCATCAATTTCACCTTCAACATCGGTGCAATCAATCGCATGGATATATAATGTTTTCGCATCATCAGATACATGAATCACAACCGTTCCCGGTGTTAACGTAATTAAGCTTGATAACAGGACAATTTCCCAATCTTCCTTTAAATCAGTTGGATATGCAAAAAATGCGGGCTGCATATCAAGCTGTGGCTTTAACACCACTTTTAATACGGCAATATTTGCTTTAATTAACTCACCGATAAATAGCCATGTTAGCTTAATCGCTGCCCATACGCGGTGAATGTACAAGCGGCTTCTAAAGAAGCGGCGCATACCAATGAGTAAAATTAAACCGAGTACATATCCGACAATAAAGCCTTGACCGCTAAAATTTTGTACGATAAACATCCAGACGAATGCGACACCGAAGTTTAATAAAATTTGAAATGCCATATTATTCGCCCCCTGTCACAGCGTTAATATAAATCGCTGGGTTCAGCAATGTTTCACCAGCATCTGCCATATACGGCGCGATTGCTTCAGCACCAACGCCATAAGCAACCGTTATAGCGACTAATACAATGGTCGGGAGTAATTGTCGTTGATATGTCGTTTGTGAAATCGAAATCGTAGCCGGTTGTTCCTCGCCCCAAAAGGCATAAATAAAAATACGAATAACAGACAGTAGTACGACAAGGGATGATAGTAAAATCACGATACTCATCCAAGGATTATTCGCTTCAAAACCACCTTGTACGATGAGTAATTTTCCGATAAAACCGCTAAGTGGGGGAATACCAGCTAAGCTAAATGCCGCGACTAAATACGTCCAACCAAATACCGGATAGCGTTTCATTAAGCCACCCATTTTACGTAAGTTGGCTGTACCCGTTAACGCGATAATTGTACCGCCTAGCATAAATAGTGCCGCTTTGATTAGCATATCATGCACGATATAGTACATTGCACCTTCTACACCTGCTGTATTCATTTGCGATACGCCAATTAAAATAATGCCGACTGCAATTACGATATTGTAAATAATAATTTTTGTAACATCGAAATAGGCAAGTGCACCAATACAACCGAAAAGAATTGTGCCGATGCCTAAAATCATTAACAATTCATGTGTGAAGCTTTGGTCGTGAATGAAAATTAATGTATATGTACGCATAATCGCATAAACACCGACTTTTGTAAGCAGTGCGCCAAACAGTGCTAATACAGGTGTTGGGGCTGCTGCGTACGCTCTTGGCAACCAGAAAAATAACGGGAAGATCGCTGCTTTTAAGCCAAACACGATTAAAAATAGCACTGCAATCGTTGTTAAAATGGCAGGCTGTTCAAGTGTTGCGACTTTTTGCGCAATATCCGCCATGCTAAGTGTGCCAACCACCGAGTATAAAAATGCCACTGTAATGACGAATAACCCCGATGAAATAATGTTAATCAGTAAATAATGAATCGAACCTTGGAGTTGTTTTTTCTCGCCACCAAGCACAATTAATAAATATGATGACATTAAAAACACTTCAAAGAACACGAACAAGTTGAAAATATCACCGGTTGTAAATGCGCCGTTAATACCGGTAATAATAAACATAATGCCAGCGTAGTAATAAAATTGTTCACGTTCTTTTCCAATTGAAGAAAAGCTATACCACACGATAAAAATCGTTAAGAGAAGCGTGGTCGTAACAAGTAAAACCGACACCATATCCGACACCATCGTAATCCCAAATGGCACTGGCCAGCTACCGAATGTTAATGTTTGTGGCCCTTCTTGCTGAACGGTCATCATTAATGAAATCGACACACCAAGTGCAACGAGTAAACCAAGGAGTGACACCGTACGTTGGAATATAATTTTTTTCGGTGCAAACATTAAAATAATCGCTGTTAAAAACGGAATTAAAATTGGAAGTAATACTACATTATTATTCATCGCTGTCACTTCCTTTCATGTGCGTCGTATTATCGGTTTCAAGTGATTGGTACGCACGGTAGGCGACAACTAAAATAAACGCTGTCACACCAAAGGCAATAACGATGGCTGTTAAAATAAGTGCTTGTGGCAGTGGGTCTGCAAATTGACTTGCTTCGACACCATCTGCTAATACAGGCGGAGCTTCACCGCCAAGCCCCCCCATTGTTAATACGAGTAAATGTACACCGTGACTGAGTAAGCCTGTACCGATAATAATCCGTAATAAACTACGAGAGAGCATTAAATAAGTGGCGGCCATAAACAAGAAGCCAATGACAAAAGCCATAACGATTTCCATTTATTCATCCTCCCCGATTGATTGAATAATTGTGAGCGTAACGCCGACAACAACTAAATATACACCTGCGTCAAACAGCATGGCTGTATGGAGCGATGTGTTGCCAAAGAACGGTAACTCGAAATAATCATAAAAATGTGTAAAGAACGGCTCGCCGACAAACATTGGGAAACTTGCCGTACCTACTGCTAGTAATAAACCAGTTGCAACAAGCAGGCGATAGTTAATATTAAAGCCGGTTTGTACGGTCTTCAAATCGAACGCTAAAATTAAGAGCACAATCGCACTTGCCGTTAATAAGCCCCCGACGAAGCCGCCTCCTGGTGTGTAATGTCCAGCCATAAAAATAT
This sequence comes from Caryophanon tenue, assembly GCF_001700315.1. GTDB lineage: Bacteria > Bacillota > Bacilli > Bacillales_A > Planococcaceae > Caryophanon > Caryophanon tenue. The sequence goes on along the minus strand of NZ_MASJ01000012.1, from coordinate 20,629 downwards.
GAATGGAGAAGAGAAAAATAATGAAAAACACAATTTTTGCCGTAAATTGCAAAATGACATCATTTGTTTTCAGCATGTTTTTTCTCCTTTCCTTTTGCATCTAAACGCAACTTAATTAATCCGTAAATACCAATGCCGGCAATACCGAGCACGGCAATTTCAAATAATGTATCAAAGCCGCGGTAATCTACTAAAATAACGTTAACGATATTGCCCCCACCTGCTAATGAGTACACCGTTTCTTTATAATATTCAGAGATGGATGGCATGAGCTTTTGCGACTGTGCAGCAATGGCAACAATCGTAACTGTTGCGCCGACAGCAAGTGAAATGATAAAACGATTCACTTGGAAGCGCATGCGATTTTCTTTCCGACTATTTTTCGGTAAGTGATAGAAGCACAGTAAAAACAGTGCTACTGAAATCGTTTCAATGACTAATTGTGTTAAGGCTAAATCAGGTGCGTTGAAAATAACAAAGAATAACGCCACTGTATACCCAACAACACCAAGACCGATAATTGATGTTAAGCGTGATTTTGTAAAGATGGTAATGAGTGTTCCAACGACAAGAACCGCAATAATGACAATGTCATAAAAGCGAACAGGCGCTGTATGTGTTGTAGAGAACGCAAAGCCACCTTGTGTAAATAATGTCCCAAGTACAAGCACAACAAAGCTACCGAGCATGTACAGTAAATACGTTTGGTTGGACTTGCCCATATACATATTTGATAAGCGGTTCATGCCTTGGTCACTAAGCGTCATCATGCCGTCGTATAAGAAGTTCAGTCCGTTCGGCATTTTATTGTAGTGGTGTTGCCATTTCGTTAAGGTCATAAATACAACGAAACCTACTACAAAAATACCAAGCGTCATCAATAACTCTGTATTAAAGCCGTGCCATGCGCTAATGTGTACGTCAATATCCGCCGTAGTGCTATATAAGAAAGGTTGGATAGCGATAACAGCTGGTTTAATAAAGTACGTTGCGACGATATTTGGAATAAAGAAAATCGTTACAACAAGCACTGCTAAAATAATGGGTGAAACTAACATCCCAATTGGTGCTTCATGTGCTTTTTTTGGTAATTGGTCTGGCTGATGTTTGCCAAGGAATGTATGTGCGACGAAGTATAAGCTATATGCGAATGTAAAGACAGAGGCAACCCATGCGATGATCGGGAATAGTACGCCCCATGTATCAAAGTGGAAGAAGCCAAATTCTGTAATCGACAGCATCGCCGTTAAAAACATTTCCTTACTTAAGAACCCATTGAAGAATGGTACACCTGCCATAGATAAACTACCAATCATGGCAACGGTAAAGCTAAGCGGCATTAAACTCATTAACCCACCAAGCTTTTTAATATCACGTGTGCCTGTTTCGTGGTCGATAATACCAACAATCATAAACAAGCTACCTTTGAAGGTTGCGTGGTTAATTAAATGGAAAATCGCAGCGAATGCGGCATACTTAAATACCGTTTCAGCAGCACCTTCCACATGATACGCCATCGCACCAGCGCCAAGTAGTGACATAATTAAGCCAAGCTGACTGACCGTAGAAAATGCTAAAATGCCTTTTAAATCGGTTTGTTTCAGCGCAAAGAATGAACACCAAACTAGTGTGAGTAAACCAGTGGCCGTAACGAGCCAAATCCACAACTCAGATGCTGCGAAAATGGGTGTGAAGCGGGCAACTAAATAAATGCCGGCTTTAACCATCGTTGCCGAGTGTAAGTAGGCACTAACGGGTGTGGGTGCTTCCATTGCATCTGGTAACCAAATGTAAAATGGTCCTTGTGCAGATTTTGTGAACGCACCAAATAACACTAAAATAAGCGCCCACGTAAAGTAATCATGTTCAAATAATACCGGTGCTTGCGCGATTAATTCACGGATAGAATACGTATCGCCCATAATGCTAAGTAACACAAAACCACCGAGCATTAAAAGTCCACCAAATACTGTAATCATCATTGATTTTAATGCGCCAAAGCGTGAGGCATCTTTATGAAACCAATAGGCGATTAATAAAAATGATGAAATGGATGTTAATTCCCAAAATAAATAGAGCGTAATGACATGATCAGATTGCACAACGCCGAGCATCGCTGACATAAACATCAGCAAGTATACATAGAAGTTGTGAAGTTGTTCTTTTGTGCGATCTAAATAAAAAATCGAATACAGCACGACAAGCGTTCCGATTCCGGTAATTAATAAAGAAAATAACAAACTTAATCCATCTATGTACGATATAAATGATAGTTGCAATGATTCTACCCAATGCAATGTGTCTGAAAAAGTCTCACCATTTGCGACGCGTTGAATAAAGCTTGTATAAAACAGAAACAACGTAAGCGGTACGGCTAATACAAACCAGCCAGTATGAATATGTTTAAATGATTTATACAAAAATGGTACGACAATTGCGACGATCAGTGGGATGAAAATTGCTAACACTAGATTCATTAGAATCCCCCTTTTTATGAAGAATGGTCGTTATGCTTAGTAATTATAGCGCATTTTTCTAGGCTCTGCATGAACAAGGCGGGGAAGGAGAGGTTGAACAAAAGGATTTATATAGAGTATTATAAATAGGAAAGAAGACCAGAAAAAAAGAGGAAAAAATTTAATGAAAAATCCGTATTTGTATGGCTATTTACCTTTAATTTCGGTTGTTTTGTTTAGTTTGACGTTCGGTGTTTACGCAGTGACTGAATCGATTCAATTATTCAAAGTAATTGGTGTGTACAGTGGAATGGCACAATTTTTATCTGATTTTGAAATTCGCATCTTTTTATTAGTCGTATTTATGGGCTGTTTTTTTATGTTGTTTTCTGCATTAAAATTAGTTGGAGAAACGATTCACGAAATCGGAATGCTGTTGTTTGCGAAAGATTTACAGCCTGAAACATATAGCAGTGCGAAGTCGGCTTCAACGATTGTATTTTTCGGCTCAATCGTTTCTGCATTTGGCATGAGCTCATTGAGTGTGTTAGGTTTTATTTTTGTTGCGACGATGATTGTCTACTTTATGTTTGTTGTGTACAAAATGAGTGATGCGATGTCGACAACGGGATTAGTCGGTCTGTTGTTTTTTGAGATTTTAGTATGGGCAGTTATGCTATTATCTATTGGATACGTGATTATGAAGTTGTATAACAGTATTTTATCGAGCTTACCCATTCATTAAATACATAACAAAAACGCGCATGCTCGTTATGAGTTGCGCGTTTTTTCTTACTGCTGTGTGGCATCAACTGCAGTATCGATAACTTCTTGTGGAATATCAATTGTGTCTAAATGGTTATAGTCTGTAAACGTCATATTCGTTGTCGTTTCTACGGTCATTGGCTGACCTTCCATATCCATTGTCATATTTAAATTTACCAGTACATCTTGAATATCAAATGTTTCTTGGTTAACGACATATTCATAGTCGCCACTTGTAATGTCGACAGCATCCATTGCTGTTTGTAATTCTTCCTCTGTTAACGGTTCGCCACCAGCTGTACTATTCATCATGCTTTCCATTTGCTCACGTACGAGCGCATTGAATTTGTCACCTTCAATCGTAAGCTTGAGTACATAGTTATCTCCGTCTTCTTCAACCGTTAAATCATTTGTAAACTCTTTTAGTTGTTCAAGCTGTTGTGTTTGGTCCACATTCGCCATATTTGCACTTTCAAAAATAGCGTCAGCTTGCTCTTGTGGAAGCTTTAGCCATGTATTCGATGTTGGGTCTTGATAGAAGAAACCTTGCTCGGCGTTTAAGTACATCTTCATGGGCATATCGACTGTTTCTTCGCCCATTTGCATATTCATGGTTGTATCCATCGCTAAGGCTAATGGTTCGATAATCGTATCAATTGTCCCGTTCATCGTCGTCTTTACTTCCTGCGTTTCGCCATCTGCTTCGACATGCATGTTTTGTGTCGTTTCCATCGTAGCCGAAACACTTTCCATCGCCTGTTGACGTTCGATCGTTTTCGATAACACATCTTCTGCGCTTAATTCTTCGCCGCCTGTCGATGTAACAGCTTGTTCGGTATCTGTTTCACCACATGCTGCAAGTGAAAAAACAGCAGCACCGGCTGTCATCGTTAAAAATAATTTTTTCATATCATTTACCCCCATTTATACATGTTTCTGCTGTTATGTCTAAAAACAACTGATATTTATATAGTACCCGTATTAGCGGAGATTAAATTACGCCAAAAGATGCTTCTTTTAAACATGAAAGAGATGCGATGGAATGCCTAGTTATATAGGTAAATGGGGAAGAGGAGGATTAGACTTTAAAAAAATACGAGACTGGGACAGAACCCTATTTCTGATGAAAATACGTGTATGGAGATGAGAAGAATTTGCGTCCGCTATGTGGCGTAGCACCCAAAGCAAAAAAATATCCTTCAGCAGTTATCGTTGCTGAAGGATATTTCTTTTTGTCCCAACCTCTGTGTTTTTTCTCAGGTGCACTCTTTCCGTACTTAATCATTCAGTAAAATATTAAAGAGTTGATGGTGGATTTTTCGTTTTTCTAAGCGTTCCATACTAGCAGGCTCATCATAGCCAATCCACACAGACACGGTATAGTTATTACTTAGACCGGCAAGCCAAAAATCATGATAGCGGTTTGTTGTACCTGTTTTTACGCCGACATAGCCATCTGTTGAATAAACGCCTTCGCCTGTACCGTTAATCGCAACATCAGCAAGCATTTTTTTCATTTGTGCTACCGTATGGGCTGACCAAATTGTATCTCGTTCTGCTGGCCATTCGTATAAAAGCTCACCTTCTTTATTTTTCACTGAGCGAATGGCATGGGCGCGTACATACGAACCATCTGAGAAGCTCGCGTATGCATCGGCTAATTCAACAGGCGTTACCCCATACGTTAAGCCACCAAGTGATGTGGCATAATTACGGTCCTCTTCTGAAAGCGATAAGAAGTGGAAGCGGTCAATATAGCTAAAGGCAGTATCAATGCCCATTGTATAAAATAGACGCAGTGCCGCTGTATTATGACTCCAGCGGAATGCACTCGTCATATCGGTGCGTCCATATGTATAGCCACCGTAATTTTGTGGACAGAAGTTGCCGACACAAATAGGTGCCGCATTCACTGTTTGTGATGCATACGCACCCGTTTCTTCAATGTATGGTCCATAAACAGCGAGTGGTTTAAACGCTGAGCCAGGTTGTCGTATAGCTTGATATGCGCGGTTAAAATCAAATTTTTCATAGTCTTTTCCTGCATATAAGCTAACGATTTCACGTGATTGGTTATCAATAACGACACCAGCGCCTTGTAGTGCAGAATAATGATGAAGCACACGATCCATTTTCGTCACATCTTGTGCATGGCGTGACGTATCAAGCGCTGTGTGAATCGTTATGCCCGCATCAAGCAATTCACGAACACGTTGCTGTAGCTTCGCATAAATGACGTCATAAGTGTCGCCCTCTGCTTTTTTCAATTGTTGCGCAAAGCCTTCTTGTTCGGCAACGAGCCATTCAAACTCCTGTAATACATAGGTTGTGTACATTGGATGTTGTTGTGCTTTTTCTTTGACGTTTAACGTAATAGCTTCCGCTTTAAATTGCGTTGCTTCGTCTGCTGTAATAAAGTTTGTGCGTACTAAGCCATCAATTAATAGTTCTTGGCGCTTTTTTGTGGCGTCAAAATTTTTCAGTGGGTTATACATCGACGGATTATTTGGAATCGCTGCAAGAAATGCCATTTCCGCTTTTGATAGCTGTGGTAAATCCTTTTGGAAATAGTACTGTGCCGCAGCACCAACACCATAGACTAAATTACTGAAGTACATTTCATTTAAGTACATTTCTAAGATGACGTCTTTATCATGCGTTTTCTCAAGCTCATACGCATAAAAAAGCTCGGTAATTTTTCGCTCATATGATTTTTCGGTCGTTAAGTAACGCATACGCACAAGTTGCTGTGTAATCGTACTACCACCTTGCTGAATATCATCACTTTGGGCATTTGAAATAAACGCACGCGTAATGGCACTCAGGTCAAAGCCAATATGATTGTAAAACTCCTCATCTTCATTTAATAGAAAAAGTTGTTGCATAAAATACGGAATATCATCAAGTGCATACGGTTCATGCAAATTGACATATTCTTCGCTAAACAGTGTGCCTTCTCGGTCCGTCATTCGAACGGGCAGTGGCGTCTCGACATCCGGCATAATAATTTTTTCTTCAATTGCATACTGTTGTGCCTCCGCAAAGCGAAGCTCATTAACGAATAAAGTGCTAATCGCAAGTAGGGCAGGAATGGCTGTAAAAATTAATAAGAAGCCAAAACGACTACGCATAAAAACGCCCTCCAAATATATAGAATTAACAAAAGAATAGCATATTTCTCCTAGGAGAAATATGCTATTGCGATAATTTAATGCGATTTTATTAATTCATCAAAGCTTTGAACGGGTGTTCGCTGCGCATACCAGTTAATAAAGAAACCGAGCGCGAAAAATGAAGCCGTAATAAAGAACACTGCAGAAATGCCACCAAAACCTGCAACGAATCCACCAATAACAGGCCCTGCGATATTACCGAGGAAGCGGAAACTTTGGTTATAACCCATAATTTCACCTTGTACTTCAGCGGGAGCTTCACGACGAATCATCGCGTTTGTTAATGGAATTAAGCCACCAGCAACACAGCCAAATAAAAAGCGTAGTACAATGAGCTGCCATAGCTCTGTGACGAATGCTTGTGGAATAATCACGACAATACTAACCGCAAGCAGTATACCTAAAATTTTCTCATAGCCAATATCATCTCCGAGCTTGCCCCAGTAGCGTGACATGAGTAAGTTACCAACACCTGTCGCACTGAATGTAATGCCGGCAAGAAGCGCGACTTCCGCAGTAGGTGATAGTTCAGATACATATAAAGAAAGTAGCGGTTGAATACTAAAGTTACCAATTTGTAAAAGCATCGCAATAAACATAATGCTAAACATTGTACGGTGATGGAAAATACTCCATACAATATTTTTGCGGTTGTACACACTCTTTTGTGATTTCGGGGCTAATTTTGGTTCGCGCACACCAAATATAATAAATAGTGCGGCAATGCTAATCGCAATGGCAATATACGTAAATGTATACGTAAAGCCAACTTGGTCGGCAAGTAAACCACCAATGACCGGACCAAATAATGTACCGGCTGTGCTACCCATTTGAATGGTGCCGAGTGTTTTACCGGCTTCTTTTCGTGGTGTATGTTTGCTAATAAATGCAATTGATGTGGGAATGAAGCCTGTTACGATACCCATAAATAAACGGAGAAGAAAGAATTGTTCGACGGTGTTCACGTAGCCCATTAAAAAGACACTGACACCGATACCGATACTATTCATAATTAAGATAGGTTTGTAGCCGAAGCGGTCGGCAATACGCCCCCAAATCGGAGACATAATTAAAGCTGTGACAAAGGTTGCGGCGAAAATTAACCCTGCCCAGCGTTGAACGTACTCATCCGTGAAGTTACCAAATGTTTCAATGTATAACGATAAAAACGGCATAATCATCGTCATCGAACCTGCAACGAGGAAGTTCGCAATAAGGATAATTATAAAGTTTCGATTGTGTTTCAAAAATGCATCCCAGCTTTCTTATGTGATGTTACTTCCATTATAACTTATTTCGTATTGCGAACCAAATAGTTTGATTGGCGAACGAAATGCTTGCAAAATCGCAGTTTTGCTGTTTATAACTGAAAAATGGTGAGGAATATGGTAAACTAACAAAGTAAAAGGTAAATGCTTTACATAAACTGATATTTAAAGGAGAGACATCTATGTTTCCACAATTAACAACAGAAGTTCAAGCTGGCGAAAAGCTAGTTGAAATGAAAACATCAATGGGTTCAATCAAAATTAAATTATTCCCAGAGCAAGCACCAAAAACAGTTGAAAACTTTTTAGGTCATGCAGAGTCTGGTTATTACGAAGGTATTATTTTCCACCGTGTGATTGAAGACTTCATGATTCAAGGTGGCGACCCAACTGGTACTGGTATGGGCGGCGAGTCAATTTGGGGGCATTCATTTGAAGATGAGTGTGTACCTGAATTAATGAACTTACGTGGTGCTTTATCAATGGCGAACGCGGGTCCTGGTACGAACGGTTCTCAATTCTTCATCGTACAAGCGAAAAAAGTTCAAGTGCCAATGTTAAAACAGATGGAAGTACGCGGCTGGGAAAAAGAAGCTGTAGATGCTTACAAAAAAATGGGCGGTACTCCTTGGTTAGACGGTAAACATACTGTATTCGGTCAAGTTGTAGAAGGTATGGATGTTATCGACGCTATCGCTGTTGTTGAAAAAGGTTTCCAAGACAAGCCAAAAGAAGATATCGTTATCGAAAAAATTACAGTTTTACAATAATCAAATGTAAGGTTGTGAGCGGATGAATCTATCAGCGTTTTATATGATGTTTTTATACTTTCCGGAGAATAAGACAGAATATATTCCAGCTTTTTTAGAATTTGCATTTTTCTTCGTACTATGTGTTATCGTGTTTATCGGTTTTCAAAAAATCTCGAAAAAGCAAGAGCTACGCACAAAAGAGTTAGAACAACAAATTTTAGAGCAACGCAAGTCACAACATTTGCAAGATTGACGGTGAAATAAAGAGATAAGGACAAAACCTTTCTCTGAATTAAAGAAAGCCGCGGTGAACATAATGTTCACCGCGGCTTTTTTGTGTATTGATAGATTGATGTATGGAATTAAGCGTGTTGCAGCGCGCGTTTCATACGTACAACTGCTTCTTTAATGACGCTGCGTGGTGAGGCGATATTGATGCGGAAAAATCCTTCACCAGTGACGCCAAATTTAGAGCCAGGATAAATAATTACGCCTTGTTCTTTGAAACGTTGCATTAATTCTTTTTCCGTAATGTCTACACCGCGCACATCCATCCACATTAAGTAAGAGGCTTCAGGCGCCCACACACGGATGCCGTCAATTTGCTCTAGTTCTGCTTTTACATAGTGAATCGTTTCCGCTAAATAATCCATTAACGCGTCTAACCACGGTTGCCCTTGCGTATAAGCGGCTTCTGTGGCAGCAATTGCAAAAATATGTGGACCCGATTGCGCCGCATTCGTAGCAGCTGTTTGGAGTGCTGTATAAATGTCTTTGTTCGCTGTAACAGCGACTGCAAATTGAATGCCTGCTAGGTTAAATGTTTTTGTTGGCGCGATTAAGGTAATGAAGCGATCTTCTTTTGTTGTCAGTGGCATAGCAGGCACATGTGTATGTGGTGCGAATACTAAGTCAGCATGAATTTCATCGCTAATAAGTAGCACATCGTATTGACGACAAAGTGTAACGATACGAGCAAGCGTTTCTTGTGACCACACTGTACCACCTGGGTTATGTGGATTACATAAAATATAAGCATCACTCGTTTTTAGCATGTCCTCTAATGCAGCAAAGTCATACTCAAAACGTTCATTGCCGATTGTTAGTGGACATTCTACTACTGTTCGTCCTAAACGCTCGGGCACATCTTTGAATGGATAGTAAGCCGGTGTGGAAATCACAATAGTAGCATCAGCGGGCGTGCATTCGCGAATAATAGCTGCAAGTGCTGGTACTACACCTGAATAGAAGAGAATGTCTTCTTTGTGAATCGTCCATCCGTAGCGAGCTTGCCAATGAGTAATGGCTGTATATAAACTATCAGGTGCTTTTGTATAGCCATAAATTGGGTGTTGCATGCGTGCTTGCCATGCTTCTTCAATGACAGGTGCGACTGCAAAATCCATATCAGCTACCCACATTGGAATGACATTTGCATCGGTTGGCGTCTGAAATAAATCAGGTAAAGCATCCCATTTGAATGTGGAAGTAGGACGACGATCATATACTTTATCGAAATCAAACATTTATAAACATCCTTTCCTTTTTGGCAATTCATGTTATTATTACAATTACTATTATATACGAACAAGGTGATGTTATGGAAAATATCGAGATGAATCGTAAAGCAGTAGCAACGCTTGCGAGCTGGGACCCTTTTAATATCGGTGATGACAATTATGAAACTGAAACAGCAGATGTGGTAGCGGCATTACAAAGCATCGACGACCCATCTGCATTAGCGAAAGTTATTCAATCAGTATATGAACATTCGTTTGAAGAATGGATTCCATTTGAAAAGTGCGTAGAGATTTCTTACAAGCTCATCGGTATTAAATTCGAAGCGAAGTGTATTATTTAAAAAGGCATTTGGATAAAATGCCACGTTGTGTTTACCGCGAAACGCGTCCGCTATGTGGCGTCGCACTAAAAGCAAAAAAATATCCTTCAGCAGTTATCGTTGCTGAAGGATATTTTTTGTCTCTATCTGTTTGTTACGCAAATAAATTATACAGTGAAATGGTAATAATCGCGATTGGTGCAATGACACATACAATCGTACGCCATAACCAATAGCCCGCGTTTGGTAAGTTTAGCTCTGCTTTTGTGACATTCGTTTTGTAGTAATACGCTACGAATAATGAGAACGCTAACGCACCAATTGGCATTCCGACATTCGCTGTTATATAGTCAATGAAATCAAAAATGGATTTATCCATAATGAAAATATTTGACCATACACCAAATGATAAGGCACTTGGAATACCTGCTAAGAAAATAACAAGACCGACAATCCATGCGCGAGAGCGACGTTTTTCGTAATTATCTTTCACGAACACAGACACTGTAATTTCAAGTAATGAAATAGAAGATGTTAATGTCGCGAATAATAGTAAAATAAAGAATATGATAATTAATACGCTACCCATTGGAATCTGTTCAAACACAGCTGGTAAAATAATAAATACTAAACCAGGTCCTTGTGCCGGTGAATAACCTAATGCGAACACAGCTGGGAAAATAACAAGACCTGCTAAAATTGAAATCGCAATATTCATCCATGCTACGTTAAACGCTGAGCTTGTAATCGTTTCTGTTTTCGGTAAGTATGATGCGTACGTAATCATCGCACCCACACCTACGCTTAACGAGAAGAATGCTAAGCCTAATGCGTTTAATAATGTTTCCATATTTAAGTATGACCAATCAGGTACAAACATAAATTTAACGCCTTCCATTGCACCATCTAATGTTAGTGAACGAATGGCTAATAAAATGAAGAAAATAAATAAAGCAGGCATCATCCATTTACCGGCGCGTTCAATGCCGCCTTTAATGCCGCTTTGTACGATGAAAATGGTAATAAACATAAACATGGCTTGTGCGAAAATAACTTCCCAAGGGTTCGCAATCAAGCTGGAGAATAATTCTCCGTAATGTTCCTCAGAACCACCGTTTAACTGGAACGTCACAGCACGGAATAAATAACTTAAAATCCATCCACCAACAACTCCGTAAAACGATAAAATAAGTGCAGATACGATAACACCTAACCAGCCAGCTAAAAACCAAGGCTTTCCGGGTGCTTCTTTTTTAAATGCCGATACAGCATCTGCTTGGCTACGACGCCCAATTAAAAATTCAGACATTAAAATCGGTAAGCCGATTAGTAACGTACATAAGATGAATAGTAAAATGAAGACACTACCACCATTTGTCCCTACAGTGTAAGGGAATTTCCAAATAGCACCGAGACCAATAGCGCTACCAGCAGCCGCTAATATAAATCCAATCTTAGATGTGAATTGATCTCTATTTGATGACACAATTTAACCTCCTAAAGTGTATAGAACAATATAATACAACAAAGTGAAGTCAAATGGGTAAAAAGATTTGCGCAATTTTTGCAAAATTAAAGTTTCGTGATATTTCGAGTAGAAAGAAAACATAATAAAGCGAATGAATTGTAACAAAACGGTAATAAAAATCGTAACATAACTAGAACAAGTAGAGAGTAGGGGGACTATGGATCAACAAATCATTGCGCGGGCACAGCAAGGGGATAAAGAAGCGTACCGTGAAATTGTGCTGTTTTACGGGCATACCGTTGAGCGTTTTGCGTATCAGTGTGGTGTTCATCCGAATGATATCGGGGATGTCGCGCAGGAAGTATTTTTAAAGCTTTATCGTTTTTTGCATCAATTTAACCAAGAGCGTTTTACGACATGGCTCTATAAAATTACGTTAAATACAGCGCGTGATTTTTATCGTAAAGAAGCACGGGAAACAAAGAAGGAACAAAAACTGCAACAAACATTGCTTGAGGAAGATACATTGCATCTACTCGCGTATGAAGAAGATCGCGAGCTACACGAAGCGATTGTTCAACTAAAAGAAGAATACCGTATGCCGCTTATTTTATTTTACTTTCACCAATTGCAATATGAAGAAATCGCAGAAGTGCTCGGCCTTACACTCGCGAATGTGAAAGTACGCATTCACCGAGCGAAAGAGCAACTAAAGCAAATTTTAATAACACAGGAGGGTTCGGCATATGGACGATAAGCAATTAGAAGAAAAACTACAACTACTCGATAAATCGTATCATCGTATGCCACAGCATTTAGATGTCGATGCCCTTATGCAAAAGATTGATGAGGAAGAAAACGCGAATGCACAGCCCGTTATCAATAAACAACCGAAAAAAATGTGGGTGTGGGGACTAGGGGCAGCTGCGATGTTTATTGGCGGCGTGTTAGTGAGCCCATATATTTTAGAACAAGAAAGTGAGTCTGTTATTGAGACGCGTTCAGTAGAAATGGATACAGGGCAGACGGAGCAAGCAGAGCCTCTTGATGTTGTAGAGTATTACGGCAGTGAGGCAGATATGCCACTGTTACCTAATAATGATGAAGTGATGGAACGTTTAACGGTATATCAGCAAACATTACGTGCAGATGTTCAGCAAGAGCTTGGACTTAACGATGAAGAATTGAATGCTGTGCCATATATCGTTTCAGCAGATAAAGCATTTGCACAAGCCCTTTCGGAAATGGAGAAATACGATTTTATTTTTAGAGATGAAGACAGCATCTTTTTAGATTATGCAACACCAGCGATGCTTGCCGAACGAGGAAAAGAAGCGGCAGGTTTAAGCTTTGGCGATGAAATAAGCGTCACGATTATTGAGTTTATGATGACGCGTTTAGAGCAGCTTACGGCTACTTACACGTCACGTACTAATAATGACGCAGCTGTGTTAGCGCGCCAAGGCTTATATGAAGACGGAAGCACCATTAACTTTCGCTATGACGAGTTTGCAGAGCGTTACCGAGCAAGCTTAGCACAGTTTGGTGGTTTCCAAGGTTTGCTGGCATTTGCGGAGTTTCAGGAGCCACTTTATATTGCAGATGATATTCGTTACGCACCAGAAGATATATTAGCGTACTATAGTGAGATGACAAATGCGTTACTTTATTTTAGTAGTAACCGTGCGGAGTTAAATATGCGTGTTGATGTCTATGATGCGTTTGAACTCGAATATGTCATTGCTATCACACGGATGTTAAAAGGGACAACGGATTATCCGTTGAATCAACGTGTACTGCAAAAACTGATCGATGCAGAGCCGCCAATTTTTGCGGAGATTGCAGCAACGATTTCTGAGGAATTACAACGCGGTGTCACGACGACAGCTGACGCATTAACATATGAAGATATTGAAGCGATTATTGCGGAGCATCAGCAACCAAAGCCACATGTACTAGAAAATAGTGGTTCATGGTCGAGCGGTGTGACGAATTATTTTAAAAGCCAAGATGTACAAACGTGGGAAAACTACTCAATCGACCAAATAAATGCATTGTCGGATTTGGCAATCATTTTATATTATGTCTATGCACAAGAAAATAATCAGAAAGATATGGTGGCGTATTTACACAACGGTCAAGAGTTCACATTGCCGATTGATACATCCGCTGTTATTGGCATCGATTATATTGTTTCTGAAGAGGAGCAGATGAAAGCGAATATTCAAACAGCAGACGGTAAGGCATCTGTTATGTTTGAAAAGATAGATGGTGCTTGGCGACGTACCGAGTAATTCTATCAAGATTTAAGCGAGAACATCGCCACTTCAACACATAATCCGAGCATGGCTCAATGCGATGTTTTGCCACGTTACCAGTGGTCTGTTATAATTTAACTGATATTTTAAACATGTATGTAATAGAAAGTAGGAACGGTTGATGGCAAAACAATACAAAGTAGGTGACGTTTTAACCGGTACCGTAACCGGCGTACAACCATACGGGGCGTTTGTAGCGCTAGACGAACAAACACAAGGACTTGTGCATATTTCAGAAATTACGTATGGCTTTGTCAAAAATGTAGGTGATTTATTAACAGTCGGTCAAGATGTACGAGTGAAAGTGCTCGAAATTGACGATGAAGCGCAAAAAATTAGTCTTTCAATTCGAGCGCTACAAGAAAAGCCACCTGTCAAACGACGAGAAGCGACACCACGCAAAACATTGCAAGACCATGTCGATGAAAATGATGCAAATGGTTTTAATTCGTTAAGAAACAAATTGCAAGATTGGATCGATCAATCAGGTCAGTAAATAGCGGAAAAAGCATGTGTACACGGAACGGCGTACGCATGCTTTTTATATGCGATAAATTCGATGGAACTGATGCTAATCTTCTATAGAAAAATTAATTGAATAATACTTGCGTTTTTATGGATGAAATGCAAAAATGAGGGTACTTTTACATCGCATTGAAAAATACAATTACTCGTATGATAGATTGCTAGAAATATGGAGATTTTTTAACTTAATTTCTGCATAAACGATAGAGAATGTGTTACAATGATGCGGAATACAACCAATTTAGGATAAAGAGGCGAGAATGAAATGGCTGAAAATTTAAACCTGTTCACATCGACGCAAGAAGTAATTCACGAAGCATTAGGTAAACTAGGATATGATGAAAGCATGTACGATTTATTAAAAGAACCACTTCGCATGTTACATGTACGTATTCCAGTAAAAATGGATGACGGAACGACTAAGGTGTTCACAGGTTTCCGTGCACAACATAATGACGCAGTTGGACCAACAAAAGGTGGCGTACGCTTCCACCCAATGGTAAGCGAAGAAGAAGTAAAGGCATTATCTATGTGGATGACGTTAAAGTGCGGCATCGTTGATTTACCATATGGTGGTGGTAAAGGTGGCGTTATTTGTGACCCACGTCAAATGTCTATGGGTGAAATCGAACGTTTAAGCCGTGGCTACGTACGTTCAATTAGCCAATTCGTAGGTCCAACAAAAGATATTCCAGCGCCAGACGTGTTTACAAACGCGCAAATTATGGCATGGATGATGGATGAATATAGCCGAATTGATGAATTTAACTCTCCAGGCTTCATTACAGGGAAACCACTTGTACTTGGTGGTTCACAAGGTCGTGACCGTGCAACGGCAGAAGGTGTAACGATTGTGATTGAACAAGCAGCGAAAAAGCGCGGTTTAGAAGTAAAAGGCGCGCGCGTTGTTATCCAAGGTTTCGGGAATGCAGGTAGCTTCTTAGCGAAATTTATGCATGATTTAGGTGCAAAAGTTATCGGGATTTCAGATGCACACGGTGCGTTGCATGATCCAGAAGGGTTAGACATTGATTATTTATTAGACCGTCGTGATTCATTTGGTACGGTAACAAACTTATTTGAAAATACAATTTCAAACCGCGAATTATTAGAGTTAGAATGTGATATTTTAGTGCCTGCTGCAATTGAAAATCAAATTACAGCTGATAATGCACACGATATTAAAGCATCAATCGTTGTTGAAGCGGCAAATGGTCCGACAACAGCAGAAGCAACGAAAATTTTAACAGAACGTGGCATTCTTTTAGTACCAGATGTATTAGCATCAGCTGGTGGTGTAACGGTATCATACTTTGAGTGGGTACAAAACAACCAAGGTTACTACTGGACAGAAGAAGAAGTACGTGAAAAATTATATCGTAAAATGGTAGACGCTTTTGAAAACGTCTACACAACTGCAACAACACGTAATATTAATATGCGTTTAGCTGCATATATGGTTGGTGTGCGTCGTACAGCAGAAGCTTCTCGCTTCCGCGGATGGGTGTAAACAGCTAGTAAAGTAATAGAAAGAGCATTAAAGGCACTCGTGCTTTTGATGCTTTTTTTCATTGTGACAAGGAATTTTAGCTAGACGACGCGAACTTATAAATAGAAGACATGTATTACATAATTAAAGGAGGTATTACAGATGCATAACTTTACGTTTCAAAACCCAACGAAGTTAATTTTTGGGAAGCAATCTGTGAAAAAATTACGTAAAGAGGTCGCAAAATACGGTCAAAAAGTTTTGCTTGTGTATGGTGGTGGCAGCATTAAACGAAATGGTGTATACGATGATGTTCGAGCACAGTTAGAGGGCTTTGACATTATTGAGCTTGCCGGTGTTGCGCCGAATCCACGCGTTGAAACAGCGCGTCAAGGAGCGGCACTTTGTAAGGAACATCAAATTGATGTTGTACTAGCAGTTGGTGGTGGCTCAGTCATTGATTGCTCCAAATTAATTGCAGCAGCTGCGAAAGTGGAAGCAGATGCATGGGATATTGTACGTGGAAATGTGAAAGTAACGGAAGCGTTGCCGATTGGTACGGTATTAACGCTGGCGGCAACAGGCTCAGAAATGAATGCTAGTTCGGTTATTACAAATGGCGAAACACTGCAAAAAATTGATTGGGCAAGTAAATATGTATTTCCAGCCTTTTCAATTTTAGACCCTTGTTATACGCTATCAGTGCCACGCGACCAAACGATTTACGGCATCGTTGATATTATGTCGCACGTATTTGAACAATATTTCCATGACGCAACGAATACGAAAGTAACCGATGCCATGTGTGAAGGCGTGTTACGTACTGTAATCGAAACAGCACCACTCCTTTTAGCCGATTTAGAAAATATCGAATACCGCGAAACGATATTACTTGCGGGGACAGTGGCGCTTAATAATAGTTTAGGAATGGGCTCTGTTGGTGATTGGGGAACGCATGGCATTGAACATGCTGTTTCTGCTGTATACGACATTCCACATGGTGGCGGTTTAGCGATTTTATTCCCAAATTGGATGCAGCATAATGTACGTATTAGCCCGAAGCGTTTTGCGCAGTTAGCAGTGCGTGTATTTGATGTGACGCCTGAAGGAAAGACGATTGAAGAAGTCGCGCAAGAGGGGATTGCAGCATTACGCGCATTTTGGACATCCATTGGTGCGCCGACCCGTCTAGCGGATTATGGCATTGATGCATCGCAAATTGATCGTATGGTGGAGCATGCATTAATCGATGGCCCGTTTGGACATTTTGCACGATTAGATTCTGAAGATGTGTATGAGATTTTAGAGAAATCATTATAATACATGAAAGAGGTTCGTTCTACGCCAATGACGACGTGGAACGAACCCCTTTTAAATATTACGGACGAATTTTATGGAGCACCGTCGGACGTTCTCCGCGATGAACCCATTGCTGTGTACCGTCATCCTCATCAAAGTAAATCATCACTTTTGTGACACCTGGCTGGCTTAAAATCAGCTCTGTTAAGTGGTCACGGACATCATCTAAGTAGGCAAGTGATAAAGCTGGGTTTGTTTCTGCCACTAAATCGACGTGCAGGAACTCGCCTTCTTTGACGACATCTAAGCGTGAAATATCACGAATATCTTGATGGTCACTTACTAAGTGCGCAATGTGGTTGAGCATAATGCCATCCGTTTCACCAATCGCACCACGCGCATTATCTAAGAAGACACGTGCCACAACATAAAACATCATTAATCCAATCACCATCGAAATAATACCTTCAAGTGCAAAATAGCCTGTCGCATTTGCAATGACAATTGCTAAAAAGGCAAGAATATTTCCTGATGTTGCCACTAAATCTTCCATCCAAACAAGCTTTGTTGCAGGCTTTGCGCGATTTAAATATTTAACGGATTCAGGGATGGACATGATACCCTTTGATTCAACCCCTACTTCATGTAACACTTCTTTTGCTGCCTTATGAAGTACAACTGCTTCTAAAATAATACCAAGTGCTAATACACCAAGTGCAATCCACATACCTGTTGACTCTGTCGCAGGATGGCGGAAGTGATGCCAACCTTCTCGAATCGTTTCATACGCTAAAATCCCAACAATTAAAACGGCCCCTAAACAGACGAGATTGACGACACGTCCAAAACCATTTGGGAATCGCGGACTTGGTGCTTTTTTCGATAACGCTGAACCGATAAAGACGAAAAATTGGTTAGCTGAGTCACCAAACGAGTGCATCATCTCCGCGAACATTGCAACATTTCCAGTAAAGAAAAATGCAACACCTTTAATACAGCCTAAAAAGAAGTTCACACAAGCTGCGAGCAACGATGGACGGTTCCCATCTTTTAATAATGCAAAAAGTTCTCCCATACGCAGTACCTCCCATTTACAATAACTCGATTTCTACTCGTTGAATGTATGGTAATTCGTACAGTTGTTGATAAAGTTCAATTGTCTTAACCGAAGCGGGCGCTGCTAAACGTAAATGCAATTCATGCCGACACACAAGCTGTGAATCGTAACGGTCTTTTACGTGCGCATGCTCAACAAGTAATTGCGCCTTTTCCAAATAATTCATGACATCTTGTAATTGATGAATGTCTGCTACTTGAACGATAAGCGAAATTTCTTTCATGCGTAAACGTTTTGGACCAATACGCGTTAAAAATGGAGCAAGCCATTCAATGCCGATAAGCACAATAACGGCGGCGATGAAAGCTTCGGCATAAAACCCTGCACCGACTGCAATACCAATCGCAGCTGCACCCCAAATTAACGCAGCTGTCGTTAGCCCTGAAATGCTATCGTTCCCACGGCGTAAAATGACACCAGCACCTAGAAAGCCAATACCACTTACAATTTGTGCCGCTAATCGAAGCGGGTCCATCGTAATATTAATATCTTCGCGTCCAGGCATTGAATAAGCCGTTTCAATTGAAATGACCGTTAATAAGCAACTAAAGCTAGCGATCACAAGACTTGTCTTTAACCCAACTGGCTTCTTTTTTAATTCCCGTTCTAATCCAATGACTAAACTTAAAATACAAGCAATGATTAATTTAAATAATGTTTCTAATGAAATAATGTCAGTAATAGATGCTAGCATAAAGTAGCCTCCTCTGTATTTAGTTGCGAGGAACATACGAACGTGAGAGAATAAAACCGCATTTACTGTATTGTACACGAAAGCTTGGCAGTAGTTAGGTGGGGAATTACTAGATGAAAGTAAATCCATATATTTTAATTGCAATTGGCGTTTTCTCTGTATCGATGTCCGCAATTTTTGTGAAACTCGCTACAGCTGATGCAGGCGTCATTGCTTTTTACCGGATGCTGTTCTCTGTGTTGTTAATGGCACCGTTTTTTTTAGTGAAATATCGGCATGAACTGACAACGCTATCGAAAAAAGACTGGTTGTTTTCAGGAATCGCAGGTGTCTTTTTAGCGTTTCATTTTATTTTATGGTTCGAGTCGTTGAATTATACATCGGTGGCAAGTTCCACTGTGCTCGTAACAATGCAGCCATTGTTTGCGTTTATTGGTACGTATTTATTTTTTAAAGAAAAAATTACCCTTCAAACATTCATTGCCGGACTGATTGCAATCTGCGGTAGCTTTTTAATTGGGTGGGGCGATTTCCAAGTAAGTGGTTCTGCTTTATATGGTGATATTTTAGCGCTTATTGCATGTGCGTTAATTACGGGGTATTTATTATTTGGTCAAGATGTGCGTCAACGTGTTTCGCTTATGACGTATACAATGATTGTTTATTCGGCGAGTACCATTACGTTGTTCTTCTATATAGTAGGAAAAGGCGAATCATTCGGTCCATACTCTGCAGAGAACTGGCTTTGGTTTTTATTATTAGCGATTGTGCCAAACCTTTTAGGACATACATTATTTAACTGGGCAATCGCGTATGTCAGCACGAATGTGATTTCAATTGCTATCTTATTTGAACCAATTGGAGCGGCAATATTAGCATATATTATATTGAACGAGGGAATTTCTTGGTTGCAGCTACTCGGTGGTGTCGTTATTTTGCTGGGAATTATGCTGTTTGTTGTTGATATTAAAAGTCTTAAAAAGTTTTTTTAAAAAAGTACTTGTCAAAGTGAATAGTGTGCGATATAGTATTACTTGTCCTTAAGAGGACGCCAAAACAAATGAGATGAAAAAAGCTGTTGACAAATAGATCGATGGTAGAGTATCATTTTAAAAGTTAGCTCATTTAGAGCGCTTACATGAACCTTGAAAACTGAACAACAAACGTTGATGAAACATAGTCGGTTTAACCGACAAAATTATGACATCTTAAATGATGCCAGCAACATTGAGAACTTCGGTTTGAGATGAAAAATTTGAGCTTAACTCAAATTCTTTTTGGAGAGTTTGATCCTGGCTCAGGACGAACGCTGGCGGCGTGCCTAATACATGCAAGTCGAGCGAACTGACTTGAGAAGCTTGATTCTCAATGACGTTAGCGGCGGACGGGTGAGTAACACGTGGGTAACCTACCCTATAGACTGGGATAACTTCGGGAAACCGGAGCTAATACCGGATAATTGATT
>NZ_MASJ01000011.1 GCF_001700315.1 Caryophanon tenue | reverse complement strand
GGCACTGACCTAAAATAATGAGACAAATAAAAACACCTTTCGTTGAAAAACGGGTATTAAACCTAATAAATCAACGTGGAGGTGTTTTTTCTATGGGTACAAGAGTAAGTTATCCAGCAGAAGTGAAAATGAAAGCAATTGAAATGAAGTTGTTAGGCATTCCAGCAAAACAAATAATGGATGAATTGAATATTAAAAATGTAAGTCAATTAAAAAATTGGATGAAGTGGTATAAAGCCGGTGAATTGCATCGACTTCATCAGCCAGTGGGGAAACAATATACCTTCGGTAAAGGACCAGATATTGATTCAGAGGAATTACGCTTACAGACGGAAAACCGTTATTTAAAACAGCAAGTGGACGTGCTAAAAAAGTACAAGGAATTGGAAAGGAAGTGGTTGGACAAGCATTTGTAGGAGTAGTAGAAGCCCTTAAAGGGCAGATGTCTGTACAAACAATCTGTGAATTAATGGGCGTAGCAAGAGCTACGTATTATCGGTGGAGAAAACAAAAAGGTACACAAACGACCAAAGAAAAACGAGATCAAGATGTTGGTGAAAAATGTGCAGCGCATAAATATCGATATGGTTATCGCAAAATCGCCAGTTTCTTTCCTCATTTAGCGGAGAAAACGGTTCAAAAAATCATGCAAAAATATAATTGGTCATGTCGTGTGAAAATAAAGAAACGTAAGCGTACGGGGCAACCAACGAGTATAGCACCGAATCATTTAGGTCGTGATTTCCAGGCTAATGAGCCACTTCAAAAGCTCTTAACAGATATTACTTACTTGCCTTTCGGCCAATCGATGTTATATCTTTCAAGTATTATGGACGTATACAATGGCGAAATTATTGCGTACACAATTGGCACGACACAGGATACACAATTCGTCTTGGACACACTGAGTCAAGCAAAAGGAATCGCAAGTGAGGCGATTCTTCATAGCGATCAGGGGTCGGTTTATACATCATACGACTATCAAAAACAAGTAAAAGAAAGAGGAATTATCATGAGCATGTCCCGTAAGGGCACGCCCGCTGATAATTCCCCAATCGAAACGTTTCACTCCTCACTAAAGTCCGAAACGTTCTATCTCGACGGAATCCACAGCACAACGAATGCATGTGTGATTCGAATCGTCGAAGAATACATTAATTATTATAACCATATCCGTATTCAAATGAAACTAAACAACCAGTCACCGGTGCAATACCGTCAACTGGCTGTTTAGAAGGTCTTTTATTACTGTCTC
>NZ_MASJ01000010.1 GCF_001700315.1 Caryophanon tenue | reverse complement strand
GAAATGACGATATTTCTCCTAACACTTTGTTTTGTCTCAACCTCATTTTTCTGCTTTTGGTGCTACTCCACATAGCGGACGTACCAATGCATATTTTTCATCTCGATTAACCGATTTTATGAAAGGTAGTAATTTGTCTGAGCGTGTTGTTGATGTTATTTTTTCGCTTTATGCACCTTTAGCATTTTCCCTTTAATCGGCGTATTTTTCATCGCTTTTAATACGCGGTCGCCTTTATGATTCAAAATATCAATATACGTACATGTATCTTGAATCGAGATAATGCCGATGTCCGTTGCTTCAATGCCGTCAATACGACAAAGCGTACCAACAAAGTCTACTGCACGTAGCTTTTTCTTTTTGCCACCGTTGAAATACAGCTTTAAAATACCTTCATTCACATGTTCAGCTTTTAGCTTTTTACGTGGTGGCAATGTACGCATTTTTTCTTCAAATGCTACATGTTGGTCTGCTGATACATCTGCTGGTACATCTACTTGTGTTAAAGAGAAGCCGATATATTCCTCCACTTGCGCTAAAAACTTATCTTCAAAAGGTGTCACAAATGTAATGGCTTTTCCGGTATTGCCGGCTCGTCCTGTTCGTCCAGTACGGTGCACATATGCTTCTACTTCTAATGGAATATCCACATTTACGACAAGCGATACATTTTCAATATCTAATCCACGTGCCGCGACATCTGTTGCAACTAAATAGCGAAAATCTCCTCGTTTAAAGTCACGAATTACATCTAAACGATCTTGCTGGTTCATACCACCGTGCAATAAATCACAGTTATAACCCTGTTCGTCTAAATAATCATAAAGCGCTTCTACACGGTCCTTTGTACGACAAAATAAAATACAGCTATCTGGATTGTCGGTCATTAATACATGGTTTAAATCGCGGTACGTATTGTCTTCGGTCACATTCATCCAATAATGCTCGATACGTTGCGCTGTAAAGCCTTGTGACTCAATTTCAACATGGCGTGGGTTATTTAAATAACGATTCGCAAGCTTTGTAACACTTTCTGGATATGTTGCTGAAAATAACAATGTCGTATGGGGGTGCTTAATGCTCGCTAAAATACCGTTCACTTGGTCAATAAAGCCCATATTTAACATTTCATCTGCTTCATCAAGCACAACGTAACGAATTTCATCTAGCTTTAACGTACCTCGATCAATATGGTCTTGCACACGTCCTGGCGTTCCGACAATAACATGTGTCTTTTGGCGTAACTGCGTCATTTGGTAACGAATTGGTTGCTTGCCGTATACCGCTACAGCGTTAATACGCTTAAAGCGACCAATCGCATGGAAATCCTCTTGTACTTGTACGGCAAGTTCACGCGTTGGCGTTAATACTAATGCTTGTGGCTTATTTTCTGACCAATCGATTTGTTCACAAATTGGAATGACATACGCTGCCGTTTTACCACTCCCTGTTTGCGCTCTTGCACGGACATCATGCCCTGCTAACACCGCTGGAATCACTTCTTGCTGTACAGGTGTTGGTGCTGTATAGCCGAGTTCCGTCAATGCGCGGTTTAGCTCCTGTTGTAATTGAAATTGTTTCATACCGTTCCTCTTTTCTTCTATGCTGTTGCTCATTATACATGGCTTCGTGCTGTAAGTCTTGCAATTAAACGTTGTCTTCTCTTTTTTAACGTCTCTATCGGCACGCCGAAACGAGCACTTATTTCCGCGTATGAGTAATTGTCTACGTATAAAGCATATAAAAAAGCGAGTTCCTCTTCAGATACATGTGCGACGATTTTTCGTTCGAATACTTCTTCAATATGGCGAGGAGTGCGTTCATCATGTGCCATTAACATTAATGTTTGTGGCTCAACAGGTACATGCTTCTTCGTGAATGCAGCATCGCGCCGCACTTCACGTAATAGAGCCGTTTTTATATACTGGTATGCACAATTACTAAATGGGCCTCTTGTGCTATCATATGCTTGTAATGCCTCATATAACGCTAATTCTGCATATACAAAAAATTCATGGCGACGATTTTTTGCCACGTATTGATACACCAACTTTGTCATTAACGGTTTGTATTGTGCTAACGCTTGCTGAAAATAGTAGAAATCCATGTCATCTGTACGTGTTACCTGCTGGAAATACGCCGAAATCCTAACATCCTCATTTAACATATGAAGCTCCTTATTGCTACATGTAACAAATATCATTCCTAGGTGCTTCCACTATAAATGTGTTTTTTGTCTTTTAATAACGCCCCAAATTTACATTTTGCTATGCTATTTTTTCGATAATGATTCAAAATAAAAATTTGAGCGCTTGTACGTAAAATATATTATGCTCTATTAATAAAACGTAAAGTTTTTTAATTATATGTATATCCCGTAAAAACCGCCTTTTTTTCCAAATAAATTTCGTTATAATACGAACATCAAAATCAGGATAGAGGAGGAAATATGATGTTTACGACTGGCTTCGTGAAACCATTTGATGACACATGTAAGAAAGAAATTATTGTTGTGAGTCCGATTGTCAAGCCACCTTATTATTGTGAAGTTTTTTATTTACATGCAGGTGCTCTTAAAAGTATGTATAGCGCAATGACTAGTCAGGAGTTTATAGAAACGTTTTTAAATGAGCAAGGGACGTCTATTCGTGGCAGTAAACATAGTATGCGCAACCTCACAGCGTTCGCTAAAAAAGTTCCCTTTTATGCACCGAAAACGAAGCAAGTTATTCACGAATATACCGTTTACGATGCCATTGATTCTCTGTATATATTCACGACGAAATATCAATTTAAAGAAATCTCTAAAAAGCGCTGTATTTTGTATGTCGCTGAACAACAATTCCATGTAAAAGCGTCTGCATTTCAATGCCGTGAGCAATGCTTGCGCGCTACATACGTAGCGAATTTATTTTGAAACAATACTTTTACGCTATCTCCTTTTTCCAATACTTTAGACCTAAGAAACTAAATGTTAAAAATATAACTTTTTTCATTATATAGCTGTTTTTCCTTTGGTCACTTTCCCTAAATGCTTTACACCCTATACAAACAGTATTATTTTTCTACTTTCTTAGCACATTCAAACTGAAAAAAGTAATGTTTTTTCTGAAAATTTGTATATACTATAACTATTCAGTTGTATAATTCTTATAATAAAAATCACTCATTATTTCATTATACACACAAAAAATTACTAAACATTTGCACTTATAAGTACTATAAAGGAGAACTCTATGAAGCAAGAACGCTCTATTGAAACACGCAATAAATTATTAAAAGCTGGCACAACAGTATTTTTATATAATGGTTTTACCCAAACAACAATGACACAAATTATTAAAGAAGCTGGTGTTGGGTACGGTACTGCCTATGTATACTTTAAAAACAAAGACGATTTACTACGCGTCATTATGGATGACACGATAGTTTCATTACAAGCAATCGGTTTAATGCCTTTTGTACCTTCGACAAAGCCGGAAGCTATTGACATTATTACGAAGCAACTGTGCCTTGTCATAGATGCTGCACTTCAACATCAACGTATGTTAAAAGTAGTGTATGAAGCAATCGGCTGTTCGCCACTTATCGCTGACTTTTGGAAGAAATTCCAAGATACCTTTAAATTAAGTATCGCTCGCGATATTCGCTACGTTCAAGAAATTGGCTTAGCACACCCTCATATCAATGCAGATGTTTTAGCACATCTATGGTATTCATTAAATGAACAAGTGATGTGGGATTTTGTATTACATAAAAACAACGCCAATCATGAAATGGATGAGGTTGTTGAGCTAATGGTTCATTTATATACTAATTCACTTTATAAATAAGCTTGTATACCACATAAAAACGCTAGCCGTTAAATAGACGGCTAGCGTTTTTTGTATTGAGTGCTTTGCGATTCATCATTTGGACAATAGGCATAGCCACAAAGAAAATAAAGAAAATCCGTACAAGTTGAAACAACGTCACAAAGGACACACTCGCGCCAACTGCTGCAGCTAAAATCCCCATTTGGTCTAAGCCACCTGGTGCTGTCGCTAAAAACGCTGTAGCAAAATGAATCGGCAACGCTTGCATTAATAACAAGGCGCCAATATACGTAATCAATAGTAATAGCGCTGCATTCAAAACCCCTGCTATTAATACTTTAGGCGATAATTTTAGCATATGAGGCTTCAATAATAATCCAATATAAGCACCGATACATAATTGTGCCAGTTGCTGCAGCGTTGTTGGTAATACTGGTAAATCAACACCATAAATTTTTAATACCATAACGACAATTACAGGCCCTAAAATATACGGGGTCGGTACACGTAAAAACGCTGCGAGCGGCACACCTATTACGCACACGCCGACTAACATCACAAGCGCAGGAACATCCGTGAATACAAATGGAACCGTAGGCGATTCTGTTGCATGTGGAGAAATAATAAATGGAATTAAAATAACAACGGCTAATACACGAATTACATGAAAATACGTCACTTGTGCGACATCAATATTTTTTTGCTCTACTGCAAACATAATGATTTGCGATAGACCACCTGGAATACTACAGACAAGCGCATTCATAAAGCTTTGTCCTGTCCAGCGTTGTGTAAGACGCGCAAGCATAAATGCGAATACTAATAAGCTAATATTGAGTACTACTAAATAGATAATTAGTTCTGCTACATTACTTTCTAAAAAAACATCTACTACAAATGCTTGCCCTATTGTTATACCAACTAAAACCATACCGCTATTACGCAGTGCGTGAGGCCAAGCTAAATTACGTAAAAAAAACTGACCGATTAGTACAAAGACAAGTGGCCCTAACATCCAAGGAATCGGTATCGACAACAATTGAAACACCATACCGCCTAAACATGCCAAAAAAAGCACTGTTAATGTTCCGATAACACTCCCCCCTTTTATTTTTCATCGTAGCATAAACGAAGAAAGAGGTATGAGAAATTGTATCATTTCTCATACCTCACTTATATACATACAGTCACTTTATTTCACGTATTAATTATTAATGTACAGTTCGTACACATGACCGAAATCTTTTTTCACATGTGCTGCACGTTGTTCCATTAACCAACGCTGTGAAAAGCTTGTAATTTCTTTAAATGACGAAGCTGGTGAAATGCTGTCATTGCCAATGCGTCCAAGTGCTGTCGTTGCTAATCGAAGCCCTTCTGTTGCCGCATCAAAATTATGGGCGTTATGTTTTTGTTCCAT
The DNA here is from genome assembly GCF_001700315.1 of Caryophanon tenue. Classification (GTDB taxonomy): domain Bacteria; phylum Bacillota; class Bacilli; order Bacillales_A; family Planococcaceae; genus Caryophanon; species Caryophanon tenue. Next base: position 36,721 of record NZ_MASJ01000010.1, on the reverse strand, counting down.
TGAAATCGCATGTAATGCTTTATATAAATCTTTAATTTCTGCAACAAACTTTTTATGAATATCTAATGATAGTGGCACATTGCCAATTGTAAATTTAATTTCTACATCTAAATCAATTGTTCCCGCTGTTTCAAGCTCGACATTCGCAATGGTATTGTACTCATAATCATAGCGACGTAATGTACGCTTTTTACTCATCGCGTTCGCACCGTCCACATGAATAAGCGCGTAATTCGTAAAGCAATATTCATCTGCTTTTGTCTTAATTAAAAAGTAAATCTTCTCGTCAATTTCATTAAAAATAAAATCATCCGAATCAGTTTGGTCGAATTGGTCACGTGGCACAACCACGCCAATATCGGATAAGCCTAACGCATCTGAAGCAATTTTTTTAAACATAGAATAACCTCCTAGAATGGTATAGTTATGTTACGTATGATAGAAACAAAAGGTTTCAATTCTTTTTTGGAGGGATTTCATGAACGAACGGATTTTAATTGTCGATGATGAGGCAGATATCGCGAAGTTAATGCAAGCAACACTACAACGAGAGGGCTACCAAAATATCGATATTGCCTATTCACTTGAACAAGGTTGGCATGCATTTACACGATATCAGCCAGATTTAGTATTGCTAGACGTGATGCTTCCAGATGGCGAAGGGTATGAGCTATGTAAAAAAATACGCACCGTTTCACATATCCCAATTTTATTTATGTCTGCTAAAACGGAGGAACTTGATAAAATTTTAGGTTTGGCAATTGGCGGCGATGATTATATTTCAAAGCCATTTAGCCCAAAGGAAGTAGCCTTCCGCGTCAAAGCCCATTTACGTCGCTCACGCTATTTACAAATACCAGAAACAACAGTGACGGAACAACCACCACTGACAGTCGGTCCTTTTGAAATAAATAGTGACCGCACAGAGATAACACGTAATGGTGAAGTACTCGACTTAACTGTAAAGGAACTTGGCTTACTGGTACAATTTTTAACGAATCCAAATCGCATTTTAAGTAAAGAAACATTATTTGAGCGTGTATGGGATGAAGCGTTTTTCGGCTCGGATAATACCGTTATGGTACATATTCGTCGCCTACGTGAAAAAATTGAACAAGACCCTTCACAGCCTCAATATTTAATTACGGTGAAAGGGCTTGGCTATAAATTTATGTTGCCGAAGTGAGGGAACTGCTATGCAATTTAAATTAACAAGTCGCTTTTTATTATCTGTTATTGCTATCGTCACACTCGTTATTATTGCCAATACGATATTTCTTCTTTATTTTATTGTACAGCAACAACGAAATGACCTTGACGAATTTAATACACATACAATTGAACAGTTTACACGTCAGTTTGACCAATATGTGACAGCTACAGATGGTATTGTCGTTGCGCCTGATGCCCTGTCACAACTCGACAACTATAACGCTTGGCTTCAAATCGTCAATAGTGATGGGCTTGTCGTGTATAACTATAACGCACCAGCTGATGCCCTTACAAAATATCGCCCAGTCGATACGATTCAAAATTACCGCTTCAAGGAGCAACATCAAACAACCGTTTTTGTCGGAGATGGTGAAGTATATAATTATATCATTGGGGTGAAAAATGCCGAGTTAAATCGCGTCGTTTTCACCTATGAAACATCATCCGTTATCGACGTCATGCAAAAGCTATTGATCGCGATAGCCATTATTGATTTGCTCATTATTTTAATGGTCGGCTGGATATTTAGTTTACCCATTACAAAACCTGTAGCGACATTAATTGAACGCATTCAGTTGTTAAAAACGAAGCAAACTACTGGAAAAGTACCGAAGCGCGGGCTGTATGCGCCAGTCTTTAACAATTTACAACAAGTAGCGACTGACTTGGCACAGGCTGATAAGGAACGCCAACAGCTAGAAACAATGCGCGAGGAATGGATTAGTAATGTGACGCACGATTTAAAAACACCGCTTGCGTCGATTCGTGGCTATGCCGAGCTATTAGATGATGCACACTTATCCGATGAAGAACGCCTCGACTATGCGAAGACCATTGAAAAACAAGCAGAGCATATGAAAAATTTAATTAATGATTTAAATTTAACGATGCGTCTACGGAATCAACAGCTTCCGATGTCACTTGAAATGGTCAATGTCGTGTCGTTTGTGCGAGAAATCGTGATTGATTTATTAAATGACCCGTTATATGCAGAACGAGATATTCAATTTGATACGCAACTAGATAGTTGGGTACGCGACATAGATGTTCATTATATGCGCCGTGCTCTACTCAATTTTATTTATAACGCACTGCATCATAATGATGCCTCAGTCGCCGTGTCGATTACTGTAACAAATAACTCCGTCATCATTCAAGATAACGGCAAAGGCATTCCAGCAGACGATGTTCATCATGTCTTTGAACGCTATTATCGCGGAACCAATACCGCACAAACAGATGGAACAGGGCTAGGTATGGCTATTGCACACGATATTGTTATCGCGCATAAAGGAACTGTGACACTCACAAGTTCAGAACATATTGGCACGACTGTAACCATTATGTTATTATAACGATGAAAATAGAAAGAGATTGGCATAGTACCCTATTTCTGATGAAAATAAGTTGATTGAGATGATGTTCCGACACAAGCGGCGACTTCAGCAGGAAAAGCAATGTTTTTCTGCGACGAGTAACCGCAGGAGCATGAGCTTTTAAAAGAGGAACATCTGCCAAAAACGCCACGTCGTGTGGCAAGGCAGATGTGACAAACATCGTGTTTGCCTCAAGCCATGCCTGCGAAACGCGTCCGCTATGTGGCGTAGCACCAAAAGCAAAGAAATATCCTTCAGCAGTTGTCGTTGCTGAAGGATATTTCTTTTTGTCTCAAGCTCTTTATTTTGTCCCAGCTTATTTTTACATTTTATTTACTGTAATTGTTGTTGTGCATTTTGTGGAATGTCCTCAAATTTCACTTCATCATACGATGTAACAACGTTGTCATCTTTTACATAAATACGTAAATATGCGCCTGCTCGTAACTGCTTAGCTGCGGATAGTTCGAGCACTTGCTCTTGTCCATTTTCATCATAGCTCGTGAAATCATACCAATAGCGCGTCATCACTTCACCTGTTGAAATAACGGTTTCTTCAATTTCTACTTCTTCGGTCACAACTGTATAGTAATGCTCTTTATTAAATCTGTTCCAATCCACTGATAAGATCGCATAGCCTGCTACTGCAAGCGCCGCAAAAATCGCGATAATTGTTACGATAAATTTTTTCATGTTGCACTCTCCTGTTTCACGACTTTATAAAAATTCCAAACGGTAAAGACATAATACACCATATAAATACATGCATATACCGCCATCCAAACGAGTACCGGCTTTGTCACATCCATCATAAAGATTTGTCCAAATGCTGATAATGCTACCGCTCCGTGCAATAATCCTGCAATTAATGGTAAGCCAAACACAAAGCCAACTTGTGTACTAATCGTTTGTAATAATGCCCTCTTACTAATACCGATTTTATATAAAATCGCATATTTTTCGCGGTCTTCTTCCGCTTCTGTTAACGCTTTAAAATAAATAATCGACCCTGTAGCTGTTAAAAAGACAAGTCCTAAAAAGCTACCTACAAATAATAACGACCCTGCTGCTGAAAGACCTGCCGCATAATCACGTGGATAGCTTGTCAGCTGTGCTTCTTCCGGCAATATCGCTTCTAACTGTTGAGATAACGCTTGTTGATCTTTTTCGTCTGTATAACTGTAAAGCTGTGCGGTTTGTGTTGCGTGATACATCGCAAATTCAGTATCTGGCACAACGAGTGTTTGCCAAGCGATATACGTATTTAAAACAGATTGGTCCACAATTGCTGTAATCGTTAAAGATGCGCCACTACTCGGCTGAGTTAACTGCTGTCCTGCTTGAACCGGTGAAAATTCCTCTGTATAAAATGGGTCGAGTAATATATATTCTCCCGCAACGATTTCTTGCTGCTGTAGCTGTGCTAAACGCTCATACATACTATGGCTAATAACCGAGTACTGTATCTCTTGCTCCTCCATGATAAAGCGTTGTTCAGCAAAATTAATTGTTTCATCATATTGTTGATTCGCTGTCGGCATTGCAACATCTTCACCTATCCACATAAAGGTGTTCGGATTTGCCTCTTTCGTCGATTCGCCGGTCATATAGTAAAGGCTATAAACCGCTCCACCTGCTGTAATCGTTGTCGCACTTAAAATCGCAATCATCGTAAATGATTTCGCATTGCCACGAACACGATACAATAGCTGAGAAACCGTCATTAAATTAACGCCCTTCCACGACCAACTACGCACCTTTTTTAATAGTGTTAATAAATAAACTGTCACGCTATTAAATAATAAATACGTCCCGACAATGGTTAGCGCAATGACGACTAACGGTACTGTTACATAACCCATCAACTTCCATAGCTCGGATGTGAAAATATTTGTCAGTGATAAGTAATACGCAAATGCGAGTAACGCAATGCCGACAACTGCTGAAATAGCGGAAGCTCTTGGCATATCTTCACCCTTTTTAGCGGCATGAAATAGATCAATTAACTGAAATTGATAAATGACACGGTATCCTTGTAGCGATGTAATGATGAATAACACCATAAAAATAAGCGCCGTTTGTTGCACAGCTTCCCATGACAACACAAAGTTTGCGATAACATCATAGCCCATTAACTGCACTAAAATGGTTAATAAACCTTTTGATAATAAAAAGCCAATCATAATCCCGACACATAGTGCGAGAATACCCATCATTAAATTTTCAAAAAAAAGCATAAAGCCGATCTTCTTTTTGCGCATCCCTAATAATGAATAAAGTGCTACTTCCTTTTTTCGCTTGCGCATAAAAAAGCCATTTGAATAAAAGATAAAGATCGCGACAAAGAAGATTAATACAAATGCAGAAGCGCCCATAATGCTATCCACTTTTGTATCCGTTTGCGTTAGTGTCGCAATATCATCACTATATTTCAATGTCATAAAGGTAAAATAAATAACAATCGAAAAGACCATTGAGCCAAAATATAATCCATAGCTCGATAAATTACGTATTATATTTTTACGCGCTAAACTAAATAACGTCATCAATGTCACCGCCAATTTGCCCTAACATTTGTAGCACATCTTCGAAAAATTGCTTACGTGTTTTTGTGCCCTTAAAAATCTCTGTCGCTAACTGTCCATCTTGTATAAAAATAATGCGACGGCAAAAGCTTGCTGCATAAGCATCGTGCGTTACCATCATAATTGTAGATTCTTTTTCTTCATTTAATCGCACTAAGCTATTTAATAACTCTGTTGCCGATTTTGAATCAAGTGCACCAGTTGGTTCATCTGCTAAAATCAATTTCGGCTCTGTGACAAGTGCGCGTGATGCCGCTGTTCGTTGCTTTTGTCCACCTGAAATTTGATACGGATATTTATCAAGTAATGCTTCAATGCCAAACAATGTTGCGATTGTTTGTACTTGCTGTTCAATTTCATTTACAGGACGTTTCGCAATGGCTAATGGCAGCACAATATTTTCACGTACCGTTAATGAATCAAGTAAATTATAGTCTTGAAAAATAAAGCCGAGATGGTCACGGCGAAAATCTGCTAGTGCATCCGCGTTCATCTGAGAAATGTTTGTGCCATCGATAATAATGTCACCCGAAGTTGGTGTATCAATCGTTGCGAGCATATTTAATAATGTCGATTTCCCCGCACCTGATGCTCCCATAATGCCGACAAACTCTCCTGTTTCAATCGTAAAGTTAATATTGTTTAACGCCTGAAATGTTGTACCGGCCGTTCCATATGTTTTTGTTAGTGCATTTACATGTAATAATGCTTCCATCTATTTTCCCGTCCCTTCGTCTAACGCTTATATTAATTGTATAACTTCATCCTTACACAAAATTTGTCGTAACCTTACAACAACCTTAAATAATAACTTTACAAAGGATTAACATTTTTAACATTTGGGAATAGAGCATTACAGCAAAATAGGGGAGGATTCTACAATGAAACGTTACTTACGAATTGTGTTCTCGTTGTCCTTTGCCTTTGGAACGATGTTTAATGTAGGGATTGTTGGCTTTTAACATCCTACATGGAAAAGAGCTTGTCCAAGAAACTCTTCCTTGGACAAGCTCTTTTCCTTACTTTACATACTTACGTGCCATTTGTTGAAGCGGGTCCCACACACCGTTATATGGTGGTGCATAACTTAAATCTAAATCAAGCAAATCTTCTATATGCATATTGGCGACAAGCGCAGTCGCAAACACATCGATACGTTTATCGACGCCTTCCCCTCCAACAATTTGTAAACCGAGCAGTTCATGTGTTTTTTCATGCACCCACATACACATATGCAATTGTTCAACATGTGGATAATAACCGGCATGATTATTCGCCGTTGTACGCAGCACATGTACCGGTGTACCTAGCTCAGTAATCGCTGCATGATTCGCACCCGTTTGCCCAATCGTTAGATCAAAAAACTTTAAAACTGATGTGCCAACAATCCCTTTAAACACCGCCTGTTGTCCACTCATCACGCGCCCTGCAATACGCCCTTGTTTATTCGCTGTCGTGCCTAACGGAATATAGGTATGACGATTCGCATTGCGTAAATGATGCGTCGCACAATCCCCTGCTGCGTAAACATTCGCGATATTCGTTTCCATTTGTCCATTCACAATTACCGCTCCGTTATCGAATAAGTGAATGCCTGTTCCTTCTAGAAACTGTGTATTCGGGCGAACGCCTGTCGCGACAATTACAACATCGGTTGCTAGCTCCCCTGCTGTTGTACAAACAGCTTCAACACGCGAGTCTCCGATAAATCCTAATGTATTTGTATTTAAGCGTACATCAATACCTTGTCGCTCTGCCTCTTCTAAAATGTGTACCGCAAGCTGTTCATCAACAGTGCTCATTAACTGCTTTCCTCGTTGAATTAGACGCACAGCTAACCCGCGTTTTTTTAATGTTTCAGCTACCTCTAACGCAATATAGCCTGCACCAATAACGGTCGCATGCTTCGCTTCCACTACATCTTCTAGTAACGCATGCATTTGCGGAATCGTTTTCACAGTATGTATACCTTGTAAGGAACGGTTCTCCCAATTCGGCATCGTCGGGCTCGCACCTGATGCAATTAATAATTTATCGTAATGAATCGTAAATGGTTCATTTGTCGTCGTATGTATACCTGTTACGATTTGTTGCTGCACATCGACTGCTGTCACCTCGTGATATGTTCTTGCATCAATGCCCTGCTCGCGAAACGCTTCGACACTTCTCGCAATTAACTCATCTGTATGTGCAATAGAGCCATCAATTACATACGGTAAGCCACACTGACCGTATGAATAAATTCCACCTTTTTCTAGTACTGTTATATTCGCCTCGTATGGACTGCGTACAATTTCCATCGCCGCACTCATACCGGCTGCGTCTCCTCCAATAATGACAATGTTCATCGTTCATCCCTCCTAATGGCGTTATTCCCGTTTTCAGTAAAATTAATCGCCTTCCTAAAGACAAGACTTACTCCGCCTCATGCGCAAGTAAGTCCTGTTGTTGTTATTTTTTTGTACCACGTAAACGAGCGGCTTTGTCGATATAGTAACGTCGTTTTCCTCGTCCAATTAACACCCAAACAATATGCAACACAATGGTTACATACAATACGACTGCCACAATAAAGGTAATTAATGTTGTAAAGACCGCAATCACATAATAATCACTTTCCATATTTAATGGGAAGCTATTTAATACTTCAATTACTTTAAAAGTACAGTATGTCGCAAAGATCGAGATGTAGCGGCGCACTGTATTCGTCACATTGGCGTTGCCATCCTCATCCACCATGCGGAATTTCAGCAATAACATACCTGGTGTTGCGCCACCTGTTGCAATCGGTACAATTGCAAATACAACTGCGTACATGAGGAGCATATAAAAAAGGCTTGAGACAGAAGCCAAAAAACAGCAAACTGACAGATGTCGGTTTGCTGTTTTATTGATATTGTTTAATGAAAAAATAGTCGTTGGCAGGACACGCAACATAGCGCTCAAAATCAAATTATGTCCTACGCTCCGTTCATTCATTATGCCTCTTCGTTTGGACGTGTTAATTCTTCTTGGCAAAACGCTAAAATTTCTGCTTCTTCATCTTCATCTAATGCGAAATCTAAAAAGCTTTGGTCTGCCTTATCAATTAAAAAATAACTTTTTAATGAATATACACCGTCTAATTCACCAATAATGACGCGAATTTCAATGCCCATTTCACGATAGAGCTCGTCCTCTTCGTCAATGTCTACATCGATTAAAAATTCATAACGCTTGCCCTCGATAATATTTGTTGGGTCTTTAATTTGTTCTACTGAGTATTGTGTAATTTCCATGAAGTTGTAACTCCTCCGTCATCGTTTCTTTTATCATAACGCAAATCAGCGCACGGTCAACTATTTACGATATACTAAACGTACAAACTACTTTGGAGGTCTACATATGAAAGATTTACTTTATTATCAAGATGCCTATATTTGTCAGTTCGATGCCAGCGTTACAACGAGCGGACAAGATGAATACGGCGCATACGTTGTGCTCTCAAACACTGCCTTTTATCCAACAGGTGGCGGTCAACCACATGACATCGGTACATTAAATGGTGTGGCAGTAACGAACGTTGAAAAAGTGGATGATGAGGTGCGTCACTACGTCACATCAACTGTCACTGGAGATGTTCATGGGGAAATTGACTGGACACGCCGCTTCGACTTTATGCAACAACATGCCGGTCAACATATTTTAACGGCAGCTTTTGTTGAACTATTCGACTTGCCAACTGTCAGCTTCCACTTAGGCTCGGATACGGTAACCATCGATATTGCAGCAGATAGCATTTCCGCTGAACAGCTAGCCATGGTTGAAGCACGTGCAAACGACATCATTATCGAAAACCGTCCAATTACAACGACATGGGTTACGCGCGATGAACTGAGCCAATACCCATTACGTAAAGATATTGCCGTTGATGATGATGACATTCGTTTAGTCATTATTCCAGACTATGACTATAACGGTTGTGGCGGTACGCACCCGACAGCAACAGGACAAGTGCAAATGATTAAAGTATTATTCGTTGAAAAAATGAAAAAGCAAAGCCGCGTCCATTTTGTTTGTGGCAAACGTGTTTTTAACGCGCTTCATATGCGAAAACATGTGTTAAGTGATGTTGCCCGACAATTAAGTGTGCCGGAAGAAGAAGCGGCAACGGCTCTTCAAAAGGTGATGACCGCTGCAAAAAAAGCCGAAAAGCAATTACAGGACGCACAAGATACTTTACTAGAGCAGCAAGCAGCACAGCTTGCGACACAAACAATCGTAGCACACGCTTTTACGAACTATTCTATGCAACAACTCCAAAAGGTCGCACGTACGATTACAACGATTAACCCCGATGCACAGGCGTTTATTGCATCGCAAAATGACGATAAACTACAATTTGTTGCAGCACGAGGCGCAAATATAGAACGTAGTATGAAAGATATTTCCGCAGCCGTTTTACCAACGATAAATGGTAAAGGTGGCGGTAGTGACCAATTCGTGCAAGGTGGCTGTGAACCAACAATTACAGCCGATGAACTTGTCCAACTAATGGCGAACGCATAAGCATATGAAAAGGAAGAGTGGTCCGAAACTAGTGTCTCGGACCACTCTTCCTTTATGATTTTCGTAATTCTACAACAACAATTTCTGGTAAATTAAAAATACGATATGGGACAACGCTATTACCTAAGCCGCGACTTAAGTACATCGTCGTTGTTCCTTCATCATAGCGACCGCTTGTATATTGCGGGAAATATCCTTGTCCTGGCGCAATCAATCCACCGACAAATGGAATGCGAATTTGCCCACCGTGCGCATGTCCCGTAAAGACCACATCCGCTTCGCTTTGACCGTATAACGCTACCATTTCTGGTCGGTGTGCTAACAGTAATGAAAATTGTGCGTCCGGTACATCATGAAAGGCTTGTACTAGCATCTCTTCTGTTGGTGTATTCATTAATGGATCTTCAATCCCTGCAATCGTCATTGTTTGTGCTACTCGCGTTAATGTCACCGCTTCATTTTTTAATGTTTCAACCCCGAGTGCTTCCAAACGAGCATAAATATCGTCTACTAAGTTTGTGGCCACCTCGTGATTCCCAAGTACATAATAGACAGGTGCCATGTCGACAAATGCCTCTACTGCTTGTAAGCTTTGCTCTAAATCATAGCGATTGCTATCAATTAAATCTCCCGTTAAAAAAATAGCATCTGGCTGCTGTTGTTCTACTTTGTTGATAAGACGTTGTTGCTGACTGCCAAATTGTGCGTCATGTAAGTCAGATACTTGAACAATACGAAAGCCATCAAAGCTTTCTGGTATTTCCTCTGCTTCATACACATACTCCGTTGTCACTAACCACTGATTGTTGACCTCTAAAAAAATATAGCCACCTAGTAGTATGACCACAATCCATACTATTTTTTTCACGTTCAACCGCTCTTTTCTACATAAGTTTCATAATGTTCTTATCATAGACATTTGTGCGAATTGTCGCAAGTAGTTGCCATATTACATTTTCATGACGATTCTATATACGATGAACAGCATTTAAAGCAATAGGAAAAGTCCTCCAGCAATGACTACTGCCGAAGGACTTCTTTTATGTGCAAAACTGCACCATGTAGCAAATGCTCTAGCGAATTTTCACGACCAAGATGCACATACCACCGGGTCATCCCACATACTATGCATTCGCGTTTCTTGCGCGCTCTACTTCATCACGCTCTAAATGCTCTACTTCATCTGCAAATAAAATTGTTTTTAGCTCATCCTCTTCTGATTCGTCAGCTAATGGCACGCGCGAACGGTACGCAGCACGACATATTAAATGACCCGCAACTGGTGCTGTAATAAAGACGAACATAATACCTAGTAATAGACGGATGCTAATATAACCGTCCGTTAACCAAAAATGAATAAACGCCCCCATTAAACACATTAATACCGAAAGCGTTGCACTTTTCGTTGCTGCATGTGAACGTGTATAAACATCAGGCAAACGAATCATCCCAATCGCACTAAGCACGGCAACAATCGAGGCCACTAAAATCATGATGACGGCCATCCATTCAATCATTTCGCTTACGCTCAATTAACACACCCCTTTCGATATATTTCGAGAAGGAAATGGTCCCGATAAACGATAAAATCCCTAAAATTAAAATGGCATCTAAAAACGCCTTTGTACTTAAAAGTACAGACACAATTGCAATGGAAGAAATCAAATTCACCGCAATTGTATCTAACGCGATGGCACGGTCAGGCATTGACGGCCCTTTGACGATTCGGTAAACCGATAATGCAATCGCAACAAAAAATAAGGCAACTGCGAGCAATAAAATGGTTTCTTTCATTAGCGGGTCACCTCCATAATGGCGTGCTCAAATTTACCAATTGAACGAATAATTTGCTCCTTCGTTTCTTCTATATCCATCGCATGAATATAAAACACTTTACTATCTTCTGATAGCTCCATTACGACAGAACCAGGTGTTAATGTTAACAACAACGCGAGCGCTGTTACTTCCCAGTCTCCCTCTAAACGTGTTTCATATGTGAAGATACCAGGTTTAATATTTAATTTTGGTGTAACAATTTGACGCATTACCGCGATACTTGATGATAATAATTCACGAATAAATAACCATACGAGCGCAATAATGCACCATAAGCGTCGCAAGTAAAAACGTGTGCCGTAAAAACGATGCATGACATATAAAATCACAACACCGATTAAATAACCGCTAATAAAGGTCGTCACCTTAAAATAATCTTCATCTTTTAGTAACGTCCAGAGTAACGCAATAAATAAGTTTAAAATAAATTGTGCCATGTGCTCACCCCTTTACTCGTTCCCTTGTGGCATTACCGCATCAATATAAATTGATGGGTCCACAAGAACTGCAGCCGCTGCTTCAACAAACGGCATAATGTAGTTTGCACCGAGTCCTAAAAAGATAACACACGCAGCTAGTAAAACTAATGAGCCCATCATCCCTTTACGAATTGGCACTTCATCTTCCATGACAATAATTGTTTCACCAAAGAATGATGCTAGGAAAATACGGAGCAATGAATACAATACTGCAATACTTGATAAGAAGCCGACAATTAATAAAATGTAATCGCCACCTGCAATCGCACCTTGTCCGATTAACACTTTACCGATAAAGCCACTAAGTGGTGGAATCCCAACAAGTGCACATAATCCTAAAAAGTATAACCAACCAAATAACGGATAGTTACGAATTAACCCCGACATATTTTTCACGATTGTTTCGCCCGTTAAATACACCATCATACCGATACATAAGAACAGTAACGCTTTTGCGACCATATCATGCATTAAATAATACACCGCACCCATCAATGCTTGTTCATTGCCGATTGCTAAACCAATCATAATAAAGCCGACACCGATAATAACGTTATAGGTCGCGATTGTTTTCACATCGCGTCCACCCATCGCGCCTGCCATACCTGCTAGCAGTGTAATGACCGCCATCACCCCGATAATCGTGTGCGTTATGTCCGGCTGATTTGGGAACATTAGCGTAAATGTACGAATCAGCGCATACATCCCTACTTTCGTAAGTAGCGCAGCGAATAATGCCGCAACCGATGTTGGTGGTACACTATATGAACCAGGTAACCAGAAGAATAATAGTAAGCCCGCCTTCAAGCTAAAGACAATTAAAAATACGAGTGAAATCGTCGTTAGTACTGGGTCTTGTCCAGCTTCTGCAACACGCATTGAAATATGCGCCATATTTAACGTTCCAACCGCACCGTATAAATACGCAAGTGCCACTAAGAACATCCAAGAAGCAACAACATTAATAAGTACATATTTTAACGACTCGCGTAATTGACGCTTACCGCCACCAAGTGCCACTAACACATAAGAAGCGAGTAGCATTACCTCGAAGCATACAAACAAGTTGAAAATATCCCCTGTTAAAAATGAACCGTTTACCCCTGCAACAAGCAGTAGTACAAATGAATAAAAGAACATCTTTTCATGCGCTTCACCAATTGTTGAGAACGCATAAATTAAACACGCTGCCGTCACAATACTTGCTACAAGTACAAGCAATAATGCAAAAGCATCGCCAACAAATAAAATACCAAATGGCGGTAGCCAGCCGCTAAAATCAAGGCGCATAATACCGTTATTCTTTACTTCTACTAATAAAAAGCCGCTAATTAAAATGATAACACCCATTGTGATTAAACTAATGACACGCTGCATACGTACATTATCGCGTAAAAACACTAAAATAATTGCTGTCATAATGGGAATAATCATTGGGGCAATTAATAAATTACTCATCTGCATTACCTCGCAGTTCCTGAAGGTCATCCGTTTTATTTGTACCGTACGTACGGAATGCTAATACAAGTACAAATGCTGTTACCGCAAAACTAATAACAATCGCCGTTAAAATAAGCGCCTGTGGTAACGCATCTGTATACGGCCCTTCTGAATCGCTCAGTAACGGTACATTCCCTTGCTTTAAACTCCCCATTGTCAAAATAAGTAAATGCACCGCATGTGATAAAATCGCCGTGCCTAAAATGACACGAATAATATTACGAGAGAGAATTAAATACGTTGCCACTGCGACTAAAACGCCGACTAAGATGACCATTACCGATTCCATACTTACTCTCCCCCTTCTTCGTTAATACTTAAAATAATTGTGACAACAACACCAACAACTGTTAAGGCAACACCTGCTTCAAATATCGTTACCGTTGTTAAGTGCGTTTCACCTAATAATGGTAAATCGAAATAACCATCTGTATGCGATAAGAACGGTACATCAAATAGTACCGACCCTAAAGCTGTACCTGTCGCAAGCAGTACACCGACTGCCGCGACCTTTTTAAAATCAAAGGGCATCGTCTTTTGAATCGTCTCAATGTCATATGCTAAGTACAGCAGTACGACCGCAGAAGCTAATACGAGCCCTCCGATAAAGCCGCCACCTGGTGCATTATGACCTGCAAAGAAAAGGTACATGCCTAGCGTTAAAATAATGAATACGACCCCTTTGACAACGGTACGTAAAATAACATCATTTATCTTCAACGTCAGATGCCTCCTTTCGATTGCGTAGCTTAATCAGTGTATACACACCTAAACCGGCAATAAATAGTACGACTACTTCAAGCATCGTATCAAACGCACGGAAGTCCCCTAAAATCGCATTGACAATATTTTTACCGCCTGCTAATTCATATGAATCTTCAAAGTATCTCGAAATTGGTTCAAATTTCTCGTAATTAATGATCGTTAACCCAATAAACGTCACTAGACTACCGACCGAAACTGCGATAATACCATTGCGCCACTTTTGTGCCGCTGATGCGATTTCCGGCTTAATATCTGGTAAATATTTAAACGATACTAAAAATAATGCGGTTGTGACAGACTCTACAACAAGCTGTGTTAACGCTAAATCAGGTGCGCGGAATACGATGAAGAAAAATGCAACACCATAACCGATAACACCGTTTAAAAATACCGATGTTAAGCGTGATTTTGAGAATAACAATGCGACTGCCGCAATCGCAACAATACATACGACCATTAGCTCGAATGTTTCAACAGTGGCGTCATTCGATGGGTCGAAGCGGAATGCACCGGATAGCACAAAGTAACCGCCAATAATCCCAACGAAAATAATATAAATATACGTAAAGTAATGTACTAAATAACCGTTCATATATTTATTTGTTAAACGCTGTGAACCATCTTCTGTCGTTGTAATCACCCATTCATATAAAGCATTAAACGAGTTACGTGGTTGAATAAATGTGTATACATACGACCAGTAACGCTTCGTTTTATAAAGGATAATTCCTAGTACAATTACACCAAGCGTCATAAATAACTCTAAGTTAAAGCCGTGCCACCATGAAACATACGGTGTAATTTCTTGTAGTGGTAGCGTTGGGTATACGCTTGCCATCGCTGGCGTTAAAATATAATGCACTAACACATTTGGGAAGAAGAAAATTAACACGACAAGTGCTACTAAAATAAATGGTGAAATTAACATACCAAATGGTGGCTCGTGCGCTTCTTTATCCAAACGCTCTGGATGATACGTACCGAAGAATGTTTTAAAAATAATAATCATACAGTATACAAATGTGAAGACGCTCGCTAACCATGCAACAACTGGAATCCATGTTGCCATACTACCAATTGAAAACACATTTGCTTCTTGTAAGCTAAGCATTGCTGTAAAGAACATTTCCTTACTTAAGAAACCGTTAAATGGTGGTAAACCTGCCATCGCAAATGAGCCAATCAGCGCAATTGAAAACGTCAGTGGCATAAATGGTAACAATCCACCTAAACGACGTAAATCACGTGTACCCACTTCATGGTCAACAATTCCGACCATCATAAATAGTGCACCTTTGAACGTCGAGTGGTTAATTAAGTGGAATAACGCGGTAAACCCAGCGAGTGTGAAAATGGGTGTTGCGGCTTCATCAAATTCAAATGCCAATGCGATTGATCCAACGCCAAGTAAGCTCATAATTAAGCCAAGCTGACTAATCGTCGAATACGCAAGCAATGCCTTTAAATCATTTTGGCGTACCGCGTTAAATGAACCCCAAAATAATGTAATGACACCGACAACCGTAATTGTCCAAAACCATGTTTCTGCACCACCAAAAATTGGTGTCATACGTGCAACTAAATAAATACCCGCCTTTACCATTGTCGCCGAGTGTAAATAGGCACTAACTGGCGTTGGTGCTTCCATCGCATCTGGTAACCAAATATGGAACGGGAATTGCGCAGACTTTGTAAATGCGCCTAATAAAATACAAATAAGTGCTGGAATAAATAAATCGTGTTGTTGAATGGTATCAACTTGTGCTACAAGTTCACGAATACTAAATGTACCTGTAATCGCATATAACATTAAGAAGCCGACAAGCATCGCAACGCCACCTGAAACGGTAATAACCATTGCTTTACGAGCACCTGCACGAGATGCTTTACGATGATGCCAAAAGGCGATTAAAAGGAAAGATGAGACACTTGTTAATTCCCAAAATGTATATAGTACAAGGACATTATCGGAGAATACAACGCCAAGCATTGCACCCATAAATAATAGTAAGTAGCAATAAAAGTGGTGTAATAATTCTTTAGCAGATAGGTAAAAGTTTGAATATAAAATGACTAAACTTCCGACACCGGTAATCAGTAGACCGAAAATCATGCTCAGTCCATCTAAATACGTTGTGAAGTTAATACCTAAGCTAGGAATCCATTCGAGGGTGTGAATATACGTGTTTCCATCCGCAATTTTCGGGATAAAGGAACTGATAATAATAAATAATACAATTGGCACGGCGAGTACAAACCAGCCGATATGCTCGCGCTTAATGTGCTTGTGCACAAGCGGAATCAGTGCTGCCATCAAAAACGGCAACAGCACTGCCAGTTTAATAATCATGAACATTCCTCCTAACATTTAGTTTCTTAATCAAAGATGAATTTTAGGAGCTTGACTATCCAAACGCTGATGGGCATAATAGGAATCCATATACTACTTTCTAAAGTTATATTATTTTTTTTTGGAAAATCTATGTTGTCATTTGACCATTACAACAAATTTTTTTAGCGAAATCAGCGCGGGATTACTCAAAATTGCTATACTAAAATCAAAATTGCTCAAAATAATCGCTCCATTCTAGTATAACATGGCCGTTTTATAGAATTCATGTAATTCCCCTTGAATAACTTGTTTACGTCATAATTCTCTAAAAAACGCTGATTTTCTATAAAATTCACTACAAAACAATACAACATGTTAATGTTTTATTAACAATAATATAAGAAGAGGTGCAAAATAATGAAATACGTAAAGGGACGTATAGATGAAGCAATTTTAGTTTGCGTATACTATGGTGCGAATGGGGAACGCCTTATTCGCCGTGGGCATAAGATGGCACTAATGGCGGATTGTCCACTTTATATTTTGACGGTAGACCCCAGCCCAGTAGATGCCTT
Organism: Caryophanon tenue; assembly: GCF_001700315.1. Lineage (GTDB taxonomy): Bacteria > Bacillota > Bacilli > Bacillales_A > Planococcaceae > Caryophanon > Caryophanon tenue. Next base: position 19,513 of record NZ_MASJ01000010.1, on the reverse strand, counting down.
TGACGAAGAGAAATCGAGATATATCGAGCGTTGGAAAGAGCTATCGGAAGAGCTGCAAGTCGAAGAATTTATTATTTTAGATAACGAAAAACGCCCTACACCAAAAGTCATTGGCGAAGTGGCGAAAAAACACAATATTACACAAATTATCGTTGGTCAAAGTGCGCAAACTCGATGGGAAGAAATTACAAAAGGTTCATTTATTAACGTGCTATTACGTGAAGTGCCATTTGTTGATTTCCATATTGTGTCGGTGCAACGTCCAGGTACGCATGAGCCTTTCGAGCGTTTTGAAAAAGGGGTACATGCTTACTTAGTTAAAAATGGCGATGAGCAGTATAAAATCGGCTTTACATGTCCGAAACATACGTCAATTGAAGGCATTTTCTTTAAAGAAATCGGTACGGATTTTGACAACGGCATTTTCAAATTTACATTTGAAGAGAAAATGTATGAGCTTGATATTGCCGAAGGTTCAGTAACAGACCCTGAAAACATTCCTGCAAAAGCGAAAATTATTTTCGCATAACAAACTGATGCCGAAAAATGTTAAATAATAAAAATTCCCCTTCGGCACGTGTAGTTGCTGAAGGGGAATTTTTTATGTGCTCTCCACTCGGTTATGCATCCATTAAACGCTTTTTATACAGCATAAATGAAATCGCTGTTACAACAATTGCCCATACAAGCATAATCATCAGTGGCATGACTACACCCACTTCTGCTGTATTTGTCAGCATTAACTGTAGCTGCGAGCTTGGTAAATATTCAAGTAGTTTCGCTAGTGCAAATTTATCTTCAAACGCTGCACCAAACGGCCCCATCGTAAAGATAATAATCACTGGGAAAATCGCTAGTGATGCCTCTAATACTGTTTTTGAATATAAACCACAAATCGTTCCAAGCGCCGTATATAAAACGATTGATAATACCATACTAATCACAAATGGCACTATATCAGTAGGTGTGTAGCCCACAATATATACAGCAAGTGTCATCATAATCGCTGAAATGACCGCTACAAGCGCGCTTTTACCAAGCAATACATCTAACATACTGGCAGGTGTCATCATTAATGAACGTAATGTATTCTTTTCTTTTTCTTCTGCAATTAAACACGCTTGTACAAAAGTTGTGAGCATCGCAAATGACACATTGAGTAAGAAAACAATCGATACTTCGCCACCATCTCGGAATAGGAAGGCGAAGAATAGTGGAAATATGACCATAATCGATACAGCATAGTTTCGTGAAAACTCCTTATAGTCTTTCATGAAAATAGCGCGAATACGTTTTATTGAAATGTTCATGTTAAATCACTCCCTGTTAATGTCATAAAAATATCACCTAGTGTCGGTTCATTCGTACGCACACGTTCAACTAAGCCTGCCGCTAGCCATTGTGTAATTTTTTGTCCTGTTTGCTCCGTCAGTGGCATCGCATGTGTTTGTCCATCCGTTAATTCTACAGTCATGAAGCCATCTCGATACTGCTTCTTCAATTCATTCGGTGTACCGATTGCTTGAATTTCACCATTATGTAAAAAAGCAACACGATTACATAATGTCTCAGCCTCTGCCATATCATGTGTTGTTAAAAAGATTGTCGTACCTCGCTCATTTAAATAGCGTAAACCTTTATAAATATGTGCTGTATTAACCGGGTCTAGTGCAGATGTCGGCTCATCTAAAAATAATAGCTCAGGTGCATGAATAATGGCACACGCTAATGTGACACGTTGACGCATTCCTTTTGATAACACACTCACTTTCTTCTTACGCTCGCCTTCTAAATTCACAAACTGTAATACTTCATCAATCGCTGTTTTTGGTAGGTCATATAACTGCGCATATAATGATAAATTTTCATCAATCGTTAACCGTTCATATAAGCCACTATTATCGGTTAAAATGCCGAAGCGCTTTTTTTGTGCAACTTGTTGCATGTTTTTAGCAGGCTGCCCAAACACTTCGACATCGCCAGCAGATGCGTCTAACTGCGCCGTTAAAATTTTAATTAATGTTGTTTTCCCCGATCCACTCGGTCCTAAAAAACCGAAAATTTCTCCTTTTGGAATCGTAAACGAGACATCTTTTAATGCTTCTGATGTGCCAAAAATCTTCTTTACTTGTTGAACAGCAATAACATTCATGCGATTCACTCCTTGTTTGTTGTTGCTCTTAGCATACGTGACAAACGTTGATGTATCAGCATTCTACTGCTGAATTGTAGCAAATCGACGCTAAAGTGTACCAATAAAAAGGCGAAATTTCAGCGCAACATCCTCAAATATTCAATAACATTTTCAACTCTTGGAGCTTCGTGCGTGAAAGTGGAACAACCGAATCATCGTGCACATGTAGACGAAGACTATAGCTGTTTTTTGACCACGTAATAATTTCACGTACCTTTTGTAAATTGACAATGTACGAACGATGGCAACGGAAAAAGCCGTAATGCTGTAATCGTTTTTCAAGCTCCGTTAATGTCATCGCACACGTATAATTTTCACCACCAACATGCACGACAATACTTCCTTCAATACTTTCGATGTAGTCAATTTCAGGTGGGTCAAATAAAATTACTTTTTCATTTTTCCGCGTTGAAATTTTCTCGAATTTAATCGGCGGCGCTTCCTCTACTTCTACCTCTTCATTCACCGCTTCTTCATCTGCAATATCAAATTTTTTCATGCCATCTGCGTCTAAGCGATAAATATGTGTACTCACCATCAATGCATCCTCTAAATTACTCGTTACGATAAACACTCTTTTTGTTTGCGCTAATGCACTTAATAACTGCTTCATATATAGACGGTCTTCATCATCTAAATAAAAAAATGGCTCTTCAATCACAATGGAAGATTGTGTCGCAAATAGTACGCGGAGTAAACGAACGTAGCGCTGCTTCGAACTTATTAAATTGCATATTTTCGTTTTGCGCTCTGCTTGTAAATGGCAACGCTCTAGCCATGCTTGAACGGACATAGGATCACCCGTTAAATCAATTAAAAATCGCAGTAGCTCTTCTACCGTCAAACGTTCATATTCACCTTGTTGTGATAAATATGTATGAATATCAGGTTGCTGCTGCACAGCCTGTAAAAAAAGTTCTTTTCGTTGTGCATTCGTTTGAATAACGACAATTTCATTCGGCACTGTAACAAGTTCAAAACTTGGAAAGATTCGTTTTCCTTTTTCAAATCGCTCTTCGATATGCATTTAAAAATCCTCAACTTTCACTAATATATAATTGTAAAATAATGATTTTGTGATGAAAAAATTATTCAGCCGTATATGGCTGAACAATTTTCAACGTGTTTGTGCATTGTCTTTCGGTAAAAACACCGCAACAAGCATTAAAATGGTTAACAATGCGAGGACAATCATCGTTGTATCAAGCCCATACGTATCAATTAGTACGCCAATCACTACGCCACCAATACCACCCATACCAAATGCAAAACCAACCGTTAAGCCTGCCATCGTACCGATTTTCGTCGGTACAAGCTCCTGCGCGTACACAACGGTAACCGAAAAACTAATCATAATGAGTGTACCGATAATAATTAACAACACCATCGCTGCCCAAAGCGGTGCGAACGGCAATAAAATACATAATGGAATTGGCACGACAACCGATAACAAAATGACATTTTTTCGACCGATTCTATCCGATAATGGTCCGCCAAAAAATGTACCGATCACGCCACATGCCATAAACATAAAGATAATTAATTGCCCTGTTTGTAACGCTACGCCGTATTGCTCGACAATATAAAAGACGTAAAAACTCGTCATGCTCGTTACATAGAACGAACGCGCAAAAATAATAACCATTAGCAAGGTCAATGCAATGCCGATCTGTCTTTTCGTTAATGGCGGTAAACTTGAAATTAATGTGCGCTTCACCTTGGCAAGCTTTTCCTTTTCAAGCTCTCGCTTATACCAAGCAGAAATTTTCGTCAAAAGCACAATACCGATTGCTGTTAATACAAGTACATACGCTGCACCCGTTTGACCAAATGGCACTAAAATAAACGCACTAATAAGCGGTGCTAACGCTTGCCCTGAGTTTCCGCCCACTTGATAAATAGACTGTGCAAGACCCCGTTTATTCCCGGCTGCCATAAACGATACGCGAGAGCCCTCTGGATGGAATACCGCTGAACCAAGCCCTAAAAAACATACCGATACGATAATCATCCAATACTGCGTTGAAAAAGCGATAAGTGCAATCCCAATAAACGAGCTGGCCATCCCTAAAGGTAACGCGTAGGGCATCGGCTTTTTATCACTAATAAAGCCAACAACTGGCTGTAATACAGAAGCAAGTACATTTAGCACAAGTGTAATAATCCCGAGCTGTGTAAACGTTAGTCCCATATCACGCTCTAATAATGGATACATCGCTGGCACAACCGATTGCATCGAATCGTTAATTAAATGGGCGATCCCAATAGCAACCATCATTGGATAAACAGGATTGCCCATCTGTGCCACTTTACTATTCGTCATGACTGACCCTTCTTTCGTGACATATTCAAAAAAATCAAACTTCTTCTATAAGCTTAACGTATTATAGATAGCTTGTGTGCATTAAGTTTTTTATACGTGCTGAGACAAAATAAAACGACGGGCTTAGATAGAATCTCATTACTACTAAAATGAAGTTCATGGAGATCACAAAAATTTACTCGTACATCCGACACAAACGGCGACTTCAATAGGCGTAGCACCAAAAGCAAAAAAATATCCTTCAGCAGTTATCGTTGCTGAAGGATATTTCTTTCCGTCCCAATCCCACCACTTTTATACTCATCTTGCACACTTATGGACGTATCTTCATTAAACCGTCGTTTGCTGACGATTTTTATGTGTACAGTATATCCCGAGTACTAGCGACAACAAAATAAGAGCGATACAAATCATACATGTCATCCATAAGGCATCTGGCACCTCTGCACCCCTTACAATATCTACAGCGTAAGACGGTAATTTAAATGGTGAATATGTCCAATACGTGCCAATTAGAGCATCTGCCATTGAACCGATAACAAATAGAATTAGCGAAATTGTTGCAGCAATCGCAGTTGTTGTTAAAGCACTCATCGCAAACGTAAATGTAATGACGACAAGCATCCACACACTATAAAGAATGTAAAAAACAATGACGTCCTGCCAATTTAAGCCGCCATATAAAACTTCCGCATAGTAACTACTCGCCAAAACACTGCAAAACACGCCAACACATGTCATCATTGCTGCAACTGTCCATTTGCTTAAAAAAATGGCACGACTGCTTACTGGACGAACATAGAGAAGCGTTGCGGTACCGTTTTTTCGTTCACCACTAATGGCACTACAATAAATAGCGATAAAAATAACCATCCCAATCGACTGTAATTGCCCCGCAGTCGATACAATCATATCGCTTGCGCCAACGTCTGGCATCGTAATTTGCATGCCGTCTGGTAAATTTCCAACGCTTTTTAAAATATCATCCATAAAATAATACGTTAGTGGGTCCATCATCCCTAATAATAAAAATACAAGCGGTAGCCAAATGATGCGGTAATTACGCACATGCTCACGCCATTCTTTTTGGCATAAGACGATATAGTTACGCATCTTGACCAACCACCTTCACAAAAATTTCCTCTAGCGTTAAGCGTGCGTGTTCTACCTTTTCAATGTCAAAGGGGCTTTGCGCTAAATGCTCTAACACATATTGCATTGTCGGTTTGCCTTGTTGCACGTCAATGATTGCTCTTCGCTCATCGACGGCTATCGGCATCGTCGACTGGCTTGCAAATTGACGTGCCTCATCTGCTTGTGCAAAGGTAATGATAATATGTGGCGCTTCAAACTTTTGCTGAACAGCTGCAAGTGTGCCTTGCTCTACTAGTCGCCCATCCTTCATAAATAGCACATGCTCGGCCAAAAATTCTGCATCATGTAAAATATGTGTAGAATACAGAATCGTTGTCGTTTGCTGCAAATCTTGCAGTAAATTCATCATCGTTTTACGACCAAGCGGGTCAAGCGCTGACACTGGTTCATCTAAAATTAATAGCTTCGGACGGTGCAAAATGGCTTGCGCAATGCCTAAACGCTGTTTCATACCGCCAGAAAAGCTGCCAATCCGCTTCGTTTTTGCATCTAGCAGACCGACATACGCCAATACTTCATGCGCTCGTTGCATCGCTTCAATATTCGTAAAGCCACTTAATTTGCCCATCATTTCAACATACTCAAAAGCTGTCATCCACTCAAAAAATTTTGGATACTGTGGTAAAAAACCAATTTGTTGTTGTAACGGCGTTGGGTCTTCTACATGAATATGACCACTTGTAGGTGGCAATAAGCCTGCTAGCATCGATAATGTCGTTGTTTTTCCCGCACCGTTTGGCCCAATAAGCGCGGTAATCGTATGAGGTACTAATGTAAAGCTAACATTGTCGACAACCGTTTGTGCACCAAATACCTTTGTTAGTGATTGAATATCCATCATACTGCTTTCCTCCCGATAACAAAGTAAAGAATCGGTCCAACCATATTAATAAAGACAATAATTAACACCCACATCCATTTTGGTCCGCGTGTCGCAGCTACTTTACGTAAATCAAGTAGCGCAATAACCATTAAAATAATTTGTACAATAAATAATGGCGCAATTAATAATAATGTTTCTGTTGAAATTTCCATAAACTCACCTCTTACGTTATTCTTTTATCTTTATTATAAGAACAATCACGCAAGAAGTAGAGCGAGTTATACGAGAGTTATGACGCAAAAGTCAACCACTGCGATACTTTTCTACATGTACGACTAGCGATAAAAAAAGCCCGACTATGTGGACACATAGTCGGACTCTCGTTTACTTGCTTCATTCAAAAATTCGTTGTTTCTCCAGTGAAAAGACAATGCATTAGTCTGTACTAACGGTAAGTACATACGAATTCACAACATACTTGTCATGTTCTCCTCATCCCAAGCGTATTGCCAATTACAATATGTAGCACCATTGTCTTTCGCTCAACGAATGACCCTCAATTTTGTCATTGAATGAATGCTCCTGCTTAATTTAAACACGCGTGTCAGGAATATACAAGTATTTTATTATAGTAAATGTTTAATTTCATCGTAATGTGGTAAAGCTGTTAATGCGCCTGGCTTTGTTGCAGCACGTGCACCTAATTCATTACCGAATGCGACACATTTTGTTAGCTCAGCGGGTGTTGTTGGTAAGCTATTGTAATGCACATAGCGTAACACACCTGACATGAACGCATCTCCTGCACCCGTTGTATCAACAGGCACTACTTTTTCTACCGGTACGTGAATAACTTCACCATTTAATACAGCATACGCACCATTTTTTCCAACTGTCACAAGTACAATTGGAATTAATAAATCATTTAACACGGCTAAACCGTCTTCGATTGTTGTTGTTTCTGTCAGGAAGAATAACTCATCATCTGTCAGCTTTAAAATATCCGCATCTTCAAAGAATGACGAAATCGTTTCACGACAAATGTCTTCACTTGGCCAACGCAACGGACGGATATTTGCATCAATTGCCACAATCACACCATTATCCTTTGCTAACTCTACAGCACGGCGCGTTGTCTCTAACGCTGTTTCATGGAACATTGTACCTGAACATACATTTAATACAGATGCACGTTTAAACGCTTTTTCGTCTAATTGTGCGGCTGTTACTTGTAAATCTGGTGTTTCATCCATATAATCTTTAAATACACGCTCACAATTTTCCGTTAAGTGTACATATACACCACTTACACGCTTTGTGGCATCAAAAATCGCATAGTCCATATTCACGCCTTCGTTTGCAATTTCATTACGTACAAATTCTGATGTTTCATCATCGCCTGTAATGGTAATTAATGCTGACGGTGCACCAATACGGCTAATACCTGCTGCTACGTTAATTGTCGCGCCACCTAAATATTTCACAAACTCCGTGTTCGTTTGATCTTTCGCAATAAAATCTACAAATGCATCTCCGTATACGAGAATAAAATCTCTATCCGCCTGACTCATAACTTGTTCTTTCCCTCCGAAAAAAATATTATTACTCAAGATTACCACGAAACACATGCAAATATAAAAATTTAGACTTATTGAAAAAGTTCGATTTGTGTATGTTGTTCACAAGTTTGCTATACTTATGGACGGAACATGTAACTATCACCACATTTTTAGGAGGATTTATGATGATTCAAATTATACAAGCAACGCCTGCGGATGCATCTTCTATTGCACCGCTTATTGTTGATGCTATAGGAGATATCGCTAATCGTTTAACAGGTGAGGAACAACCTGACAAAGTATTAGCTACATTAGAAGAGCTGATTACAAAAACAAATAATCGCCATTCTTATGCGCATACATTTGTTGCAAAAGATGGCGCGCAAATTGTTGGCATTGCTGTATTATATGATGGAGCGACAGGACGCACACTTGACCGTCAGCTTGAGCAGTATTTAGCAGCGCACGGCAAAGATATCATTATTGATGTAGAAGCGCATGATGATGAATTTTATATCGATACCGTTTGTGTACATGAAGCAGGTCGCGGAAAAGGGATTGGCACATTGCTGCTTCAGTTTGCCGAGCAAGAAGCACAGCGCCGTGGCTTTACGAAGATTTCACTAAATGTCGAGGAGCAAAAAATACGTGCTCGTCAACTATATGAACGAATCGGCTATACAGTCACTGAACCATGGCACATTATTAACGAACCATTTCATCATATGGTGAAGAACGTATAGAAATCGAGGGATTGTATTGAAAGGTTTACTTTTATACCCGTTACTTATTGTGATTGCTGCAAGTAGTTACGGTATTTTATCGACCATTGTAAAAGTTGCAATGAGCGCAGGCTTCACATCTGCTGAAGCCATTACGAGCCAATATGTCATTGGCTTTTTATTAGCGATTACATTATTTATCGCGACGCAGCGTAAATTGCCAAACATGACAAAAGAGGGCTGGAAAACGGTGATTATTGCCGGTATTTTTACAGGCTGTACAGGTATTGTGTACGGTGAGTCACTGAACTATTTACCTGCATCATTAGCTGTTGTTATGCTGTTCCAATTTACATGGATTGGCACATTTTTAGATTGCTTCTTTAAACGCCGCTTGCCGACACGCATCGAACTAATCTCACTTACAATATTATTTGTCGGTACAATTTTATCAGCCGGTGTACTGGATACAGATTTAAGTAATATTCACTGGAAAGGCTGGGTGTTCGGTTTACTTGCCGCATTATCCTTTGCCCTAACATTACAATATAATTCACGTCAGGTAGATGGTGTCACTACGATTTCACGTATGACCATTATGTCATTTGTCGCGTTAGTTGTGACGAGCGTTTTTTTAGCGCCGGAAATTGTCTGGAACGGTACACTCTTTACTGAGGATTTATGGCAATACGGTTTATTACTCGGTACTTTCGGTATTATTTTGCCGATTTTACTCTTTGCGATTGCTGCTCCAAAAGTTGGTGGTGCAATGACTTCTATTTTAAGCGCCATGGAGCTTCCCGTTGCCGTTACAGTATCTGTTATTGTACTAAACGAAGCCTTAACAATGATTCAAGTTAGCGGCATTATTTTAGTGATATTTGGCATGATATTACCGACATATTTGTCCATGAAAAAACAACCTGCACTTGCAAAAAGCACATCATAAAAAAGCCTCCTCTAGCTGTTTTTCACAGCTAGAGGAGGCTTTTCGCATATTATACCTTTTTTTCAAGTGATACATTGTATCATAGTTGGTTATAAAGCTTGCGGATAATTAGCACGTACCCAAGTATGTGTTTGTAACAGCTCTTCATCCGTTAAAAATGCATAGGTATCTGATACTTTATCACCGCGATCAGGTACTGGGTCATTCCATGTCGTATCTAAATGTTGCCATGTATGATCGACATAAACTAAATTCCACGCATGACCAACGCCACCCGCTTCACCGGTTACATACAATACATCAATATTGAGTAAATCAATCATTTTGTACGCAAGTAACGCATAGCCTTGGCATACTGCTTGGCCTTCCATTAATACCGCAAATGCACTGTGCGGACTTGCATTTGTTGCTGTTCCATACACAGTTTGACGTACAATGAAATCATTCACGGCTAATACCTTTTCTTTCTCGGTCATTGCATCATGCACAATCGTCGGCAAAATTTGACGTACTTGCGCATCAACGAATTGTTCTTGGTGTGCATCCGTTAAATAGCTTTGCAACACTGTAATTGTCGCACGTGTTGACGTGTACTCATATGTTAAATTCATTTTCTCTAAATGCCCTAACACATAACCGTTGCGTGTTTTGGCAGCTTCATATGCTTCATCTAACATCGTGCCTAGTGTCGTTGTATCACCTTCAAATTCAATGGTGAACTTCGTGTCCCAATTCGATAAATGTGCATAAAAAGCATCGGCTAATTGCTCCGTTGTTGTGACTGCAGTAGATGTTACAACAACTTCTTCTTGTTCGTCGATTGTAATGGGGTCACCTTGTGCAATCGTCACGGTCGTGTCAATCGCCTCATCTGCGACACCACTCATGAAGCTTTTCATCTCTTCAAAAGAAAGTCCAGCTTCTTCATAGTCCTCTACAACACCGTACACTGCCCAACCAAAGAACAATAATACAGCGATCGTCAATAGTTTACGCACAGTACGGCAACCTCCTTGCGCTTTTATAGCTCATCCTTTTCCTCAACTACAATCGTTTCAAGCGAACCTTCATATGTGTAACGGTCACCAAACCATTTTTTTAGCAGCATATGTGCCTCTTGTTCCATACTGTCATCAACATGGTTGTACACCGACATCACCGCTTTAATAATAATAAGTGCATCGTCAGCTAAACCGATAACCGGTAAAAAGTCTGCTACTAAATCAATCGGTAAAATTAAATAACCAAGCGCACCTAAAATAATAAGCTTTTGCGAGTTAGGCATTTGTGGGCTTTTCAATGCTACAAATAATGTCGTTGCGGCATGCAATGCTTTAAACCCTAGTTGTAAGCCGTTCGATTGTACTTTCTTTATAAATTTATCATCAGAATAATGTTTGTCTTTACCATTAATTACTTGCTCGAAATCTTGTTGTTCAGTCATTGTCAATCTCCTCCTTTATATAGCGTACGAAATACCTCACCAAAAGTTTCATTCCTCCATATAACGATAACGCCAAATGCGCTTAGCCATATGTCGAAAACGGAATGCCTCGTCATATTGAATAAACGTATTTTTCTTCATCAATGCTTTACCAATTGTGACTTCATAAATCGGAATTTGCTGTTTGACCGCTTCCATTAACATATATACATCTACGTCAAAATCATGACTAGGAATGCGAGCAATCCAAGGAATATGTGCCATCGGAATATAACGTAAGCCAGTTTGTACGTCCGTAATGCGCTTGCGACAGCGCAGCTCAAAAATCATCGTCACAAAGGAATTCCCAAGGCGGCTAAATGCAGGTAATTCCCGCGCACGAAAATTACGGACACCTAAAATAATGCCGTCATTATAAATACGGCTTACATGAAGCATACGTGTAACATCCTCTTGTTTATGCTGACCATACGCACCTATAAAGAGCACACCTTGGCAATTTTTTAAAAATCGTGTTAAGTACGAGCATGCTGTTTTCACAGCAGCTCCTTTCCCTAACCGCTTCTCATGTGTCAGTACAACAACATTCGGTAACCGTTGTAACGTCTCAAAAACTGCACTATATTTTGCAGCACTTCCATCATTAATAATAATAAAATGCGCAAAATTTTGTGCATAGAGTGGGTGAAAATCTTCCAAAAATGATGGTGTCGGATTAAAAACTGGCATCACCGCCACGACTTGATTCATGTACAACTCTCCCCTTTTCATCGACATGCTACTTAGTCGACTGCAATTGGAATATGACAAAACGCTTCTACATCAAATAAACCAGTATCAGTAATCTTTAATGCTGGAATGACCGGCAACGCAATAAACGACAACGTTAAAAAAAGATGGAAGTCGAGTGTGGGATGCAAAATATGTAATGCCTCATGCAAGTCATGTAGCTGTTTGCATGCTTCTTGCGCATCAACATCGGTCATTAGCCCTGCAATCGGCAATGCCATTTTCCCAATAACCACACCGTTATCGACGAGCACAAATCCACCTTGCATCGCTTCAAGTTCACGCAATGCCACAAGCATATCTTCATCATTTGTCCCTAATACAAGCGCGTTATGCGAATCATGTGCAATGGTCGTAGCAACCGCTCCTCGTTGTAGCCCAAAGCCATGTACAATCGCAGCCTGCACATGATGACGTAAATGATGGCGCTCGACAATCGCAAGCTTTAATAAATCGTGCTCAACGCTCGCTTTAAACATGCCATTTTCAGTTGGTACATCCATTATACGTTTCTTCGTCATAATTTGATTCGGTATAATCTCAATAACATGCGCACGCGTAGAACGCGGTAATGCGATATTTAATTGCGCAGCATCCACTTGTGGCAAACGTACAGAATGTGTAATCGCAGCAGATGGTGTGATTGTGCTTGTTTGTTTTGTAAGCATTTTACCATGCTCTGCAACTTTCACACCGTCTTTATATACCGCTTGTGGCTTCATCACAGTTGGTTCCTCTAATACAAGTAAATCTGCCACAAAACCTGGTGCAATTGCGCCCCTCGTATATAAACGATAACATTGCGCGGCATTCCATGTAGCAAGTTGAATGGCTAATAATGGCTCCATTCCTTCATCAATTGCTAATTGTACGGCGTGATTAATACTGCCTTCTGCCATTAGCTCATCTAAATGCTTATCATCCGTACAAAATGCGAAACGATGCGCATTCGCTGGCGTAACAGCTGGTAAAACATCCTTTAAATTTTTTGCCGCTGAGCCTTCACGGATTAATACATACATCCCTTGCCATACGCGATCTAATGCTTCCTCTGCTGTGACGCATTCATGGTCTGTATGAATTCCCGCTGTTCTATACCCTCGAATTTGTAAATGGTTTAGCCCCGCTCCGTGCCCATCTACAACTAAATTACGTGCAGTGGCTAATTCAATTTTTTCAAGCATTGCTTGATCACCGCTTAATACAGCAGGATAATCCATCACCTCGGCTAAGCCGAGTACGCGTGGATGGTCGATAAATGACTGTAAATCGGCGGCTTGTAATATCGCACCTGCATTTTCAAGCGCAGTCCCTGGCACACTCGACGGCAGCATCACAAAAATGTCCATCGTTGCTTGCTCTGCGTCCGCTAACATAAACTGAATACCTTCTGCTCCGCTCACATTCGCAATCTCATGTGGGTCGGTAATCGCTGTTGTCACACCATGCGGCACTAATACACGACTAAATTGAGAAGGTGTCACCACCGATGATTCAATATGAATATGTCCATCAATCAATCCTGGAATAATATATTTCCCAGTCATATCTTCTTGTTGCTCTGCCGTTAGCGAGTTTGTCGTATCGACTGCGACAATTTTACCGGCTGTTATTCCGATATCTGCCTGCACCCACTGTCTTGAAATAACATCGGCTACATAGCCATTGCGTAATACATAGTCCACCTTGCCCGTTTGTGATGCATGAATTTGTTGTTGTAGTTGTTTGAACATAAACATTCCTCCTGATGTATACTGTCTAACGGTATTCTTACTGTACACCGAATGAAATGCTTTATAAAATATTTATACTCGTTTACTTGAGAATAGATTGAAATTTTCGATATATAGCATATATCTATTAAAAAGGTGGTGAGCGCATGCATACACCTGAGCATGTACTACGACAAGCTTACGTGCAGTTACAAAAACAAGGGTTCTCTGAGCTAGCAAGACTCCTTTTTGACATCACAGACACAACGGTTGCAGCGACGATTCGGCTTGGCAAATGTGAACAGTTATTGCATCAATTAGTACTCGAAGTTTATCGGCAAGAAATGGGCACTACTCCTACACAGCGCTCATTACTCGCGCTCTTAAAGACGTCTATTTTTACGACACGCATTCAACCGCGTCGTATTTTTTTATTAATGGATTTAATTCGCAAGCAAACAACAGCACGTGGCAATACGCTCATTGATAAAAAATCATTGCAGTTAACGCTCGATTATTTCACGGATTTATTGGAATGGTTCATCCAGCGAAAAGATGCACGGTTTGAAATTGACCATGATAGCCACCTACAGCATGAAGAATATTTACATACACCGATGCCAATGCTCCACCCTGAACAGCACTATACACAGCAAGATTACGAAGAAGCCGCACAATGGTTTCAAGTAGCGGCTGAACAAGGCAATGCAAGTGCACAGTATAATTTAGGCGTATTGTATCAACATGGACACGGCGTCGATAAAAGCATTGACCAAGCACTTTACTGGTACGAGCTTGCCGCACAACAAGGCGATGCGCAAGCATTAACAACACTCGGCTTGCTCTATCATACAGGACAAGCTGGTCAACAAAACTACAAAAAAGCAGCCCGTTTATATGAACAAGCCGCAAAAGCAGGCATTGCAGAAGCCCAGTACCATTTAGGTGTCCTGTATACAGAGGGTCTCGGTGTAAAGCAAGATTACCGTGAAGCCGCACAATGGTATCGCCGCGCAGCTGCAAAAGGTAACACAAGTGCGCAAAATAATTTAGGCTTCTTTTATCACGACGGACGTGGTGTGCCAAAAAGCTTTGAACAGGCTCTTTACTGGTTTAACGAAGCTGCGTCACAAGGCGATGCCAGCGCACAATATAATCTTGGCTATATGTATTTAAAAGGGCGTGGTACTGCCATCGACGCTAAAACAGCGGTATCATGGCTTCATGCGGCGGCTCTTCAAGGACATGTTAATGCACAATTCCAGCTCGCGATGCAATATTACAGCGGACAAGGTGTCCCAAAAAACGAAGCAGAAGCACTCAAATGGTTTAAGCTCGCAGCACATGAAGGCCATACAAATGCACAGTACTCGCTCGGCTTTTTATACCAAGCTGCTACAGAAACAGAAAAATCACTACATTGGTTTGAGCTTGCCGCTACAAACGGGCATTTAAGTGCGGCTTATGAGCTTGGGTCATACTATAAACAACAGACACAATATGACGCAGCATTACATTGGTTTTCACAAGCGGCACAAAAAGGACATGTACATGCTCAATATGAAGTAGGTATGTTATTTTTAGAAGGCTTAGGTGTCGAACGTGACTACATGACAGCGCGCGACTGGTTACGAGCAGCAACAGACCAAACACATATTGAGGCAGAATACGAGCTCGGACTCTTATATGAGTATGGGCTTGGTATGAAAAAGGATTACGAGGAAGCACGACGCTGCTACCGACTTGCGGCAACAGCAGGGCATATCGGCGCACAATACCAGCTCGGCAATTTATATGATAAAGGTCTTGGTGTTGAACAAGACTTTACAGAAGCTGCAAAGTGGATTGTACAAGCGGCTGAAAAAGGACATATAAAAGCTCAGTACCAACTTGCGCAAATGCATGCAAAAGGCGAAGGTGTGCCAAAAGACTTCAAAACGGCTGCACGTTATTACCGTCTAGCGGCAAACGCAGGACATAAAAAGGCACAGTATGAATTAGGTATGCTTTATACACGCGGTAACGGTGTACACCAAGATTACAGGGAAGCGAAGCGCTGGCTAAATGAATCTACAAAACAATAGCATACAAAAAGGGTGTACGATTCGGCATATCGTACACCCTTTTTTCTATGGCAAATATTATTATGGAGGAATTTACATTTATGTTTCGTAAGCGATTTATAAAGTGTCCGTCTCGTTTATTTTACGGCTGAAATAAAGAGCGCTCTACACTTCTTTTGTTGTAGTCATTGTCGGCACCAATCACTACAACCCCCTTGTTCCCTACTACCATTTTCATTTTTCAAACGTTCGCGTTGTGAAATCTTATACGAATTGCTCTGTCTCTGTTGAACCAGACATTGCAGTTGTAGAAGACGTACCACCAGAAACAATTTGTGATACTTCATCAAAGTAACCAGTTCCTACTTCACGTTGATGACGCGTCGCAGTGTATCCTTTTGGCTCAGCAGCAAACTCAGCTTGTTGTAGTTTAGAGTAAGCAGCCATACCGTTATCTTTGTAATCATGCGCAAGCTCGAACATCGAGTAGTTTAAGCTATGGAAACCAGCAAGCGTGATGAATTGGAACTTGTAACCAAGCTTCCCTAATTCACGTTGGTACTCTGCGATTTCTTCATCAGAAAGTTTTGCTTTCCAGTTGAATGAAGGTGAGCAGTTGTACGCTAACATCTTACCTGGGAACTCTGCATGAATTGCCGCAGCGAACTCACGCGCTTCCTCTAATGATGGGTGAGATGTTTCACACCAAATTAAGTCTGCATATGGCGCGTACGCTAAACCACGTGCAATTGCTTGCTTAAGACCTGGATTTGTACGGTAGAATCCTTCTGGTGTACGCTCACCTGTTAAGAACTCTGCATCGCGTGGGTCAATATCAGATGTCACCATATCTGCTGCATCTGCATCTGTACGAGCAATGATGATTGTATCAACACCCATTACGTCAGCTGCTAAACGCGCTGCTGTTAAGTTACGTACTGCGTTTTGTGTTGGTAATAATACTTTACCACCTAAGTGACCGCATTTTTTCTCAGATGCTAATTGGTCTTCTAAGTGGATGCCTGCAGTACCAGCTTCAATCATCCCTTTAACAAGTTCGAATACATTTAATGGCCCACCGAAGCCAGCTTCAGCGTCAGCTACGATTGGTGCAAACCAGTCAAAGCCTTCGTTCCCTTCCGCTTGATCAATTTCATCTGCACGCTTAAATGTTTGGTTAATACGCTTAATTACTTGTGGCACAGAATTTGCTGGGTATAAAGATTGGTCAGGATACATTTGACCTGCTAAGTTTGCGTCCGCCGCTACTTGCCAACCTGATAAGTAAATCGCTTGTAAGCCTGCTTTTACTTGTTGCATTGCTTGATTACCTGTTAAAGCACCTAATGCGTTGATGAATGGCTCTGTGTGTAATGAGTTCCATAAACGTTTTGCACCGCGTTTTGCTAATGTTTGTTCGATTACGAATGAACCTTGTAATTTCACAACATCCTCTGCAGTGTATGTACGCTCAATACCTTCCCAACGCTTATTTTCTTTCCAGTCCTTTTCGATTGCTTGAATACGTTCTTGACGAGTTACCATGAATAAATTCCTCCCTAAGTTAACTTTTACAAACAAACTATTAACAATTCACCCCTAAACTGTTCCATAACAGCTTGTTTTGTTGTAAATTAATATATAACAGTATTAAAGGTTTCGCTATATTTCTCGATAAAAACGTCGATAAAGGGGATAAGCACGAAATATAGTCGATAAATACGCTTTCTTGCTGTTTTAGTACACAAAGGGGAGGAATACACAAATGACGACATTACAAACTGTACACGTACAGGAAATTGAACATTGGGCAAAACTACTACGCGAATGGATTCCAAAGGATGCAACAATCGTTGTTGCAATCGATAATATTTATATTTATTGCCAAGCAAGTGTACATCATATTCATTTAACGATCGGCGAAGACGTGCATCCACAAAGCGTCGCTGCACATGTATTACGCACACGTCAAAAAACAGATGCTTTAATGGATGAGTCAATTTTTGGCACGCCTTACTATTGTCTCGGCTACCCGATTACATTGCAAAACCAACCCGCAGCTTTAATGGTTGTATTAGCGGCAACATTTGTGCCCACGACACCAAAGCCATTAAGCTTTATTACTGGAAAGCTCAAAGACGATTGGATTCCTATTCCGATTGAACAGATTACGTATATTGAAAGCTTACAAAAACACACATGGTTTTATGTTGGACAAGATGCTTATAAAACGACGATTACATTAAAAGAGCTGCAATTGCGCTTACCGGAGCAATTTATGCGTATTCATCGTTCCTATATCATTAATATTGCGTCGATTGCACGCATTAAACGAGATTTCACATCTAACCTCATTGTAGTATTAAAAAGTGGCATCGAATTACCGGTAAGCCAGTCTTATGTCGCACAAGTACGGAAAATTTTAGAATTTTAGTCGAAAGTATTGTATTTTTTTAGTGTATTCGCTATCGTAAAAGTACTTCTTCATAGAAAAGAGTGAATACTATTGAAACTACGCTTTTTCATGTATAGCTTTGTCCTCTTCTTACTTGTCGGTTGTACCGAACGAAATGATTGGCCAACAGAAGTGGAAGTAATTAAAGAGCAGCCAGCGGTTACTGTTGATTTAGCAATGATTGGCGATGTCCTGTTACATAAGCGCATCGCTCAGTATGAAGATTTCAATCCAAGCTTTGAGCCGATGAAGGATATTTTAAGCAGCTATGATTACTTAATTGCGAATCAAGAATCGGCCCCGATTGCGAATGAATTTGGTATCATTGGCTATCCACGGTTTTCAAGTCCCCCGCACATATTAAATACATTGCAGTATGTCGGTGTCGATATGCTCAATTTAGCGAATAACCATACTGTTGATTGGGGGCAACCAGGCATCCGTACACTTTTTGAAAATGTGGAAGCCGCGAATTTTCCTTACATCGGCGCTTATCAGTCAGATGAAGACCGTTATACACCTCGTATTGTCGATATAGATGGTGTCTTAATTGGCATGCTTGGTTATACATATGGAACAAACGGCTTTTATTTACCCGAAAACTCCAGTTATAGCGTGAATTATATCGAGGATGCTAAAATTATTCGCGATATCGAAAACTTAAAATCATTAGTAGATGTTGTCGCGGTAAGCATGCACTGGGGCCCTGAATACGTCACAACTGAAAATGAAGAACAGCGCCGTCTTGCTAGCCTTTTAAACGATGCTGGTGCTGATGTTGTATTCGGAAGCCACCCACATATTTTACAGCCTTATACAAAGCTAACAAATGATAAGGGACAAGAAACACATGTCTTTTATTCAATCGGTAATTTCTTTGCAACGATTACAAGTGTCCCGGATACGTTTATTGGTGGCGCAGCAAGCGTGTCGATTACAAAGCAAGGTCAAGACGTAACCGTATCGAATCCAACATTCACAGCTTCTACAATGATTATGGAAGGTGACCATTATGTGATTTATCCACTTGCGCATGTTCAAGAACGCGCTGTGCGAGATTTAACATGGGTTCAGGAAGTTTTAGGTCCTGATGTGACAATTCGTTAACCCCTATTATGCATAAACAATATAAAAGCTCCTGACGTTAATATGTCAGGAGCTCGATTTATAAGTATAGAATATGTACTCGAAAATCTCATCGTAAAAAAAATAAAAAAACCGATGAACGTTTATGTTCATCGGCTTACGTGTGCGAAGCGACGTCCTACTCTCACAGGGGGGAACCCCCAACTACCATCGGCGCTAAAGAGCTTAACTGCTGTGTT
>NZ_MASJ01000009.1 GCF_001700315.1 Caryophanon tenue | reverse complement strand
AAAAGCGTCGCCCGAAACGGAGCCAACTCGCCGTTACATGTATACATAAAACAAAGCACCGGCGAATTTACCATTCGCCGATGCTTTGTTCAATTTAGAGGGGGTTTTGTCCCAGCCTCTTTGTTTTTATACGCGTATAGAAAACCCTTGTCTTACACAGTGGATGAGCGGAATCAAAGTCGTTTTCGCAACGAGCGTTCATAAGCACTACATACATCGCACAGTCGGTTGTACATAAGTCTGTGTAAAGAGGAGGCTGTTAAGAAAAGCTGTTTAGCTCGTTTTCAGTAATACCAGGAATGAGCACCAACTCATTTAACAAAAATGTATGGGCATGTGCCAACATTTGTTTTTCGCTCGTATTCAGTGGCTTTTCTTTTTGCATATGTCGTAAATCACGAACAACTTCAGCACAATTTTGTAAAGTACCGCTCTTTACTTTTGCTGTATTTTGTTTATAACGTTCTCGCCACGGTAGTAACGTATGTGGCTGCCCGTGTTGAAAAATGTGTAAAATATTTTGTAACTCTGCAATATCTGTAATGCGACGAATATTTGACTGTGCAGTTTGATGAGTAGGAATCATAATTTGTGCACCGTTAAGAGCCATCGTAATGATATAATATGTCTGGATTTTCCCGAACGCTTCTTGTTCTTCCACCGCTTTAATCGTACCTGCTCCGCGCATTGGATAAATAATATGTTCGCCAATTTGAAACAATGAATCCACCTCCGTATTGCCTAACTCTCTTTATGCTACCATGTATATGAAAACTAATCAAATTTTTAATGATAACATACGTGTATATTTATTGTCAATTTTTTGTTATTTGTGCAGAGGGCATATCGCAAAATCATATACACAAACTAATTATCACATTATATGGGACGAAGTTTGAGAAGATGCAGGCAGGACAATGAACGTGAAGATATTACAAAAAGGAACAACGGTACATAGCACTGTCGCTCCTTTGTGGTTGGGGTGAATGAACGGTCAAAATATGTTATTTTCATGCTCTCCGTTCCAAAGGCTATTACGCACTTGGGTCAGGAAGTCGTACTTCTTCTAGCGGTGCTAGAAACTGCTGGTACGTCTCGTACTCGTGTTGCAGAAGTTGAAAGGCCGCTTCTTGTTCTTCGGGTGTTGTAGCTTCTATATATTGCTTAAGTTGTACCGCAAAATCAACGCGCGTTTCTGAATACGTTGCATAATATACATCCTTTATGTTTGGCTCGGTTGTTAAGCCCATACCTGCATAATTGAAGATGGTTGAAAATGCAACGACTTCATCCGCTATCATTTGTTGTCGCTCTGCTTCCGCAAGATTGCGCGGATTTTCATGCAACTCTATAATTTTGGCGATAGGATAGGCGAGCAATTCTAACGAGTGATACGGAATCTCTCGGTATTTCACAATCGTTTGGTGCTGCTGATACATGATGGTCAGCAGTACAATACCGATAAAGCTTAGTAAGACGAGTTGCCATTTTTTCATACATTACCACCTCATTGATATCATTTCGTATGTTTACTGTATCATACTCGTGTCTGTAAGCCAAAAACCGATAGAGCCTTTGTCAGAAACTGTATACTATACATCAATAACGACAACAAGCTCCCAACGCAATGTCGGGAGCTTATTTACGTGAGTGCGTGTATGCCTTTAGACCATCCACCGCTTCAAAGGATTAATATTTATACGATTGACCGCCATCAATTGGTACAACAACACCGTTAATAAAGTCTGCGTGATTCGATAGTAAAAATGCGACTAAATAGCCCACTTCTTCTGGTTTACCGAAACGACGCATCGGGTTTGGTTTGACGAACTCTTTTCCAACTTCTTCCCAATTATCGCCACCCATTTGGCGTAAAGAACCTTCTACCATTGGTGTCATAATCGCACCAGGTGCAATTGCTTTCACCGATATGCCAAATTGACCGTATTCAATTGCAGAGTTGCGTGTTAAACCAACAACGCCGTGCTTGGATGCGGCGTAGCCAGATTGATTACCGACACCGCGAATACCACCAACAGACGCTGTGTTAACGATTGAGCCGTAACCTTGTTTTTTCATAATTTTTAACACATATTTCATGCCGTAAAATACACCGTTTAAGTTAATCGATATAACTTTCTCGAACTCATCAATGCCGAAGTCCTCGGTTAAGTTTTGTTTCCCTTCAATACCAGCGTTATTAAAGAAACCGTCAATTTGACCGAATTTCTCAACAGTAGCATCGACAAAGCCTTTTACAGCTTGTTCATCTGCTACGTTTGCCGTGATTAATAATGTTTCAGCTTGAGGGGCGATAGCTAGTACCTTTTGTTGTGTTTCTTGTAAGCCTGCTTCACTTAAATCGACTAATACAAGCTTAGCGCCTTCTTCTGCTAATTGCAGAGTTGCGGCTTGGCCAAGACCAGAGCCAGCACCTGTTACGATAACTACTTTATTGTCAAAACGTTTCAAATGAATCTCCTCCAATATGGTTTGTATGCATAGATGTGGTTTAGACGTTGTATAAGCCGCCGTCAACCGTGTAAGATGATGAGCTAATGTATGATGCTTCATCTGATAATAAGAATACTACTAAGTTTGCTACTTCTTGTGGTTCGCCGTAACGCTTCATTGGCACCGCTTCTGCATAGGCAGATTGAGCCGCATCTGCCGCACCTGGCGCAACTTTTGATTCGATTTGGCGCATCATTTGCGTGTTAATGACACCTGGGTTTACGGTATTTACACGTACATTAAATGGTGCAGCTTCTAACGCTGCTACTTTATTAATACCCATTAATGCGTGTTTTGAAGAGTTATATAGCATCATTTGTGGAGAACCGATTAATCCCGCTACAGAAGCTGTGTTTACAATAGAGCCTGCTTGCTGTTTTTTCATAATAGGTAGCACGTATTTAATGCCATAAAATGCGCCTTTTACGTTAATGCCGTACACGAAGTCAAAGTCTGCTTCTGTAATATCTTCAATTGCTTTTGCAGGACCTTCAACACCAGCGTTATTGACAAAGCCATCAATACGCCCGAATTTTTCAACGGTTTGATCGACGTAATTTTTAACATCGGCTTCTTTCGACACATCTGTTTTTACCGTTAATACACGGTCAGCTGTTAAACCTAATTCTTCTACAACTGCTTTCAAAGCTACTTCATTTACATCAACTAATGTTAATTGCGCTCCTTCAGCCGCTAATTTATGTGCAATTTCTTTCCCAATGCCACCTGCTGCGCCGGTAATAATAATCGCTTTGTTTTCAAATTTCATCATAAAGACCTCCTATTAGTAAGACTACTCCTATAGTTTACGTATTTGTCATTGTGTAAACCATCATTACTATTTGTTATAATGTCGGTGTTATCAACATTTTCACTAAAAGTGTTGGAAATGAGGGAGGAAAGCAACATGAAAGTTAGTTTGACCAAAGCTGAACGCACAAAAAGTTTTTTCAAAAAGGCATTTATTATGCTTGTTCATGAAAAAGGTTATAGTGCCGTCACAGTGAAAGATGTTGTAGACTATGCGCAATATAATCGCACTACTTTTTATGTGTATTACAAAAATATTGACGAACTTGTAGAAGAATTAATGCGAGAAATGTTTCGTAATATCCAGCATTATTGCACGTCAAAATATAATGATAAAAGCCGCGTTGATGTCCAAGCGATGACAACAAAGTCCTTTGATTTACTTTATTATATATACGATAATCGCGATTATTTTACATTGCTGCTGTTAAAGGATACATTGCCGTACATGCATCAACAATTACCAGAAGCCATCTTTAGTGTATTGCAACAAAATTTTGATATTCAATATGGCATTAAGGTGGTAGACGATAGGGCGCAAAAGCGTTATATGGCGCACGGAACAGCCGGCTTCATTACGGATTGGATTGCCAATGACTTTAACATTACGCCAATCGAAATGACCGAACGCCTCATTGGTATTTTACAGACAATGGCAAAAGGCTTCGTCATAAAGGATATTGAGCAGACGGACTAATCTGAAAAAAGCGACCTTTTGCCGTAAGCATCGTTTCGTATAGTCGTTTATAGCTGTAGTGAAGCGGAGAAGAGGGGAATAAAGATGAAACGATGCAAGCTAGCTATTGCAATCATGACAATGAGTAGTGCTTTTTTAGTAAGGGTGTGTAACGACAATGAAATGTCAGAGATTACGGCCTTTTAGAAAATGGTGAAAGCACAGTAAGCCACGATTTTGCCTAACAGCAATTTATGCATGACATGTTTAAGTATGATAATGCGAATGGACCTGCGGATGAAGAAATCATCAAAGATTTGGATGCGGTTAAGGCAGTGATTACAGTTATATTAAACAGGCAAAGCAAGCTATCCAACGGTGACGAGGTCGTAATAACCATTAGTGTAAGTACTGAAATGGAGGTCATTAATAATGATCATCTTTTTATATGAAGTTAGCCCTGTGATTTCCATCATCAATAGGATGTAGAAACTCTAACTGTTCTTCAGCTGTTCGATAGATATGCTCAAGAGGATGTATTTTTTTATTAAGTCCAATTTTTAGGAATTTGAACAAATAAATGAAAAAGTATAGCAGCAGATTTAAAATCTTTAGAAACTTGCTGTAAAATAGGCGAGTCATCAAGCCTAATATATACCATCTTCTCAATTCCTTGTGTTAGTGCTTAATATTTATAGTGATAATAATGTATGTTGGTCAGCCTATCTAGCATTAGCGGGAAGAACTTTGTTTATAGCACCATTTCAGCTGTCTTGTCATATACGATGTATGAAAATAACCGCTTGTTATTATGAATAAAGCTGTACAATCTATCATTTGGGGTGAAACACATGCAAGCAAATATACCACTAATTGTGAGTGGGCAACGAGCGTTATTTTTAGCATTGTCCAAAAATACAAAAGCTGTTTATGCCAACATTGAGAATCAGACACTCATTTGGACGGTCTATTTCGATGAAGTACCGACCGAAGAGGAAATAGACCGTTTAAGTATTGCCGCAACAGAAATCATCGCAGACTTTCCAGAGGTTAGGCATTGTGAAGAGCAATATATTACACATCCGTCAACGCTTCACGTTCAGCATGAGCCTTACTATCATTGGCTATATGCACGTCTATAAAAATATGATTATCCGACGTTTTTTGAAGATTTTAAAACTGATCGTTCATAAGAGAATGCTTCTCGTTACCGAAGCTTTTATGATATCAAAAAGGAGCGTTTTCCCTTTAGTATCTCTTATTTTATACGTTTTCTTTTGAATATTTTGGATGACGGGCGTATACTACAGAGGAATAATATGATGCGAGGAGATAGTAGCATGCGATTAGAAAATAAAGTAGCCATTATTACAGGTGGGGCGAATGGTATTGGCAAGGCGATTGCCGCAACTTATGCGAAAAACGGTGCAAAAGTATCGTTAGCCGATTTTAACGAGGAAGCATTACAGCAAACGGTAACGGAATTCCAAGCGCAAGGCTTTGAGGCATTTGGTGTGAAGGTGAACGTGGCGTCTGAAGAAGATATTCAACGGATGGTAGACGACACCGTGGCGCACTTCGGACAAGTGGATATTTTAGTAAACTGTGCCGGTGTGTTAGATTATATGCAGGCAGCACACAATGTAGACGATGCCATTTGGAGCCGTGTGATGGACATTAACGTAGGTGGCGTAATGCGTGGTTCTCGTAAAATTTTACCGGTATTTACAGCGCAAGGAAGTGGGGTCATCATTAACTTAGCTTCTATTACAGGTATAACAGGTGGCCGTGGCGGTTTAACATACACAGCGGCAAAACACGCGGTGGCCGGGATGACAAAAAATATCGCGTCAACATACGGAGAGCAAGGTGTACGTTGTAATGCGATTGCCCCAGCACAAGTGGACACGGGCTTAACACAATCAATTGAAGGCTATGATATGTTTGGTTTAAAGCAGGCGACACGTGGCGTTAGCTTGATGAACCGTAGTGCATCACCAGAAGAGATTGCGAATATCGCACTATTTTTAGCAAGCGATGAATCATCATATATTAATGGTGTTGTGCTGGCAGCTGATGCAGGCTGGAGCGCATACTAAATTTGTATAACAGCTGTGCCTTTCTCTTATTTGAGAAGGACACAGCTTTTTTGTGCGAACTGCTATAATGAAACAAAAAAGGAGCTGATAACATGAAGCATATTTTTGCGTATTAGCACATGAGCTGACGCATCACATCGATTTGTTTTATGATGAATTTGATGATGAACGTCATACGAGTATTTGGTTTGAGGAAGGCATGTGTGAATATTTATCGCAAAAGTGGACGTTAGCAGCAGAAGTGTACGACCAGAAACGCGCAATGGATGCGTTACTAATCGCACATTTTACACCATATTACGGCATGTTTTCATTAGACGATTTTGGCATAAATAGTTATCAAACGCCGTCACTTGCGGCAATTATGCTCAACTATTGGCGCAGTGCTGCGGCTGTGCATCATCTTGTAGAAGCGCGTTATCACGGAGATGTCCACCGCGTATTTGCTGAGTATGTGGCGTGGCATAACGGCGGACGACAACAACCATTGACACAGTTTTTCGGTGTCGAACAGTTTTAAGGAGGCAATATGAAAAAAATAACGCTGTTTGTAATAGCCGTTTGTAGTATATGTCTTGCGCTAAGTGTTACAGCCAAACAACCGTTGAAAGCAGATACGATAACAATTAGCGATCAAAATCATATGTATACTGAGCTGGATATAAATAAACAGACGCTAAAAGCACTTATAGAGGCGTATGAAGATTTACCAAAAACACAGCAAGTAAATGTACCAATTGACTGGGACACTGCCGTGACAATTACATATGTACATGATGACCAAATTAGCGCAACCGTTGCGATCGACGCACGTGGTGTATTTCAAACGAAGGATGGCGTAAGTGCAGCTGAGTATGATGACGATGCACATGCCTTTTACATGCTCGTACGTGAACTATTTGAAGCGGTACATTACGGTAACGATTATGTGATGTGTGCCGCGTGCTAATTTATTTTTTGGAATATTTTTATTTATTCGAAACTCATCGTGTTTGTTATCGTATACATACTATAACGACAAAGGAGCGAGAAGAATGACAGAAAAAAAGATAGGAACAAAACGTACGAGTACATCAGCGTGGGTGATTAGTATTTTTTGCGGTGCAGGAATAGGCGCTGTTCTTGGATTGATTGCGTATAATCAGCAGTGGTTAGGATAATACATTCATTTCATAAAGCAAATAGGGGGTTATGTGGCAGCAGTTTATCACATAGCTCTTTTTTGTTTTCCGAGAACTTTTTAGAATGTAGTGTTTTACATTGTATTAAAAGGGAATATCAGACAAATGACGAATACAGTATACAGTAACTAGTAGAAATGAGGGGAAGATGATGAAGCATACAGCGTATCGTTTATACCAAAAAGCTTATAAACAACTAATATATACAATCTCTTGGAAAGAGCCGTATTTAGTAGAAGGTCAGCACGCGGTGTACAAAGTTCCTTCCTATTTACAGGAGCGCTCTATCCAGCGTGTATTGATGGTAACGGATAAAGAGCTACGAAAACTAGGGCTCATTGATGGCTTATTGTACGCATTGCATGAAGGTAACATACAGGTGACGGTGTATGATGACATTACACCAAACCCAACGATTCCAACAATTATGAAAGCGTATACACTATATAAAGAACAGCAAGCAATGTGAGGCACTCATTGCATTTGGTGGTGGCTCTGTTATTGACTGTGCAAAAGCAGTCGGCGCAAAATTAGTGCGACCAACAAAAGAGCTGTCACAGTTAAAGGGGCAATTACATGTACGTAAACCGTTGCCACCGTTTATTGCGATTCCAACAACAGCCGGTACAGGTAGTGAAGCCACCGTAGCAGCGGTCATTTCCAATCCACAGACACATGAAAAATATGCGATTAATGACCCTGTTCTCGTGCCTGACGTGGCAGTACTAGACCCGCTTCTCACAATCAATTTACCGCCGCATATTACCGCTACAACAGGCATGGATGCGTTAACTCATGCGATTGAAGCGTATATCGGGCGCAGTACCACGGCATTAACGAATATGTACAGTGAAGAAGCAACACGACTCATTATGACGTACTTACAGCGTGCCTATACGAACCCGACGGACATCGAGGCACGACAAGCAATGCAAAAGGCATCATATTTTGCAGGCGCGGCATTTACGCGTGCATTTGTTGGTAATGTTCACGTGATTTCACATACATTAAGTGGCTTTTATCATGTGCCACACGGACTCGCGAATGCCGTTATTTTACCGCATGTGTTAGAGAGCTATGGTGCGACCATTTATATACCGTTATCACAGCTGGCAATAAAAAGTGGCATCGGAAATGCAAAGTGGGGAGCGCGTGCGAATGCGGAGTTGTTTATTCAAACAATTCGACAATTGAATGAAGCAATGTCGATACCGACACATTTGCCAATCCTTCAGTCTGCCGATATCCCGCTTATGGCATCACGCGCGTACGCAGAAGCAAATCCGCTCTATCCTGTGCCTGTTATTTATACAAAAGCGCAGTTTGAAGCGATGTACAAAAAACTGCAAGGGCATGGCGCTATTCATATTCTTTAATCAGTAAAATGGTATTTACAAAATAATCGGCAAGTTGCTCAGGGCTTTCTTGCTCGTCGCTTTGTATCCATTCTTCAATCATTCCTAAAAAGGCAGATGCCGCAAAAGCTGCCACATAGTGCAACGGCACACGGTGTTGCTGGAAGGATGTATGGGCATATTTTTGTAAAAATTGTGCTTTAAATTGCTGCTGAAGGCGACGCGCAAAGCCTGACGCATTATGTGCTGATAATAATACACGGAAGCTTTCGAAATCAGAAGCGATATAGGCAAACACTTGCGCAGAAAACTGTGACAATTCGCCATCACGTGCCTCTTGCAGTACAATTGACGGTTCAATCGCTTGTGAAATCTCGGCTAAACGTTGTAAATAATGTGCCTCAATTTGTGCGAGTAAATCAAATTTATCGGTGTAATGTAAATAAAATGTGCCACGATTTAATGCCGCCTTTGTTGTAATATCACGTACCGAAATTTTACTAAACGGTTTTTCGGCAAGCAGTGCTAAAAATGTTTGTTCGATATGTTGCTGCGTTTTGGCATTCATTTCTTCATAAATGGACATGGTGACCTCCCACTGAACAGATGTGTAAACATTGTTCATTGCTTTCGTTTTGTCTCCATTTTACAATAAAATTAGCAATGAACAATGTGTTCAGCACTTTTAGGGGGTTATCGTTTGAAAACAAAAGCAAAAGTATTACTAACGGTGTCGTTATTAATTGCTGTCGGGATGATTGCCAACGCCATCATTCAACAACAGGCAGTATTACCGTATTTAGGGATTTTCTTTGTCGTTGGTTTAGGTTTAGCGATGCTACGTTTATTCGTAAACGGCATGATTAAAAAGATGAAGGGCAAGCACATTGGTGTAAAAGTATTATTTTTTGTCGTATTGCTTGGCTTTGGGATTCCGTTTCAAAATTGGTTCCGTACCGATGTTATTTTAGCGATGAGTACAGAGTTTATTATTCCGTGTATTATCATTGCAGTAGCAAGTATGGTGTTTATGACGGTTTTATACGGGGTTCTATACGAACGAAAAAAATTACGTTATTTAGAGCCAAATATAGAGAAAGCATTGTCTGACAAGTAGTTTCTTGTCAAACAGTGCTTTTTTATTCGTTGCTTCATTACAACATACCGCCGATTTTTATTACATTTTGCCAACGTGTTAATAGCACGTTCGTATCGAAATTTGTGGTGATGTTCCTAGCTTTTTTATTGTCTTCTAACATGGTTGTCGCGTATGCTAGAGAAATCAGTGGAATTTTCGCTGAGAGAGAGAGGTTTTAGCAAGTGGAGAAGAGACAGAGTCAGTGGTCAAGTAAAGTTGGATTTATTTTGGCCTCAGCAGGCGCAGCCATTGGGTTAGGCGCTATTTGGAAAATGCCGTATGTTGCTGGGCAAAGCGGTGGCGGCGCATTTTTCCTACTATTTGTCATCATGACAATTTGTATTGGATTACCGATGTTACTAGCAGAGTATATTATCGGGCGCGGGGCGCAAAAGGAAGCGGTCAGTGCATATAAAAAATTAATGCCAAGTCAACCAGTGTGGGCGTGGATTGGCAAGCTCGGCATTGTTGGATGTTTACTATTACTATCATTTTATAGTGTTGTAGGTGGCTGGATTTTCATTTATAGTGGTGTGTCTGTTGTTGGGCAAGTTATTGAACCAGCACAAGACCCTGGCGCATTTTTTGGCACGGTGACAGGAACGCCGTGGATTGCGTTACTAGGATTAGCGATATTTACATTTGCAAATGTTGTTGTCATTACACTTGGCATTGAAAAAGGCATCGAAAAGGCGAATAAAGTTATGATGCCGCTTCTATTTATTATGTTTTTCGTGCTAGTTATTCGTGCAGTCACGTTAGATGGTGCAATGGAAGGCATTAAATTCTTTTTATATCCAGATTTTTCTAATATTACAGGTGAGTCGATTTTATATGCACTTGGACAATCGTTCTTTGCGTTAGCAGTTGGTTTTTCATGTTTAGTGACATATAGCTCGTATTTGAAAAAAGATGTCAGCATTCCGCAATCTGCAGGTTCAGTTGTTGGGTTAAGCATTTTCGTATCATTTTTAGCCGGATTAGCGATTTTCCCGGTTGTCTTTGCATTTGATATGGAAGTAACAAGTGGTCCACCATTACTGTTTATGGTATTACCAGCCGCGTTTGGGCAAATGCCGTTTGGTGAATTGTTTTTAGCGCTGTTTCTACTATTATTTTTGTTCGCGACGTTGACATCATCATTTAGCTTATATGAAATTGTTGTCGCGGCGTTAGTTGAGAAGTTCCAGTTGTCACGTGGTATGTTAACAGCAATTGTTGGTGCATTCGTCTTCATCATTGCGATTCCGTCAACATTAACGTATAGCACACTTGGCGACGTAACCATTTTTGGCCGTACAATTTTTGATGCGACCGACTACTTAGTATCAAATGTGTTATTGCCACTTGGGAATTTACTTATCGCCATTTTTGTCGGCTACGTATTACAAAAAGAATTCGTGAAGCAGGAGTTACTACAAGGCAGTCATGTAGGTGAACGATACTTCAACGTGTTTTATGCACTCATTCGTTATGTAGTGCCTGTTGTTATTATCATTGTGTTCGTTAACTTATTAATCCAATATTAGTCAAAAACCACGCGACATGTACGTCGCGTGGTTTTTTATCCATGATAGAGATGTAGTTCGTGACGCACTAAACGCTATGGCGACAATCGCTTTATGCAAAGAACAATCGACTGTCTTTTTAAAATGATTCTTTAGGCTTATATGACATCAATAAATTATTATTAAAATTCAAATTTAAACTATTTTTTAGTACGTGCGCCAAACTTCCATATACAGCGTCTGGAAAGAATAAACAAAGAGAGATATGCTTCAAGTACAGATAGATGATAAGAATGATTGTAAAAAGCAAAAAGCTATATCGGTCGCTATCAGTCAATTAATCCCATCTAAAAAACGTATTATCGACAAAAATTTATCATTTCGGTACAGTTAAGGTGTGATAAATGTTACGTGATTGGCGTACCTTTGCAGTAAGGGCCCTGAAGGAGATGACCACACATACATTTATGGCAATCGTCTATAGCTATATAGACTTTTTATTTCAAATTAACTGATAATCATTATCAGTAAAAGGAGCAGATTAGATGAAAAAGCGTATTATGCAAGCCATGTTACTGTTAGCTGTACTTGTGGTAGGGGTAGTAAGTGTAGGAGCATCATCATTGCAAGTGAAATTTTTCGATGATGAAGCATTAACGGTGCCAACGACATATATGAACTATTATGTAGAACAAACATCAGTAGAGCAACAAGGGAATGAGTATGTTGTAACGGTTGAGTTTGCAGATACATACGCGTCTGTTGTTTCAGATTTCAGCGTAGCCGGTAAAGATGTTGTGGAAACAGCACCAGGCGTTTATGAATATACAATTAACGTAGCAGAGCTTAATGCAGCAACGCCTGCTTCATTAACATATGTACGTCCAACGAATAATGTATCGTATACATATTCGTTCTACGTATCATACGAATAAAAGCTTTACTAGACAACCAGCTATCGGTATTTTACCGTAGCTGGTTGTTTTTGTTTTTAGTATTTTACGTAAAGAGGGGGGCTAGGGGTATTCTTGAAAGAAGAATGATATTATTCAGGAAATATCGTATTAAACAGTAACTGATACAGATTTTTTTAGTGAACAAACTGTCTTATTTTTATCGTTTGGGAGTGGCTGAAAAGACGTTTATAGATAGTTGAAAAAGGAAATAAGATGATAGTGGTATAAGCGAGCTAAAAAACATTAATAGTAGCTAAAATGAATGTGCTGGTAAGTGGTGCTTGTACAATATGTATCTTTTTTTGGGCATTAATGTCTAAAGTTCTTTAGAAAACGTTTTCAAAAAATGCATGTGCTTTTTCTGTTATATAATATGTTTTAGTTAAACTATAACACTTAAAACTATCGTGAAAAAGGAAGTGAGCGTATGAAACTAGCTACAAAAATTTTATGGGCACTTGTTATTGGTGCAGTTGTCGGGATTGTGTTGAACATGGCATCACCATCGTTCTTTACACAAGCAGACACATACTTCTTTACACCGCTTGGTACAATCTTTTTAAACTTAATTAAAATGTTAATTGTCCCACTTGTCTTCTTCTCCCTTGTGGTCGGTGTCGCAAATATTGGTGACCCGAAAGCTTTAGGGCGTATGGGTGTCAAAGCGATGACATTCTTCTTAATTACAACGGCGATTGCCATTTCAATCGGTATTACATTAGCTGTCACATTCCAACCAGGGAATAAAGGTGAATTTGATGTTGATACAGTAAACTATGAAGCAGCAGAAGCACCACCTGTTTCCGATACATTACTTGGCATTATTCCGGTAAACCCAATTCAAGCAATGGCAAGTGGCGACATGCTACAAATTATTTTCTTTGCTGTATTTATTGGTCTAGGGATTAGTTATTTAGCTGGTAAAGTAGATGTTGTCCACCGTTTTATGGAGCAAGGTAATGAACTGATGATGTTCTTAGTCACACTTGTAATGAAATTTGCACCGTACGGAACGTTTGCGTTAATCGCATCAGCGGTTGGTAAGCAAGGCTTTGATGCCCTGCAAGCGATGTTCTGGTATATGATGGTTGTCTTTTTAGCACTATTTGTTCATTTTATTATTGTATACGGCAGTGCGTTGAAATTTTTAGCAAAGCGTAACCCAATTGAAGTTATGAAGGCGTACATTCCAGCATTAACAGTTGCGTTTAGTACTTCAAGTAGTAGTGCGACATTACCAGTGTCAATGGATGTTGCACAAAATAAGCTAGGTGTCCCAAAAGGCATTAGTAGTTTCGTACAACCACTTGGCGCAACGGTAAACATGGATGGTACAGCCATCATGCAAGGTGTTGCGACAATCTTTATTGCACAAGTTTATGGTGTGGACTTATCGTTCTCACAAATGTTAATCGTTGTATTAACAGCTGTACTGGCATCTGTCGGCACAGCAGCAGTACCGGGCGCGGGTATGATTATGCTTGCGATGGTATTAGAATCAGTTGGTTTACCAGTTGAAGGTATCGCCTTAATTATCGGTATTGACCGTTTATTAGATATGACACGTACAATGGTCAACTGTTTCGGCGACTTAACATGTGCGCTTTACGTAACAGAAAGCGAAAAAGACAAGCAAAAAGAAGCAGTAGCACAATAAAAAGGCACGTAGAATGCGCAATAATATGCGTATTCTACGTTTTTTTAGTTGTTGTTTTCCAACATCCGTACTACACTTAAATGTGCAAACGGAAAGAAAGTAGGGAATGTATGAAAAAATTATTGTGGTCGCTAGCACTTACAGCAGCAGTATTAGCTGGCTGTAGTGACAGTGGTAGCGTAGAACCAGCAGCGTCACTGGATATTCAGTCACTTGTTGATACGACGACCGATACAGCGGAACGCCATGATGTGCGCAAATTCGAAAAATATGAATTACAAGAAGTCATTGATGGTGATACCATTCGTATTAACTATGAAGGTAAATCTGAGAAGATTCGCTTTTTATTAATTGATACACCAGAAACAAATCATGAGCAGCTTGGGGAGCAACCATTTGGTCCAGAAGCAAAAGCGTTCTTAAAAGAATTATTAAAAGACGAAAAACATGTGTACATTGAGTTTGACGTGTCATATCGTGACAAATATAAGCGTTTACTGGCTTATATTTATACCGAGCAAGGCATTAGCATTCAAGAAGAGCTATTAAAAAATGGCTTGGCACGTGTTGCTTACATTTATGACCCGAATACAAAACATGTTGACTGGTTTAAAGATGTACAAAAACAAGCACAGAAGCAAGCGATTGGCATTTGGTCGGTAGAAGACTATGTAACAAATCGTGGCTATGATAAAGACGCTTATGCAGAAGCGGTAAAAGAGGGCAAAGTTGTCACACCGAACGATTCAGAACAGCCTGGTGACGACACAACAGCAACAAGCTCTCCAGCGCAAACGACAGACGGAGACAGCTGTGAAATCAAAGGCAATATTAATAGTAAAGGCAATAAAATTTACCATATGCCTGGACAACAAAATTACGACCAAACTGTAGCAGAAGAAATGTTCTGTACAGCAGAAGAAGCGGAAGCGGCAGGATTTGTCGCAGCGCAGCGTTAACAATAAAGGAGAACAGTAGTATGCAACCAATGAACAAACGCTATAAAATTACACGTCTTGATGATGCAGGACAACCAACATTAACATTAGAGGAGTGCCAAGCATTTTTTGCGACGCAACCAGACTTTGTCTATATGGATTCATTTGGCGCAGCGCAAGACGGCGTTCAAATGAAAATTAGCGGACATTTCTTTATGTGGCAAGTAGAGGGCGGACAAGTACCGTTCCGCTTCTATGAAGGTGAAATATATGTCGCAATTACGCACCCTGTCGTATTAGACCGTGCCATTCATATTGCCGAGTGTTTAGAAGCGTTATATATAGAAGGATAAGGACGAACGAGTAGTTGCGCCGTGCAGCTGCTCGTTTTTTTTATGACCACATACGTTGAAAAAGTGACCACTTATTTGAGTAGTTAAACCTTTTACAAGGAAATAATAAATTTCCAAAAAACGTTATGATACAGTAAATGTAAGGAGGGACTACATACGTATGAAAATCCAACTAACGATTAATGATGAACTGACGTCGACAGAAGTGCATATTCACACACCACAATATACCGAAAAAATTGAGAAAATGATGCACGTATTACAAACGATCCAAACACCGACAACGATTGATGGTTACGTGGAACAAACGATTCATTTTGTTCCAGTACAGGACATTTATGCGGTATATGCAGAAGGTGCGAAAGTATATATTCAAACAAATGAGGATGAATTTGAAGTGAAGCGAAAGTTATATGAAGTGGAGGATTTATTTGCGCATGATTTTGTACGTGTCAATAAATCGACGCTCATTCATTTACAGAAGCTCGTGTCGATTCAAATGGGCAAGCTCGGCACAACAGAAGCGGTGCTCAGTAATGGTGTGAGCATCCATATTAGCCGTAAATATATGAAGGAGCTCAAGCAAAAACTTGGGATTGGGAGGGACGGTGTATGATGCAAGTACTACGTGTCACAGTTATGAGTATGCTCATTTCGTTAAGCTGCTCGTACATTATTGTGACAAGCATTTTACTACGTGACAATACGCTAACGATGAACGGCACACAATTAGTAGAGCAAGTTGTGTTGTCGGCATTACTCGGCATCGGCATAGGGGTTTTAAGTTTATTATTTCAGCTAGAGCGCATACCGTTTATCGTACAGTTTATATTACATGCTTGTGGGGTCGTTGCGCTCGTCTTTACGGCAGGCGCATTTGGCAATTGGTATGATGTATACGATATGTTCACGGTCGTGGTTGTGCTACTTATAACCGTTATCATTTACAGTGTGACATGGGCGATGTTACGTATCACAACGAAAAAAGATGTGGACACGATGAATGCGACACTGCAAAAAAGACGAGGTGACATGTAATGATTAAAGTGAACGAACTGCGAAAGCAATACGCTACACATGAAGCGGTAAAGGGCATTTCATTTTCAGTGGCACAAGGTGAATTATTTGCGTTTTTAGGAACAAACGGTGCGGGGAAAACGACAACGATGAATATGCTCTGTACATTGCTCGATGCGACAAGCGGGACAGTAACAATCAATGGACATTTACTAGGTACGCAACAAGGCAATGACCACATTCGTCGGTCGATTGGGGTCGTTTTTCAGCAAAATGTGCTTGATGCGCGTTTAACCGTTGAGGAAAATATACGGGCACGTGCAGCGACGTACCATTTATCAAAGGATACGTATATGAAAAACTATGCATTTGTACGCGAATATTTACAGCTAGCGGATATTGAAAAACGTTACTACGGGACATTGTCAGGGGGGCAAAAGCGCCGCGCGGACATTGCGCGTGCGTTAATTCACCGGCCGCATATTTTATTTTTGGATGAGCCAACAACAGGGCTTGACCCAAAAACGCGCCAATTTGTATGGCAAACGATTAAGCGTCTGCGAGAAGAAACGAATATGACGGTGTTTTTAACGACGCATTATATGGAAGAAGCGGCTGTTGCGGATACGGTCATTATTTTAAAGGACGGGCGCATTGTTGCAGAAGGTACACCACATACATTAAAAATGATGCATGCGTATGACGTGTTGACGCTTGTATTTACCGATGTTATGCATGGTGAACAGTGGCTACGCGACAGGCAAATTGCATACGACGAAAAGCAAGGGGTGTATACGGTTGCGGTGACATCCCCTCTAGAGGCGCTGCAGCTACTGAAACAAGCCGAGCCGTTTCTTGCGTCCTTTGAAGTCGTTAAAGGTACGATGGATGATGTGTTTTTACATGTGACAAATGAGGAGGTTGTATCAGTATGACAGCATTTTGGCAGCTTGTTTTTCGCCATCAAAAAGTGTTTCGCCGCGATAAGATGCAAGTGTTCTTTTCGCTACTGTCGATTATCATTGTTATTGCGTTATATATCGTCTTTTTACAAAATATGCAGCTAGATGCGATTGCACAAGTGACAACGGTGACTGACGCGACAAAGGCAATGGTCAATGAATGGCTTGTAGCAGGACTGTTGTCGATGATGGCAGTGACCACAACGCTTGGGGCATTTGGTATTTTTGTGCAAGACCGTGATGGGCATGTTTCGATTGATTTTTTAACGTCGCCAATGTCACGCATTGCCATTCAGCTCAGCTATGTAGTGCATGCGTGGATGATTGGTTTATTGTCAACGGTGCTAGCACTTTCGGTATGTATTGTTTTTTTAGGCGTAACGAGTGGCTCATGGCTGACGATTGGTACGATTGCGGAAGTGCTCGGCTTATTAACGTTAAGTGTGCTATTAGCAAGTGCATGTAATATGCTCGTGATCGTCTTTTTACAGTCACAGCAAGCGTTCTCGACGTTTGCGACACTTGTTGGGACATTGCTTGGCTTTTTGTGTGGCATTTATATTCCATTTGGGGTTGTACCAAGCTTTATTCAAACGGCCATCATGTATTTCCCAATTAGCCATACGACGCTGTTATTACGACAAGCACTGATGGAGGATTCGATGGCTAGCGTATTTATGGGCGCACCAGCAAGCGAGCAATTGTCGTATATGCTCCAGTACGGTGTCGTGTACGAGCTACATGGAACGCTGTTATCAACAACGTGGAGTGTTGTGTATATTGTGGCGTGGACAGTCGGGCTTGGCATTGCAGGGGCACTATTATTTATGTATAAAAAGCGTTAAGAACTATCACGTGAGCTGTGCGTAGTATGCATAGCTCTTTTTATCGTTTTCGTGAGGGCAAAATTTTCATCACAAAACGTGTAACCTTTTTCGTTTTCACTCGTAGAAAGTAAGTAATGAAGATGAAAGTAGGTTCCGCATGATGACAACAACGATTAATTTTTTACATATTCCGGTTTTGTTTAAATCAGGTGATTTCGGTGTGATTTATGACCACACGAGTGAAGAGTTCCAACAGCTTGTGTCACGTAGCGCCTTTGAAACGCTATGTCGTGAGTTTAATGACGGCGTGCGCTATTTTGAATTATTTTTACAGTCGCCCTTTGGCACGGCCGAGCAGCTTGTATGGTTAGATAATAATGGTCGCCGAGCGATCCAGTTATTGCATGAGAACGGGGTCATTATTAGCTTTGCGTTAAAGCCATTTGTCCAGTATGCGAGTGACAAAACGTATACAAAAAACCGCTATGAACTGCCGATTTGTGATGATTGGTATGTGTTTTGGGGTGGCACAAATGTTTTTGAGAACT
Organism: Caryophanon tenue; assembly: GCF_001700315.1. Taxonomy (GTDB): domain Bacteria; phylum Bacillota; class Bacilli; order Bacillales_A; family Planococcaceae; genus Caryophanon; species Caryophanon tenue. Next base: position 16,199 of record NZ_MASJ01000009.1, on the reverse strand, counting down.
ACCATTATGAATATGAAAATCAGCGCTATGCCTATGATTTAGTACGTCGCCAAAATAATTCTACCTATTCCTCGAACAGTCAGTTGAACGAGCATTATTATGCATTTGGCACACGCGTGGTCGCACCGCTTCATGGCAAAGTTGTCAAAGTTGTTGATGGCATTGCTGACAATGTACCAGGGGACATGAACACGGCCCATCCAGCAGGCAATTATGTCGTCTTAAAGCACTCACATGGTGAATACAGTTTCCTTGCGCATTTCCAACAGCACTCGATTGTTGTAAAGGAAGGAGATACGGTGAAGCAAGGACAAATTTTAGGGAAATGTGGCAACTCCGGCAATTCTTCTGAAGCGCATATTCATTTCCATGTGATGGACGGACCGGTGTGGGAAAAAGCAAAATCAATTCGCATTCAGTTTGAAGACAATGTAGCGCCAACGCAAGGCGATGTCGTAACGGCACCACCGCCACGTGAAAAGCGCGATATAATCGATACGATTGATGATGCCATTACATGGTTTGATATTCTCATATTCGTACCGCGAATAATTGGACAGTTTTTCAGAAATTTATAAGGATAATAAGCCTTTGTGTAGATAGGAAATGTAAAATGGTTGGAGGAATGAATGCCATTGCCTATTTTCTCCAGAGTATATTTAAAGAAAAATACCTTTACGTTACAAGATGAAGTCCTTTTATGCATATTTTATATAACCATACAAAATGAAACGGGTCACTTATACGAGTGGTCCTTTTTATTTTATTTGAATGGAAAATTATTAAATAATACCAATTAATAGACGTGACATTTTGTAATTAATTTGTAATAATATAAGTATATTGTAATAAAAGGGTGGATGTTAAAGATGCCAAATTTATTTGAGATAAAAGTAAAGTTATACATAACCAAAAATATTACAAATGAAGAAAGTTCAGCAGAAATTGTAAAGTTAATTGATGCCAGTTTACTACAGGATGCAACAATGAAGACATTGCATGAAGAGCGTGGTTATAAACCATATGTCATGAATTCATTTTATCCGATAGAGAAAGATTGCATTTATAAAGAGGGAAAAATATATACAGTTATCATTCGAACGATTTCTCAGTCGTTCAAGCAACATTGTGAGACGATACTTTGCAATACATATACAGATCGATTAAAGGTGTTATCGGTTACTGTGAATAAATGGAGAACCGGAATAATTGATAAAGTATATTCGATTACTCCTATTGTATTGAAATTTGATGATACAGGTTATTGGAAAAATCAATATACTGTTGCAGATTTTGAAAGGTTATTAAAAGATAATTTGTATAAAAAATATAAACACTTTTTCTCAGAAGAAATTGTAGAAGAGGTTGAGTTATATACGAACATTCAATTGGATAATAAAAAACCAATTGGGATGAAGTATAAAAATGTGACGTTGTTAGGCGACAAAGTAACGATTCATGTAGCAGCGAATGAAACAGCACAAAAATTATTCTTTATGGCATTAGGAACTGGTATCGGACATAACAATAGTAGAGGTGCGGGCTTCATTAATGCGAAGTTTTATTAAGGGGATGACAACATGATTGCAGATATAATGGCAGTATTTGATGAAATGTATGAAAAGCATGGTGAAAAATTAGTCATCGATAATTACACATTAGCGCCAGGTACGTATGTAATTTTGTCATTAACAGAAGGAATTAAACAATTGTATGAAGTGAATATGGATACACCGTGTACAGATGATTTATATAGTTATTTTGTTATTCGTGATTATTATTCGAAGTTAATAAATATGGATAAACCGATAGATACAAAGAAGAAAATACATTCCAATCAACTATATAGCTTTTTTGTGAAGAAAGAAAATTTACAAAATGGGAAGTTGACATCAGCAATTATTGATAACTACTACGAAATCTTACAAGACCCACGTGTTAAATATACTGAAAAGAAAAAGTTAGCTATGTATGAAGAGGCTGAGGTTATATATGGGGCAGTAAATGAAGAAGAAGTGCAACAAATTAAACAAGGCGTTGTTTCCTACTTACCAGAGATTCAGCAGCGAATGAAAGAAGATAAAAATTATTTGAAAATATTTATCGAGCGTGACGAAGTAGATTTCATAAATGAAGGAAAAAAGTACATGATCCCAAATGTTTTTAATAGTACAGATTTCAATATTATATTGAATGGAAAAACGTACGGTCTACCAAATGACAATATGGGATTAAATCCTAAAAAGCCTTTTTTAGAAAATAAGCAACGAAAAACGAAAGTTCCTACACTAATGACTCTTGAAAATGCATTGAAGCAAAAAGTACTTTTTGATTATTTAATGAACTTTGCTACACAAGGTAAACGTTATTTATTCATTGACGAGTCTGAGACACCTAAATTAACCGCTATTAAAAATGATCAAACAATGGGAGAAGAGTTTACAGGTTCCTTTTTGTACATACAAAAAGGCAAGGAACTAGAAATTCATGATTTCGATGGAATTCATGCATATAGTCCAAACGTAAACTTTAGGTTTGTCAATGTATTAGATATTACATTAAGTGAATATGATCAAGATATTGAATTTAAAGGCTATGACAAACTAAAATATGTACAAGATTTAGTGAATAGAGTTTATTTTAAAAAGTTTTTAATGACGAATTATTTTACGGATGCTAAAGATATTAAGCTCCGTGAATCTTATTTAAAAGAGATGCTTGTTGTATCGAGGAAAGCTTGGTTCAATTGGTTTTATAAAGGCGATACGCAATTAATTGAATCGGTGCTAGATAAAGTATCATTAGCAATCATTAAGGGAACAATTATTTCCGATTCAATTTATAAAGCAAGGCATCAATATAATCTTTACTATTCGTTAAAAGAACATTTTACAAGGAGCGATGTTAAAATGGCTGATGTGCTAAGTAGTGTAAAAAATCAATTGCGGACAAAAATTGAGCAATCTGAAACAGCCTCAATTACAGATGACCAAGAATATTATTTTGCGGTTGGACAAGTAACGGCTTATTTACTATCTCAAAGTAAATCGAATACAAAAACAGATGCGTTATTAAATCCGATTATTAATTGTGCAAATGGTCGAAAATTAAATCAAAGTTTAATTAATCTTTATAAAAGATACAATCATGCAATACAAGGGAGCAAAAAGTTCAGTAATTTACTTGCCATGGTACAAAGTTATGAGCCAGATAGTCCAAAAGTAGATACGAATATTATTATTGCGGGTTATTTACATAGCAATTTAATTTACGAGAAACAACCTAAAGCAACAGAACCGACGAATGAGGGGGCTAGCGAATAATGACAACTAAGCTAAAAGGTAAAGTGTATGGTGTACTAGGTATTCAATCGGTGATGGCTAATTGGAATGCAGATTTTTCGGGTTATCCCAAAACGACTTCAACGGGAGACGTATTCGGTAGTGATAAAGCGTTAAAGTATCCGATAAAACAACAATGGCTGCATCAAGGAGAAAAGGTTTTATATGTAAAATCATATAAGTTAGATGTCAAAAAGGATGAAAGTACATTTCGCCCAAAATCTTTAAAAGAACGTTATGAAGAAATCTTTGATGTGGCAGATTTAAAAAAGGAAAAGCAGCAAGATAAAATTCTTCGTAATCTATTCCAAGCAGTTGACGTAAAAAACTTTGGTGCTACATTTGCAGAAGAAGGGGCAAATTTATCGATTACAGGTGCAGTGCAAATTGGCCAAGGCTTTAACATATACGAAGATACAACGACAGAGGCACAGCAAATTTTATCTCCATTCCGTTCTGAAAATGCAAAGCAAAAAAAGAATAACGAAGAAGCAAATAGTTCAACGTTAGGAACAAAAATCGTTAGCTCAGAAGCTCATTATATGTATCCATTTGTAATCAACCCATTTGTATACAATGAATACGAATCCTTTGGTGTGACAGAAGGCTATACAGAAGCTGATTATGCAAAGTTTAAAGAAGCTGCTTTAGTAGCGGCCACTGCTCACAATAGTAACTCGAAACTAGGTTGTGAAAATGAATTAGCTATATTTATTCATACGAACGATCATACGTATTTACCAGATTTAGCGCAGTTTATTTCCTTTACGAAAGGATTCGATGGTGAAAAAAATGTGTTAACATTAGGATTTGGTTCATTAATAGAGGAGATAGCGGAGAAAATCTCAAGTATCGAAGTATTCTATAATCCATATACAACATCGATTAAAGGAGAGTTAAAAGGGGTTACGTATTATAATATTTTCACTTCAAAAGAGGTGTGATGAGATGCGTGCATTAAAATTTACACTCTCAGGGAAAACCGCATTTTTTAAAAAGCCTGATGTGAATACGTATTTGTATTTTACGTATGGACAAGTTCACAAAGTCGCATTGCTTGGCATTATAGGCGCAGTAACAGGATTAAAAGGTTACGGGCAACAAACGGCCGAAGATGTGTTCCCAGAGTTTTATAATAGACTACACAACTTAAAAGTAGCAATTCGACCAGAATCTGAAAAAGGCTACTTTAGTAAAAAAGTACAAACGTATAATAATTCAGTTGGGTATGCCTCAAAAGAGCAAGGTGGCAACTTGATTGTCAAAGAGCAATGGCTAGAATTTCCGAAATGGACGATTTTTATTTTGCTAGATAATCATCCAGACGGACAGTTAATTGAGCATCACTTTTTAACTAAACAATTTATGTATTATCCTTATTTAGGTAGGAATGATCATTTTGCGACCATTGCAGATGTTGAAATCATCGACGTAGTAAAAGCGACGGACATAAACCAAGTTGACACGTTATTTAAAAAGTCCCCAACGATTCATGTAATGAGTGAAATAGATTCATTTGATGATTCGAATGACTGGAAGTATGAGGAGTTTTTGCCGACAGCTCTACATGAAGAAACAAATTTATATGTAATGGAGGCATGTATTTTTACGAACATGTCGATTGAAACAACAGATAAAGAAAATTTTTATCGTTATGAAGATCAAACATTATATTTTATATAAATATTCTAAAAGCCTATGAAGCAATTCATGGGCTTTTTTTCAAAGAGGTGAAGAAAAAAATGTTAGATGTACCTTTATTTGATATAAAGCAAATTAAAAATATTGACCAAATGTATGCGCATACTAAAAAGGATAGTACAGAAAAAGAATTGCTGGGAGAGCATTTACATAAAACATTGAACTATTTTCAATTTCTATACACAGAAAAAAAGTTAGCGTCTGTCTTTAATAAATTGGCCGTGCGCTTTTTCAAAGATGACCAAGCAGCTATCGAACTGTGGGAAGAGCTAGCAGTCAATGCAATCTACTTACACGATATTGGAAAAATTAATGGTAACTTCCAAAAAGTGAAGATGCAAAACAATCAAGCATTTCATGTGAAAAGTTCGAATAATGCCAATCACTCGATGTTATCCGCAGTGATTTATTACAACCATTACTTTGAAAAAATAAAAAATGTATCGAGCAATCAATCTAATCGTCAAATGCTCCTGCTATTTTTAGTAATGAACAGTTACGTTATGTCAAAGCATCATGGGAATTTTGATACGATGGAGCAATTTTTTCGGAAATTTGAGGAAGCTTTTGGGGATTATCAAGACATTACTTTTTTTGATGGTTACACGATTCGTTTTCAAAAATTGAATAACAAACTAATGAAATTGTTGAAAATGGAGCTAAAAAAATACGATATGGATGCGTTTATCTATATTCGTTTATTGTACTCCTGCTTATGCGCAGCGGATTATTATGCGACAGGCGACTTTCTGAAGGATCAACCGCTTCACTATTTAGGGACGATTAAAGACGTACAAAAATATAGAGATTTTTATGAGAATGGGCAGATTTATCAGTCCATCGAGGCATATCGAAATAATATATACCCACATGCTAATTTACATGATGTGAAAGATATCAATATACTACGTACAGAGTTATTTATTGAAGCAGAACAAAATTTACAAAAGCATCAAGAGCAATCATTGTTTTATGTAGAAGCACCAACTGGCGGTGGAAAAACAAATATATCGATTAATCTAGGGCTTAAATTACTCCAACTAAATGTAGACTTGAACAAAATCGTCTATGTCTTTCCATTCAATACGCTAGTCGAACAAACATATAAGACATTGCAGTCACATTTTGATCTACCAGATGATATTGCGATGTTGAATTCTATTACACCAATGCTAGAACGAGTAGTGAAAAATGAAGAACAAGAATTAAGTACAGATTTTGAACAAACCTTATTGGATCGTCAATTCCTCCATTATCCAATTGTGTTAACGTCGCATGTGAATTTATTTTCTTATTTATTTGGTGTGAAAAAGGAAAGTATTTTTGCATTGGCACATTTAGCGAACAGTGTCATCATATTAGACGAAATTCAAAGTTATCGTAATCTTATTTGGAAAGAAATTATTCAATTTTTAAAGGAATATGCGGAAATATTAAATATCAAAGTGATTATTATGTCAGCTACGCTACCTCGCCTCGGTCAATTAATCGATTTAGAGCTACCTTCTCTCATTGAAAATAAAGAGCGTTATTTTCAACATCCATTGTTTAAACATCGCGTGAAATTTGATTTTACGCTGCTAGAACAGCAGGATTTTTCGATGGAGGATTTAGTGACGACAGTGGCAGAAAAAATGAAACAAAAAAATCAGAAAATTTTAGTGGAATTTATTACGAAAAAAAGTGCGGTTCAATTTTACACGAGGTTGAAGGAAGAACTACCAACGTATGCGATGGATTTATTAACGGGTGATGATCATAAAGCGGAACGAGCAAGGATTATACAGCGAGCATTACAGGAGCAACAACTTGTTTTAATTGCTACCCAAGTTGTTGAAGCTGGCGTAGATATTGATATGGATATCGGCTTTAAAAACATTTCAATTTTAGATGCAGAGGAGCAATTTGCTGGAAGGATTAATCGTTCATGTAAAAATGAAAATGGTGGCGAGGTTTATTTTTTTGAATTAGACCGCGTTAATGCAATTTATAAAGGAGATTTAAGGGTCAATCGATTAGCGGACTATTCTGTACGCAATCCTACATATCAACAATTCCTTTTAGACAAAAATTTTACTGACTTTTATCGTGCAGTGTTCGAACGTGTGGAACAAGAAACAACGAAACAGAATGAGCAAAATTGGGAGCAGTTTCGATCTGAGAAAATGTGCGCATTAGATTTTTTAGCAATCGAAAAGCGAATGGAATTGATTTCGAAAAAGGATTATGAAATTACATTGTTTATGAATCGGGATATTACGCTAGAAAGTGGAGAAGTATTAAACGGGAGTATCATTTGGCAACAATATAAGGAATTAACATATGACAAACTGTTACCGTTTGCCATTAAAAAAGTGGAGCTATCGAAAATTAATGAAAAAATGAGTTATTTTTTATACCGTGTAACGACTGTGGTAAATTACCAAGAACGAATTGGTGAGATTTTTTACATTGATGAAGCGGATCAATATTTTATCGATGGAAAATTTAATCGCGAAGCTCTTCAATCGCAATCAATGTTTATATAGGGAGACGTGAGGACTATTGAAGATTACAGGTACAATTATTAATTATTATTTTCATTGTAAAAGGCAGTGCTGGCTCTTTGCACATCGTATCAATTTAGAAGATAATAGTGAGCTTGTGAAAATTGGGAAGGTTATGCATGAGGAGAAAGCAGCGGAAGCAAAAACCGCAGAAATTAAAATCGATAACATTCGAGTAGATAAGCTGACAAAGGATTATTTAATTGAAATAAAGAAGTCAGACGCTGATATTGAAGCAGTAAAATGGCAAACATTATTTTATTTAAAAGTACTAAAGGAAAAAGGCGTCTTCAAAAAAGGGAAAATCGAATTTGTTGAGAAAAATAAGCAACATAAAAAAATTGTGTATGTCGAATTAACAGATGATATCGAGCAACAGTTAATTCAATTGGAACAAGACATTCAAAATTTGATAGAAAATTCGCGTGTTCCACCGACGCTTAATGAGAAAAAGTGTAAAAAATGTGCTTACTATGAATATTGCTATATAGGGGGATAAAGACGATGTCTAATTCTACTAAATATTTGACAAGTATGGGTGAATTGAGCCGGAAAGATAATTCTTTAATCTTTCGAAATGAAAAGGGCCATACGTACATTCCGGTTCATGGTGTGAAAGAGATTTATTGCTTAAATGAAGTGACTGTAAATACAAAGCTATTAGATTTTTTGTCTAAAAACGGCATCATCATGCATTTCTTTAATTATTTTCAGCATTACTCGGGCACATTTTATCCTAAGGAATCATTAGTAAGTGGTGACGCAACGGTATTACAAACAAAAACGTTCCTAGAGAGCCGTTTAATGATAGCAAAGGCTATTGTTAAAGGAATTGCGACGAATATTCATCAAGTGCTTTATCACTATTATAAGCATGAGGTGAAAGAATTAAAGCCATTACTTGATTGGCTGGCAAAAGACATTCCAAGAATTATTGAAAAAGCACAGCATATAAAACAACTGTTATTTGTTGAGGGCAGTATATGGAAACGATTTTATGATTCCTTTGTTTATTTTTTACCAGAGGATTTTGTATTAAATAAGCGTGTAAAAAGGCCACCAGATAATCCGATTAATGCGCTCATCTCCTTTGGAAATTCTCTGCTTTATACAAAAACGATTTCTCAAATTTATCAGACGCACTTAAATCAGACAATTAGTTTTCTGCACGAGCCTTCAGAGGCAAGATTTTCACTGAGCCTGGATTTAAGTGAAGTATTTAAACCAATTTTAGTATATAAGACGATTTTTGAATTGGTGAATAATCGAAAACTTAAGGTGGAAAAACATTTTAGAAAAGAATTGAATTATTGCTTATTGAATGAGGAAGGCAGTAAAATTTTCATTCAAGCATTTGAAACACGATTAAATAGTACATTCGCTCATGCAACATTAAAGCGTAAAGTAACGTACTATACAGCTATTAAATTAGATGGCTATAAGCTGTTAAAGCATATTACCGAAAGTAAAGAGTTTATTCCTTTCTCAATTAAGGAGAAGAAATAGATGAGCCGAAAATTTAATGCGAATTATGCTTTTGTTTTTTATGATATAAATGAAAAACGTGTCAATAAGGTGTTTAAAGTATGCAAAAAGTATTTAGAGCATTATCAGTATTCTGTGTTTAGAGGACCGATTACACCGTCTAACATTAGAGCATTAAAAAATGAGATACAGAATATCATTAATCCAGAGGAAGACCGCGTATCATTTATTTTAATGATGAATGATAAAGCTTTTGGAGAAATAGAGTTAGGTCGAAAAAAAGCCGATGACGATTTGTTTTTATAATTTTACCAGGGATTAAAAAGCCCAAATTTTATAAAGCTTTATGCATCCATAGTTATGACGTTTTTTTAAGAATAGAAACATTCTGCTCATTTAGCTGGTAAAAAACGTTTGAACCCCTTGGTATTATTGATTTATAATGTTTCTATAATATACTGAAAGCCTTTAGTGCTCGGTATTGAACTTCAACATAAGATGTATTGAAATAAAAACTTGCCAACTGTGTCTGCATTAAGGTGTGATATTGAACTTCAACATAAGATGTATTGAAATTCTAATTCCGGATCTAAAATCGGAAACTTATTAATATTGAACTTCAACATAAGATGTATTGAAATTGGGATTAATCCACCGCAGCTTATGGTGTTAAAAGCATTGAACTTCAACATAAGATGTATTGAAATGGAATGATTGGGACATAGCGGAATATTACAAGGACATTGAACTTCAACATAAGATGTATTGAAATATGGAAAACGAAAGAGGATTGAACGTGCTGCGAAAGATTGAACTTCAACATAAGATGTATTGAAATATTTGTATGTAAGCCGTTTGTCGATAAGCATTACGATTGAACTTCAACATAAGATGTATTGAAATTATTTAATTTGACTTAAAAAGTTAAACCGAGACGCCAATATTGAACTTCAACATAAGATGTATTGAAATATGTTCGTGCTACAGAAGCAATTGCAGAGTTACAATTGAACTTCAACATAAGATGTATTGAAATACGTCTACAACGTCCGTTAACGTGCCGTGCGAGATTGAACTTCAACATAAGATGTATTGAAATTTTAAAAATCACGCTACTAACACCACTTTGGCGTACATTGAACTTCAACATAAGATGTATTGAAATATAATCCGAACGCCCTCCACTGAAAACACATCATAATTGAACTTCAACATAAGATGTATTGAAATTTGTTTGTGTTAGTAGCGTCTTTTTGTTTCACACTCATTGAACTTCAACATAAGATGTATTGAAATATACGGAGAGGGTGAACCGCATGACGTACTTTAAATTGAACTTCAACATAAGATGTATTGAAATATCGGTGTACAAACATACGACCAACTTTTAAACGGCATTGAACTTCAACATAAGATGTATTGAAATATATATAGCGCGTTTTCTTGTTGCTCGACACGGGTTAATTGAACTTCAACATAAGATGTATTGAAATGAAAAGAGGAAAAATACATGACTACCTTTGAACAAAATTGAACTTCAACATAAGATGTATTGAAATTTGTGCATAGTGGTGATACAAACGCAGAAGTTGTTGATTGAACTTCAACATAAGATGTATTGAAATGTAAACGGAATACGTTTGCATCGTCTGCCGCTTGTATTGAACTTCAACATAAGATGTATTGAAATAAGCAAGAAAATGACAGTCTGTATATTGGACGAAAATTGAACTTCAACATAAGATGTATTGAAATTTGTTAATTGACATTTCTTCATATTCTGTGCCTTTATTGAACTTCAACATAAGATGTATTGAAATCTCGCACTCGTATTACGGTCTAGCGATACCGTACCAATTGAACTTCAACATAAGATGTATTGAAATGTATCTGCGTTTGTTCGCCCGTTTACAGTATCGCCATTGAACTTCAACATAAGATGTATTGAAATTATTATTATGACAATGAAATTAAAAGGCGCTTTAATTGAACTTCAACATAAGATGTATTGAAATTACACATTGCTGGCAAATAATAAACCTTGTTCTGCGATTGAACTTCAACATAAGATGTATTGAAATACATTTCCGTCAAAATGACTTCCATTTAGCACACCCATTGAACTTCAACATAAGATGTATTGAAATATTTGTGTTTTTAAGTTTGTCGCATATTCAAGCGCAATTGAACTTCAACATAAGATGTATTGAAATTACCCGAGTTCCATGAAGGTTTTCCTTTCTCAAAATATTGAACTTCAACATAAGATGTATTGAAATAAACAAGGGTATACGGGTGCGATTGCTGACAATGAAATTGAACTTCAACATAAGATGTATTGAAATCTGTCTTTTGTGAGACGTTCGTTTTCGGATGTTGCAATTGAACTTCAACATAAGATGTATTGAAATTCGTTTAAAAAGATAATATGCCCATGTTGTAACTTATTGAACTTCAACATAAGATGTATTGAAATCACCATTGCCAGCACTTACTTTTTGGGCGTTTTCGATTGAACTTCAACATAAGATGTATTGAAATTACCAAACGATGGATGTTCCAAACGATGCAAAAGTATTGAACTTCAACATAAGATGTATTGAAATATGTCTTTTGTAAGACGTTCGTTTTCTGTTGTCGCACATTGAACTTCAACATAAGATGTATTGAAATTTCCAAACTGAAAAACGAGAAATTGAATATTACGGATTGAACTTCAACATAAGATGTATTGAAATATACTGCGGTCATGCGCTTTCTTTGATTTGGTTAAATTGAACTTCAACATAAGATGTATTGAAATATAAAGCCACTCCAGCTAAACGATGGTAGTGACGATTGAACTTCAACATAAGATGTATTGAAATGCCCACTTGTACAGCTCAAAAGCGTTAATGCTGTAAATTGAACTTCAACATAAGATGTATTGAAATAGAATTAGAGCGTTAAGTATTGAGATAGTGGCTAGATAGCTAGCCTATTTTGGTTTAATGAACAAACGTAATCATATGGTCAATCGCTAAACATAGCAGATGATTTACTCACCAAAATGCTGTACTTACAAACAAAATGAAAGGAGCGTTGATGTGATGAAAAAAAGTGTATACAGTGCGAGCGTGATGCTAGCATTATGCTTCGTATTATCCGCATGTGATAACGATACAGATGCGATAATACATACGGACATGAAAGAAGACACTGTCGTAGAAGAAGTGACACGTACAGCGCCACAAATGATAGCAGATGATGAATATGTGAAAGCAACCATTGTTGACATCATAAAAGATAGCGAGCGCGCGGTGTATAACGTTGTCTTTGAAGTGGAAAATCGACTGAATAATGACATCGATGTTGGCTATACAGAGATACTAGGTGACGGACAAAGTTTGACATCGTCCATATCGGCTACGCGTATACCATCAGGCGCAACAGGGCAAGCAACGCTATACGTCGAGGAGCTAAATGAGGAGACATTTCCAGCAAGTATTGAGCTGTCACTCAGCATTAGTGAATATCAAACGCCTAGTAGCTTGTATGGTGTGAAGGATTATCCACTAACGATTGCATTACCAAAATAGACAAAATCTCCTTATAGCGGTATAGGCTAGAAGGAGATTTTTGGCGTTCATTTTATAGCAGGCATTTAGCTCGTCTTGTTGCGAGAAATGGTATAGTCAATCGTTAAAAATGGGATGCGGAAAATGGTCATGCGATGTACCGCTTCTAAATGTGTGCCTATATCTGTTACCGTAAAGTACTCGTGAAGCGGTAACTGGCATGTATACGTACCGATTGTGAGATACGTCCCAGCATCACCTGGCGCATCACTCGTTAACTGTACCGTTTGCCCGTTACTGGTCACGGCTAAAATGCCGTGCATCACGCTTTTGGGTAACGGTAATGCAATATTCATATAACACTGGTGATCATCATAATGCACTGCATAAATGGCGCTAAACACAATCGTGTCGTCAATTTTTCGTTGCCATAAGCGAGGTTGATGGCGTCCATCTGCTAGAGCATCAACACGTGTAATCGTGCCATTCATCGTCACTGTTTGACGAGACAGCGGCAAATGTAGCTGCTGCATCCCTTTGCTCATAATAAAAAAGACAGCGGCGAATGGGCGAAACCAAATTGACCATTTTACCGAAGCTTGCAGTGTGTAATCAGCTGTGTGTTCGTAAAAGCGCTGTACTTCACGCGGTATTGGTGCGTGAGGGGCAAGTTCAGTAAAGTCATCGACAAGTGCATGATGAGGCTTGTCAGACGGCTGAAACTGTCCACGAATCGCACTTCTTGGAAATTGATGTGCGCGTTGTGTAGAGGGTGGTGCGAAAATAGACGCAATCGTGACGGTTATTCCAAATAAAATGGCATTTAATGTGCCGTGAATGGCAATCATTTGCGGAATACTGACGGCGTGACTGCCGCTAAAGCGCCCTGACGCATACAAAAATGACCAACAAATCGTCAAGCAGAGCGTGAAAAAGGCCATTAATGTGGAGACGCGAAAGAGACGCGGTGCTTGGCGTGACAGCAAGTGCCACGTCATATAAAAAATCGCCACGACGTACGCAGTGACCGCAATTAGTTCAATCCATACGGAGACGGTAATACCGAGTGCCACCGCCAATGGTCCAATCGCAAGTACGGCACTGCTCCACAGAAATCCTGTCGTCTGTGTGATGCGCCCGATAAAGCCGAGCGTAATACAGAGTAAACACGCGGAATAATGAAAATGAATGGCAGTGAGCCACGTAATGATGGGGCTAAAGCCGGTATCCATTTGCAGGTGATAAGCTACAAACCAACAGCCACCAATCGCAATATACAGTAGGCCTATATCAATGAGTATTTCTGCAATATTTGTAAAGCCTCGCTGTAAAAAGCGACGCACCCCAATACTTGCAATCATTACCGTTGTTATGAGGTAAGTGATTGCGTAGATGCTGATAAGGACGGGATTTGATGTAAAAAATAGCGCAGTGACTGCCAGTTGCCCCGCGATAAAGAGCCCTTTATGAACCGTATGTAACGGTGTAATCGCTTGAACAACAATCGGGATATAGAGCAGCTGAGCTACCGTTAAATAATAAAAAAAGGTTGCATCCCGTAGTACGAGTAACAAGCTCATACAAACTAGCCCGACCATCGTAACGGGACTAGTGAGTGGTTTCGGTAAACGTCCCAGCATAGCTCATCATCCTTCCGATATGGGGGTGGTACATATGTACGTGAATGGTGTAGCACTGCGCAGTATCATCATAGCCTTCAAGAACGACGACACGTGTTGCGAATTTTTTCGGTAACGGTATTTCAAGTGCACCAAACACGGCACGTTGCACACCGGAGCGAATGAGGAGCGAGCCTTCCGCTGTCACTGAAAAATGCAGTGCCGAATAAAAGCGTGCAGGGTCGCCAACATAATCTTTCACCAGCCCATTCACTAAATCGGCGGTCATTGTCGCATTAAAATAACGCGTAGCATGTGGAAACTGAAAAGCGCGTTCCCAGTAGACAACCGCTTCATCACTTTCATTTATATAGCTTGTATTCGTAATCGTAAATGGAATATTCGTCCCGCTTTCCGGAAATAAAAAGCGCGACGATGCAAAATAATGATACACCGGCTGTAGCCACGGCGCACCTGTTTCAATAGACTGCATCATACCGCTTGCTCGAAAAGTGCCACTGCGTAAAGCATAGCGGTGCTGAAGTTTCGGATGAAGTTTTTGAAAATCTGTGCCTACAATCGTTTCATAAATCATTTAATTTCCTCGCTTTCGTTGACAAGTAGAAGCGGTTGGACAGTCTTTTTGTAGCAGGAAGGCGACAATGGACATGCACCAAAGCGCCACGTTAAAGGCGACCACATTAAAAGGGTCTGTTGCTACATGCGGTGCGGCAACTATCGCACTTATTGTTAAAACAGGAAACAACACTATTTGTCCGATGAGGAGTAGTCGTTGACATCGCCGCACAATAAACAGTAGGGCGATGATGACTTCAAGCAGCCCGACCCACTGAATAGCAGTTATCGCCGCCGGAACAGACAACGGTGACAGTGCGACGAGCATGTCAATTTCAAGGGGATGTTGCCCGATAAGCTTTGGCACAATACCTTGGTATAGCCATACAAAACAAAAGCACAACATGAGTAGCCAGTAGCTAAAAAAGCGGCGATACTGCATTGCAGGACGTTCACCTTGTTCGAGCCAACGTGCGAGCACATCAAAGCTGAGTGCCGTTGCCCAGCCAAGTACGGGGCGAAATAAAGCATCAATCAATCGACCAAAGCGCGGTGTGTAATCATACTGCGTTAAAAAAACGGTTTCATTAGCGCGCGGAATATATTGCCAATAGCCGCTACCTTGTACAATCGGTGATAACGGATGGTCTGTGCCAAATTGTAGTGACGACGTTTTTTCACCAGTCTTTTTTTCATGAGTACCCTTTGTTTCTCCTGTCCCGCGCACGGTAAAGAAAGGGCTAATACGCCGTTCATATGTAAATGTTTGGCGTGTGCCTTGTTGTACATCGTCATACGTAATGCGCGAAAAGCGGACGTCCCATTGCTCATGCAAGCTCGGTTCTTGTGTATATTGCCATACTTTATCAATCGGGGCATTAATCGTACGTAACACATAAATGGGTGTTGTTTTTGTCATACAGCAACCCTCCTTTTTACTAGTGTATCACGTATTGTTGGTATATTCAGATAATCAAAGTGCCGCTACAAACACGATACAGAAAAAATAATTAGCAGGAAATGTTTCAGAAATGTCTTCGTCTGGAAAAGATGGTTTGCTTGAATGGAAAATCATATTTTATATAGATGTCATCGATTAGAAAACATGAAATTTAGAGGTATTGTAATAAATCGAAGAGTAGGTTTCAGATGGAACGATATAAGTGATCGATACTACATGTGTGACACATTTCGATTTCTCACAAGCTATGCCCGCGAAATGCGTTTGCTAGAAGTATCATAAAAATCCTTCAACAGTGGTGAGTGCTGAAGGATTTACTTCTGAACGCATCATTAATACCCAACTTTATCGAGTCCAATAACGATAAAAAGTAAGCCCGTAATCAAATAACGCATATATTCAGGCAGGCACCT
>NZ_MASJ01000008.1 GCF_001700315.1 Caryophanon tenue | reverse complement strand
GTCACCGGTGCAATACCGTCAACTGGCTGTTTAGAAGGTGTTTTCTTACTGTCTCAAAAAAGACAGTCAGTGCCACAAGTCTGCTTTAGGTGCTCTTTTAGATTTACAATGATTGCTCTAAAATAGAACGCACATCTTCGGCTTGTAATTGATTAAAATTACCGAAAGGACCGTTTACTAAACAATGTTGAATCATGTCATCAAAATGCGTTGCGTCAATGTCATAATCTGCTAAGCGATTTGGTACGCCAATCGATGTCCAAAACGCTGATAACGCCTCAATCCCTTCCAGTGCTACTTGCTCATCTGTTTTGTTCGTGGCATCGATGTTAAACACAGTTGTTGCAAGCTTTGCAAAGCGCGCCGGATTTACATGTACATTATGCTTCATCCAATTTGGGAATAAAATGGCTAGACCACCTGCATGTGGAATATCGTATACCGCTGACACGGCATGTTCAATATTATGCGTTGCCCAGTCACCGCGTGAGCCAAGTGATAAGAAGCCGTTTAAACCAAGTGTACCCGCAAGCATTAATGTCTCGCGATGTTCAAAGTTTGTTGGGTCCTCTAATGCCAGTGGCGCTACACGAATAATCGTACGTAAAATGCCTTCGCTCATCTCATCGGTAATGGGTGTGTTTGTTGCGTTATTAAAATACTGCTCTAAAATATGCGTCATCGTATCAACAACACCATTAACCGTTTGATTCGTTGGAACACTAAATGTATAGCTTGGGTCTAAAATTGAAAATTTCGGGAAGCAATGTGGATTCCCCCACCCAAATTTTTCTTGCGTTTCTAAATTGGTAATCACAGAACCTGAATTCATTTCTGAAGCGGTTGCTGCAATCGTTAATACAGTCGCAAGTGGCAATGCGTCTGTCGGGAATACTTTTTTCGTCACAATATCCCAAGCATCCGCTTCAACTGTCGCACCTGCTACAATCAATTTAGCGCAGTCAATGACTGAGCCACCACCTACTGCTAATACAAGGTCAATCGCGTGCTCTTTACAAAGTGCAATGCCTTTACGTGCTGTTTCTACACGTGGGTTTGGCTCAACTCCTGGTAATTCCACTACGGTGCTATGTAAATCGTTTAAAATGGTCATGATGTCATCATACACACCATTTGCTTTAATACTGCCGCCGCCGTAAACAAGCAAGATATTTGAACCGTATTTTGGAAGTTCGTGACGAAGCTGCTCAATACTACCTTTGCCGAAGTGTATCTTTACAGGGTTATGAAATGAAAATGTTTGCATAAAATTCCTCCTCTTATTGCATGCACTTATTTTCTCATAGTCGAAAACGTGTTGTCATGTCATAACACTTTAAATGATCAAACAATGTACGATTTGTTTCATCCTTATCACTATCGCCTAAAATAATGCATGATACTATAAATATAATGGTATAGAGTGTGTATAATAATCAATGTCATTCATTAAAAGGAGCCTATACGTCATGAAACAACGTTTACAGCATTCATTGACAGCACGTCTATTATTCACAATGAGTAGCGTTATTCTCATCATTTGCGTTATTTTTTTAGTGCTCATTCAAAATCACATTACTGAAACCGTGACCGCTGAAAAAAAAGCGCAAGCGTTACAAAGCGCACATTTAATCGCGAGCCGTCCAGATGTCATCGCTGGCATTGCATCAGACGATCCGACACGTGTACTTCAACCACTGGCTCTTGCGTGGCAGCAACAAATTGATGCCGCATTTGTCGTCATTGGAAATGAAAACGGGATACGCTACACACATCCAGATAGCGCAAAAATCGGTCAATCAATGGTCGGTGGTGACAATGATGCTGCGCTTATTAATCGCCAAGCATTCGTCTCAACAACGACGGGATCCATGGGCGAATCTATTCGAGGAAAAGTACCCATTATTGTCGATGAACAGGTTATTGGTATTGTGTCGGTCGGCTTTTTAACAAAAGACATTCAACAGCGTATTGATGACATATTCACATCATGGTTAAAAACATCGGTATTGGTCGCTCTTTTCGGCGTGCTAGCGGCCTTGTTATTAGCGCTTTATGTAAAGCGACAGTTACTTGGAATGCAGCCAACACAAATCGCCAAGCTCTATACGGCATACCATACGATTTTAGAAGAAACGACAGACGGTATTATCTTAACGGATGATCACGAAAAAATCGTTTTGTATAATACACAAGCAAAAGCACTGTTACATAAGTTGCAAACAGGACATTTACTGACGACTGTTTTACCGCTACAACTTGTGAATGAACGCATCATACGTGCTCTTGAGTTACCGCTGAATGACAAAGCCATTATTGTGACAAAAATGCCGTTACAACAACAACAACAGCGACTCGGCTTTTTATACATTTTACGCCCGAAACAACAATATGAAGAAGTCGTAAATGAATTGCAGTACGTCAAGCAGCAAGCGCGTATTCAACGCGCAAAAACACATGAATTTGCGAATAAATTACACGTATTACTCGGTTTATTAAAAACCAATCATGTAGATGAAGCGGTAGCCTTTATTACCGATGAGCAACAACGAGCCACACAAACGACCTCTTCGTCGATGTTATTGAATGCATTGCTTGAAGGGAAAATGGCAGAAGCAGCTGAGCGACATATTGAGCTGACTGTAGAGGGTGATCGTGACATTATGCCGTTAAACGATCGACAGACTGAAGCACTATTAACCGCACTTGGAAACATTGTCCAAAATGCGATTGAAGCATTGACCCCCTTAAAGAAGCAACCGAAAAAAATTCATGTTTTGATGTATCAATATGCACATGAATTAGCAATTGAAATTCATGATAATGGTGAGGGCATTCCGCTCGAAAAGCTACCATCGATTTTCACACTTGGCTACACGACAAAACAAGGCTATGACAGAGGATATGGATTAGCCATTAGCCAGCAAGCATTGCATTTTGCAGACGGTGAACTATTTGTCGAAGAAAGTGATTTAGGTGGCGCATGCTTTTTAATAATATTGAAAAGGATTTGATGAACATGCACATATGGATTGTGGAAGATGATTTTCGAATTGCGCGTATTCATACGCAATATGTACAGCAGCATATGATAGACGCGCGCATTCAAAACTTTCAAACTGCGCATGCGTTAAAAGAAGCATTACGCACACATGAACTGCCCGCTGTTATTCTGCTTGATTTATATATCCCAGATGTAGAAGGCTATGAGTTGGTCGCTTTTTTGCGCCAAACATACCCATCGATTCTAATTGTGATGATTACAGCAGCAACCGAATATGAGCATGTACAAGCATTGTACGCGTACGGTGTATTTGACTATATCGTAAAGCCATTTCAACAACAGCGTCTTACGCATACGCTCGTAAAAATACAACAAGTATGTAAGCTACTCTCTCAGCAAACAGATTATACTCAACAACAAATTGATGCATTATGGGCTGTATCCCCTGCTACCGAACAAGTCGAAACATTACCGAAAGGCATTGATACGCAAACGTTAGAACGCGTCGCAACATTTTTTGACGATGCGAGCGTAACGTATACGGCGACTGCATTAAGTCAACATATTGGTACAAGTAGGTCCACAGCCCGCCGCTATTTGGAACATTTAGTTGAGCGTGGCATATTACAAACGGAATTACTGTACGGAACTGTTGGACGACCAGAGCGTAATTACCGTCGTGCAACTTATGAACAAAATTAACGATATACAGCTTATTTAACATATGAACGTATTATTCTCGCTAGATCTTAATTGTGTTAATTTTATGACTATTAAGAAATAGTAAGGAGGAGTTCATATGTTAAGCATTATAGGTATTATTACGATTTTAGTAATTGTTACGTTGCTCATTAGTGGACGAGTATCACCAATTGTTGCGATGGTATTGCCACCTATTTTTGCAATGTTTGTTGCGGGTTATTCATTTAATGATTTAGGGGTATTTTTCTCAGATGGTATTAATTCCGTTATTAGTGTTGCGATCATGTTTATTTTTGCGATTATCTTTTTTGGCATTATGCAAGATGTCGGTTTATTCGAACCAATCATCAATAAAATGGTAGCGCTCTCACGCGGGAATGTCGTACTTGTAGCAGTTGTAACGGTTATTATTGCGGTTATTGCTCAATTAGACGGATCGGGCGCATCGACGTTTTTAATTTCGATTACAGCACTCTTACCACTGTATGTACGCCTTGGTATGAATCCGTATTTATTACTGTTACTCGTTGCTGGAGCAGCAGCCATTGTCAATATGATTCCTTGGGGCGGGCCTTTAGGACGTGTCGCTTCTGTATTAGAAACGGACGTGACCGAGCTTTGGTATCCATTAATTAAAATTCAAGTTATCGGGATTTTCTTAATGCTAGCACTTGCTGTCGGTATGGGCTTCCGTGAAAAACGTTTAATCGAAAAACGCAAAGCGACTGGTCAGACATTAAAAATTGATTTATCCAATAGTATTTTAAATGACGAATCGGATGAAACTTTGAAACGCCCGAAATTACTTTGGGCAAATGCGCTACTTGCGCTCATTATTTTAGGCATTTTAATGTCTGGTTTACTACCAGCCGGTTTAGCCTTTTTAATTGGTGTGGCGATTGCTTTACCATTAAACTACCGTACACCGAAAGAACAAATGGGACGTATTCAAGCACACGCTTCAAATGCATTAACGATGGCCTCCATTATTATTGCGGCTGGTTTATTCCTTGGCATTTTAAATGGGACGGGGATGTTAACGGCCATTGCGAATGATGCTGTTAAAGTGTTACCAAGCTTTTTAGCGCAATATTTACACATCATTATTGGCGTATTAGGTGTGCCATTTGATTTACTCTTAAGTACAGATGCTTATTATTTTGCACTCTTCCCTGTTGTGGAACAAATTGGTTTGACGTACGGGATTGATTCGTTATCAACTGCTTATGCAATGATTATCGGAAACATTGTCGGTACATTCGTATCACCTCTTGCACCAGCAGTTTGGTTAGCACTTGGCTTATCAGGATTAGAAATGGGCAAGCATTTAAAGTACTCATTCTTCTGGATGTGGGGACTGAGCATTACGATGTTATTTATTGCTGTGCTTTTAGGGGTTATTCAAATTTAAATCATTATAGCTCATTCCCTAACGTAAACAACTTGGGGAATGGGCTTCTTTTAATGTGTCCTTAACCTTTTTTCTCCACACTAATTTAAAAGAATATTCTTTTAATTATAAATACCCACACAAAATACCTCTTTTTACTAAAATTCAGCTAACTTCATTGACATTATGAAACAAATTTATTATTCTACTATTTACTTTAACAATTTCATATGTAAGAATTTCTTCTTATCAAGAGAGATGGAGGGACTGGCCCTAAGAAATCTCGGCAGCGGAACATAATGTTACTGTGCCAAATCCAGCAAGCGTAGCTTTGATAGATAAGTGGAGTGTTTTCAGTTGATGGAGCCTCTTCTTGTTTAAAAGAAGAGGCTTTTTACTATGGATAAAAGTAGATAATGTGTAATGGAGGATTATTAGTATGAATAAAGGCAATCCGTGGGCATTGCTCCCGTTTGTTGTATTTTTATGTTTATTTATTGGTTCAGGCATTGTACTAGATGATTTTTATGCGTTTCCCGTTATTGTTGCCATTACACTCGCAAGCATTGTAGCTTTAGCGATGAATCGTAATGAAACATTTACAGAAAAAGTGGAACGTTTTTGTAAAGGCGCAGGCAATAGTAATGTTATGCTAATGGTGATTATTTTCTTACTTGCAGGCGCATTCGCTGAAACAGCAAAAGGCATGGGTGCTGTAGACGCAACTGTTAATTTTGCCCTGTCAGCTATCCCACCACAGTTATTAATTGTCGGTCTGTTTATTATTGCCTGCTTTATTTCATTAGCAATGGGCACTTCTGTCGGTACGATTGTTGCGCTTGCGCCGATCGGTGTAGGTATTGCCGACCAAACTGAATTGTCAATAGCACTTATTTTAGCGTCGATTATTGGGGGCGCAATGTTTGGCGATAATTTATCGTTTATCTCAGATACAACGATAACGGCCACACGTACACAAGGGGCAGAAATGAAAGACAAATTTAAAGTGAACTTTTGGATTGTTTTACCGGCTGCCATCGTAACATGCATAATTTTGGCGGTGCTAACAGCAGGACAAACAGCGGTTATTACCGTTGGAGACTTTGATTGGGTGAAAATGATTCCTTATTTATTTGTTATTCTTTTCGCCATTATTGGCTTTAATGTATTTATCGTCTTAGCGTGTGGTATTGGACTTGCGGCGCTTGTCGGCTTAGTAGATGGTAGCTATGCGGGTATGGATATTGTTCAATCGATCGCTACGGGTATGGCGAATATGTATGAAATGGCATTTTTAGCGATGCTTATTGCCGGTATGGTTAAATTAATTAAACATAATGGCGGTATCGACTATATTCTATACATCACAACACGTAACATTAAAACAAAAAAAGACGCTGAATTTGCGATGGCAGGTCTTGTGAGTGTGACGGATTTATCAACGGCTAATAATACGATTGCGATTTTAATTGCAGGACCTCTTGTGAAGAATATCGCAACACAATATGACATTGAACCACGCAAATCAGCAAGTATTATCGATATTTTCTCATGTGCAGTACAAGGACTCATTCCATACGGTGCGCAATTTTTAGTTGCGGCTGGTGTCGCTGGTATTTCACCGATACTAATGCTTCAATATTCCTTTTACCCTGTACTCATCGCGATTTGTGGCGTTATTGCTATTTTAATTGGGTATCCTCGTCACAAAACAGCGTAAAAAGAAGGTATGACCTTATTATTTAAAGGTCATACCTTCTTTTTGTGTTAGTGCACGCCATCCTTCTAGTACACCCGCCGCACCTTGCTGTTGTGCGATATATATGTGTGGTTGATGTGCCAGTGCATATAACGTATCACAAGCGTTTGCTACGGCAATACCTTCGTGACCACTTATAAATAAACTATAATCATTTTCC
Organism: Caryophanon tenue; assembly: GCF_001700315.1. Lineage (GTDB taxonomy): Bacteria > Bacillota > Bacilli > Bacillales_A > Planococcaceae > Caryophanon > Caryophanon tenue. The sequence continues at coordinate 63,032 of NZ_MASJ01000008.1, read as the reverse complement.
GAGTCTCCTGCGACAATCACACGTGACGGTTCTAGTTGTGTCGCTAATACATATTCAAGTGCTGCGGCTTTATCCACACCTCGTCTCATAATGTCAACGTCTCGGTTACTACTATGAATCACATCAACGGATGCATGTGGTGACAACTGCTGTTTAAAAGCTTCGACTGCTTGCTCATCACCATAATACGCTAATCGAAATGGTGTTGTGACGGGTTGCGGTGTAAAGTATTGCTCTGCTATTTGTGCCACTTCAGAAAAATCCGCTTCTAATACGTGACGTGCCCATGTTTCATCTAACATATGTGTATGTCCATCATAAATAGCGCCGCCAACATCACAAATTAATACATCTGGTGTTGGTAAGTCTGCTTGTTGAATTAATAATTGTGCGGATGAAAACGTTCGCCCTGTAATATAAATAAGTGAAGCTTGTTCTTTAGCAAGCTCCTGCCAAAGTGGCGCGTGAGGAATATCATCGTGCACAATCGTACCATCTAAATCCGTGGCTAATACATATTTATTTAATTGTCGAAACATATCTTGCTCCTTTATATAATTGTTGTACTTGCTTTGCAATACGTTTCCAGTTAAACTCACGTTGCGCAAAATTACGCGCTTGTCTCCCCATAAATGCAACATAATGACGGTTTGCTAATAATTGGCGCATACGTGCAGCCAATTTTTTGGCACTTTCTTTTGGCGTGTGTAGTCCTGTTCGTCCTTTTTGCACAATATCTTGTAAACCACCAACAGATGTTGCGATGACTGGACAGCCACATGCCTGTGCCTCAGCTGCGACCATGCCAAATGATTCATAGTGCGATGGCATAACCGTTGCAAGTGCAGCGCTATAAAGTTCTTTTAATTGTTGTTCATTTTGTGGGCCTAAAAAAACGACACGATGTTCGATTCCACGTATAGCCCGTTGGAGTTTTTTTGTAATTGGTTGATATGTGGTCAGATTCACTGTTTTTTCACAGCCACCTGCAATTAGAAGTTGAATCTCGTCATCTTCTGCCGTCAGCTCTCGAAACGCTTCAAATAAATCATAAATACCTTTTGATTCCTCTAGACGACCTACATATAAATAATAAGAAGATGGCAGTGACATTGTAGATGATGATGGTGTTAAAAAGGTAGGTGCAACACCGATTGGGACAACTGAAACATCGCTTTTTCCCTTGGTGAATTGTGTAATAAGTTCTTTTTCATTCGGTGTTGTCGCTAACACCACATCTGCTTTTTCCATAATTGTTTTTTCAAAATGTTCACGTTGTATATTTCGTTCACCCGTGCCTTTTGCCTTCGCAATGGCAAGTGAATGATTTGTATGCACCCAATAAATCGAATGTTGCTGTTGTAACATGAGTGCTAGTACGCCTGATAACCAATAATGAGTATGCACAACTTCGTACTCTTCTATCGCCAACGTGGCACACATTTGTCGATAAAATGTTGGCAACAATTCAAACATCTCATCTTTTGGAACGAAGCCCTTTTCGCCACCAGTAAAACGGTAAACAATACTTCGTTCACCAAAATGTTCAATTTCTTGGGCAGCTTCATTGCTCCAGTGTGTCGCAACGTGGACTTCAAATCCAAGTGCATCTAACGATAACGCTAAATGCTTTACATAATTATTTTGTCCGCCTGCTTGCGAGCTCCCTAATGGTATTAATGGATCGCCATGGTCTGAAATAAACAAGATTTTACGTGTCATTATTACTTCGTGTCCTTTCTTCTAGCATATAGTGAAGAGTAAATGGTGCTAAAAAATTTGTACACCTTACTATTTCCTTAATAACCTTTTGCCTACTCACATATGTATGAAACAAATAAACGCTCTTTTTGTCACATAGTCCTATTCAAAACTTACTATTTTACTACGCTTTATAATAATTACATACACTCCCTACAAGACGAAGGTTAAAAATAGATATATAAAGTTATCATTTCCATTTTGTGTCGTTTAGCCTGGGGGAAATGATGCGTTTTTATAGAAAATGAATAAAAACCACATGTAAAATGGTCTGAATGAACACATCAGCTACTCAACGAACGCCCTAAACTACATAAACAAAAAACCTCCGACAACGTAATTTGTCGAAGGTCCATTTATGCATATAACGTTAGCTTTTTACGCTATCGCTTCTTCGGCACAAAGAATGTTATAGTAATAGCCAACACAAGCATCCATATATACGTATTACTTGCAGCTGCCGCAAAGCCAGCTGTTGTCTCCTATATATGACGAAGATGAAATGAATACATAGATACAATAACGGCTGTACCAATTGCACCCGCCAGTTGACGAACCGTATTGTTTACAGCGGAGCCGTGAGAAGCCAGTTCTCTTGGTAAAGCATTAAGCGCTGCCGTATTCAGTGGCATCGTAATACAAGCTAATCCGATACGAAGCACAATTGTGCGCAAAATAATATAAAAAACAGATGTTGTCGCTGTTAGATTGATTACCATCACCATCGATACCACAATTAGCACCGCGCCTGTGAAAAATAGCGGTCTCGCACCGAAGCGGTCAAATAGTTTGCCAGTAACTGGTGACAAGAACGCATTAATAATGGCTGCAGGTAATAAGATTAAACCTGCATAAAAAGCATTGAAGCCACGCCCATCTTGTAAATAAATCGGTAGTAAAATTAAGTCAGCATACATTAACACCGTAATTGCGATATTCATAACACTTGTAATCGTAAACATTTTATAGCGAAATACACGTAAATTCAGCAATGGTTCTTTTTGTGTCATCATTCGTCGGCTAAAGAGTACAATGAACACAAAACCTGCAATAATCGCTGTGCCTACAAGCCAATCTCCCCAACCACGTGTTCCCGCACTACTGAAGCCGTATAGCACCGCACCAAATCCAATCGTTGAATACAGTACACTCACTATATCTAATGAAATTTTTGTACCTTCCTCTACGTTCATCATATATTTAAGCGCCACAATAATAATCACTGCCGCAATTGGAATCATGAAGATAAATAAATAGCGCCACGAGTAGAACTGTAAAATAAATCCACCAACTGTTGGCACAATCGCCGGTGCAAACATAATCGCAAAGCCCATTTTCCCCATAATGGCGCTACGCTTTTCTGCGGGATATAAATACACCATAATGGTCATCATTAGCGGTAAAATAATGCTTGCGCCCGCTGCTTGAATCATTCGCCCGACTAATAGCACACTAAAATTCGGTGCACATGCAGCAATGATTGAACCCACAAGTAAAAATGTCATCGAGCTAATAAACATTTGGCGCGTTGAAAAACGCTTCATTAAATAAGCGGCAATCGGAACAAGTACACCATTGGCCAACATAAAACCTGTGGAAAGCCATTGAACAGTTGCAGGTGTCACATGAAAGATTGCCATAAATTCACTTAAAGCGACATTTAGTAATGTTTGATTAAGCGTTGAAAAAAAGCAACCTACAATTAAAATGGTAACGAGTATGTTTTTCGTTTTTGTTGATAATTCGTTTTGCATAGAAACTCCTTTTCACGTATATTATAGACAATGTGTCTAAAAAGTATCGTAGCAAATAACGAAAACATTTGACCATACACAATCTTATCTAAACTGTCTTATAATCGACAGTTCTTTAAAAAATGTCGAAAAGAATTGAGGGATACGTCGATGCAATTTGAAGACCCACGTGTTATTCGTACACAAACGATGTTAAAAGAGGCATTGCTGTCGTTACTAGTGGATGGCTATGAGCTACATCAACTATCGGTTCAAAAAGTGACAAAACAAGCTCAGCTTAACCGCACAACATTTTATTTACATTATGAAGATTTAAGTGATTTACAACGACAAATGACCGCTGAAATTTTGCAAAAAGTCACAGTAAAAATAACATCACTTATGCATAACACCCACAACGCCCGTCAAGAACAAGTCATTGATTTACTGAACTATTTAAAAGAGCAATGGTCTATCATTTTTGTTTTAAAACAGCAAAGTACACTAGAGCAACATTTATTTACATCGTTTGAACAGATGATTGTCGTCCGTCGTCATCATCCGATGAAGCCAAAACGTGATATGTATATTGATAGCGACATCAAAACCGCTTCAATTATCGGCGTCATGATGTGGTGGTTAAAAAGCGACACCGTTCACACTGCCGAAACCATCGCACAACAAATTGAACAAATGAACCAGCACTAAAAAGGAGAAAGCATATGCGTACACATGAAATCGCCAAACGTGCGAACGTTCATCCAAATACGGTACGTTTATATGAAGAGTGGGGCTTTATTTCCCCCGTACCTTGGAAACCTAATGGCTATCGCCTTTACGATGAACGTCACGTCATACAAATGCAAATTGCCCGTTTAGCATTTAAAGAAGAATTTATTCAAAATAACTTACGTAAAAAGGCAACTGAACTGGTGCTACTGAGTGGACAGGAACGTTTTGCAGAATGCTTACAAGCTGCGTATACGTATGATTTATTTTTACAGCATGAGCAGCAATTTGCGCTACAAGCTGTTCAAATGGTTGAACAGTTGCGTATACACACGCCAAAGCAACAACATAAAACTTATACACACCAACAAGCCGCATTAGAACTTGATGTAACAGAACATACCCTTCGTCATTGGGAGCGTAACGGTTTGTACACGGTTATGCGCAATGCCCAGAACCGACGTCTCTATACAGAAGCGGATATGCAGAAACTGTTAATTATTCGAACATTGCGCAGTGCTCATTTTTCAGTGGCACGTATTTTACAGCTCTTTCAGCAATTAGAGCGCGAAAATAAACAGCCTATTTTAGCGCTACTCGGCTCACCTGCCTTCACCGATGATTTTTATCATGTGACCGATGAATTGTTTGTGCATTTACAACAAGCCCGCAAAAATATCCAAAAGATTAAACAGTTGCTACAAGTGGCGTTGGCGCAGCCGCATCAATAAGTACCGTTAATTCATGCATCGCTCGTGTAACGGCAATATAGAGTAACCCACGCTCAAACTTTGTCGCATAGCGTGTATTGTCTACAAACGGCACAATGACTGCATCGAACTCAAGCCCCTTTGCATATTGAATTGTCGTTACAATAATGCCTGTTTCAAAAATCGTCGTGGTACCGTCCATTACGTGATGTGGTTTTTGTAAATGCTCACTAATATACATCGCATCTTCTGATGTTTTACAAATAATCGCTGTCGTTTTAGCGGTTGATGATATGGCGTTATGCACTTGCTGAAGCATCTCAGCGTGTGTCGTATAAAAGCGTTCATCCACCTCTTTACTATGACGAGCGATTGGCTGTAACATGCCCTCTTCAAGGAACTGCTGTGCGTATGTAGCAATTTCATACGATGAACGATACGTTGTCGTTAAACGGTGAATGGTCGCGCGTGGAAAAATAGTTGAAAGTGCCTGTAGTGACATTGTTTCATACGGAAATAACGCTTGCCCGACATCGCCAATAATTGTACGTTTACATGTAAATAGTTGTGCAAGCACTGCATATTGAATTGGTGTATAATCCTGCATTTCATCCAGCACAAAATGCTGAACAAGCTCAAATGTCGTCATGCCGGAGAAATACGTTTGTACATATAAATAAGGATACACATCATTGAACTCAAAATGCTTATTTTTAAAGTAAAATGAACCTTTTGGTAACGTCTCGATAAATGCACGATAAATCGCAAACGCTGACGGATACGCTAAACGCTTTTTCAATCGCTTCACAACTTCATTTTTAGAAGGCAGCTTTAATTCACCGTTACGCTTTCGCTTTAACACATGCATCATATCGTCGGCAATATTTGCAAGACGTACTGTAATAGGCTCTTTATGATAGGCCTCGAAGCGTTGTGCGATATAGGAGTCTTCAATGACGATATCTGCAATTTTCATATTTTCTATGCGTAAAATGGTTGTATCGACATCGGCTAAAAAACATTGCAACCGCTCAACAAATGCCATATTCGCTTTTTGTGCGGCACGTTTTGCTCATGCACTTTGGGGATTTTCTAAAATAAAGGCAGTCTCTTCTTCAAATGATGTATAGGTAACCGCATTTGGCAATAAACGTTCTGTTAGCTCATCTAATGTAAAAGAACGAATTGGCTCCTCGCCAAGCTCCGGCAACACATTTGAAATATAATGTCCGAATACTTTATTCGGTGACAAAATAAAAATGCGTTCGGCGCGTAAAGTATCTCGGTATTTATATAAATAATACGCAATACGGTGCAGTGCTACAGCCGTTTTGCCGGAACCCGCTACCCCTTGAATAATTAGTGTATGTGCCGTATCATCACGCACAATTTGATTTTGCTCCTTTTGAATAGATGTCACAATCGTCTTCATTTTGTCGCTACCATTTGCGTGTAACACTTGTTGTAGTGCTTCATCTTGAATCGTCAATGAACTATTCAACACATATTGTAGCTCTCCATGCTCAATTTTAATTTGGCGCTTGCCAATAAGTTCCCCGTCAAAGCGTTGCTGCATGGCTTCGTAATATGCCGCGCCGATTTCAAACTCATAATACATATGACAAATCGGTGCACGCCAGTCATAAATAAGCGTTTGCCCGTTTTCACCTTCATGACCAAAGCGTCCAATATAAAAACGTTCTGCCTCCGTTTCATCTTCATATATAAAATCAAAACCGCCAAAATAAGGTGAGTCTAATAGACGGTCAATTTGCTGTTTCGCTAGCACGTTTGCAACACCTTGTTTATCAATCATACGTAGTGACTGTTGATAATCATATATTTCAAACTTATCGAGTTCTGCATGAAAGTCGACGACATATTTTTGTAAGTCATTAAATGAGGCATTTTTATGCTCAATCGTCGCACATAGGTGTTTGCGAGTTTGCTGTAAGCTGTGTAATGTTTGTTGTAAATAGTCATATTCTCGTTGTTCAATCATTAAAATCCCTCCAGAACAACTAGTGTAGCAAAAGGTTTTTCGCTGGTGTCAAAGTGGAGGGTTATAAAACGCTCGAAAAATATTTCCGAAAATTCCCACATTAATTCATACTTGACTTATCGGAATTAAGGTGTATGATAAAAACAGATTTAGTTCGTAAGATGAATTGTTTGGGAGGGAATTAATATGAATTTTGCAGTATTAGCTAATATTCTTGTTTTATTAGCGCTACTAACGTTTTTATATACGTTAAAAAAGAAAAACGTTAAATTTTCAAACCGTGTATTTATCGGTTTAGCACTTGGGGTTGTATTAGGGGCTGCCTTACAACTGATTTACGGCGTGGAATCTGAAAGCTTAGCGGAGACAATGCCTTGGTATAACATTATCGGTACAGGCTATGTTCGTTTATTACAAATGATTTCAATGCCACTTATTTTCATTTCGATTTTAGCAGCGTTCACAAAAATTTCAGCTGGTAAAAATATCGGAAAGGCAGCCGCACTGATTTTAGCAGTTTTAATTGGCACAACAGCTGTTGCAGCAGCTGTCGGCATTACATCTTCTATCGTATTTGATTTAGATGCTTCTGAAATTGTACAAGGAGATGCTGAAACAGCACGTGGTGAATCACTTGTTGAGCGCTCTGAAGAAGTCACAACACTACCTGACCAAATTTTATCGATGTTCCCTGGTAATCCATTTGCCGATTTAACAGGCGCACGTTCAACATCAACAATTGGTGTTGTTATTTTTGCCGCATTACTTGGGATTGCTTATTTAAAACTTCGTCGTAAAGAAGAAGAGCAAGCAACAACGGTTAAAAAAGGCATTGACGCGATTTACGGCTTAATTATGGGTGTTGTGCGTATGGTATTACAATTAACACCATACGGGGTACTTGCTATTATGGCACGTACGATTGCGACAAGTGATTTCCAAGCAATTATTGACTTAGGAAAATTCGTGATTGCTTCTTATGTTGCACTTATTGCGATGTTTATTATCCATTTAATCATTATTGCATTGACGGGCTTAAACCCACTGCAATATGTGAAAAAAACGGGCGAAGTATTATTATTCGCATTCACATCACGTTCAAGTGCAGGTGCATTACCACTTAATATTGCGACACAAACAAAACGTTTAGGTGTGCCTGAAGGGGTTGCAAACTTTGCAGGGTCATTTGGTTTATCTATCGGGCAAAATGGCTGTGCGGGTATTTATCCGGCGATGCTTGCTGTTATGATTGCTCCGACTGTAGGCATTAACCCACTAGACCCTGGCTTTATCGCAACATTAATTTTAATTACGGCCATTAGCTCGTTCGGCGTAGCTGGCGTTGGTGGTGGTGCAACATTTGCTGCGATTATCGTTCTGTCTGCGATGGACTTACCAATTGTGTTAGCCGGTATTTTAATTTCGGTTGAACCATTAATTGACATGGGTCGTACAGCACTCAATGTAAGTGGTTCTATGCTATCTGGTATTGTATCAAGTCGTTCTACAAAAGAGCTAGATACCGATGTCTATAATGCACCTATCAATGAAAAAGGGTTATTATAAACAACTTCCCTGCGTCAGCACCGTTGAGACGGTGCTGACGCAGGGTTTTTTAGTGGCGTTCTACAATAAAAAGCTGAGAAAATTTGGTTTCAACCGCAATGTGTCAGCTTTTTTATTTGCATATTTTTATTTTCCTTTAAAAAGTGTCGGATAAACTTTATGTTTTTTCAAAGGCTAATTTAATACCAAACCCAACTAACACTGCACCTGTAATTGCCTCCATCGCTGCTTGCGTCGCTGGCTTGTTCATAAAAGTACGTATGCTGTCGAGTAATAACACGTAAAAAATAAACCAAATAAATGTCAGTACTGCATAGATGATACCCATTGCTAAAAATGCCCAAAATGGTTGGGCGTCTGGTGCTAAAAACTGCGGTAAAAACGTTAGAAAAAACACCGCTACTTTTGGGTTTGTAATATTTGTGAAAAACGCTTGTTTAAATGCGGAATTTCCTTTAGCTGCCATCTCTAACTCTGCAGCTGTCTCTTTTTTCGCGCGCATATTCATCCATGTACGAATGCCTAAATAGCATAAATAAATCGCACCGATGTATTTTAACACCGTAAACGCAAACGCTGATTGGACAATTAATGCCGATAACCCCGCTACACATGCAACGGTATGAATACCTAACCCTGCGCATGTGCCAAGCATCGACTGCATACCCGCCTTTCGTCCGCCAGTAATCGTATTTTTCGTAACAATCGCTGTATCTGGACCTGGTAAAATGATTAGCAATACACACGCCAGTATAAATAATGGTATGCTCGTCACGCTTACACCTCCTAATAGTTTTAATTTTCATTATAATCAATCTTTTTTGCGTATTCAACATCAATAAAAGCCCACTCGAAAATGCGATATGCATATCGAGCGGGCTTTTACTGTTATTCGTTAAAATTCATAACCACTTATATCCAGTGCACGCTTTAATATTTTTGCCATTTGTGAACGTGTTAATGATGCTTGTGGTGAGATTTCACCATTATTCCCCGTCATAATCTGTTGGTGTTGCAATTGGGCAAATGCTTCTTCAGCATACGCAGAAATTTTTGCTGCATCTGTATATGAAAGTGTCGTTTCTATATTTACATAGCCTTTATATTGTAGCATACGGTGAATCATCACAGCAGCTTGCTGACGCGTAATTTGTTTACCTGGTTCAAATGTTGTCGCAGATGTACCGGTAATAATACCAATTTCTTGTAATGCTTGTACATCGGCTTCATACCACTTGCCTTTTGTATCGGTAAATGTCGTAGTAGTCGTTGGCGTTACTTGTAAAGCACGCGCAATCATCACTGCAAATTGGGCGCGTGTAATTGGTGCACCTGGGCTAAATGTTGTTGCGGATGTACCCGTTGTAATACCCGCATTAAATAATGCAGCAATTTCAGCTTCATGTCCTGTTGCAGCAATATCTGTGAATGGATGTGTCACTGTCTCTTCTTCAACAACGGCTGTTGCTGTAACAGTTGCCGTTAATTCACCTTCTGTTGTTGTCACCACAAATTGTAAATTTTCAAGCGATGATAGCGTAAAGTTGACTGTTGGTGCCGGTGTTGTGGCTGTCAGACGTTGCCATAATGCGGCTAGCTTCGCCGTAAACGCTTCATTTTGCGACCAAGAGGCGATTTCTTCACCATCTTGTAGCACGGTAAACGACTGTAGCGATTCTGTCGGTTGTAATGCTAATGAGACATCATATCCATCCGCATGTTGGTGTGTGTCAATATTGCTAATAAATGCTGTAAATGCAGCGGGTGCTGTAATATCAAATGTCACATCACCTGTTGATGGTAGCGTTTCGGTAACGATAGGTTGTTGTGGTACTTCTGGTGCTACCGGCTGTTCTGGCTGTGGCTCAACAGGTGTTGGTGATCCTGGTATTACTGGTAATGATGGTGTAGTCGGTTGCTCAGGGTTTACTGGTGTTTCTGGTTCTGTTGGCTCTTCAGGATTTACCGGTGTTAATTCATATCCTGTTACTTGTGCACCAATAACCGTTTCAATCCCGCTTCCTGAAATACCATTTACATAGAAGAATAAGTCATCTAAATTGGGTACCGTAAATGTCAATGTCGTTTCTTCTGTACCTTCAGGATCAATCGATGCTACTGTTTCCCCGCGCTGTGTCACGAAGAAATCATACGTTTGACGGGGGTTAATCGTTAACGTAACTTCATATGCATCTTCGACTTTCTTTACGCTTGCTGCTGGTATAATTGTCGCCATTGCTGTAGCAGACGGAATATGTGCGATTAATGATTCATACGTGAATGTCAACGGTTGCGGCGTTGCGGTGAAAATGGTCTCATCTAAATCTGAACCATCCACATATTGTGAGCTGTCTACTTCATCGCTTGGTACTTCCTCTTCCACAACTTTCACATTGGTTAATGTTCCTGTATACGTTGTTTCTTTTTGTGCTGCGGTTTCTGTTTCTGGTGTCACATAGACAACCTCAACCGTCACATCATCAATCGACGCTACTGTAAATGTGGCTGTTTCGTGATTAGCTGCTGATACTTCTGTTAAAATATTGTCACCTTGCTTCACAATAAATGTTTGATAGAAGCCACGTGCACTTTCTGCTTTTGTCGTATCAATCGTAAACTGAATACCATCGTCTACCTTTTTTGCTTGTGCTGCTTCAATGACACCTGGAATAATAAATTGCGCTGGCATACCTGCTGTAATCGTTAATTCGACGGCTTGGTCTTGTCGTGTTAATGCATCCAACCATGATGTTGTTGCTTTGGTGAAATCAAAATTAAATGTATATGTGCCGTGTGTGCTGGCTTTTAACGTTACGGCAGCTTTATGATCTTCTAATTTCACACGGACAACACGCACAAGGTCTTTCGTTTCAGCTGAGCCTGTTTCAGATACAAGAACAGCCGCTTCGTCATTTACAACGAAATCTTCAACCGCATAGGAATGCCCCGCAAATGTAATATAGGCATAGCGGTCCCCATTTGTTGCTTCAATGACATCTGCTCTTGGTACCCACGCTGAGAAATACGCATCATTTGCTGTACCACTTGTAAAGGCAAAGCTTGTTTTTTCTTCAATAAAGTCAAATTTGAACGTATAATTTCCGCGTGTGCTTCCTAAGAAAACATTCGCCTGATAGTGTGCATCTAATGCTATACGCACCGTACGTGTTAAGTCCTTCGTATCAACTGAGCCTGTTGTTGCGACAATGGTTGCATCTGCCCCTGTTTCATTGCCTTCTTTGAATGTATCAATTGCGTATGAATGACCACCAAATGTAATTTCTGCATACGGCTCGCCGTCTTCACCAATGACAAAATCTGCATTTGTCACGAAATCACGTAAGTATGCATCTGCACTCGCACCCGTTTCAAAATCTGTACCCGTTGTAAACTGGAAGTCTACATTTTTTTCGACAAATTGAACAACTGCTGGCTGTTCTGGTTGCGCAGTCATGTCACCGGCAACAAACGCCTTCACCGGCACTTTATATACCGTGCCGTCTACATGCTCAACTTCAAAGAACATCCCTTCACCAATCGCGCCGGTAAAGCTTGTTTGCATCGCACCAGTGTCTGGACTATTCCAATTTACAAACATCATATTATCTTTTTTAATGCGTACCGCTTTTACTTCGTCTGTTGGTGCAAACGCCATGCCAAGGATAATGGCATTCTCTGCCGTATCTACATATGGCTGCTCGGTCATTGCCGATTGTAATAAACGAATCGCTTCTGCTTCTGTCCCTTCTTCATAAACAAATGTCACATTTGTTTTTTCGGTTACATCTAAATAAGAACTGAACCCTTCGTATAACGTAGCCTCTTGTGCATCTGCTGCTACTTGATACGTCACTACGTGATCAGCGGTACCTGAGCTACTAAATGTTAACGTCGCTTCGTTGTCGTCATTTAACTTCACTTCATATGTGCGTAATGGATTGGCGATTTTCACAAGCTGACCGCCTGATACTGAACCGAAAATTGGATAGCGTAAATCCAGTGAAATACGGGCATAACGTCCATCTTCACGCGTAATCACATCAATATTTTTGGTAGCCTCGCGGTAGTTCTTCACATAGTGGGCATCTGTCACATCGGTAATCGCAAAGTGTTCATGCGCCGATACATCACCATTTGCTGGTGTTTCGAATGGGAAGTAAACAGTCGTCGTGTTGTCCATCACAAATGCTGGCATTGAAGGCATTGGATAATAAGTAAATGGCAGTACCGCTTTATAGCCATCAATTAATAACACTTCAACAATTTGTGTACCATCTTCTTTTGTTGCAACAATTGTATAGGTGTCACTGTCTTTTAATTTAATATTGGTGCTTGCCGCAATTGTAAATTGCGCATATTTTGCACCGTCACGTGTAATCATATTAGCTGACTGCATCGCTGCTTCAATATATGGTCGGGCTGAAGCTCGTGTATGTTCAGCTGTAAACCACACATTTTCTTCTACTGTTTCTTCTACTGGTTGCTCCGGCTCTTGCGGTTGCTCAATAGGCGGTGTCACTGCCACGATATCTTTATCAAATGTTAAACGTAAATCATATTTACCGTATGTGTCTGCATCCACATAAATATCGAGTACATTGCTCGCTAATGGGAATTTCACCGTATACACACGGTCTAAGCCTTCTTTTTCATTGTCGGCAATAATTTCTGCATCGACTTTTTCACCAGCCGCGTTGACATATTGCAGTTCGTTCGCAATATACATTTTGCCGTTCAATGTAATATTCGCATAATATTGACCATTCTCTTTATACACTTCGGCTGGCTTTTCAAAATAAGGACCTAAGTACGCAGCAATATCAATTGGTGCAGGCGGTGCATCGGGCGCTAGCACAATTGTATACGGTACATCTTCTTTTAGGACAAAGTTTGTTTGGACATGGTACTGACCATATGTGTCACCATCCACATATAGTTTCATCGTTTCAGTGTGAACGGGGAACTTGATAACGCGCACACGATCTAAGCCTTCCTTGCCATTATCGCTCACAAATGTCACAGGCTTTTCGTTCCCCTGTTCATCCGTATATAAAATCGTGTCGGCAATATACATCTTGCCCGTAATCGTAATATATGCATAGCGCTGACCGTCTTCTTCTTTTAGTGTGGCAGGTTTTTCAAAATATGGATTTAAGTAATTCACCACGAAGTCATCCATTGCGCCATTCCCTACTGCTGTTAACGTATAGGGCAATTCTTCCCCTGCTACTTCGTTTGCTTCAAATGGGGCAACACTTTCTAAATCAAATAATAAACGACCGATAAAGGAATTTGTTAGCTTTTGATCGTACGGACGATACGTATTGAATTTCACACGTGTCGGTGCTGATAAATCATCCACTTCGACTTCAAATTCTTGATTGAAAACGCCCGCTGCGACATCTAGCTTCTTCGTCATTGTAAATGGGGTAAATGTATAATCTCCGTATACGTTCTCCATTTCCCACCCATCCGTATACGACATCGCACTATTATTACGAATTGTACCTTTTACTGTATACGTACCATCGTTGACGACAACGCGTGTATCCTCAATGAAATATTCATTTGATGCCAAACCAACCTCTTTTGTAAATGGGGCACGCTGCACATCACGTAATAATGTCACATCAATGGTATATTCGCCGTCCTCATGCGGAAATGCTGTTGGGACATGCTTCGTGTGCTTACGTAACGGTAGCGGTGCATCTAACTTTTCTAGCGTGACAAAGTTTGTCACAATGCTTCCTTGTTCCGTGACTTGTTCTCCTGTTATTTTATCTTTCCCACTAATTGTTAGTGGAATGTTTTGCTGTAATGTATCGACCGTAAATTGTAGCGCGTACACAGAGCCATCCGCTGCCTTTAGTTCCTCATACGGTAATGTCGAAGAAAACGATGTAATGTCCACTAATGATTCCTCATTATTTAATACTTGAACAGTCAGTGTCTTTTTAGCTGCCGTCACATCTATGGCCACTTCTTGTGCGAAAAATGTATTCGCATATGGGCGTGTGATGTCCATCGCGTGCGTACGATATGTTGATACTACTTTATAATTGCCTACGTCAACAGTTGGTGCTTCCGCTACATACGTAATCGTTGCAGGGTCAATTTTTAAATAAAGACGCTCTGTTCCTCCGTACGTAGGTGTTTCACGGTCATAATAATATTTTGAACTCATTAATTCCGTATAATCATATGGATTCCGAATTTCAAATCGTATCGTCGTTTCATGTGTCTCCTCATTCACTGCGACTTGAGCCGCTTTTGTCTCTTCTGTCCCTGTCCATGCATATAAAATACTGTTGATATTATGTAGTTCATAATTATTTTGTGGATTTTCTGCATGCAGACCTGGTAAAACAGTTGCGGTCACATAGTACTTCCCATTGATGACTTCTAATTTAGCTTTTGGTGCCACGGTCGCTTTAACTGCAGTTGGTGTGACAAAGCCTGAACCTGACATAAATGATGCAAGCGATACATCATAAACACCATCTGCTAACGTCTCACGCTGCTCAAACTGTCGACTTGGTGCATCTTGTTTTGTTATCGTTGTCGCATCAAATGACAATGTTGCTTGTTGTGGTATATCTTCACGAATAATCGTCGATATTTTTTGAGAAAAATTATACTGAATGGTTAATGGCTTTGTTAAATCACTTATAGTAAATTGAATCGTTTGCGGTAAACTATCGCCAACACGGGGCAGTGACTCCGTGACCGTAACCGGAATATCTTGCCCGTCTTGCTGCACCGAAATCGTATCAATATGAGACGCTGATACTACATTTCGATTGACATATAACGTGACAATCTTTTCACCAGATTCGGTTACTTCAACTTCTGCATGTAACGGTGTATGATAGGTCAGCTGGAACTGGTCTACATTGCCTCCTTCTGTCGCCAATGTTGTACCAATCGCATAATACCCTGCTTCTAATTGTGCTAAATCGTATGAGGATGTTACTTCAGCTGTTGATGCCTCTGCATGCGACATTGTCGGTGCAACAGCACTCACCGCTAATACAGTTGCTAATGCTACACGCATATACTTTTTCGAATAACGATATGATTTCATAATTTCCTCCTGCTATTTTCATCTTGTGTATGTCCTCTAAAAGAAAACGATAATCATTCTCAATGAGTGTGAAAGAAAAAAATCTATATTTCTACAGATTTCACATCGTTTTTATGATGCCCGTAAATGTTCAAGAGGCTTCTTTTTTTGTTTCTTCTCACCGCATTGTTCATACAAGTTCAATCTACAAAAAAACAGCACTGTTGTCGATAATACGTTTTTATCGAAGTGATAAGCATCAATTTTTACTATTTTTGGCTTTTTGTTCTCCATACTGCTACATAATAACGACAGAAAATGCGACTTTTACATTTTGCTTAAACGAAAGTGCCGTTCTTTTCCTAAAATTTTCATGGATAAAAGTAGCGGAAAGTGATTTATATCGAAAAAGCATATTTTTATTATTTTCAACAAAAACAAACAGACTTTACACCTATCTTTTTTCACTACGCTTCTTCGTTGTCAGATCATGTTCGTATAAGAGCCCCTCACTCTTGTCAGTTCCATGTTCGTGGCAATATACGGCGAAAATCTATAAAAATACAAAAAAAGATGCTTTAAGCATAAAAAAGTGGTAGGAGAAAATGTAATATTTCTCCCACCACTTCGTTGCTCAATATGCTGTCCGTAAAACGTCACTGCGCACCTTAAAAAGCTAATTTTCGGCACGACAGCTTAAAATTCTACTAACTTTCATCTCACAAATCAACGATTAACTATGTTGTCATATATACTTTATTACGACCTGAACGTTTCGCTGTATATAGTGCCTGGTCAGCAGCTTCAATTAACGCTCGCGGTGTTTCATATTTGTCAGCCAATGTTGCAACACCGCCACTAATTGTTACATAACCTTGCATGCGCCCTTCATGTACTAACTGTGTCTCGTGGACAATGCCACGTAAATGTTCAGCAATTGCATAGGCCTGCTCTCTCGTGTAGTTTGGCATCAACAATATAAATTCTTCGCCACCATAGCGCACAAATATAATATCATCCGGTAATTGCGCTGCGACAATTTGCGTTACTTTTTGTAAAATGGCATCGCCTTCTAAGTGACCATAAAAATCATTATATTTTTTAAACTCGTCTAAATCAAACATCATAATTGAAAACGGCTCCTGTTTCGTCTTTGCTTCATTAAATATAAATGGCAATGTATCATTTAAATATTGGCGATTATAAATCCCCGTTAAACTATCATACATCGCTTGTTTATGCAGGCGTTCGTTTGCCTTTGAGAGCTCGGCTGTACGTTGACGAATCGTTTCATCTAATGTGCTATTCATCTGCACTAACTCTTCATTTAATTGTGCCGTTTCCGTAAATTGCTGTGCATAGCGGTTCGCAATCGACATGATAACAATAATCACATTAATCGTTAAGCAAAATAACGTCATTGGAAATACGTTAATAATGCCCACACCGGATAAATAATCTGTTATCATGCCGCCTAATGTAATCGCCACACCAATACAATTTGGGATAATAAATCGACGACGATACTTTAATGCGTTTCTAAATACAAATGCAATATACATGACAACGATAAATTGTGAGACGCCTAGTATAAAGAAGACTTGTTGGAAAAATAATGGCTGTGTAAAAAGCGTAATCAGCACAATTGTTGCTAAAATCACACTGTTGAAGACCACTACCGATCGCTTAAATAAATCGCGATATAAATAATAAATAAACCATACATAAAACATCGCTGTTAAGCATGTTGCAATATATTCTAACTTTGTTGCGGTTACATACGAAATATCAATCGGTAATAAACGATAAATAAATGGCACGGTCATTAATGTGCGCACTACAATGCTAAAGCAAAAAAGGGAAAACGCTAAAAATGCCTTTTCCTCTCGACGTAGTAAACCAATAATCAACGTCAAAATACCAACAGCTAAAATAATACCGAGTAATACAATAATAAAGTACACTTGCTGTTGAAATTGTCGGTCAACAAGAGACGCTTCACCAATGAATAACGGATTGGCTAGCCCCCCACGTATATGCGCAAAGCTCGAAATTTGGATAGCAATCGTAATAACAGATTCTTCTACTTTAAAATAGCCTGTTTGTGACTCTAACATCGTGACATGTTCCGCTTCTGTACGCCCTACTTGCCCGCTTGTAGCAATGCGCTCTCCATTTACATATAACGCCATTGCACTATACTGATACGGTGAACGAATGGCTAACACTTGCCCCTTATACGATGCTGGAATTTCAATTTGCGTTACATATGTACCATAACCATTTACGTTCCCCGTAATTGCTTCAAACTCTTGTGGAATCGTGACACGTTTGCCACGTTCGTATATTTCTGGTGGCTCTAGCCCATCATACAGTTCATTTTCAAAAAATAACCAATCTCCCTGAATCTTTACAACTTCTTGCTGTTGCAAGACAGACTGCACGGGGAGAGTTGCCGCTTCTGTTTGAAAAGCACCGATTCCGATGCATAAAATGCTCATGACCCATGCTAGTAGCAATCGATTTCTCATGGCTCTCTCCTTTAAATTGCAACAATCATAAATTGTATACATTGGTTTCATCGAATTCTTTCTATTTTACCATATTTCTCTACTATATTAACTGCCTAAAATCTAGCCAATCATGCTAGTCTTCGCTTTTTTACTGATATCATCATTGCCGTTTGTTTTCATTGACGAACGCTAAGTGAACAGATACAATCAAACCACAATATAGATGTATACAAACGCATACGAATTGTGCTGAACGGAGTGATGAATACATGAGAAAAGACTACGTGATCAAGCAATCTGAGGACGAACGCCGCGCACATCATCGCGCAAACAGTGCTGAACGTCGTGAACGAGGCTCTGGTGCACAAACATTTCGTCGTAAACGCATTGTCCAATTTTTAATTCAATTAGAAACACGCAAAGCTTCGTTACAAAAACAGCTAGAAACGCCTGAACTACAAAATTTACATCCCGTGTTGGTAGGCGAATTAAAAGCAGTGCAAACGACCATTGATGAGTATATTCAATTATTCGAGCTATATGAATATGAAGATGGCTCGTTCGAACAAGCTCTTGAAGAAAAATCCGAATGATACACATACCTATTCAGCAAACAAAGCTGGATAGGTTTTTTATTAGCACATCATTACGTGACGCTTTATATCCCTTTTTTTAGGAAAATAAGGTATGATACGAATGTAATACTTAAAATACACGCATTGTGCGTCAGAAAGAGGTTAACGTCATGAAGAAAATTATAAATCAGCCAGAAAATGTCGTCGTTGAAATGTGTAATGGTCTCGTGTTAGCCCATCCAGAATTAACATTTTCACCTAAATACAAAATCATCAAAAAAAAAGACTTAAACACTCAAAAAGTAAGCTTAATTAGCGGTGGTGGTAGTGGACATGAGCCAGCACATGCAGGCTTTGTCGGCACAGGTATGCTCGATGCTGCAGTTTGTGGCGATGTGTTTGCATCCCCATCACAAATTCAAGTGTACCGAGGCATTCAAGAAGTCGCAACAGATGCCGGTGTACTGATGATTATTAAAAACTATAGCGGTGACATGATGAACTTTAAAAATGGCGCTGCGCTTGCGGAAGAAGACGGTATTACCGTAGATTACGTACGTGTAGATGATGATATTGCTGTAGAAGATAGCTTATATACAGTCGGTCGTCGTGGTGTTGCCGGTACTATTTTTGTACATAAAATTGCTGGCGCTGCGGCTGAACGTGGACTAACGTTAGCAGAAGTAAAAAGTGCTGCGGAAAAAACGGCTCGTGCGACAAAAAGCATTGGCTTAGCCTTAACCTCTTGTACGGTACCGGCTTCGGGAACACCAACATTTACATTAGCAGAAGATGAAATGGAATATGGTGTTGGGATTCATGGTGAACCAGGTATTACGCGTGAAAAACTACTGCCTGCTGATGAGCTAGCTGCGCGTATGGTTACCGATTTATTACGTGATTATGGAACAGCTCCGCAAGAAGTGGCTGTACTTATTAACGGCTTCGGTGCCACACCATTACAAGAACTATATATTTTAAATAATGCTGTATTACGTGAATTACAACAGCGTGGTGTCACAACATATCGCACATTTGTTGGCAACTATATGACAAGTATCGATATGGCGGGTGCGTCTGTGTCATTACTAGCACTTGATGAGGAATTAAAAGGTTATTTAGATGCGCCCGCTTCCACACCTACATTAAAAGTAGACGGTGCTGCACTACCGATGACGGCAGCTGCACCTCAAACAATTACAGCAGACGAGCAAGTGTCATTCACGGTTGAAACAGATGTGCAATTCGCTGCGATTACGAACGAGCAGTTCACACTACATAATATGCACTATTATGTAGACAAAATGAGCGCCGTTATTATTGAAAACGAAGTACCATTTTGTGAACTTGACCAACATGCAGGTGATGGCGACTTCGGAATGAGCGTTGCAAAAGGCTTCAAACAATTAAAACGTGAATGGGCAACAATTTTAGCAGAAACGACAACGATAAGTGCATTTTTACATGCAAGTTCTCTTGTCATTATGGAGCATTGTGGTGGTGCATCTGGTCCGATTTGGGGCTCTGCTTTCCGCGCAGCTGCCAAATCTGTAGCATCTGCGGAAACATTAACAGTGGCTCAATTTGCGAATATGCTGCAAGCAGCTGTGGACGGTATCCAAACAACAGGTGAACGCTCTTTCGGACGCGGTGCTGTTGTTGGCGATAAAACATTAATCGATGCGCTCGTACCAACTGTTGAAGCATGGCAACAAGCCGCTGCAAATAATGCTACGTTTAAAGAAGCATTTGTCACAGGAGCAGAAGCAGCTGTTGATGGCGCTGAACGCACAAAAGATATTGTCGCACGTATGGGGCGTGCCGGCGCTGTAGGTGACCGTAGTTTAGGCTACCCTGATGCTGGTGCACACGGCCTTGGCGTTATTTTCACTGCGCTTGCGCAAGAAGTAAAATAAATAAAACAATAAATACATTAATCTATTTATTTTATATTCATTCTAATAAAAACACCGGTCATCGATACTACCCATGATGACCGGTGTTTTTTTCATTATGATAGGACGGTAGCCGCTTCTTTCATACGACTCCACATATACAATTCAAATGCTTCAAGGGACGTTTTCATCGGAATATACCCAAACTGCTCTTTTAATTTTGTGTTTAACAACACCGGACGATAACGTAAAAAGTCAATTTGCTCTTCTCCATACTGTGTTAAATGCAATCGCTTCAGCGCAAACAATCCACTGTAAACAGCTGTTGCAGGAATTTTGATAACGCGCTTATTGAGCAAAATACCAAGCTCATCAATCGTTAACGCTCCGTCACCGGCAACATTAAAAATACCTGTCACATCACTATCAATCGCTTTCACAAAACACGCGACGACATCTTGGTCCCAAATAAAGACAAACGGACTATCCGAGCCAGCAATGCCGAGCAATACTTTTTGTTCAAATAAATTTGTAATTTGATTGCGGACATTTTCCCCTAAAATTGTACCAATACGGAAAATCGTTTGTTCAAGCTGTGGATGTTGCTGGCGATACACCGCTAACATTTCCTCGACTAAGCGCTTATGATGCGAATATGCAAATACTTCATTGCCTCGAATAGCATGCTCCTCGGTAAGCCACGCTGCATTATCTGCGTAATAACCATATGCTGCGCCACTTGACGACACAATGATGCGACGGACATTGGCGGCGACACACGCCTGTAAAATATTTTCTGTTCCTAATACATCGACCGAATATTCAAAGCTACGGTCACTATGTTTCCCGGGTGTCACAATCGATGCTAAATGCACAACGACCTCCACTGCATGCTGTTGAAAAATTGCTGTTGCCTCTGGTGCGCGCACGTCTAATTTCACATACTGTAAACGTTCATGTAGTGGGAACGGGGATTCCTCTCGAATATCCGCCGCAATAACCGTGTGCGCACTCTGTTCTAATAAATGCGTAACAAGCTGATGGCCTAAATAGCCCGCTGCTCCTGTAATTAATACGTTCATGTGCGTCGTACCTCCGTTGTTGTTGCCAAATCATTGGCTGGTGGCTTGCGTGACCAAATTGTGGCAATGGTTAAGCCGGAAATAATGTGCCAAATCCCCCAAAATGCCGCAACAAGGGCCATACCTCCAAGCCCACCGAAGAAATTAAAAATCAGAACAAGACCTAATCCTGAATTTTGAATACCGGTTTCAATCGCGATTGCACGGCGGTCACGTTCTTCCACACGTAAAGCACGCGCTGTAAAATAGCCAATGCACAGTGCTAGCGCATTTTGAATCATAACAACCCATACGACTGCACCGACATGCTCGGTAAAGGCACTGAAATTATTGGCCACCATTACAATAACAAATACAATGAAAATCACGATTGATAACTTCATCATAATTTGATTAAAACGCGCCGCAAAACGTGGCATTTTTTGACGAATTACCATCCCTACAATAAGTGGTAAACCAATCATTAAAAAGATGGTCGTAAACATATCCCCAACGCTGATGCTAAACGATTGAATCATATCGCGTGTTGGCCCATACATTGATGCCCATAGCAATGTGTTTAGCGGCGTCATGACAATCGCTAAAATCGTTGAAATGGCTGACATGCTAATCGATAATGGTGTATTGCCCTTTGCTAAATGCGTTAAAAAGTTTGATAAATTACCTCCTGGACAAGCAGCGACTAAAAACAAGCCTAGCGCAATACTCGGAAGCGGCTGCACAATACTGACTAATACAAACGTAATCGCTGGTAGTAGTAGAAATTGACAAGCTATACCGATAAGTGCCGGTTTAGGCGTTTTCAGTGAGCGCTTAAAATCCGATAGCTGTAAATCAAGTGCTACACCGAACATAATAAAGCCGATCACAATATTCATGACCAAAATGGCACTTTCATTGAAGTTAATTTGGATTGTATCAATGCCCATATATTATTTTCCTTTCGGCTCAGCATGCATATCTTTGAAATAACGTAATCCAGGTGCCCACATATGCTTCACTGGGTCTACTTCCACATGAATTACGGTACACTTCCCAACCTCAATCGAACGTTGCATCGCTTCTTCTAACTGATTTGGATGCGTCACATATTCACCATGTGCGCCCATTGCCTCTGCCACTAAGTCAAAGCGAATTTCACCTAAATCGGCATTAATACTTTCATGTGGGTCTAATGTTTTCTTCAACATCGTTTTTAATGGACGCAGTGCGAAATGCTGATTCATCTTAACCATGCCCCACTGTTTATCACACATGACAATATAGACAACATGTAAATGATTACGAATAGCTGTTTCAATTTCTTGTGGATGGAAGCCCATCGCTCCATCACCAATAATACAAACAACCGGTGTATTTGGCTTTGCCACTGCAACACCAAGCGCCTGTCCAACCCCTGCACCAAGCATGCCAAATTTAAACGTCGAATGTAGCGGCATCACGTCATTTACTGTGTAATAAAAGTTTGCCCAAATAACCGTGTTGCCACCATCCATCACAAGCGGTGTATGTTTCGGAAACACCTTGCCAATCGCATTCGGCACACGCGCTGGATTAATCGGTTTACTATTATCTTTTAAATGCTCATCTAGCTTTTTACGATGCGCCTGCTTTGTCGCTAAATGCTTGGAAATAGACTGCTGACGTTGACGGTTTACATGAGTTTCACCGTCTTGCGCTAACTGCTGAAGCATTTGCTGTAAGAAAAATTTAATATCTGCTTGAATTAACAAGTCTGCTGGTTTATTTGCCCCTAAAATCATCGGGTCTAAATCAATTTGAATGACCTTTTGATGTGGATTCCAATAAGGTGCTTTCCCCCACCAGTCGGTTTCACCAACACGAGAGCCTAAAATTAACACAACATCCGCTTCACTACGAATATTATTATTCGCTTCAATATGCACCATTGGCATCATTAAATCATGCTCTTCAGACATGGCACCGCGACCTGCCCAGCTCGTTGTCACCATCATGTTCATGCGTTGGGCAAATTCCGTTAGTTCTGCTTTTGCTCCAGAATGCAGCACACCACTTCCGGCATGAATAATCGGGAAGTTCGCCTCTTTTAATAACATCATGGCACGCTCAACTTGGTATTGAGATGCTTTCGGTAACTCCATCATGCGGTATTGTGACGGCTCCCAAAATGAAATATCACATTTCACTTTCGTATTCATAATATTTTCTGGAATATCTACATGCACAACCCCTGGACGCCCTTCAAAACATTTACGTAACGCCATACGTAGCATTTCAGGAATACGATCAAATGACGGCACAGCCTCGCTCCACTTTGCAAACTGCTTAATCGTACCTGTTTGGTCAAAGCATTGATACGTGCCGCCACGGTCTGGATACATGATACCTGTACGACGCGCACTCGTAATGCATAGCACACGATTCCCTTCTGCTTGCTCCACAACTAAACCTGGTAAAATATTCGCAACCCCTGGACCATTACTTGCCATACATACCCCTAAACGATTGGACGTTCGTGCATAAGCACCCGCCATATGCGCCGCAGATGTTTCATGTCGTGGTGAAATTAAACGAATACCATGCTTTTCAAGATTCGAATAAAAGCCAAAATATGTACCATCAATAATGCCAAAAAGATTTTTTACCCCTTCAATCGCCAACATTTTTGCAACTACTTCTCCACCTGTCATCATTGTACTCATATTACAGTCCTCCTAAAGTTTGTTGTAATTGTGTAAATAAGTGTGTAATATTTTGTGCTGTCGGAATGCGGCGATTCGTTTGAATACCGTTTCCGCTTAATGCTAGTTGTGTCAATTGCTCTTTTTGTTGTGCTAATAATGGAACGAGATGCCTCGCACTTTCCCACACGTGAAAATCTACATTTAACTGCATCAAATATAATGCCACATTTTTAGTCTGCAGTAGCTCAGCAATGCGGTCATAACGCGCTTGACACGCTTCATAGCTAAATGTGACAACAAACGGGTGCATCAGCGCGACACTTTGTCCATGTGGCAAGTGAGCGAGCACCCCTAATGCTCTACCAGTTGCATGAGCTAAATTAGTCGAAGCATTCGAAAACGCGACCCCTGCATAAAAACTCCCGAGTAACAGTTGCTCGCGTACGTCTACATCATCGGGCGCTTGCTGAATTTGCTGTAAACCTCGTGCAAGTAGCGCTATCGCTTGCTCCGCATACATGTCAGAAAACATATTAGCTTCTGTTGATACATACGCTTCAATGGCGTGTGTAAGTGCATCAAGCGCTGTAAATGCCGTTATGTGTAAGGGCAATGTTGTCGTTAGCGT
Source organism: Caryophanon tenue (assembly GCF_001700315.1). Classification (GTDB taxonomy): domain Bacteria; phylum Bacillota; class Bacilli; order Bacillales_A; family Planococcaceae; genus Caryophanon; species Caryophanon tenue. The sequence continues at coordinate 38,109 of NZ_MASJ01000008.1, read as the reverse complement.
CGCATCTAATATCGCAACATCCGGTACTAGCTGCTCATGTGCTGGGTTAACTTTTTTCTGTGCCGCTTCGTCCGTTAAAACCGCTACTTTTGTTGCTTCTGAACCTGTCCCCGCTGTAGTCGGAATGGCGATGAACGGCACCCGCTCCACGGCTTGAGTACATAACTGTTCAAAAGGTACTGTTTTATTGCGGGCAAGTGCTGCTACTGCTTTTGCCATATCAATAACACTCCCACCGCCAATTGCGACAACTGCGTCATGCGTATCTATACGTGCCAACACCTGTTCAAGCATCGCGAGTGTCGGCTCACCTGTAGGCATCTCATAATACGTTGCACCATCTATCACCACTGCATGCCTACGCCAAACACTCCCGCTATATAACAAAAACGGGCGTGTGCATTGTTGCAAAGCTAACTGTTCATTCAGTACACGCTGCCATTCACCACGTGCAACCATTACTTTTTTAGGCATTGTCAATGTATACACGACATTCGCTCCTCTACCGCTGAATTTTTAGCCGTAACGAATAAAGCTCAGGATGAAAATAACTTTTGTAGTACTCTAAAACCTTGCCGTCTAATGATAAAATTGTTCGTTCAATACATAGTACATTTGTATGCGGTGCAATATTGAGTAACGCTGCATCCTCAACACTAATCGGGCAACAACAAATCATTTGCTCCGCCTCCACCATAACAAGTTGTAGCTGCTGTTCGATCACATCATAAATCGTTACCGCATTTAAATCATACGTAGCTAGCTGCTCACCAACCTCCGGCGCATAAAAATGACGCTCTACAGCAATCGGTAAATCATTTGCTGTTCGCAAGCGCGCGATTAAAAATACGTCATCACATTGTAAATATTGCTGCTCTTGCTCACTTGCCTGCTGTCGCTGCGCCTCTAATAAAACAGCGCCAGGCGTCATACCTAAACGTTTGACCGTTTCTGAAAAGCTATTCAATGTGTTTAGCCAATCATGTACAGCATTTTGCTTTGTGATAAACGTTCCTTTTCCGTGCACTTTTTCCAACACGCGCTCTTGCACTAAATGCGTCACCGCTTGTCGCACAGTCGAGCGACTCACCTGATACAAGTCCATCAGCTCACGTTCACTTGGAATTTTATCGTCATATATGTCCGCGCGAATATCGCGTAGTAAAATTTCCTTCAGCTGAATATGTAGCGGCAACGGGCTATCGAATTTCAGCATGGTTTCACCTCTTTCATACGAACATCGGAACGTCCGTACCAGTTGTCATCTCTTAAGGTGATTATAGCCATGTGATATGAAAACACGCAATCTTTTTTCTTAATTTTCTGATATTTATTTCCAAATAATATACTACGGTAATGCTTAGTGCGCAGAAAAAAGGCACCCATACCATTAGTAAATCATAACTAATTTTACGGGCGCCTTTAGTGTTCTAATCAGCATCTCATATACTGTCACTATAAAACAATGAATTCTTAGTAGTCAAGTGTGTTTTTACTAATTTAACAAAATATTTTAAATAAATAGAAATTTATTGCTTTTTCTACTATTTGCGCGTATTTTCATACATAAAGCGAGTTGCAATTGAGAGGAGATCACACAAATGACAGAAGAAATGAAGTTTTGCCGACAATCCCGCGTCTATCGTTCCGGTCGCGTATTTCCAAATGATTTTAATAATCACAACACATTATTCGGGGGACGTTTGCTGAGTAATATGGACCAAGTTGCCTCGATTGCAGCGGCGAAACATAGCCGCCGTGAATGCGTCACAGCCTCAGTGGATGCGGTGGAATTTTTGCATCCAATTCGCCCAGAAGAATATGTAACGTTTGAAGCATTTGTCGTATGGACCGGTACAAGTTCAATGGTTGTATTTTTAAAAGTGTATACAGAAAATTTACGTAACGGCGAACAAAAAATTGCGTCGATTGCCTATTTCACCTTTATTGCGTTAGATGAAAATGGACGTCCTTATAAAATTCCAGGGATTGTGCCTGAAACAGAAGAAGAACGCTACTTATATGAGACGGCGAAACAACGCAATAATTATGTCGCTGAGAAAAAGCAGTTAAATAAAGAACTCGTATCCTTCTTAAAGAAAAAGCTTTAAATTATCGCTGTCGTGTAAAGCTTGCACCATGCATTGAAAACCTTTATGATAAAACACACAAAATGAAACGTAAAAAGGTTGAAAATACATGATGGAACATCCATTTTATCAAAAAAATCTCGTTTTTACTGGCGCATTATCGACCATGACCCGTCATACCGCAGCACAAAAAGCAAGCGCATTTGGTGCAGTTATGCAAGGCGCAGTAACTACACACACCCATTTCGTCATAATAGGCGATAAACGCCGTGGCATTAGTACAAAGCATGCCAAAGCGCAGCACCTGATTGCACTTGGTCACGACATTCAGTTACTAGAAGAAGCCGACTTTTTATGGCTACTATCATTTAACGAAAAAGGAGCATCCCATACGTAATGGGTGCTCCTTTTGATTATTTACGTAAGCTTTTTAACATAACTGCGCCAAATAATACAAGCACAGATATAACAGCTGCGGACATAAATAAGCCACTAAAGCCTTGCTGTGCTGCAAGTGTCGTCATATCCGATACGGTGTCGGTAATCACTTGACGTAATGCGGGGTCTTGTACTTGACCGACTAATGCCTGCATATCGGTATCGCTCGAAATTTGCCCGATTAATGTGCCAAGTTCTGCTTGTGCAGCTGGTGATAAATTTGCGGCTTCGACGTTTTGTTGTAGTTTACTCGGGAAGTCCGTCGCAAATAATGTCGGTAATTCATTGAAGCCGCGTGTAATAAAGCCAGCATAAATCGTCGGTGCAATCGTCATACCAATTTGGCGTGCGAGTGATAACGATGCAAGCGCACTTCCTTGATTGTCGCCTGCACTTTCCGTTGCTAAAATATTGAGCGGCGCCCCTAAAATAACGCCAATCCCAATACCGACAATAAACGAACTAATAATAAAGAGCCAAATGGCATCCGTAAATTGTGCAAACAGTACATAACCAATTCCTGATAGCACACCCGATAATACAACCGTAAAAATCGGGCCACGCTTATCCGTTAATGCACCACCCGCTCCTGCACCAATCCCTGCGGCAATTGCAAGTGGCGTCATCCAATAGCCTGATTTTGACTGTTCAATGCCTAGTACTTGCTCTGTAAAAGCTGGAATGAAAATCATGCTCGCTAATAACGCACCTGAGAATGCCCCAATTAATAATGTCATTAAATACGGGCCACGCTTTAAGAGCTGAATCGGTAAAATCGGGTCACCCCCGCGCTTTTCTAGACGGCTTTCATGTACGAGTAATACTGCAAATAATACGATACCACCTAATAAGAAGCCATATACATGCGGAGACAACATACTATCAACAATATTGACGCCCTCTAAGTTCGTCAAACCGTACATAATCGCTAAAATGCTCAGTGATAATAAGACGGTGCCCATTAAATCGAGCTTCCCTGCTGTATCTGCTGTCGTTTCTGTTAATTTCGTAAACCCTAAATATACTAAGACAATCGCAATTGGAATATTAATTAAAAATAAAATATGCCAGTTTCCTGTAAAGTCCAATAAAATACTGCCTAAGTTTGGGCCAATTAATGATGCAATGCCGTTCACACCACCAAGCGCGCCAAGTGCCTTCCCTTGTTGCTCCTTCGGTAATGTCGCCAAAATATGCGACGACGCAATGATGAAAATACCACCGCCACCAAGCGCCTGTACTAAACGTGCCAATAAATAAAATTCAAATGTTGGACTGAGGGCTACGAGCAAGGAACCGAGCCCAAAAAGCGCAATTTCAATAATAAAAAGCTTTTTGCGCCCATAACGGTCTGACAGTTTCCCGACAATCGGCACACTGATGGCAAGACCGAGTGTATAAATCGTTACACCCCATGCGCCCCAGTTAGCATCGACATTGTACGCGTCATTAATGGTCGTTAACGCCGCGGAAATAATGCCGTTATCGAGCGCTGCCATAAACACACCAATCATAAATAGCGGTAATACCCACTTATTATGACCTTCGACCTGATTTTGTGTCATAAAAACACCTCCTGTACGTATTAATTTACTAAATTAATTGTGTCTGCTTCAAGTAAAAAGCGAAAAGAGCTTGAGACAAAACAAAGTGTTAGGAGAAATCTCGTCATTTCTCCTAACACTTTTCTGCTTTCGTCGCACACATTTAAGCAAGCTTTTTTCAATGGCGCTTGCTACATGCAATATACTCAACTTTTTATACGCGCGGTGAATCGTTATACTGTCGCATATGTATCCGTATGAAGCGGTGAAATGTTCATCTACATCACACCATTTCGTCCTGGCATAAAAAATCAACATATATTCTATTGAACCTGCATCGCACTTTTCTTCACATATAAAAAGAAAAAGCATGTTAACGTTAAACTAATCACACCAAACACAATCCCCATTTGCTGTAGCCCGATTAAATCGAGTAGTGCGCCCGTTGATAATAAGACGATTTGGAATAACACCGTATCAAACATATTACGGAAGGCAAAAAATCGACCGTGGTGACTTTTCGGCACTTGACGCTGGAAAATTGTCATCATTGACGGGAAGAAACACCCAACTGCAAAGCCGAATACAGCAAATGTTACAATCGGCATCCACGAGATATGAGAGAAGCCAAGCGATAAATCAAGTACACTAATAACTAATGCCACCGTAAATAACAATTGTGTCGGTGTCATATACGTCGTTAGTTTTCTCACAAAAAATGCTCCGAGCATAAAGCCAATCCCTTCAACTGTATATAAAATACCGGAGATGGACTGATTTTGCTGTAGCTCGACAATGTTAATAATCACTAAATTAAACGACCCTAAAAACAATGTTGGAATAACGGCTAAACAAAATGCCATTAACACAATGGGCTGCTCTTTAAAAATCGGCAATACTTCTTTAAAACTGCCGCTATGTTTTGCCTTCGCCTGCTGTTGTTCCTCGTCAATTTTCAGCATAAACATACACCCAAGCATTAATACATACATAATAAGTGAAATAATATATAGCCAAATTAAATCGACAGTCACAATGAGTAATCCGGCTGCCGCTGTTCCGATAATGCGGCTAATGGTACGCACATTCATATGCCAGCCGTTCATCGTCATTAGCTCGTCGTCTTTTACGACAATCGGCACAATCGCCTGCATTGCTGGCATAAAAAATGCTGCCGCAATTTGTAGCACAATTAAAAAAAGCATCATCCATACAATGGACTCGAAATAAATCGCCACAAACATAAAGAACACACTGATAATTCGACCGACTGATGACCAAATCAATACGCTCTTTTTCGCGTAGCGGTCAACCATTTTTCCCGCAATTGGTCCTACTAAAAACCCTGCAAGCATACCAATTGCCAGAAGTACTGACTTATGAAAGTCAGATGGAATTAATTGTTGCATAAAGCCTAAGTTACCGATAATGCCTGCCCATAAACCAAGCCCTACAATTAATTCACCAATTAAAATAATCCATACATTTCGATTGTGCCACATATATTCACTATACTCCCTTATTGTTTCACTGTTGTCGCTGTAAAAGACGCATTAAAAGTGTCCCGATAATCGCACCGCCAAAAATGCCTATCCCTGTCGCTGAAACACTAATACCATTCCACTGCCCAACGAAAATGCCACTTAAAATCGTCACAAAGCCGACAATGACAAACACTAATGTTGCAATCGCTGCATATCGTCTTTCTAGCTTGCGCGCACAAACCATTGTAATCAGTAAGACAATACCACCCATTAATACTGTATACGCTAATAAATTCATGTCGTTCTCCTCCTTTCTCTATAGTAGAGGAATTTTGCAGAAAATAAAATTTTTAAAATTTTTCATTTTTTCTGAAACTTTTTCACAAACTTTACGTAAATAAACTAACAGCACATAAAGGAGGTGAATTTGATGGTACTCGGCTACCCAATGACAACTGTTTATATGACTGTGCTTATTGTCGCAGGGCTTTTAACGTTACTATATCTTATACTCGCAGACGCGATAGACGGCGCACTTGATAGTATTCCGTTCTTTGACTTAGCTGTTCTGCTCCCACTCATTACGATTACCGCCGCAATTGGCTACACACTCGAAACCTTCACATCTTGGCAACACACCTTAATTTTTATTCTCGCACTTATTGGCGCATCAATTGCGACCGCACTTCTGTATTACTTTTTATTTGTACCGCTTCGCAAATCCGACGTTTCCCTCGCCTATACCGACGCGTCCCTTGAAGGGCAAATTGCACGGGTGTTAACACCAATTCCCGTTGATGGCTACGGCGAAATTTTAATCGAAGGGGTAAGTGGCAATATTTCAAAACGCGCACAAAGCTACACAAATCGCGCCATTCCATTTGAAGCGATTGTGATTATTATCGAAGTGCAAGACGGTGTCGCATACGTTGCCGAACGACACACATAAAAGAAAACGCTTTCAATTTATACAGAGCAAGGCATTGCCGTAATGGCAGATGGTAAAAAACAAATCAATTGGAGGGATTTTAGTATGACAAATGGTATTTTAATCGCAGCAGGAATTGTCGCCGCCGTTATTTTAGCAATTATCTTCTTATACGTTACAAAATATCGCACAGCAGGACCAGATGAAGCACTTATTGTCACAGGCAGTTTATTAGGCAGTAAAAATGTGCACACCGATGAATCCGGCAATAAATTAAAAATTATTCGTGGTGGCGGTACATTCGTCTTCCCTGTATTCCAACAAGCAGAGCCACTAAGTTTATTGTCGAGTAAACTAGATGTTACAACGCCAGAAGTCTATACAGAACAAGGCGTTCCGGTAATGGCAGATGGTACAGCCATCATTAAGATCGGTGGCTCGATTACGGAAATCGCAACAGCCGCCGAGCAGTTTTTAGGCAAAGCAAAAGCAGACCGCGAAAACGAGGCGAAGGAAGTACTTGAAGGTCACTTACGTTCGATTTTAGGTTCAATGACCGTTGAGGAAATTTATAAAAACCGTGATAAATTCTCACAGGAAGTACAGCGCGTTGCCTCAAATGACTTAGCGAAAATGGGCTTAGTCATTGTATCATTCACAATTAAAGATGTGCGCGATAAAAATGGCTATTTAGAAGCACTTGGGAAACCACGTATTGCACAAGTAAAACGCGATGCTGATATTGCCACAGCCGAAGCGGATAAAGAAACACGCATTCGTCGTGCACATGCAGACCAAGAAGCGATGCGTGCTGAGCTAGAACGCGCAACTGAAATTGCGGAAGCAGAAAAAGAAAACCAATTAAAAGTTGCCGAATACCGCGCACAACAAGATATTGCAAAAGCGCGCGCAGACCAATCCTATGAACTGGAATCGGCACGAGCGAAACAACAAGTTATGGAGCAACAAATGCAAATTCAAATTATTGAACGTCAAAAGCAAATCGAGTTAGAAGAACGCGAAATTTTACGTCGCGAGAAGCAATATGATTCAGAAGTCAAGAAAAAAGCCGATGCCGACCGTTACGCCGTTGAACAAAAAGCAATTGCCGATAAGATGAAAGAAATTGCCGAAGCGGACGCTGAAAAATACCGTATCGAAACGCAAGCGCAAGCCGATGCAGAAAAAATTCGCCTTGCTGGTCTTGCTCACGCAGAATCAGAGCGTGCGCGTGGTACAGCGGAAGCAGAAATTATTCGCCTACGCGGTTTAGCAGAAGCGGAAGCGAAGGAAAAAATTGCCGAAGCATTCGAGCAGTTCGGACAAGCAGCCGTACTCGACATGATTGTAAAAATGCTACCAGAATACGCACGTGAAGTGGCTGCACCACTGAGCAATATTGACAAAATTACGGTTGTTGATACAGGAAACGGCGCTGGCGCAAACAAAGTGACATCGTATGCAACGAATTTAATGGCAGGGCTTCAAGAAACATTGAAAGAATCATCAGGCATTGATATTAAAGAGTTAATTAATGCCTACGTAGGCGTTCAAGCACCTAAAAAATTACCAAAAGTGCCGATGCCAACAGGAGAAAAAAGCGAATAACTCTATGTAAAACGTCTATGACAAAACAAAGTGGTAGGAGAAAAGTCAACATTTCTCCTATCACTTTTCTATGCTTGCTGTTACTCCGCAGATTGCTTAATTGTATTGATTATCCATGAATCTTTCTCTCTCATTTCTATACATTAAAATATTTAGATGATATTTACAAATTCACAGTATCCTAAAGCAATGTTATATGACTTTCCTTCATTTATACATAAAAAAGAAATGGTTTGTTCGCACATCGCCATTTCTTCTTGTAGAGTTTCTTCTATTATAATTATATTATTCATGAATCTTTTCAAGCCACACAATTTTGACGGGTTGCTTTTGTTGAATACCACGTTCAAAATATAGCTCGCGATTTTCTCCAACTGCAATATGGGCTTCTACAACTGCGTTACAAGCCATTTCAACTTGAGCTTTGTAGCGGCCAACTGGTGGAAGCATATAATAATCTGCGACACCGCGCTTTGTGCAATATTTTGTATAATAATAATTACCTAAAAACTTCGGTACAGCTGCGACATTTCCTGATTCAACACATTGACGAATAATGGTTGAACTAATTTTTTCGCCATTTTTTTGCGCCTCTTCAACAATTGTGACACCGATACCTTGCTTTGTATACGCACGTAATGTTTCGTGATTACCGCTCGCTTTTCGCCCGTAGTGATAGTCAAAGCCACAAACAATATGTTGGGCGCCTAGTGCTAACACATAGCCTTCAATAAAATCGTGCGCTTCAATCTTTGAAAATGCCTCGTCAAACTTCACGACGTAATAATAATCGACACCTAGCTGCGCAAGCTTTTCAATACGATCCTCAAGCGGCTCTAAATAATGCACCGCGCCACCTGTTTGAATAACGCTTTTAGGGTGAGGGAAAAATGATAAAATCGCTGTCGACAGCTGTTGTTCAGCTGCTTGCTGTTTTGCATTTTCAATTACTTGCTGATGTCCTAAATGTACCCCATCAAAATATCCGAGTGCCATGACTGACGGCGCTTGCTTCCCCTTTAGCTGCTGAATATTGTGTGCATCGACATAAACGACTTCCATCATGTTCCCTCTCCTTTCATTACGCGCGCTGTAATTGCTGTGCGACTTCGTAAATTAAATCTTCCTGACCACCGACTGCTTTCATATTGCCAAGCGTCATTAAAATATCACGCTCATCGACACCAAATTGCTGTGCGGCTTTTTGCGCATGCAACAGGAAGCTTGAATAGACACCGGCATGCCCTAACACTAAGCTACCAGCTGTAATTTCTTGTGGTTGCTGCATGATTGGCGCAATGACATCCGTTGCAACGTCTAGTAATTTATATAAATCAATGCCCGTTGCATACCCATATTTCTCAAGAACCGATACCATTACTTCTGTTTGTGTATTCCCAGCACCTGCTCCTAATGCGCGCATACTGCCGTCAATAAACGTCGCACCAGCTTGTACGGCTGCGACTGTGTTTGCCATTGCCATTGATAAATTATTATGCGCATGGAAACCGATGTCGCATGTTAAAGCGTCGCGCAGTGCCTCGACACGTACAGTTACATCTTGTGGCAACATCGCACCGGCAGAATCCGTCACATAGACAACTTCCGCACCGTACGATTCAAATAGTTTCGCTTGCTCCACCACTTTTTCAACAGGCGCCATATGGGCCATCATTAAAAAGCCAACTGTTTTTAAACCAAGCTCGCGCCCAAGCTGAATGTGCTGTGCCGCTACATCTGCTTCTGTGACATGTGTCGCAACGCGTACCATTTTCGCGCCGGCAGTTACGGCATTTTGTAAATCTTGCTTTGTACCGATACCGGGAATTAACAGTACAGATACGTCGGAATTTGTACACTCTGACGCGGCTGCTTCAATCAGTTTTAACTCATCTGTTGCCGATAAGCCGTATTGTAACGATGAACCACCAAGCCCGTCACCGTGTGAGACTTCAAAATAACGAACACCAGCTGCATTTAAGCCTTTTGCAGCGGCACGTACTTGTGCTTCTGTAAACGCGTGACGCACTGCATGACTCCCATCGCGTAAGGATACATCTAAAATTGTAACTTGGCTCATTGCGTTACCTCCTGTAAAGCGTGACGTGCTATTTCATTCGCCACTTGTACGGCAGCGGCTGTCATAATATCTAAGTTGCCTGCATACGCCGGTAAATAATCGGCAGCCCCTTCGACTTCGACAAACACCGAAATTTTTGTACCTTCAAACACCGTATTTGCTTTTAAAGAATAGCCCGGCACATATGCTTGTACCGCCGTAACCATTTCTTCAATCGATGCACGGATCGCGTCTTCATGTCCAGCTTCTTCAACAAGTACATGAATCGTGTCACGCATAATAATCGGTGGTTCTGCTGGGTTTAATAAAATAATCGCTTTCCCTTTTTTCGCACCGCCTACGACTTCAATCGCACGTGACGTTGTCGACGTAAATTCATCAATATTGGCACGTGTTCCAGGACCAGCACTTTTACTTGAAATGGTCGCAACAATTTCTGCGTACGCTACTGGCACTACGCGGCTAATCGCATGAATCATCGGAATCGTTGCTTGTCCACCGCACGTTACCATATTGACATTGGCTTTATCTAAATGCTCCTGTAAATTAACAGGCGGAACAACGAACGGTCCAATCGCAGCTGGTGTTAAATCAATGACCTTTTTGCCAGCTGCTGTTAACGCATCACTGTTTTGTTGATGTGCATAGGCACTTGTTGCATCAAATACGATATCAACTAAATCTAAACGCTCAACTAAGCCGTCAATACCTGTCGCAATCGTTTCATAGCCGCGTTTTGCGGCACGTTGTAAACCGTCTGAGTTTGGGTCAATACCGACCATGACACTCATTTCAAGCACATCGCTGCGCTCGATTTTATACATCAAATCCGTTCCAATATTGCCTGAACCGATAATACCTACCTTAAGCTTTGTCATTGAATCACCGCTTTCTGTAAAAAGGTAGCGCTTACTTTTCCAAGCGCACCGAAATCTGCTTCAAATACGTCTCCTGCTATAAATGGTACCGCTTTTGACACCGCACCTGACAAGACGAACATACCTGGCTCAATCGTAATACCGTACTGGTTCACCGCATTCGCCAGCCATACAACTGCTTCAAGTGGATTGCCAAGCACTGCCGCACTCGTTGCTGTATCGAAGACCTCACCATTTTTAGACGCTGTCATTGGAATGGCTGTAATGTCAGCAATGTCCTCAAGCTTCGTCTTTGTATCACCGAACACTGCACCAGCGGACGAACCGTTATCGGCGACTGTATCCTCAAACTTAATACGCCAATCCGCAATACGACTATCAATGACTTCAATTGCTGGGACAACGTAGTCAACAGCGGCGATAACATCGGTCACCGTCACGTTGCCAGCTAATGCTTGCTTAAATACAAAGGCAAGCTCAAACTCCACTTTTGGCTGAATAAAACGATCCACATCAATCGTACGCTCAAATACCATTGACTCTAAAATAAAACCGTAATCTGGTGTATAAACGCCGAGCATATCTTGCATCGCTTTACTTGTTAAACCAATTTTTAAGCCTTTGACACGATCGCCATTTGTTTGCTTTTCGGCAATTTGTGCTAATTGAATACGGTATGCATCGTCCGCTGAAATAACCTCATATGTGTCGGTTAACGGGGCGATTGGTTGCTTCGTACGCTCTGCTTCTTGCAACGCACGTGCTGCTGCTTGAATATCCATCCACTGTCCACTCCCTCTACTCTAAACTGTTTCGAATTGATGTAAGCTACGATATTGACCACTAAAGAACAATAACGGATCTTTGTCGGTAATCTGTAGATCTAATACTTGCCCGATAAATAATGTATGGTCACCTTCTACATGCGTTGATACAACTTGACATGCGATTTGTGCGACAACACCATCAAGCACAGGTAAACCTTCTAATTGATTGAAAACGACTGGTTCTTCTCCTGGACGTCCTGCAAAATGACGCGAATAGTGCTCTTGGTCGTCTGCTAAAATATTGACAGCAAATTTACCAGAAGCTTGTACCTTCTCTAAAAACTTCGCTTTATGCCCAATCGAAATCACCACTAACTTTGGATCTAACGATACCGACATAAAACCATTGGCTGTCATACCATGTGGCACACCTTCATTTTCTGTTGTTAATACTGTAACACCTGTTGCGAACTTGCCCATTGCATCTCGGAATAAACGATCATCCATTTGTAAAACCTCCATTTCTCGCTGATTACACACATCATAAAACAGCTAACATAAAAATGTGATTACAATTTTTATTGAAAATGACTGAAAAATAAATAAAAAATAATATTTTTAATTATGAATTTTCAGTGAATTCTCCGAGAATCGCTTGATGTAACGATAACTTTTGATACTTCTCAAAAAACGCCCTTTTTTCTAAAAATCGCACAAATTACTATATTTCGCGTAATTTTCTTGTTGCAAATACACATTTTTTCCCCTAGAATTCATTTCATCGGCAATAACTGCTTTTATAACTACATGCCGAAAACCGCACCACTGCCTTTTTCGTAACATGTAGTGCGTAGCAGATCACAGGAGGTGACCTTTCTTTTACCGCTTATTTGAAAGCGTTAACATTTTTCCACAAAAGTATTGGGATCAGGAAAATTTCACACAACAAGGGGGACATCATTATGCGTTGGGTAATACTAGGGTTTCTATTTTTACTATCTGTCCTGAATTACACGGATAAAGCAGTATTAGGATTAGCTGCTGAACCGATTATGTCGCAGTTAAATTTATCTTATGACCAATTTGGTTTAGTTGGTAGTAGCTTCTTCGCTGCATACGCTGTCGGAAGTATCGTACTAGGTACGCTAACGTATCGATACAATACAAAATATTTATTAATGTTAATTGCTACTGGTTGGACGGTGTCATTAGCAAGTGCTTATTTTGTCGAAACGTTAACGCACTTAATTTTATTACGTGTCGTTTTAGGATTCTTTGAAGGTGGTACATTCGGACTTTGCGTTGTGCATTTAGCACGTTGGTTCAATAGCTCGGAGCGTGGGGTCGCTGCAGCTATTATGACATCAGGAACAACGGTCGGCACATACTTAGCTGCACCGGTATTAGTACTAGGGATTTCTACAGTAGGTTGGCAACATACATTTGCATTACTAGGCGCTGGAAGTTTAGTATGGGCAATTTGTTTCTTCTTCATGCGTGATGAACCGAAAGAGCCTTTAGTAGAAGATGTGAAAACATTAGCCTCGAACACAGAAGTACCATTTAAGGATATTTTAAAAGTATTCTTCAACCCATATGTATTATCAATTTTAGTCGTTGGTTTCGTGTCAATGTGGATTACAACATGGGTATTAACATGGGCGCCTACGTATTTAACACAAATCGTAGGGTTAGAGCCACAAACGATGAGCTTAGTATTTGCCGCAATGGGGATTTCGGGAACTATCTTTGCTATCTGTATGGGTAAACTTACAGACTACTTATTTAAAAAGAACAAAAGTCTTATTAAATCGTATGACCGTGTATTAGTAACTGTATTTTTAGTTGGTGCCGCTGCATTTGCAATGACAACATTCGTTGACTCACCAATTTTAGCATCATTATTTTTAGGTGTCGGCTTAATTATGAACACAAGCTTACTGCCATTAAATGCTGCAATCAAAACGATGATTATTCCAAAAAACTTAGTTGGTAGTGTAACAGGGATTTCATTATCAATTTCAAGTATGGCTGGCGTTATCGGTCCTTGGGTAACAGGTTACTTAATCACTCTTGCAGGTGAAGATGTACGCTCTGGCTTTAACTCAGGTGTATTAGTTGTTGTGGGTCTATACTTATTCACAGCGATTGTATTAGTCGCGACACGTAAGTTAAAAATTACCGCAACAGAAAAAGCAGATGCACAACGCGCTGCTGAAGAAGCAAAAATGGATTTAGAAGTAGCTGAAGGGAATAGCTAAAAGATTCGCACATAAAAAACGCTTATCCGTTATGGATAAGCGTTTTTTTGATGGCTTGTAGTAGATAGCTCTGTGTTTTAATCCCCTCATTCAGGGTGTATTCAAATATTACGCGTGAGCAATTAGAAACAGTCATTATTGTTTCAACCCCCTCATTCAGGGTGTATTCAAACCGAGCGCAAAAGCAGAAGATATGTTTTTGCAAAACTGTTTCAATCCCCTCATTCAGGGTGTATTCAAACGCCATTTTACCTAAAAAATGCATAAATAACCACTTATATATCCATTTATTTAACAAAAAATAAGGATTTTTAACTCACAACTATCATAAAAGTAGCCTAAAATGTCGGTGCGGGTGTTCTAGCGTTTTTCTGTGCACTACACATCCGCACTAGCTCTTCTTATTATAACGTATTATTGTGTGACACCCCATTAAATAAACATAATTTTCAAACAAAAGGAAGTCCAGCCTTCGCTGAACTTCCACTTCTTTACGTAAACTTCACTTCACCAAGTAGTAGTAACGCTTGGATTAATAATAATGCATAGGCAGCGAGTGAAGCATTTTTCAATGTATCTTCTAGCTGTTCCTCAATTTGCTTAATACGGTACTGAATACCACCAATTGATAAATTTAAGTATTCCATCGTTTCCTTTAAACGCTGGTTATTCAGTAAATAAATATAGAGCGTATACAGTAGCTCTTTCTTACGTGGGTTATTGTAGTCGTATAAACCTTTTAGCATTTTTTGTGCTAAATCATGAATTTGCTCAATGCTCATGTTCGTTACTAAGTCGCCAAGCATGCCAAGCTCCTCGTAGTCCGTAAATAGCTGTTGGTTTTCAAAGCGTTGGGCAATGCGCGCCTCTTTTAACGACTGTTCGAACGATGTAAAGTGTGTAAATAATCGGCTCATCCCAAGTGCGTATGTATAGTTGGCATTTTGCTGATTCATTTTTTTCAGCACTTTCGTACAAACATTTTTAAATTGGCGTGCATCTACCGTATGCGAAGTAAGCAATACAATTTCTTCACCAATATCTGCTAAAATCGTTGGCACGCGCCATGTATCAAACATACGCGATAACTGCATGAGTTGATCATGGTAGTCGAGTAAATCCCCGACCGCTTTTTTGCTCGGCGTAATGCGAATAACAGATGTCGTATACGGCCCACTAAATTGAAATGGTAAAAACTTAAAGCTGGATTCAATCGAAGCAATGTTTTGCTTATGAATTAAACGCTCGATAATCGAACTACGCATTCGCTGCTGCTCCTCAAATTGAGCTTCCTCGTATAATATACACAGTGCTACAACGCTCGCAACTTTTTCTAAAAACATCGCATCACTTTCTTCCATCACTCGTCCATCCATATAAATAAATGAACATGTGGCGTAATGCTTTTTATTAATCGTTACAGGTGACGACAATTTAGCATAACCCGCACTTTCATAATAGGCGATATTTTGCACATCTTTTTCATAAATAAGCGTTGCAGGTGTTTCTAGCAAAATACGCTGCTCTGTCGATAACCCGCTTTGCTTTAATAACTGTCCATGTATGTCCTCTATTAAGATTGGCATATCTAGTAGCTTTTGTGCTTCATCAATCAGTTCCGCCATCGAATAACGCTCTGTCACACTTTGCGTCAGTTGGGTTTGGAATACTGAAAGACGTTCTAGCAATTGCTTATGTTGCAGTAGTGCGTCATATGTCATTTCAAGCTCCGATAAAATATTGTCGCTTTGATATAAATTCACAAGTTCTTGCTTCTCTGGTAACCAATCTTCTTCTAGACGGATTTCATACTCACAGCAGTCATCCCCTTTTGCAAAGCATTTTGTTTCAATTACGATTAACGACACGCCAAATTCATATGATAGTGCACCGCTCGCAAATCCACATAAAGTATGACAAACAGGCTCTGTTGATAATCCATGATGCTTTAATTGAATAGCCGCTTCAAATGATTCAATCCATTGCCCAGTCGTATTGATACATTCGATCGTCCCGTCATCATGACGTACAATTTTCCCGTTAAACGTAACGTCCGTCACATGCCCTAAGCGCACATGCATCTTCCCTATTTTCCCCTTACGTTCACGTTTTTCTAAATAATTTCTTGCAGCTTCCTCTCCAAAATCACGACCATATCGAAATAAAAATCCTTTCGCTTTATGTGACCCAATATTTTGTTCTAAATTTTCTCGCATCGTCATATAAGCATTCGCAGACATTAAGATTTTGCTCGTATCTTGCGTCTCATATAGTTGATCACTCATAAAAACACCCCTTTGCAATACTGCTTACAGTGCATTTTACGCAATGTTTCTCGTATTTACAATAATTTTCTACAGTTAAAATTCATTTTTTCCATAAAAATCACCATTATATTCTGACTATTCACATTATAAGATAACAACATGAAAGCCATTACAAAACGGTATGGAGGGACAAGCAAATGACGATTTTCAATGGATACCACAATAGCTGGGTACTTGCCAATGGCGTAAAAACACATTATTCATGGGCAGGAACAGAGGGGCCAGCTGTTATTTTATTACACGGAGCAGGACCAGGTGCATGTGGGGCAGCAGGCTGGCGTTTAATGTTACCAGCATTAGCAGAAGCAGGATTCCGCGCCTACGCTATCGACCAACTTTCGATGGGCTTCACAGATGTACGTGAACATGCATGGCCAGTAAACGGGCACCAAAGCCTAGTCGATCATGTACATGATTTCATCGAAGCATTGTGCTTAGACGAAGTATTTTTAATCGGTAACTCACAAGGCGCGTACGTTGCCGCTAAATATGCACTCGATCACCCTGAAAAAGTGCAAAAAATTGTCTACATCGGTTCAAATACAATTTACCAAGCAATGTTTGATGCTCCACAACGTCGCATGCGTTCATTCTTAAATGTAATTGGCTACGATTACACGGAAGAAGCGTTACGTAAATTTATGACACGTAACATGGCTGAAGGCACTGAAGTACCAGAAGAATTAATTCAATTACGTCACCAAGCTGCTACTCGCCCAGGCGTAAAAGAAGCAAATGATGCATTTGACGCATACATTGAACGTATGAATGACGATCCGAACTTATGGTTACGTTACTCATTAAAAGATAAATTACCGAAACTACAAATCCCAAGTATTTTCTTATGGGGTAAACAAGATGCCGTAGCACCAGTTGAAGTTGGCTACAAGTTAGCAGAAATGTTACCAAATGTCGAATTCCAATATTTAGATAATTGTGGACATCAATGCCAAACAGATCAACCAGAACTTGTTAACAGCATCGTCATCGACTTTTTAACAGCGGATGTGAAAGAAACAGTCGCAACAAATTTATAGACAAGAAAGGATTGAGCATATGGTACTTCTAAATAACTCAACGTCTCTGTACGAGGAAATGATGGCAAAGGCGAAACGTATCGGAGAGCTGGCAGAAGAAGAAGCAAAGCAAGCAGATATTGATGCAACGATTTCACCAAAGCTAGCAGATTTAATTCGCAGTGAGGAGATTCATCGCTTAATTTTACCGAAAGAATACGGACATCCTCAGCTAGACTGGACAACATTCGTTGATTTAGTAAGCACTGTTGGCTACTACAACTTATCTGCTGCATGGTTAACGTATTTCTTCTCAGCACATAATGCATGGGTATCGTATTTACCGAAGCCGTTACGTGATGAAGTTGTCGCATCAGGCGGCTTTGTAGCAGACGTATTCGCACCAATCGGTCAAGTAGAAGCGGTTGAAGGCGGCTATACAGTATCAGGTACTTACCACTTTGTAAGCGGTATCAATTATTCAAAGTGGGTCGGTGTTGGCGCATTTATGAAATTTGAAGATAATGACAAACCTGAACGTGTAGGTATTTTATTAGATGTTGACCAATTAAAAATTATTCCAAGCTGGGATTCATTAGGTTTACGTGGCTCAGGCAGTAACACATTAGTAGTTGATAATGTATTTGTAAAGCCAGAAGCGATTTTACGTTTTAACAAAATTATCGCTTGCAGCCAGCCTCCTGAAGCACAAGAAGAAAGTTATGATGAGAACTATTTATACTACAACACACCATTCTATCCAGGTTTCTATGTTGGGTTTGCTGCAATGGCTGTTGGTGGCGCACGTCGCGTTGTTGATGAATTCGCCAAACATACAGCTGGGCGTGTTCGATTCTCAGGTGTGAAGGAAAATGAATCACCATCAAGTCAGCGTGTATTAGCAGAGTTAAGTATGGAGTTAGAAGCAGTTGAAGGCTTAATGCGCCAATACATTTATTTAATGGAGCGCGACAAAGGCAATGCATACGAAGGACCTCGCTACAAAGCGATTCGTGCAAGCATTATTGATAAAAGTACACAGATCGGCGTAAAAGCATTATTAACGCTTGGTGGACATGCTTTATTAAAAGGGCATCCGGTTGAAATTTTAACACGTGATTTAATGGCCATTGCTACGCATATTACATCATTATATGAAGATGCTGTCACAGGCTATGGTCGCCATTTATTCGGTATCGAAACAAATATTCAAGGCTAATCCTAAAACTTTATAGAGGTGAACATACAATGGAAAAATTTATTTACGCACCAGAAATTGCAAAGCTAGGACATGTTGCTTTAGTATCAGAAGACTTAGAAAAATCATTATGGTTTTTCCGTGACACAATTGGTTTAGAAGAAACAGAAGTAGTCGATGGCGTACATTACTTACGTGCATGGGGCGACTTTGAACACCATACATTATCAATTACTGCTGGCGAAACATCATACATCGACCATATCGGTTGGCGCACAAAGCGTCGTGAAGATGTTGCGACGTTTGCTAAATTATTAGAAGATGCTGGGACAGATGTACGCTGGGTTGCTGCCGGCGAAGAAGTAGGTCAAGGTGAAGCGGTACGTTTTGAATTACCATCTGGTCACCGTTTTGAGCTATACTACGATATGGACAAAACACCTGCAGACCCATCTCGAAAATCGGTACTAAAAAACCAAACATATAAATCATGGGCAAAGGGTGTATCTCCGCGTCGTATTGACCACGTAAATTTACAAACATCTCATGATAATGCAGAAATCGTTCAATATTTACAAAATGCTTTAGGCTTCAAATTACGTGAATACTTTGTAAATCCAGATGATGTTCAAGTAGCGAGCTGGTTATCAGTAACAAACTTAGTGCATGACGTAGCCGTTATTTCAACACCACGCTCGAAAGCACCAAATGAAATGCACCATATTGCATATTGGTTAGACAATGCACAAGATTTATTACGTGCTGCTGATATTTTATGTGAATCAGAAGTTGCATTTGTTGGCCCAGGGAAACACGGGATTTCACAAGCAATGTATATTTACGTAAAAGATCCAGGCAGTGGCTTACGCTTAGAAATCTTCACAAATGGGTATTTAATCTTCGAGCCAGACTGGGAGCCAGTAAAATGGTCTTATGAAGAATACTTGAAAAACGGCTCGGCATATTGGGGCGACCGTCGACGCGATGATGTAGACCGTGAAGAACAAGTAAAGCAATTAATTAAATCGTAACGTGTAAAAGAAGTGCCGCCTGCTGCCCAATTTGGTAGGTGTCACTTCTACCAAAGGGCCGTTCCCTTTGATGAAGGGAGTGTTACCGCGTGCAAGCTTTTGTAAAAGTACTGACGCTATCGTTAATCGGTGGCTATTTATTTCAACTATTTCACATCCCGATTCCGTGGATGCTCGGGCCAATCGTTTTTGTTATGCTTGCGCAATTTGTGCATAATGGCAAATTGTACTGGCCCGGAAAGCTCGCCGATTTAGGTGTGGTCATCGTTGGCACCGTAATCGGCGTGCAATTTAATACCGCACTCTTTGGCATGATGGGTTCACTACTTGTCTATATGCTTCTGCTCAATATCGTTCTCATTGGAGGAGCGATCGGAATTGCCTATATTACAAGTAAATGGACACATATTCCACTAAAAGCATCGGTTCTTAGTACAATCCCCGGTGGATTAAGCCAAATTGTGCTTTTTGCAAAAGAAGAAAAAGTGAAAGAGATTGGTGTCATTTCTTATTTCCAAGTCATTCGTTTGTTACTAGTCGTAATCATTGTTCCAATGCTTGTTGCTGGTCAAATGATGACAAAGCCCCCGAATGATGCAACCTTATCGATTAGCTTACTTCTTTTGATTGCCCTGGCATGGGGTGTTTCCCATTTGACACAACGTATACACATACCAGTGGCATTTTTTATTACCCCTATTTTATTACTAATTGTGTTGCAGCTCGCTACCCCACTTGCGATGCCTGCTGTTCCTGATATTGTGATGGACGTTGCACAATTACTAATCGGCGCACATATCGGCTTAATGCTCAAGCCTCACATGATTAAACTCCCCGTAAAAGTTTTAGTCGGTGGGCTTGTCAGTGCCGCTGCGCTTATCGCTCTTACGTTTGGCTCAAGTTTTTTAATGTCGCTTGCTTTACATACAAGCTTTGCGACAAGTTTTCTAAGCACCGCCCCTGGAGGCTTAGATCAAATGGTACTCTTAGCCGATGCCGTTCATGCAGACGCTTCGATGGTATCCATGTTTCAAACATTTCGTTTGCTCTTTATTTTCCTCATCATCTTGCCGCTAATGCGGTGCTATTACACGATGAAGGGACGCAAAGAAGCATTCACTGTTCACCATTCGTAACACACCCTATAATGACCCTCTCGCAGTGCCGACGCGAGAGGGATTTTTATATATGTTTGAGTAACATATATAATAATAGAAACTCATATCCCGAAAATAAATATCTTAGTGTAAAACATGCGAAAAACGGGAATATAACAACAGATTCTAGGATTTGTCTTCCTTGTGATTGCACGATCAATTTTATTAAATGGGGTGAAATTATGAACAAAATGATTGCAGAAGTCATCGGAACCTTTGTGTTAGTCCTATTTGGTACAGGTACAGCGGTTCTTGGGGCGTCGACGGGGTTGGGATTCTCGGTATTTCGATGGCATTTGGTTTATCCATCGTTGCGATGGCATACTGTATCGGAACCGTGTCAGGCTGTCATGTCAATCCAGCCGTATCCATTGCCATGTTTGTCAATAAGCGCATTACAACAGTCGAGCTTGGGTTTTATTTAGCGGGACAAATTGTCGGAGCGATTTTAGGTTCAGCGGTCTTATATTTCTTTTTATCTACATTAGACTCACCACTCACAAACTTTGGACAAAATAGCTTCGGCTCACTTGGCGCATCTGGAGCGTTTGTCGCCGAATTTATTTTAACGTTCGTCTTTGTACTTGTCATTATTGTCGTAACTGGGCACAATGGCAATGCCAATTTAGCCGGCTTAGTCATCGGTTTTACGCTGGTACTCATTCATTTACTAGGCATTCCGTTAACAGGGACCCCTGTTAACCCTGCACGAAGCTTAGGACCTGCCCTTTTTGCAGGTGGTGAAGCCTTATCACAACTATGGGTATTCATTTTAGCCCCCATTGCAGGCGGTGTCGTCGCAGCCATTTTAGGCAAAACGTTATTTGACACCGAAAGTGGTAATGAATTGATTGCGAATAAAGACGTGTAAAAAAGTCCCTCTTGATAATTGAAATAAAATTTCCTATGAATAGATGATATATCATTGTAATACTCATAATTGCAACCACACATATTTAAACACATCTTAAATTAAACCTAACACAACTTCCAACATTTTCAACTGCCGTTGTAACTTTTCATATGCCGCTTCCGCTTCGGCAATCGACACCACCTCGAATAACACCTTTTCATTCGGGCCGATTTGCGCAAGGCGATGTAAATCCGCCGCAATAACTTGCGCAATTTTGGGATAGCCGCCTGTCGTTTGTCGGTCTGCCATTAAAATAATGGGTTCTCCGTTTGGGGGCATTTGAATGGTGCCAAATGTTACCGCTTCGGATATTAACTGAAACGGCTTGGCAATTTGAATCGGGTGTTGTGGGATCATGCGGTATCCCATACGATCTGCCTCGAGTGACACTGTAAACACATTGTGTGAAAAGGCTTGTTGCACATCATGCGAAAACGTTGCCCATTCTGTCCCGTGCAAGATTCGAATCGGGGCGTTCGTATAAAATGCGGCGAGCTGTAAATGATGTTTCCCGCTCGGCATATATCCCGCTTCATACGGTAATTCATCGCCCTTTTGTAGCGCCCGACCATCATAACCACCGATGCCTGCCTTTACGTACGTACTACGGCTATTCATAACAATGGGGACTTGAATACCACCGCGTACCGCTAAATAACAGCGCACCCTATGCGTAATCGGTCCACATACTAACACATCATTCGCTTCTACGTGAATAACACGGTTCATAGAAATCTGCTTTCCTTGGAGCGTCGCATCGACATGTCCACCGGTTAATACAATCGCTGTTGGTTTTGTAAATTGATACGTGCCTCCGACGACGGTCATTTCAATTGACGCCGTATTACATTGCTGCAGTAGTGCATTGCCGATACGGTACGCCACTTCATCCATCACGCCACTTACAATCACACCATATTGCTGAAAGCCTGTACGTCCCATATCTTGAATCGTCGAGAAAAAGCCCGGTTTTTGGACAATTATCACTGTGCATCCTCCTTTACTGCGA
This sequence comes from Caryophanon tenue, assembly GCF_001700315.1. Taxonomy (GTDB): domain Bacteria; phylum Bacillota; class Bacilli; order Bacillales_A; family Planococcaceae; genus Caryophanon; species Caryophanon tenue. The sequence goes on along the minus strand of NZ_MASJ01000008.1, from coordinate 15,380 downwards.
TGAACTTTACACGGTCGCCTGCACGTAACAATGTCGGTGGTTGCTCATGTGGCAAAAACAAATCAAGCTGTGTGCGGCCAATAATTTGCCAGCCACCAGGTGTTGCGAGTGGATAGACGCCTGTTTGTTCACCTGCAATGCCAACCGAGCCTGCTTCGATATGTAAACGGGGTGTTTCGCGTCGCGGTGTCGCAAGTCGTTTATCAAGTCCGCCTAAAAACGGGAAGCCTGGCGCAAAGCCAAGCATATACACTAAATAATCCCCCGCTGTATGGATGTCAATTACTTCCTCAGGCGTTAATCCATTTTTCTGTGCAACATACGCCAAGTCCGGACCGTGCTCTCCGCCGTACACTACCGGAATTTCAACAATGCGAGTGCTCGTCCTTTTTGTCGCTCCGCTTTGTGCGAGACGTTGTTGTACAAACGCCATCACAATGTCCGCACTCGTCATGTGCTGTTGTTCTTCGGTATTTTTTTTAATCTGAAGTGGATCAAAATGAATACAAATATTTGTATAGCCAGGTAGAATCTCCGTTATCCCCTTGATTGGTTTGTCTGCCAAAATCTGTAGTGCGAGACGAATGTTTTCATGTGTTTGTTCATGAATTTCATCGCCAAAATACACAAAAATCATCCGCTCACTTGCGATTTTCATATGTGTAAACAAGTTGCAACACCGCCTTTTCACAAAATAGATATTCCAAATTTTCAATCTTTATGTAATACTATCATAAACTATGACATCCTATAGAGGAGTTGAGAAATTTTATGTTTAAAGTAGATATAAATTGTGATTTAGGTGAAAGTTTCGGGCGGTATGCACTAGGTGAGCAAGAGGAGATTTTACAGTATATTACGTCTGCCAATATCGCATGTGGCTTCCATGCTGGAGACCCAACTGTTATGCGTAAGACGGTCGAGCTTGCTATTGCACACAATGTACAAATTGGCGCACATCCAGGGCTACCAGATTTAAATGGTTTTGGGCGACGCGAAATGAATATTACACCGCAAGAGGCGTACGATATGGTCGTCTATCAAATTGGTGCATTACAAGGCTTTTTAGCAACAAAAGGTGTCCAAATGCAGCACGTCAAACCTCATGGTGCGCTCTATAATATGGCAAGTGTCAATCGTCCACTTGCCGATGCGATTGCACAGGCGGTCAAGGACGTATCACCACAGCTCATTTTATTTGGCTTAGCATCCAGTGAATTAACAGCTGCCGGAGAAGCAATCGGCTTACAAACCGTGCATGAAGTGTTCGCTGACCGAACGTATCAAGCAGACGGGACACTGACGTCTCGCAAACAGTCGAACGCACTCATTACCGATGAAACAGTAGCCATTGCACAAGTGGTCCAAATGGTAAAAGAAAAGCATGTGACATCGGTGCAAGGGACGCAGGTTGCACTGAAAGCCGAAAGTATTTGTATTCACGGAGATGGGGAGCATGCGGTAGCATTTGCGTCACGTACGCGAGCAGCGTTAGAAGAAGCTGGCATTACTGTTACAGCTTTTCATTAATCACTCAGGGGGATTGGATGAATAACGTTAAACAGTAAGGGAAAGTATCCGTTTTACTTGGCGCGGCATTTTTAATGGCGACTTCTTCAGTAGGACCAGGATTTTTAACGCAAACAACGTTTTTTACAGAGCAACTACTCGCAAGTATGGGCTTTGTCATTTTAATTTCATTAATTCTCGATATTATTGCACAAATGAATATATGGCGTGTCCTTGGGGTATCAGGCTTACGCGGGCAGGACGTTGCCAATAAAGTATTGCCTGGGCTTGGCTATGTGCTTGCCACGCTAATCGTAATTGGAGGCTTAGCTTTTAATATCGGAAATGTCGCAGGTGCAGGTCTTGGTTTAAATGCGATGCTCGGCATTGATACATTATACGGTGCAATTGTGAGTGCCGGAATTGCGATTTTTATTTTCCTTTTTAAAGAAGCGAGTAAAGTCATGGACCGTGTGACACAAATCGCAGGGTTCATTATGATTTTCCTCATGCTTTACGTGGCATTTTCTACATCACCACCTGTAGGCGAAGCCATTCAACAAACGTTTGTACCTAAGGAGTTTGGTTGGCTTGCGATTGTCACACTTGTTGGTGGAACAGTTGGTGGCTATATTACATTTGCTGGCGGTCACCGTTTAATCGAAGCAGGGATTACAGGCGAGGAAAATTTAAAGCAAATTACAACAGGCTCGGTGACAGGCATTTTAATTACAGGTGTTATGCGTGTCGCACTCTTTTTAGCTGTATTGGGCGTTGTTTCTAAAGGCTTAACATTAGACCCTAACAACCCCGCCGCTTCTGTTTTCACCCATGCACTTGGTGATTTTGGCGGACGCGTTTTCGGTGTCATTATGTGGGCAGCAGCGATTACATCTGTCGTTGGCGCAGCCTACACATCGGTATCATTTATCCGTTCATTCCACCCACTTCTTGAAACGTATAAAAACTGGATTACGATTGGCTTTATTATCGTCTCGACAGCCGTTTTTGCGACGATTGGACAACCGGTCAAAACACTCGTATTCGTCGGTGCGCTAAACGCGCTCATTTTACCGCTTGCACTCGGTATTATGCTCATTGCTGCCTATAATAAAAAAATTATGGGACCGACATATAAGCACCCACTTTGGCTAACGATTACAGGTGTTATCGTCGTTGTCTTAATGGCTGTTTTATGTATTCGTACAGTGATTACCAATTTCTCGACATTATTTTAACAGCGAAAAAGCCGTCCTTTATGTTTATAAAAGATGGCTTTTTACGTCTCACACTCACGAAATGAGGGATTTCCATGACGTATTACTATTATATTGCGGCAAATATTCCGCTCGATGCACATACTTACAACGAACACATTTTTTCACTTATGCCTTGTGAGGAGCATATAAAAGGCTTTACGTTGCCAATACAGCTTGAAATTAATAACGGGCTTTCGAAAAAACGACAAGCACAGTCTTTACTAAACTTTCTATATGCCCAAACAGCCTCGTATGAAAGCTGTACCATTGAAATCGCTCATCTGCTGAATTCAAACCATGAACCATATCGCATTACGCAAAACACAACGGTCGATTTGCATACCATTCAATCAGCGGACGCTTTATTACTACAAGTTGGACAGCTCTTAACAATCCGAAAAGTGCCCGTCGTGTCGTAATGCAGGAAGCGGACGCCACGCTTTGTCTTTTTTGTACAAATGTTGCTGCGCGCACCCAAGCTCACGGTGTTGGAAGTTTCGCTGCGCCGTACGTAATGACAAGGTGTTAGCGCCACCTGCATAATCAACATCCTCATACTGTACTGCATCATCCTCCCAATCACACAATACGCAAATAGCATATGTGCCCGGTGGTGGTTGTTCTAATGTTCGATAGCCACAACAAGGGCATGTATACAGCGTCATCCATCTTCCTCCTTTACCAACCCGTATCGACCCAGTGTACATTTCCTGTGAAGCCATCAATGTATTGAATATTCCCACCTGTTGGCGATGTTGGATAGGTCGGTAAATAAATAAGGGAATAGCGCTTACGATCATGTAGATCACGTTCTACCGTTAGCTCCGCATCAATGAACTGCTGGGCGATATGATTTGCCTGTTCTAATGATAACGTAGGCTTTTGCAATGTTGGAAAAGTAGCTGTTGGAATAGGTACATAGCTGACGGAGTGAATTTGATTTGTTTCACGGTTCACGAAAATCGTAATCGCTTGGAAATCAAATGCGATATCTTCATAAATATACACAAAACGAAATGTCTCATACCTATCCTCATCAACGCGTAAGCTTGGCACGTTTTCATGATAATAATGCGTATACTCTTCGCCAGCGAAATGACGTACAATTTGACAAGCACGTGTAAAAACATCTTCTTCAAGCACTAGATGCTCATCTGTTTCAATACGCCAATACAAGTCCTCGTCCCTCGTCATCTGTTCTACATTCGCCTGTCGCCCACCTTGTATGAAGCTTCGCACATCTGCTATTTCCTGCACTTGTGGTAACGGCTGAAAGGATGCCTCACTCACAACCTCTTCATCATACCAAAAACGTACGGTGCCATCGGGGGCAACACCGTATAAGTCATACTTTTGTTTATAGGCATATTGCCAGCCAAGCTCTTCGACAATGCCGAGCGTGACAATTTGTTGCTGCTGTAAAATGGCTCGTGCCTGTTCTTGTGTAATTAATTGTTCGGGGTATTGAATAGTAACATCATTTTCTTGCAATGTAACGTCTTCGACAAATCCTGTTAAGCTAATCGTTATCGTCATGCCTGTGTTGGGAATCGCAATATCATATAACGGCTCATGCCACTTAAGTACCGCAACATATTCATCATTCGTGCATGTAAGTGATTGTAATTTAAATTGGGGCTGTTCAAAAATCGTTTGGACACGTTTCACAATGTCATGCGCTTGCTGTTGTGTAATCTGTTCATCGGTGACACTTTTCCCGTAAAATACCGCTCCGTAAAATTGCCCATCACTAAAGTTCGCCTCTGCTACTAGCTTTCCAGCTTCATTAAAATAACTGGTCTTATGTTCGTCCACTGTCGATGAAACAATTTGTTCATTCACAAATGGTACTATGTATTGCTCCATACATTCAGTCCTTTCTCCTTTATGCATCCATCTCTCGTTCCTCAAATGGATAAATATACATATCAACATCGAGTGACGCACCGATACTACTTAAAAATTGACTATATGCCGCCGTAACTTCAAACCCTGGCATATCCCCTTGCTCTACTTCCATCACAAGTGCGATGTGAACATCCATCTGCAGTTCTTCCTTTAACGCACAAATCATCGTCGCTTTCGTCGAAAACAGATCATAAATAGGTTGTAATACGTCCTCTACATATCGTGTTTCACGTTTAGCGACTTTGTATTCCCAAGACGTATAAAAACGCTCTAGTGGCATAATTTCCCGTACACGGTCGCCTACTTTCCATGTCGTTGTCGGTTCAATGCCTAAACGCTCGGTCACAACCTCTAGCGGAAAATCATCGTTACCTCTAAATTGTAAGTACGCATATAAAGTTGTTTGTGCCATCGATTGTCCTCCTGTATGATTAAAATTCATCATAAGCCCCTCCTCGTAAAGAGACAACCAGAAAACCACCCGCTGCGGATAATTGCCAGCCTTCGTAAAGAGCACTATCATGCCAAAGCTGTAACGTTCGTCCATGTTCGAGTTGAATAGCCAGATCCGACCATTGCTCTGTGTGAACAATATTTAGGATGCGCTTTCCTTTGATAAAATTCGCCACTTGTTCGTATGTATATTGCCCGCCAATAATATCACGATAGCCAATAAGAATACCTTGCTCATTTACAAGTCGCCATGAACATTCAATGATAATGGCACCCGCTTCTAGCTCAATAATAAACGCGGTATGCTTGTCTTTTTGTACGCGCGTAATTGCCTGCCCAATAACAGGGCGAAAATCAATCTGGCTCACGTGTTTTTTCATCTGCACACATCCTTTGCTGCACTTAATCTTCCCAATAAAATACCGCATCCCATACAAGGTACTTCCCTTTACTACGCGATAAAGTTGGAATTGTGCCATCATACGCAAATGGCTCTGCTAATTCTTCCCGTTGTAAAACAGTAAAATGATATTTCATAAATAACCGAATTAAATAGTGCTGTAACGCTTCAAATTGTGGCTCAATATATAAATTATCTGGGCCATCTAACATGACCGCACTACCACCGCATTGTTTACCATGATGATACGTAACACTTTCTGAGCCAGGCCCAATAACAATGACCGGTGCAAGTCGGCTAATCAGTACTTGTAAGCCTTCCATCTGCTTGTGCTGCGTCCATTGATTTTCCTCTATGTTGACAAACGCATCTTCATAGCAAAACACCTTTATATAAGATGCATAGCCACTGCCAAAATGGTCGCGCTCTACTACATAACGAATAGTTGCGCGAGACAGCTCCGCAAGCAATGGCTTAAGATAATGATGTAACGTGCGGTCATCCTTATCCGAGTATGGATACTGTTCACTGATTATGTGTTGCTGAACCATGTGATGCAATTGCTCATTTGAAAACATTACACACCACCCCTTCTTTTTTTGCCAAAAAATTCTTACTAATTGTAACATAGATTGGTGAACACATACGGAGCACCTTATCGAACAATTACAAAAACAATACATTTCGTTTAAACAGCATTCACAGTATGTAATTTTTTTCAGAAAGCATTGCGAAGATGCATTCATGTACCGTCGGAATCCAGAACAGAATATGACGATTAATCATAAGATAAGGTATACCGACTTAATGTTTTTTATTTCCCAAAAGCAATGCGCTCGTTCTACTCGTACAACAAAAAGCACACGCACAATCTGACGCGATTGTACGTGTGCTTTCTTTTATCATGCGCTCAAAAATTTACGCATACCGTAATGATGCTGTATGACGCAAAATGGTTTGCGTTAATAATGACTGTGTACGATGCTGGAGCAAGAGCACTTTTTCAACAAATGCATGTGCATCTTCAAATGAATGTTGAAGCCAATATAATTTGGCAAGCTGTTCAAACAGCACTTGCTCATACTCTTGGTGACCGTATTGTTGAAGTAAGCGCTGTGCTCGTAAAAGACTACACTTTGCAGCTTCGTACTGTCCATCATACATTTGCACATCCGCTAAGCGAATGTACGTACCACATAATGGTGCATCACCATCAATTAAAACTTGCATTGCTTTTTCATAATATTGTATCGCTTTTGCGGGTTCGTTCAGTAAATGATAGGCATACGCGACGTTAGCCGTAATGGCATAAAAATCTGTGACCGACTCATAGTGTAGTTGAGACAATTGCGTTAAACATTGCTCAATCACTTGAGGCTGCGTGGTCTGCTCTCGTAAGAAGTTGCTTTCATCAAAGTAAGTTGTACTCGCCATACGAGTGAAAATCTGGTCAATCGTTTTCATGTTGTAACCCCATTTCAATTGTTGTTACACAACTAGCAGCTTTTTTATGCAATTCGCATGTTTGTAAGGCCCTTCTTGATTTCATAAAAAAACCCCCAATCGTCACGTTGTACGATTAGGGCGATTAATCATCGCGTTACCACCTAATTTTGTCAGCAATTCACATTGCTCACCTCTGCCAGTACGTGTTCATACTGTTGCCGTTGTAACGAGTGCCGCTCGTCGTAGCCTACTATTAATTCGGTACGAGGCTCAAAGGTCATATTCCGTAAGGTCCGTTTGCTTCATTCTCACCATCAGAAGCTCTCTTGAAAACTTTCGTTTACGTACTCATCCTTATCAACGCCATATTCATTTGATAGGAACATGCTAACACTTCCCTTCAACTTTTTCAATATTTTTTGTAAAATAATTCATAAAAAATATAATCATGCGTCTTTTTTCTATATTATGTGCGAATTTTGTACATAAATAAGTCTTTATATTCATTTTGATGAAAAACTATCATTTCTTTATTTTTCTACTTGAAAACGATTTCATTTTTCACATAAATGTTTTAAAATTACATAAACGAGAATTATTTATACATAAAGGAGGGATTTTATGTTACTACCAATTTTAGTAAGCATTGTGTTATGTTTGATTGGCATTTGGCTCTTCTATGTAAATTATGTATATGCTGGAGTAGAGCCGATGCTCCAAAATGGCTTTATTTGTTTAGTAGGTGGGATATTGCTTACGTGCGGAATTTGGGCAAATAACTTTGATGTAACGGTACAAACACCGTGGACAGCTATTTTTCCAGCAAGTTTATTATGCGTCTATTGGTTAATCGTTCAATCCTTCCCTGACTATACATATGAGCAGGCAAAGGCATTAGTAAGTGCGGTTACGGACGATGACATCTTTCCACGTCATAAAGATTTTTGTGTCGAGGATGGTATGTATTGTTTTTACACAGATCGTCGCACGTATCATGTAGACCCACAATCTGGTGAAATTTTCGAATATTATGCACTTTCATCAGTGCAATAAAAAAATGTGTGCCGCGGCACACATTTTTTTATGCTTTCGTTAACGTTGTTAAGCAAATTTCAACCGCTGCTTGAATATCACGTTGATGCCACCCTGGAATGCGTGGATGACGAATGCTAATATCAAAGTTTGCGGGCACGTGAATAAACCCAGCCTGCTTCTGATACTGCTGTGCATACTGCAAGCCAGCATACATAATGTTATTGCATAAATACGTCCCTGCACTATTGGAAATTTTAGCTGGATATCCTGCTTCTTGTAATGCCGTCACAAATGCACGAATCGGCAACATTGTAAACAGCCCGTCCGCTGCATCTGCATCTATTGCTTCATCTGTCGGCGCATAACCTTTATTGTCCACTTCGCCGTCCTTCACATTAATTGCGATGCGTTCAGGTGTAACTTGATGACGTCCTGCCGCTACGCCTAACGATACGACAATATCTGGTGCTAATGCCGTCAAATATTCTTTTAGCACCTTTTCTGATTCGTGAAAATCAACTGGCAATACTTTGCCGTGTACGATGTAATCACCGAATTGTTGCCCGTCTAATGCGCGTGCAATTTGCTCGGTTGGGTTTACCGGTAATTGTAAAAATGGCTCAAAGCCTGTTACTAAAATTGTTTTCATTACGTTCTCCTCGATGTTTTGTAAAATCGTACTTTCTTGTAAATATGTCACGTTATACTGTACAGCAAGTTGCGCGAGATAATGGCGTAGCGCTAAAAAGTCGTCCTGTGCAATATATTGCTCATAACGCTGCTTCTCTTCAGCTGTCGCATATTTTTTAAAATAGCCCCACATATGCTGAATCGCATTGCGCTGACTACCGGCTGTCGGCTGTATGCTATAAGCTTCTGCAATCGCTACTTGAATGTCTGCAACAGCCGCATTTTCTCGCATTAAGAGGCGTATACGATTGTAATGTGCCTGACTGTAATACATGACCGCATATTTTTCGCGACGCCACAATAATTCCGCTTCTCTACGCATCCATATCCCTCCCTTATTCGTTGTTTTATTGTAGCATATTTCCTTTTCGCTTTGTTTTTGACACGCATGCGGTTTCTTCTTTTACTGGGCTTTTCGTATAGTCGACACGTAAAATAATTGCTATAATAAAGCAGAATAAATTGTGAGGTGGCAGACGTGAACCGCTTTGGAGTAATCGTTTTCTCAATCGTTAGTATGATATTAACGTTTGCCTACACACGCTTAATGAATGTAATGCTTCATGCCATTTTCGATAGTGGCGAACCAACCATGCTCTTTAAAGTATTTGCGACATTGATGTTCCCATCTAGCTTTGCATTATTTTTACTAATGGTGTTTTTAACGTATCATTTTATTGCGCGTGCGATAAATATGTATGTCGATATGAAATGGGCACTTTACATGATTGCGATGTGTTGGTTATTTTTAATCGGTTATATTGCACTAATGGTGTTTTAAAAGGTTGGTGGTGATATTATCAATATCGCTACCTTCCTTTTATTTTATAGTAAAATCCTACTCGCTCACTATATCCAATGAACTGTTTTTGTCAGCTCCCATCAGGAACAAGTGGTTATTCGTTCACTTTCATTTGACATTTCTGTATACTTATAAAGAGTGTCAGAATAGTAAAGTATAAAGAGATTAGGTGAACAATTCGTATGACTATTCTTCTAGTAGATGATAATAAAGTAAATTTATTTGTAATCGAAAAGATTTTAAAAAGTGATGGCATTGACCAATTTGTTTCATGCCAATCCGCAAAAGAAATGTTTACATATTTAACTTGTCCATCAAATCAATGGCAAAATGTCGAAGTTATTTTACTCGATGTGATGATGCCTGAAATGGATGGCATTGAAGCATGTCGTCGATTAAAAGAGGATGCTCGCTTTAAAGATATCCAAGTCATTTTCGTCACAGCGCTCGAAGATAAATTCAAATTATCTGAAGCACTTGATGTTGGTGGCATCGACTATATTACAAAGCCTATTAACAAAGTTGAGCTCTTGGCGCGTTTACGTGTGGCGCAGCGCTTAAAATCTGAGTTGGACTGGCATAAAAAACAAGAAAGTAATGTTGCACGTGAATTAAACTTAGCTGCACGTGTGCAGCAAAGTTTATTAAGCCCATCCATTAACCAACCTCATTTAAGCATTACAGCCTCGTATTTGCCGTCGTCGAATTTAGCAGGGGACTTATATTATTGGCACAAAATTGACGAGCACCGTTATGCTTGTATTTTACTTGATATGATGGGACATGGTGTATCTGCCTCGCTCGTTTGTATGTATATCTCCTCGATTTTACGAGAGGCGATTTCCAAGTTAACAGAGCCTGAACTTGTCATAGCTGAGTTAAACCGCTATATGAACCTTTTACATAATGAACAAGAAAACATTTTGTATTATTTCACAGCGGTCTATTTAATTATCGACACACAACATAAAACGGTTGAATATGTAAATGCAGGACATCCGACTGCCTATGCGCTTGTCGATGGCACAAAAACAGTGCCACTTTCACAAACAAGCTGGGCTGTTGGCTTTGTAGAAGATATGACTGTGCAAAAAGCGTTACTCACGTACGAAACGTCGCTTCAAATTGTCCTGTTTACAGACGGTGTTCTTGAAGCAATGGAACCTGACGAATTTAAAGCAGATAAAAAATTACAGATAATTGCAAGCTCAAACTGGACGCATGAACAAGCACCGATTGATTATTTAGTTTGTCCAACGCTCCAGCAAAACCAACCCGATGATATGTGCGTCGTGTTAATTCAAGCAACGTAACGACAAAATATGCGACAAAACTAAAAGCCTTCAGCAAGGATCCTTGCTGAAGGCTTTTTTTGCGCTACGCTTTTCTTTACGATTTTTGGTAAATACGTTCCGCGACATCAATCGCGTGATAGTGACGGGCAATCGGTGTAAACTGAATCGTTTCCTTATCGCCTAACCCTAAATAGCCACCCCGTGCTAAACTTTCATAAAAAAGCTTTTGTACTTTATGTTGCAATGGTACAGAGAAATAAATGAGCACATTGCGGCATAAAATCATATCAAACTCTTGAAATGACTGGTCCGTTACTAAATTATGTTGTGCAAATGTAATGGCCTCTCGCAATTCTTGATTAAAAATCGCGCGGTTATTTTCCGTCTTATAATAATCTGAAAAAGCTTCCTCGCCGCCTGCTAATAAATAATTTTTCGTATAGCCTTGCATTTTTTGAAGTGAAAAGGCGCCTTCTTTTGCACGTAATAACACTTGCTCATTCATATCTGTTGCATAAATTGTTGCTCGTTCAAGTAGCCCTTGTTCCTTTAGCAAAATCGCCATCGAATACGCCTCTTCCCCCGTTGCACAGCCGGCGTGCCATATACGAATGCGCTCTAAATGTGCTAGTTTCGGCAAAACATCGGTGCGCAATGTACGGAAGAATAATGGGTCACGAAACATTTCAGTAACATTGATTGAAAAATCATTTAACACCGTATGTAACAACGGTTCGTTATGAATGATTTCAGCCGTTAAACGCGTAATGGTTGGCAGTTGTTCAAGACGTATACGATGCTCGATACGTCGTAAAATCGAGCTGCGATTATATTCGCGAAAATCATAGCCAGACAAAGCATAAATTGCATCCAGTAAAAGCTGTAATTCTAACTGTTGTTTATCCATAATGATGTTCCTTTTTCGCAAGCCATACTGTTAATACAGAAAATAGCTGTTCTAAGTTGAGTGGTTTTGTCACATAATCAGATGCCCCAACAGCAATAGCCTTTTCTCGATCTTGCTTCATTGCTTTCGCCGTTAACGCAATAATTGGCAAATCAAGCTGTAATTGCTGACGAATATAACGCGTCGCTTCATACCCGTCCATTTCTGGCATCATAATATCCATTAAAATAATATCGGTCTCTGTATGTTGCTCTAGCTTTTCTAACGCTTCTACACCATTTCCTGCTTCGATGATAGTCGCACCTTTTTGCTCTAGCGCTTGCTTTAATGCAAAAATATTACGGCTATCATCATCGACTAGTAAAATTGTTTTGCCATTAAATACTTCGTTCGTATACACGCGTTCCACTGGCAATACTTTCGGTGTGCGTGGTATTGGCGCTTCTACAATACGTTGAAGCCCCTGTGGTAAGCTCGGAATATACACCGTAAATGTACTGCCTACGCCTACTTCACTTTGTAGTGTAATCCAGCCACCTAATAATTTTGTAAACTCTCGGCAAATCGATAAACCAAGTCCCGTTCCACCGTATTTACGCATTGTTGCTCCGTCTACTTGTTGGAAGGATTCAAAAATCAGCTCTTGTTTTTGCTCTTCTACACCGATACCTGTATCGGTAACACTTAGCGCAATCCATTGCTCGCTTATTTCTTGCATTTGCTCCGTTACGGGCGGTGCTGTGATTTTCACACGCACACTACCTTCTTCTGTAAACTTCAGTGCATTAGAAATTAAGTTATTACAAATTTGCTGGAATCGCTTCACATCTGTATGGAACGGCGTTGCGACGTTTTTCGTGATATTTACATGGAACTGCAAATTCTTTTGCTGTGCAACCGGTGTAAACATACTTTCTAAATGCTGTGGCAATTCACGTAAGTCCGTTTCACTAAACCACACATCCATTTTGCCCGCTTCCACTTTTGATAAATCTAAAATATCATTAATTAATGCTAGTAAATCCTCACCTGATTTATGGATAATTGTCGCATACTCCAACTCTTCATCTTCTAAACGGTTGTCGGCATTTTCTGCAAGCATTTCCGATAAAATTAAAATGCTATTTAACGGTGTACGCAGCTCATGCGACATATTCGCTAAAAACTCCGACTTATAGTTAGAACTTTGACGCAACTGCTCAGCACTTTGCTCAAGCTCGACTTGTATCACCTGTAATTCACGCGTTTTCTGTTCAGCATCTTTTGTACGTTCCTCGAGCTGTTCATTAATCGCTGTTAACTCTTCGGTCTGCATTTGCAATTCTTCTGATTGCGTTTGCAGTTCCTCTGACTGTGCTTGAAGCTCTTCTGTTTGCAACTGAGAAGCTGTTAATAAACGTGTAATTTCCAGTCGAGTTTGAATACTGTTAATCGTTACACCTACTCGTTCAACAACTTCATTAATTAATGCACGATGCTGCGCAGTATAATTTTGAATCGCCGCAATTTCCATCACCGCAACAACTTGCTTCTCAAACATAATCGGTACAATTAAGCCATTTGCAACTTGAATATCACCAAGTGCTGTTTCAATAAAGCGGAGACCATTTTCACGGTTTTCATAGCTAAGCGCACGTCCTTCTAACACACTTTGCCCAATTAAACCCTCACCGATATGGAAATGTGTTCGACCGATATCATGTCTTGCTTCAGCAAAGGTCGCAAGCTTAACATATTTCGTTGCATCTTTTGCATCTTGCATATAAAAAGTACCGTATACGGACCTTGTACGTGTTGTAAGAGATTTCAGCAATGTTTGCCCAAGCTCCGACACTTCCTCAATCCCTTGGTACTCTAGTAACACATCCGCTAAGTTTTGTTGCAGCCACTGACGGTTTTCCATCGTCGTTAATAGCGCATTTGTTGCATCAACTAAATCTTTCATTTCATCATTCGTTGTCGCCACTAGTCGTTTACGTCCTTTACCGTTTGAAGCTTCAATATTGTGTAATGCTTCGGTTACATCTGTAATCGACGTCACAACACGACGCGAAATCGTATTAAAAATCAGTACCGCTAAAATCGCAATAAACCCTAATGCGAAAAATAAACTTATCGTTAAGCGCTCATTTTTCGCATCTAGCTCAACAATTTTATTGGCAATCGCCTCTGTTTCGACATTACGAAACTCCGTAAATTGTAGCTGTAAATCGCTGATTGCTTCACTGCTTTGCTCACCGTTAAACGCTTCAATCATTTCTTCACGATTATTAGCACGAATGGCTTGCTCTAAAGGCTGGGCAATCGTCGCTATCCACTCTTCAATATCGCGATAAATATAATCTAAATTTTCTTGTCGTGTCGAATACGTCTGTACAAATCCCCCTAACTCATAGTACGTCGTTTCCCACGCGCCTGCATTTTCATAGTATGCTTCTAAATAACGACTTTCACTTGTGATTAAATAACGATGTAATGACGATTCCATCGCCAACACATGTCGCTCTAACCGGTTCGACATCGTACGCATTTTTGTATCATACGAAATGATTTCATCACGCTGTACTTTTATGTCGTTAATTTGGGTATTCAAAAAGACACCCGCTACTAATAAACAAGCAATTAAAAAAACATAACCGCTCGTTATCTTCCAGCGAATGCCGATGCGTTTTCTCATCATCTACTCTTCCCTTCCTTTTTACAAAAACGGTTGCTCTCCTCCATTATAAATGTTTCTTTCATAAAATACCCTATTCCAGTACAATTTATCCATAGTTTTTTTAAATGCGGTATAGTAAACATACATATAGGTAACGATGAAAGGGGATTTTTTATGTGGATTGATATTACGATGCCATTACGAAATACGATGCCCGTTTGGCCAGAAGATACACCATTTACTTATAAACTGGATGCCACTTACGAACAAGACGGCGCAAATGTCGGGCAAATTCAAATGAGCGTTCATGCTGGCACACATGTCGATGCACCGTATCATTATGACGATTTTGGCAAGTCCATTGATGCGCTACCGGTCGATTTATTTATCGGTGATGTGTATATAGTCGATGCAACGAGTGAAACATACATTACGGTCGATTTTTTACGTGCGTGTTCATTACCAGACTCTACACGCCTTTTTGTCAAAACAAAAAAAGCGCATCATCCATTTACATTTGATGAGGCGTTCACAGCATTTTCACCAGAAGCTATTCATTTTTTAGCGACGCACGGCATCCGTTTAATCGGCACAGACGCACCATCTGTGGATGCATTTGGTGCGCCACTTGTCGCGCATCAAGCTTGCAATGATACAGGCATGACCATTATCGAAAATTTAATGCTGCAAGCTTGTAGCACTGGCTTTTACGATTTTATCGGTTTGCCACTTGCGATTCAAGGTGGCGATGCGTCACCGATTCGAGCAGTCGTGCAGAAAAAACAGCAATTTGTCGTTACGGATAATGCTTAATATGCGCGTATTTCGGGAACGGTGGCACTCTTCGTTAGTGCATGAGTTGAACGTAGCTCGGTCGTTGGCTTAAAGTATTCGAACTTTTAATTGTCGGTTTATGTATTTGGACAGGTATCGGAGCAGCAGTCAGTTTAAAATTGTTATCATCATAACAAAAGAGGTTGAGACAAAACAAAGTGTTAGGAGAAATATCGTCATTTC
>NZ_MASJ01000007.1 GCF_001700315.1 Caryophanon tenue | reverse complement strand
CGAACACAGCAGTTAAGCTCTTTAGCGCCGATGGTAGTTGGGGGGTTCCCCCTGTGAGAGTAGGACGTCGCTTCGCAAAAAACGAGGTACGAATTCGGTTCGTATCTCGTTTTTCTTTGTTTATTTTTAATGAATTATTTATGCGCCCGCACAATAATGTGTGAGGCGCTTTTTTGCTTCTTTCTTTTCTTTCTATATAAAGCGTAGAAAGCTATCTGTCGATTCAGCAGCTTTGCAGAAAAAAACCTCTTGTTTATCATTTGTCGCAATGATGTATTCATGTTCGCCTCGCTTTTCTTTGCGTCAAAAACTTTCAAGCTTTTACTTGCATGTAGATGCAAAAAACGCCATCAATTGTTCGCAATTACTGTATACTTTTCTTGTTATAATGAACAAAACTATAGGAGTGCATACAACAATGTCAAAAAAACAACTTTGGTTTGACGTCGAAGAATTGGAAACAATTGAGCAATGTTTGGAAAGAATGAAGCAACAAGGCTATATGCCAGTGGGGCGACGTGAAGAACCAATTTTTCATATCGTAAATGGTGAACCGACAGTATTACGTCAAAAAATACAGTTTAAAGGCTTAAAAGTAGAAGAATAATTAATGTACAGTTGAAAAACCGAACAATATTGTTTTCTGAAAATTTATCGTTCGCATTTTTTCGTTGACGCACTGCAAATGTGTTGTTAAAATGTGAGAAGGAAAAACATTATTGAATCCCTCATATATGCTAGAGAATTGGCTCTAGTGTTTCTACCCGGCACCGTAATGCTGGACTATGTGGGAAAGCAACTTTTGGTGCGGTAACGATAGAAAGGTGTGAGCTTCATGGAGAAACCACAAACTTTATTATCACAAGGTGTCCTCAAGTAATCTGCTTTCTTATCATAGATATGATGAGAAGTAGATTGTTTGAGGACTTTTTTTGTCTTACTACATCTGAACAAGAGATTCATTAATGAGAACAAGTAAATCTACATTTTTGGAACTTTAAAGGAGCGTAATTTATGAATCCGAAAATCGGTGTCATTATGGGCAGTTCAAGTGATTGGGAAACGATGAAGCATGCTTGCGATATTTTAGACGAATTACAAATTCCGTATGAAAAGCAAGTTGTTTCAGCACACCGTACGCCAGACTTAATGTTTGAGTACGCAGAAGCTGCACGAGGGCGTGGCATTCATGTCATTATTGCCGGTGCAGGCGGTGCAGCACACTTACCAGGAATGGTTGCAGCAAAAACGACATTACCTGTTATTGGCGTGCCGGTACAATCACGTGCGTTAAATGGCTTAGATTCATTATTATCAATCGTACAAATGCCTGGGGGAGTGCCAGTTGCTACTGTAGCAATCGGTAAGGCTGGTGCAACGAATGCAGGTTTACTTGCAGCACAAATTCTTTCAACGACTGACGAAGCGATTGCAGCGCGTTTAGAAGCGCGTCGTGAAGCAACAAAACAGCAAGTGCTAGAAAGCTCAGGTGACTTACTGTGACAAAAATGATTTATCCAGGGCAAACAATTGGTATTATCGGTGGCGGTCAACTCGGTCGTATGATGGCAATTGCCGCGAAAGAAGCAGGCTTTAAAGTAGCGGTGTTAGAACCTTCAATGGATTCACCGTGTGGGCAAGTAGCAGATATTCGCATCGTTGCCAATTATGACGATGAGGCAGCGTTAGAGGAATTAGCAGAAGTAAGTGATGTCATCACGTATGAGTTTGAAAACATCGATTATGACGGCTTAAAACGTTTAACGACAATCGCCTATGTACCACAAGGCGCAGAGCTTGTTCGCATTACGCAAAACCGTGTAACGGAAAAAGCAGCGATTGTTGAAGCTGGATGTCCAGTAGCACCTTATATTGTAGCTAATACATATGAAGAATTAGTTGCGCAAATTGAAACGATTGGCTATCCTTGCATCGTGAAAACAGCACGAGGCGGTTATGACGGTAAGGGACAGCAATTATTAAAAAGTAACGAGGATTTACCACTTGCAGAAAGTTTATTTGAACATTCACAATGCATCGCAGAAGGATTTGTACCATTTACAAAAGAAATTTCAGTGATTGTTCAGCGTAACGGTAACGGCGAAACGTGTTGCTTACCGGTAGGCGAAAACATTCATGTTCATCATATTTTACACGAAACAATCGTGCCAGCACGTATTGATGAAACGACAGCACAAAAAGCAGAGAAAGCGGCGACACAAATTGCAGACTATTTAGATTTAGTCGGTACAGTCGCTGTAGAAATGTTTGTATTAGAGAACGGGGATATCGTTATTAACGAATTAGCACCGCGTCCGCATAACTCAGGGCATTATTCAATCGAAGCTTGTAATGTGTCACAGTTCCATCAGCATATTCGCGCTGTGTGTGGTTGGCCATTACGTAAACCGAAGCTATGGGCACCGTCGATTATGGTGAACGTTCTAGGACAGCACGTAATGCCACTAAGCAACTCCATTTCGAACTACCCGGATTGGTCACTTCACTTATATGGCAAGGCGGAAGCGAAAGTAAACCGCAAAATGGGCCATGTGACGATCATGACGGAAGATGTTGAGAGAACATTAGTTGAAATTGAAAAATCTGGTATTTGGCCAGAATAAAGGAGCAAACTACAGATGATTGAACGTTATACGAGACCCGAGATGGGCGCAATTTGGACAGAGCAAAATCGTTATCAAGCATGGTTAGAAGTGGAAATTTTAGCATGTGAGGCATGGGCTGAGCTTGGTGATATTCCGAAAGAGGATGTTAAATTAATTCGCGAAAACGCGTCATTTGACATTGACCGTATTTTAGAGATTGAGCAAGAAACACGTCACGATGTAGTAGCATTTACTCGTGCGGTATCTGAAACACTGGGTGAAGAGCGCAAATGGGTTCACTACGGATTAACGTCAACAGATGTAGTCGACACAGCACTTTCATATTTAATTAAACAAGCGAATGATATTTTACGTAAAGACATTCAAAACTTTATCGACATTATTGAAGCGCGCGCAAAAGAGCATAAAAACACGGTTATGATGGGACGTACGCACGGTGTACATGCAGAGCCAACAACATTTGGCTTAAAACTTGCATTATGGCGTGAAGAAATGCTGCGTAACCAAGAGCGTTTTGAAGCAGCAGCAAAAGTAATCGAAACAGGTAAGATGTCAGGTGCGGTTGGGACATATGCCAATATCGACCCAGCAGTAGAAGCATACGTTTGTAAAAACTTAGGTTTAGCTGCCGCAACGATTTCAACGCAAACATTACAGCGTGACCGTCACGCACAATATATGTCGGCATTAGCATTAATTGCTGCATCAATTGAAAAGTTTGCGACAGAAATTCGTGGCTTACAAAAATCAGAAACGCGTGAAGTGGAAGAGGCATTTGCAAAAGGCCAAAAAGGCTCGTCTGCAATGCCGCATAAACGTAACCCAATTGGTTCTGAAAATATGACAGGTATGGCACGTTTAATGCGCGGTTACATGGTAACAGCGTTTGAAAACGTAGCGTTATGGCATGAGCGTGATATTTCACACTCGTCAGCAGAGCGCGTAATCATTCCTGATGCAACAATCACATTAAATTATATGTTAAACCGCTTTGGCAACATTGTGAAAAACTTAACGGTATTCCCTGAGAATATGAAGCGCAATATGACACGTACATTTGGCTTAATTTATTCTCAACGTATTTTACTAGCGTTAATCGACAAAGGATTATCACGCGAGGAAGCATACGATACAGTTCAGCCACTAACAGCACGTGCATGGGATGAGCAAACGCAGTTCCGTCCACTGGTAGAAGCAAATGAAACAATTACTTCGCATTTAACACCGGAAGAAATTGAAGACTGCTTCGACTACAACTATCATATTCAACAAGTTGATATGATCTTTGAACGTCTAGGACTAAACTAAACTGGGGGAATCACACAATGAATAAAGGTCAGCTTTTATATGAAGGTAAGGCAAAACGTTTATACGCCACAGAGGATGAGCAAATCCTCTTTGTGGAGTATAAAGATAGCGCAACAGCATTTAACGGTGAGAAAAAAGCCGAAATTGATGGTAAAGGTAATCTTAATAACAAAATCACAACCTTAATATTCGAAAAATTACAAGCAGCCGGAATTGCGTCACATTTCGTAAAACAATTGTCGCCAAACGAACAGCTTGTACGTCGTGTAGATATTATTCCAATTGAAGTTGTAGTGCGCAATATTGCAGCAGGCAGCTTATCGAAGCGTTTAGGCTTTGACGAAGGAACAGCACTACCACGTCCAATTGTTGAATATTATTACAAAGATGATGCACTTGGTGATCCACATATCACAACGGAGCATATTGATGTATTAGGGATTGCAACTGCAACAGAAGTAGAAGAACTGTATAAGCAAGGGTTAGCAGTAAACGATATTTTACGTCCACTATTTGCGGAGGTAGGTGTTGAGCTAATTGACTTTAAGCTAGAGTTTGGACGCGATGGAGCAGGCAATGTGTTATTAGCAGATGAAATTTCACCAGATACATGTCGCTTATGGGATGCTACTACAGGACAAAAGCTCGACAAAGATGTATTCAGACGTGACCTAGGTAACTTAACAGAAGTATATGAAATCATTCTTGAAAAACTTGGAGGCAAATAATAGTCATGAAAAAGGTTAAAATTTACGTAACGTTAAAAGAGAGCATTTTAGACCCACAAGGTTCAGCAGTACAAGGTTCATTACACAAAATTGGTTACGAAGAAGTTGCAGATTTACGTATCGGTAAATATTTAGAAGTAACAATCGCTGACACGGATCGCGATGTGGACGCAATCGTAAAAGAAATGTGTGAAAAAGTGTTAACTAATACGGTAATCGAAAACTACCGTTATGAAATCGAGGAGGCTTAATTCCATGAAATTTGCAGTACTCGTTTTCCCAGGGTCTAACTGTGATATCGATATGTATCATGCGATCAAAGACGAATTAGGTGAAGAAGTAGAATACGTTTGGCATACAGAAACAAGCTTAGAAGGCTTCGACGGTGCATTAGTACCAGGTGGCTTCTCATACGGCGACTACTTACGTTGTGGCGCAATGGCGAACCAATCAAACATTATGACAGCGTTAAAAGACTTTGCAGCACAAGGTAAGCCAGTATTAGGTGTATGTAATGGATTCCAAATCTTAACAGAGTCAGGTTTATTACCAGGCGCACTATTACGTAATAAAAACCTTAAATTCATGTGTCGTACAGTGACGTTAAAAGTAGAAAACAACAACACATTATTTACAAACCAATATGCGGCGGGTGAAGAAATTCAAATCCCAATCGCACACGGTGAAGGAAATTACTACTGTGACGATGCGACATTAGCGCAGTTACAAGCGAATAACCAAATCGTGTTCACATATTCAGGTGAAAATCCAAACGGTTCTTTAGAAGACATCGCAGGGATTGTAAACGAACAAGGTAACGTTCTTGGAATGATGCCTCACCCAGAGCGCGCAGCAAACGAAATCGTTGGCGGAGCAGACGGTCTAAAATTATTCAAATCAATTGTTAAGCAGTGGAGGGAACAACATGTCAACAACTAAATTCGAGCCAACAGCGGAGCAAATTAAAGAGCAACGTCTGTATGCTGATATGGGTATGACAGATGCAGAGTACGACTTAGCTGTCGAAAAATTAGGGCGTATGCCAAACTGGACAGAAATCGGTTTATTCTCTGTAATGTGGTCTGAACACTGTTCTTATAAAAAGTCAAAGCCAGTATTACGTAAATTCCCAACGTCAGGTCCTCAAGTGTTACAAGGTCCTGGTGAAGGTGCAGGGATTGTTGATATCGGTGATGAGCAAGCGGTTGTATTCAAAATGGAATCACATAACCACCCATCTGCTATCGAGCCGTACCAAGGTGCAGCAACAGGTGTAGGCGGGATTATCCGTGACGTATTCTCAATGGGCGCACGTCCAATCGCGATGTTAAACTCATTACGCTTTGGTGAATTAAAATCAGCGCGTGGTAAATATTTATTTGAAGAAGTTGTCGCTGGTATTGCTGGTTACGGTAACTGTATCGGAATTCCAACAGTTGGTGGCGAAGTCCAATTTGACCCTTGCTATGAAGGCAACCCGCTTGTAAATGCAATGTGCGTTGGATTAATCGACCATAAAGACATTCAAAAAGGTGTAGCAGCAGGTGTTGGCAACACGGTTATGTACGTAGGGGCAAAAACAGGTCGTGACGGTATTCACGGGGCAACATTCTCATCTGAAGAATTATCAGAAGAGGCTGACGAAAAGCGTTCAGCAGTTCAAGTTGGTGACCCATTCATGGAGAAGCTATTACTTGAAGCTTGTTTAGAAGTTGTAAAATCAGACGCTCTTGTTGGGATTCAAGACATGGGTGCAGCAGGTTTAACATCATCTTCAGCAGAAATGGCTTCTAAAGCAGGTACTGGTGTAGAAATGAACTTGGATTTAATTCCTCAACGTGAAACAGGCATGACGGCTTACGAAATGATGCTTTCTGAGTCTCAAGAGCGTATGTTAATGGTTGTAAAAGCTGGTCGCGAAGATGAAATTAAAGTAATTTTTGATAAATATGATTTAGACGCAGTAGCAGTAGGTCGCGTAACAGACGACAAAATGTTACGTCTTATCCATAACGGTGAAGTAGTGGCAGAAGTACTTGCTGATGCACTTGCAGAAGATGCACCAGTATACATTATGCCAGAAGCAGAGCCAGCATACTTTGCAGAGTACCAAGCAATGGAAAATGCTGAGCCAGCTGTAACGGATTATAAAGAAACATTATCTGCTTTATTACAAGCGCCAACAATCGCTTCTAAAGAGTGGGTATATGACCAATACGATTACCAAGTACGTACAAACACAGTCGTAGCACCTGGTTCAGATGCTGCTGTATTACGTGTGCGCGGTACAAATAAAGGTTTAGCAATGACTACAGACTGTAACTCTCGCTACATTTACTTAGACCCAACAACAGGTGGTAAAATTGCAGTTGCAGAAGCGGCACGTAACATCGTTGCTTCAGGCGGTAAGCCACTTGCCATTACAGACTGCTTAAACTTCGGTAACCCAGAAAAACCAGAAATCTTCTGGCAAATTCAAAAATCAGCTGACGGTATCGCTGCAGCATGTTTAGCATTAGATGCACCAGTTATCGGTGGTAACGTGTCAATGTACAACGAACGTTCAGGTGAAGCGGTTTACCCAACACCAACAATTGGTATGGTTGGTCTTGTACAAGATTTAGCACATGTAACGACACAAGATGTGAAAAACGCAGGCGACATCGTGTATGTAATCGGTGAAACGAAAACAGAATTCGGTGGTTCTGAATTACAAAAGCTTGTAGAGGGACGTATTTTCGGTCAAGCACCGACAATCGACTTAGACGTAGAAGCGAAGCACCAAGCACAAGTTCTTGAAGCGATTCAAGCAGGTGTTGTTGCATCAGCACATGACGTATCAGAAGGTGGTTTAGCAGTAGCACTTGTTGAATCAACATTCGCTGCAAACGGCTTAGGGATTCAAGCAACACTTTCAGGTTCAGCAACAACAGCATTATTCTCTGAGTCTCAATCTCGCTTCGTGATTACCGTGAAGCCAGAACATAAAGAAGCATTTGAAAAAATCGCAACAGACGCAACAGAAATTGGTGTCGTAACAGACGATGCAAAACTTACATTAAACGGAGACGCTGGCGTGTTAGTAGAAGGTTCAGTGGAGGAATTCCGTTCTGCTTGGAAAGGAGCAATCCCATGCTTACTGAAATCAGAGGCTTAAACGAGGAATGTGGCGTCTTTGGCATATGGGGCCATCAAGAAAGTGCACAGCTAAGCTATTATGGCTTACATGCACTACAACACCGAGGACAAGAAGGAGCAGGTATCGTCGTGACAGATGGCGAAACTTTGCGTCCGGTTAAAGGTGAAGGTTTAGTAAATGACGTATTTAATGAAGAAAAACTACGTGCAGCGACAGGTCATGCGGCCATCGCGCACGTACGTTATCCAACTGCTGGTGGTGGGGGCATTGAAAACGTACAGCCACTATTATTTCGTTCATCAACAGGTACTTTAGCGATTGCGCATAACGGGAACTTAGTAAATGCTAATCACTTAAAGCAAAACCTAGAGCGTTCAGGGAGTATTTTCAATTCAACATCTGATACAGAAGTAGTTATTCACTTAATTAAAAAGTCGTCGCACTCACCGTTCCGAGCGAAAGTGAAAAATGCATTATCTTTATTAAAAGGTGCATTTTCACTGCTGATTTTAACAAAAGATATGATGATTGTTGCGCGTGACCGTAACGGTTTACGTCCACTCGCATTAGGTAGATTAGGCGATGCTTGGGTTGTGGCATCTGAAACATGTGCATTTGATTTAATCGGTGCAGAATTTGTACGTGATGTACAGCCAGGCGAACTACTGTACATTACTAAAAATGGTTTAGAAGTCGATAGCATTATTGAAGAGCAACATCCGCGCGCAATGTGTGCGATGGAATATGTATACTTTGCACGTCCTGACTCAAATATTGACGGTGTAAATGTACATATGGCACGTAAACGTATGGGTCGTGAATTAGCACGTGAATGTGGCTCTATTGAAGCGGATGTTGTAACCGGTGTACCGGATTCATCGCTATCATCAGCGATTGGTTTTGCAGAAGAAAGTGGGATTCCATACGAATTAGGTTTAATTAAAAACCGTTATGTGGGCCGTACTTTTATTCAGCCAACACAAGAGCTACGTGAGCGCGGTGTTAAAATGAAGCTTTCACCGGTTGTACAAGTGGTGAAAGGAAAGCGTGTCGTGATGGTTGATGATTCAATTGTACGTGGTACGACATCAAGACGTATTGTACGCATGTTAAAAGAAGCAGGGGCAGCGGAAGTACATGTCATGATTACATCACCACCAATGACAAATCCATGCTTTTACGGCATTGATACATCAACGCCTGAACAATTAATTGCTGCGAGTCACAATGTGGAAGAAATTCGTGAAGCGATTGAAGCGGACACATTAACATTTTTAACACCTGAAGGCATGGTGCGTGCCACTGCGCGTCCATTTAATGATGCAGATGGTGGGTTATGTATGGCATGCTTTACAGGGAAATACCCAACAGAAATTTATTCAGATACAGTTTTACCACACGAAAAAGAGTGTTAACGTCATGCGCATTCGTGCGAGATGCACGAATGCGTTTTTTATAAGCGTTCAGCTAGGTATTCAAAAAGTGTGAATGATGCGTTTTAAAATTTAGGAGGATCAAGATGTCGAAAGCATATGAACAAGCAGGCGTAAATATTGAGGCAGGTTATGAGGCGGTTCAACGTATGAAGTCTCATGTTGAGCGTACAAATCGTTTAGGTGTAATGGGGACATTCGGTGGGTTTGGCGGTATGTTTGACCTGTCTACATTGAACTTAAAAGAGCCGGTATTAATTTCAGGTACAGATGGCGTTGGGACAAAATTAAAATTAGCATTTATGGTAGATAAACACGATACAATCGGAATCGACTGTGTAGCAATGTGTGTAAATGACATCGTTGCACAAGGCGCAGAGCCATTATACTTCTTAGACTACGTAGCAGTAGGAAAAGCGGAGCCAGCGAAAATCGAGCAAATCGTAAAAGGTGTGGCAGATGGTTGTGTACAATCAGGTGCAGCATTAATCGGTGGCGAAACAGCAGAAATGCCAGGGCTATATGAAGAAGATGAGTATGATTTAGCAGGGTTTGCAGTAGGTGCATGTGAGAAAGCAGATATCGTAACAGGTGAAAAGATTACAGAAGGCGATGTATTAATCGGTATCGCTTCAAGTGGTGTTCACTCAAATGGTTATTCATTAGTACGTAAAGTTGTCTTTGCAGATCATAACTATGCAGTCGATGCAGTCGTAGAAGGCTATGAAGATTTAGGCCCGATTGGCGAAGCATTACTCGTACCGACAAAATTATACGCAAAACCAGTACTTGCAGCATTAAAAGCAGCGGACGTTCATGGCTGTGCACACGTAACAGGTGGCGGTTTCTATGAAAACTTACCACGTATGATGCCAGAAGGGTTAGCGACTGAAATTGATTTAGGTTCTTGGCCAGTATTACGTATCTTTGAATTCCTAAAAGATAAAGGGCAATTAGCAGATAAAGATTTATATAATGTATTTAATATGGGTATTGGTTTCGTTATTGCCGTGCCACAAGCAGACGCAGATAAAGTAATTGCAGCAGTTGAAGCAAACGGTGAAAAAGCTTTCACAATTGGTCGTGTTGTCAAAGGTGAAGGGGTTATTTTCAACGGAGAGCATGATGGGAGCTTAGTGTAATGACAGCAAACATTGCGGTATTTGCTTCAGGAAGTGGTTCGAACTTCCAAGCGATTCAAGAAGCGATTGTACGTGGTGAACTAGATGCTAACATTGCACTAGTTGTAACGGATAAGCCAGGCGCATATGTCGAAACACGCGCAGCGAACTTTGATATTCCAGTGTTCGCGGTAAGCCCGAAAAGCTTTGCTTCAAAAGCGGCATATGAGCAAGCAATTGTCGATGAACTACGCGCAAATAACATCGAGTGGGTTGTATTAGCGGGTTATATGCGCTTAGTATCCGACACATTATTAACAGCGTATGCATCGAAAATCGTCAATATTCATCCATCCCTATTACCGTCATTCCCAGGAAAAGATGCAATCGGTCAAGCGCTAGCACACGGTGTGAAAGTAACGGGCGTAACGGTGCATTTTGTCGATGAAGGTATGGATACAGGTCCGATTATTGCACAAATAGCAGTGGACGTAATTGATGGCAACCGTGAGCTTACAGAAGCAGCGATTCATAAAGCAGAGCATAAACTGTATACACAAGCATTACAACAATTATTTGCTGGCAAAGTGCGAGTAAATTAAAGAATCGTTTCATCGTTTACAACATGAAGACGTTACGCAGCGTAGCAAGCAAAAACATGCCGCTTACGCTGATACAAAAAGCAACATTACATTCAAGGAGGCAGTCGTCGTGACTAAACGCGCACTTATTAGTGTTTCAGATAAAAATGGTATTTTAGAGTTTGCAAAAGAATTAGTAGCACTTGGCTATGAAGTATTATCAACAGGTGGTACAAAACAGTTATTACAAGATAATAACGTTGCCGTAACAGCGGTTGATGAAGTAACGAAGTTCCCAGAAATTTTAGATGGACGTGTGAAAACATTAAATCCAATGATTCACGGTGGTCTTTTAGGGAAATTTGATGAGCCAAGCCACGTTGCGCAAATGGAAGAGCACGGGATTGAGCCAATTGAAATCGTTTGTGTAAACCTTTACCCATTCGTTGAAACAATTTCAAAGCCAAATGTATCATGGGATGATGCAATCGAAAACATCGATATCGGTGGTCCAACAATGCTACGTTCTGCAGCGAAAAACCATGATTATGTAACAGTAATCGTAGATGCGAACGACTACACGCAAGTACTTGCTGAATTAAAAGCAGATGGCAAAACAACGATTGAAACACGTCGTGCATTAGCTGCAAAAGTATTCCGTCATACAGCAGCGTATGATGCATATATTTCAAATCACTTAACATCTGCTATTGGTGAAGAGTTCCCAGAAAACTTAACCGTAACGTATGAATTAAAGCAAAATTTACGCTATGGTGAAAACCCACACCAAAAAGCAGCGTTTTACCAAAAGCGTCTAGGTTCAGATTTCTCGATCGCGTATGCAACACAATTACACGGGAAAGAACTTTCTTACAACAATATTCAAGATGCAAATGCAGCCTTACAAATTGTGAAAGAGTTCGATAAGCCAGCAGCAGTAGCTGTGAAGCACATGAACCCTTGTGGTGTTGGTACAGGTGCAACAATTGAAGAAGCCTTCAACAAAGCATATGAAGCAGACCCAACATCTATCTTTGGTGGTATTATTGCACTAAACAAAGAAGTAGATGCAGCAACAGCTGAAAAGTTATCAACAATTTTCTTAGAAATTATTATTGCACCTTCATTCACAGAAGAAGCATTAACAATTTTAACAGCGAAGAAAAATATTCGTTTAATGACAATCGACTTCTCACAAGCGAAGCAAGATCAATTCAACGTAGTATCAGTTGAAGGCGGCTTACTTGTACAAGAGCCAGACCGTTTTGGCTTTAACGAAGCGGATATTAAAGTTGTGACAGACCGCGAGCCGACAGAAGCGGAGTGGGATGCTATGAAACTTGGTTGGTCAGTTGTGAAACATGTAAAATCAAACGCTATCGTTGTAACAGATGCACAAATGACGTTAGGCGTTGGTGCTGGTCAAATGAACCGCGTAGGCGCAGCGAAAATTGCGTTTGAGCAAGCGGGTGAAAAAGCAAAAGGGGCAAGCTTAGCATCAGATGCCTTCTTCCCAATGAGCGATACAGTAGAAGCAGCAATTGCAGCAGGTATTACAGCAATCATTCAACCAGGTGGTTCTATTAAAGACCAAGACTCGATTGATGCAGCAAATAAAGCAGGTATTACAATGGTATTCACAGGTGTACGTCACTTTAAGCACTAATCTTGTACAAAATCAAAAAATAATAGATTTTAATAGCAACTGACGACAACTCGCAGTATAATAGAATACATGCTTCGTTCCTATTCTGGCCGGATAGGCACGAAAAGCGTTTCAGACAATACCGTTCACATCGCCGTCTTCTGGCCGGAGACATTGCGATGTAAGGGTAAGGTTAAACCACTTTGGCCGGGGGTTTAATCGACTTAAAAAACAAAGCTATTGCTATCAACTTTGGTCGGGGGATAGCCGTAGTACATATTATGCTACGGATTATACAACACTATTCTGGTCGGATACTGGTGTATTGTTCGGCATAATAAAAAACGCTCGCCTCTTTTTAGGCGGGCATTTTTTATAAACTTTTTTAAGTAGAAGCGCTTCTATTGAGCGGTTGTCCGTTAGTCAACGGAGGAGAACAGTATGAATATTTTAGTAATCGGTAGCGGTGGTCGTGAACACGCCATTGCCAAACAATTTAACGAAGCCCCATCAGTAACGAACGTATTTGTGGCACCAGGAAATGACGGGATGAAGCAAGATGCACAAGTTGTTGCCATCGATGCGCTTGACTTTGAAGCGTTAGCAACGTTTGCAAAAGACAATGATGTTGCGTTAACATTTGTTGGTCCTGAGCAACCACTTGCAGCAGGTATTGTTGATTATTTTAACGAGCAAGGTTTGACAATTTTCGGGCCGACAAAAGCAGCGGCACAAATTGAAGGGTCTAAGTCGTATGCAAAGGAAATCATGAACAAATATGATATTCCAACAGCTGCGCACGAAACGTTTACAGAAGCTGATAAAGCAGTGGCGTACATTCAAGCACAAGGCGCACCAATCGTTATTAAAGCGGACGGTTTAGCAGCGGGTAAAGGTGTAATCGTTGCGATGACGGAAGAAGAAGCGATTGAAGCAGTACAAGATATGATTGGTAACCAACGTTTCGGTGAGTCATCATCACGCGTTGTGGTAGAAGAGTTTTTAGACGGTGAAGAATTTTCATTTATGTCGTTCGTACATAATGGACAAATTTATCCAATGGTTATTGCGCAAGACCATAAACGCGCATATGACGGTGATAAAGGGCCAAACACAGGTGGAATGGGTGCGTATTCACCAGTGCCACAAATTTCAGATGATATCGTAAAAACAGCATATGACACAATCGTTGTGCCAACTGTAAAAGCGATGGAGCAAGAAGGCGTATCGTTTACAGGGATTTTATATGCCGGTCTTATTTTAACGAAAAACGGTCCGAAAGTAATTGAGTTTAACGCGCGCTTTGGCGACCCAGAAACACAAGTAGTACTACCACGTATGGCATCTGATTTCGGTTTATTTATGCAAGCATTAATGAATGAAGAAGCATTTGATTTACAGTGGTCAGAGGAAGCAATGCTAGGTGTTGTAATCGCAGCAGACGGCTATCCAGGGGATGTTGAAAAAGGCAATGCACTACCAAACTTAGACGCATTAAGTCAATCACATGCCGTATTCCACGCAGGAACGAAAGAAGTGGACGGTACATTTGTTGGCAATGGTGGTCGCGTATTATTAGTCGGTGCAAAAGCCGCGACATTAAAAGAAGCACAGCAAAAAGTATATGCTGGTATTCAAACGGAGAAATGGACGAACTTCTTCTACCGTACAGATATTGGCTGGCGTACATTTCAGTAAATAAATGCTTATGTTATGCTGAGGTAAAGCGAGAACAGCGTGCAGGACAGAAGTAGAAGAGTGACTGGGACAAAACGAAATATCCTTCAGCAACGACAACTGCTGAAGGATATTTTTCTGCTTTGTGTGCTACTCCACATAGCGGACGCGTTTCGCAGGCATGGCTTGAGGCAAACACGATGTTTGTCACATCTGCCCTGCCACACGACGTGGCGTTCTTGGCAGATGTTCCTCTTAGGAGTCTCAAGCTCATGCTCCTGCGGTTACTCGTCGCAGAAAAACATTGCTATTCCTGCTGAAGTCGCCGCTTGTGTCGGAACGCACCAACACATTTTTATCATCTCAATACACTGATTTTCATCAAAAATAGGGTTCTGTTCCAGCTTCTTTATTTTGTCCGCACGATGTTCTTTTTAAATGACATATGTATGAAATGTAAAATTTTAACCATTAGGAGGATTGCACTTTGCTATGTTAAAGTACGGTGTGGTACTATGAAGGAAAGAGTAGCTGTAAGGAGGAATGTTGTGTGTTTGAACCGGTTTGGAAAATGGGAGAAATTCGTAATCAAGTAGCGGTTATTGATGGTCTTGTTGCACCAACAATCGTCCTACAAAACGCACGTTATTTACATAGTGTTTTTCGTGATTGGCGCTTCGGCAATATTTGGATTGCTGGCGACCGTATTGTGTATGTAGGTGCAGAAATGCCTAAAAATATAACGAATACAGAAATTGTCGATGTGGCTGGAAAAACGATTGTACCAGGCTATATTGAGCCACATGTACACCCACATCAATTATATAATCCTATCTCATTTGCGAAATATGCGATGAAGACAGGAACATCGGTTATGCTTTGTGATAACTTAGTGTTATTTTTATCTTTGCCAAATAAGAAAGCGTTTTCAATTTTAGATAGCTGGAAGAAGCTCCCGACGCAGTTTTATTGGTGGGTGCGCTTTGATTCGCAGTCTCAGCTTGAGCATGAGTCCGAAGTATTTTCAATGGAAGCGGTGCTAGAATGGATTGAACGCCCGGATGTTTTAATGGGTGGTGAATTAACAGGTTGGCCACAGCTTATGGCTGGTGACGACCAAATGCTGTATTGGATACAAGCGGCGAAATTAAAAGGCAAAAAAATTGAGGCGCATTTACCAGGAGCTTCTGAAAAGACGCTCGCCAAAATGCGTTTATTCGGTGCGAATGGTGACCATGAGGCGATGACCGTTGATGAGGTTGAGGCACGCATTAACCAAGGTTATGCTGTGACGCTACGCCATTCATCGATTCGCCCAGATTTACCAGAGCTTTTAAAAGGTATTATGGAACGTCAGTGGAATATTTTCCATCATTTAATGATGACAACAGACGGTTCAACATCAACATTTTATGAAGACGGCATTATGGATAAGTGTATTCGCGTGGCATTAGAAGCGGGCGTTTCACCAGTCGATGCGTACAATATGGCAAGTTATAATGTAGCGAAATATTACGGGGTGTCGAATATACACGGCATGGTCGGAACAGGTCGATTTGCGACACTTAATATACTTGAAGATGAATTTCATCCAACACCACAAGCAGTTATGGCAAAAGGGCAGTGGATGTACCGTGATGGTGAGGAAGTATATGACTGGCCTGAAACAGATATGGCACAACTTGGGCAATTAAATATTGATTTTGCGCTAACAGAAGAGGATTTCCAATTCTCGATGCCATTTGGAATTGAGCTTGTGAACAATGTTATTACAAAGCCGTATAGCGTCAATTTGCATCTTAATAAAGGTTCAGTTGTCCAAAATGAAGATGAATGTTATTTAATGCTGCTTGATAAATATGGGCATTGGCGTGTCAATACGTTCATTAAAGGCTTTGTCGGTAATGTAGAAGGCTTTGCGTCCTCGTATTCTACAACGGGTGATATTATTTTAATCGGTAAAGATATTCAAGCGATGAAACAAGCATTTGAACGCTTGAAGCAATTGAACGGTGGGATTGTCCTAATTGAACAAGGCGAAGTTGTACATGAAATTCCATTAACGGTGGCTGGCTGTATGTATGATGGAACGATGGAGCAGTTAATCGAAGTGGAACGTACATTAATTCATGTGTTAGAACAACGTGGATTTTCAAAAGGCGACCCGGTATATAGCTTATTGTTTTTACAGTCGACTCATTTACCGTATATTCGCATTACACCAAAGGGCTTATATGACGTCATGAAAAAGAAAATTTTAATGCCTGCAATTATGCGATAATACAACAATCAAGGAAAATAGGAATAAATTTGCTAAGGCTTTAGCAATTTAATCTGAAAAAGTGTTTTTCTCTTTTTATGCGAATCTGATTGGTGTTAATATAGGAGAAGTAATATAAAGTGTTTGTAAAATATATGTGGAGTGGCATATATGTGAAATAGAGCAGATAGCACGAAAAGGGAGGAATTTATGATGCAAATTGAAAAAATTCGAGGACATCAAACAGAGCAGCTATTTAAAGCGGTTTTAGAATTAAAGGACATCGAGGAATGCTACAAGTTTTTTGATGACTTATGCACAATTAGCGAAATTCAATCGTTAGCACAACGATTTGAAGTAGCACATTTATTACGTTTAAAAAAGACGTACGAAACAATTAAAAAGGAAACGGGCGCATCAACTGCGACAATTTCGCGTGTACGTCGTTGCTTCGACTACGGAAATGACACATATGATGAAATGTTAGGTCGTCTTTATCCAGACGAAAAACCGTTCCAACCAGGAAAAGGCACAAAATAATACTGCATAGCTGAGGTTCAAGGGACGCATACTTGGAACTCAGCTTTTTTATTGTCACGTGAAATGCATAATCATCTAAATTCCGCTATACTAAGGCAAGAACAAAATGTTAAAGGTAGGTTACGGAAAATGGATTACAAACAGTGGAGACACGTATTTAAAATAGACCCAGCAAAAACAATTTCAGATGAAGATTTAGAGCGTGTGTGTGAATCGGGCACAGACGTTATTTTAGTTGGCGGTACGGACGGCATTACACTTGATAATGTACTGGATATTTTAGTACGTGTACGTCGTTTTAGTGTGCCGGTTGCACTTGAAATTTCAACAATTGATGCGATTACACCAGCATTTGATTATTACTTCATTCCAACTGTATTAAATAGTGAGAACCCGAAATGGATTAAAGGTTTACACCATGAAGCGATTAAGCAGTTCGGCGATGTGATGGTATGGGATGAGCTTGTAGCAGAAGGATATTGCGTGCTAAATCCAGATTGTAAAGTAGCGCATGCAACGGAAGCAAAAACAGATTTAAGTATTGATGATGTTGTGGCGTATGCCCGTTTAGCAGAAAATTACTTTAAGTTACCGATTTTTTATGCGGAGTATAGTGGCACATATGGTGATGTCGAAGTGGTGAAAGCTGTAAGTGAAGTATTAGAAAATACGCGCCTATTTTACGGTGGTGGCATTACAAACGTTCAACAAGCAGCGGAGATGGCACAATACGCCGATACAGTCGTTGTTGGCAATATTATTTATGATGATTTAAAAGCGGCATTAAAAACAGTAGACGCTGTAAAAAATGTGATAAAATAAGAACAAATGTTCACTTTTGTGAGTGTAGAGTAAAGAGGTGTAAATGTGGAGCATATTACGAAAAATTTATTACAAGGTATGAATAAAGAGCAAGAAGCAGCGGTAAAGGCAACGGAAGGCCCGCTGTTATTAATGGCAGGTGCAGGTTCGGGGAAAACACGTGTATTAACACATCGTATTGCGTATTTAATTGTTGAGAAGCAAGTGTACCCATCGAATATTTTAGCGATTACATTTACGAATAAAGCAGCACGTGAAATGCGAGAGCGAATTGATGGCATTTTAGGTGCAGGTACAGGTGAGCGTATGTGGGTATCGACATTCCACTCGATGTGTGTACGTATTTTACGTTACAATATTGACCGCATTGGCTACTCGAAAAACTTTTCGATTTTAGATGGTAGTGACCAGCTTTCAGTTGTGAAAGGTGTGTTAAAGGAACAAAATATCGACCCGAAAAAGTACGACCCACGTGCGCTTTTAAATACGATTAGTTCAGCGAAAAATGAAACGATTGATGTAGCAACGTTTAAGGCGAATGCGAATATGAACAATCCATTCGAAAAAATTGCGGCGCAAGTATATGAAGGCTATCAAGAGCGTTTACAGCGCAATCAATCTTTAGATTTTGATGATTTAATTATGAAGACGATTGATTTATTTAAGCAAGTACCGGATGTGTTAGAGTACTATCAAAATAAATTCCAGTATATTCACGTCGATGAGTACCAAGATACGAATAATTCGCAGTACCAGCTTGTACAATTACTTGCGGCGAAGTTTAAAAATATTTGTGTTGTTGGTGACTCGGACCAATCGATTTATCGTTGGCGCGGAGCAGATATCGGTAATATTTTATCGTTTGAAAAAGATTATCCAAATGCGCAAGTGATTTTACTCGAGCAAAATTATCGTTCAACAAAAACGATTTTAGAAGCGGCAAACGGCGTTATTTCAAACAATTCAAGTCGCTACAAAAAAGCGTTACGCACAGACAATCCACAAGGTGAGCGCATTACGTTATTTAAAGCATCTAATGAGTTCGAGGAAACGCGTCATGTTGTCGATACGATTAAAACATTAATGCGTACAGAAGGACGTAAATTACAGGATTTTGCGATTTTATATCGTACGAACGCACAGTCACGTGGTATGGAAGAAACGCTTGTGAAATCGAATTTACCGTATCAAATTGTTGGCGGTACAAAATTCTATGACCGTAAAGAAATTAAAGATATTTTGGCGTACTTACGTCTTATCGCAAACAATGACGACGACTTATCGCTCGCACGTATTATTAATGAACCAAAGCGTAGTATTGGTGGCACATCATTTGATAAAATGCTTGATTTTGCGGTGCAGTATAACCGCTCTATTTTTGACTCCTTACAAGAAGTCGACTTTATGGGCTTAACGGCTCGTGCTGCGAATGCTGCTATGAAATTCCGCGAGATGATTGAAAACTTTACGAAGCAGTCAGAGTTTTTATCGGTTACGGAGCTTGTCGAGCTTGTGATTGACAAGTCAGGTTACCGCGCAATGCTTGAAGGTGAAAAGTCGATTGAAGCGCAAAGCCGTCTTGAGAACTTAGAGGAGTTCTTAACGGTAACAAAGGCGTTTGAGGCGCGCAGTGAAGACCAATCATTAATTGCCTTTTTAACAGATTTAGCGCTAATTGCGGATATTGATGCACTCGATGAAGAGGAAAAAGAGCAAGGCACAATTATTTTAATGACGATGCACGCTGCAAAAGGATTAGAATTCCCCGTCGTATTCATTATTGGGCTAGAGGAAAATATTTTCCCACATGCGCGTTCATTGGAAGATGATGATGAAATGGAAGAGGAGCGTCGTTTGATGTATGTCGGCACAACGCGTGCTGAGGAACGTTTATACTTATCTTGCGCAGGTTCGCGTACCATTTTTGGGCGTAGTCAATACAATCGTCCATCGCGCTTCTTGGATGAAATTCCGCAGCAGTTAATCGAGCATGTATCGAAAGCGCAACCTCGCGCGGCAACATTTGACCGCTATCGTCCGCAAACACAGCAACGTACGACGACACCGACATATAGTGCACCGAAGCCAGCAGGACAAAGTTGGAAAGCCGGCGATAAAGCGGTGCACAAAAAATGGGGTACAGGGACAGTTGTGACCGTACGCGGCGAAGCAGATGATATGGAGCTAGATATTGCATTCCCAGGTGAGGGCATTAAACGTCTACTTGCAAAATTTGCACCAATCGAGAAAGCGTAAGCAGGAGGTTTATATGAACGAATTAGAAAAACGTCTAGAAGAATTACATGAGTTATTGCATCAATACGGCTATGCGTATTATGTGTTAGACAATCCTGTTGTCCCTGATGGTGTGTATGACCAGCTAATGAATGAATTAATCGAATTAGAAACGCAAAATCCATCGTTTATTTATCCACATTCACCGACGCAGCGTGTTGGCGGTACAGTGCTCGCAGGCTTTGAAAAGGTGACGCATACAACACCGATGCTGAGCTTGTCGAATGCCTTTAATGAAGAGGATTTACGTGACTTTGACCGTAAAATCCGCCAAGCAATTGGCGATAAGTTTTCCTATGTATGTGAGCTGAAAATCGATGGTTTAGCGATTTCATTGCGTTATGAAAATGGTGTATTTGTACAAGGTGCAACGCGCGGTGACGGCTCAGTTGGTGAAGATATTACGACGAATTTAAAAACGATTAAAGCGATTCCGCTACGTTTAACGAAACCGGTGACGATAGAGGTGCGCGGCGAAGCGTATATGCCAAAATCGTCATTTGATGCATTAAATGTCCAACGTGCAGAAGATGAGCTGGAGCTATTTGCGAATCCACGTAATGCAGCGGCAGGTTCATTGCGTCAGCTGGACCCGAAAATTGCTGCAAGCCGTAATTTATCGACATTTATTTATTCGGTTGGTGGCGACGGCGAACAGTATGGCATTAGTGGGCATGATGCGATGCTGACGTATTTAGACGAGCTAGGATTTAAAACGAACCGTGAGCGTCAAGCATGTATATCGATTGACGAGGTGCTTGCTTACATTGAAAAATGGACGACAGCACGACCAGATTTACCATATGAAATTGATGGTATCGTTATTAAAGTAGATAGCTTTGCACAGCAAGACGAGTTAGGGTTTACAGCGAAAAGTCCACGTTGGGCAACTGCATACAAATTCCCAGCAGAAGAAGTTATGACGAAGTTAGTCGATATTGAATTAACGATTGGTCGTACCGGTGTGGTAACGCCAACTGCCATTTTAGAGCCAGTGCTTGTCGCTGGAACGACAGTGCAACGTGCGTCTTTACACAATGAAGATTTAATTAAGGAAAAAGATATTCGCATAGGTGATACCGTGATTATTCGGAAGGCAGGCGATATTATTCCTGAAGTTGTGAGTGTCGTATTAGAGCAACGACCAGACGGAACAATTCCGTATGAAATGCCGTCTCACTGTATAGCGTGTGAAAGTGAACTTGTGCGTATTGAAGGTGAAGTGGCACTGCGTTGTGTCAACCCGACATGCCCTGCTCAATTAGCAGAGGGGATTAAGCATTTTGTGTCACGTAATGCGATGAATATTGATGGTTTAGGTGAAAAAGTTGTTGAGCAATTATTACGTGAACAATATATTCAAGATGTGGCAGACCTATATGATTTGCAAGTAGAGCGTTTAATGGAACTAGAGCGTATGGGGCTGAAATCTGCGACAAACCTAGTGGAAGCGATTGAAAAATCAAAGGCAAATTCACTAGAGCGTTTATTATTTGGCTTAGGCATTCGTCATGTAGGTGAAAAGGCGGCGAAAATTTTCGCGGCACATTTCGGCTCATTGGATGCGTTAAAAGCTGCAACGGTTGAAGAATTAACAGCGATTCATGAAATCGGTGACAAGATGGCTGATTCTGTCATTGCGTATTTTGAGAATGAAGACGTTCAGCAGTTAATCGATAAGCTGAAGGCTGCTGGTGTGAATATGGAGTTTACAGGCAAAAAGGTAGAAGTCTCACAAATTGATAGCATTTTTGCAGGCAAAACAGTCGTGTTAACAGGGAAACTGACACAGCTAACGCGCAACGAGGCAAAGGCACAGCTTGAAGCACTTGGCGCAACGGTATCCGGTAGTGTCAGCAAAAAAACAGACTTAGTGATTGCGGGCGAAGATGCGGGTTCTAAGCTGGCGAAGGCGGAGCAGCTAGGTATTGATGTTTGGGATGAGGCACGCCTAATTGAACAATTAGCGTAAGGAGAAGGCGATGAAAAAAATCATGCCCATGGTGTTAGCATCTGCATTATTACTTGCAGCATGTACACCGGATAAAGAAGTAGATGAAGAAGTTGTACAAGAGCAGAAAAGAGTAGAAACAACGATTATTCCGAGTAACCAACTAAGCGCCAACTATTATCGTACACTTGTACCGTATAAAGAAAGCGCTGCGCGTGGTGCGGTTGTGAGTAATCTGTATACAAAATACGATGTCTCAGAAGTAGAGACAAGTTTAATGCGTTTATCACAAAGTATTTTTGATACCGAGAAATATTACTTTCAAGAAGGTCAGTATATTGACCGTGACACCGTATACAATTGGATTGGACGCTATGATGAAGAAAAAAATGAGTTCGGTTTAAATCCGGCAGCGCCAGCGGATATGGACCCGACACAACGCGCGAAGGAAGCACCGAACTATTTAGCACATATTGTCGAGCAAAACTATTTGACGAAAACCGAAGATGGTAAAGTAACGTTAGGTGGCGTCTCGATTGGTTTAGCATTAAACTCGATTTATTATTACCAGCGTGAGCAATATGGTGATTATTTTGAAGAGCCGATTAATGAAGAGAAGCTATTAGCAGAAGGAAAACGTATTGCCGAGGAAGTCGTGAAGCGTTTACGTGCGACAGATGGTTTAGGCGATGTACCGATTATGGTTGGCTTATTTAAACAGGAGTCACGCAACTCGATTGTACCAGGCACATATATGGCTACGGCTATCGCGGAGAAGGGTGCAGCGACAATAGGTGATTGGACAGCACTTAATGAACAATATGTGACATTCCCGATGTCGTCACCGGAAGATATTTACCGTGAGCTAAACACAAGCTTCCAAAACTTTAAGCAAGATATTGATAGTTATTTTGCGAACTATACAAGTGTGATCGGTCGTGCTTTTTATAAAGACAATGTTGTGCAACAATTAAATATTGAAGTACCGATTCAGTTTTATAGTAAATCTGAAATTATTGGCTTTACACAATATTTAACGGGCATTCTTTATAATGAATTCCCAGCGGATTTAAGTATCGAGGTTGATATTAACTCGATTAATGGTACGGAGGCACTTGTATTAAAAGAAGCAGGTTCAACTGAGCCAACTGTTCATATTTATCATTAAGCGCTTTTACAAATGTCTATGAAATATCTATGAATTTTACTTTAGTAGAATAGTGCAGTAGAGCATACTGTACTATTCTTTTTGTGTGAAAAATGGTATGATTATTGGCAGGTTTTAAGAATTCGGAGGTGTACAAACATGGCAAAATTATCAACTGAAGAAGTAAAGCACGTTGCGCATTTAGCGCGTCTTGCAATTACGGATGCAGAAGCAGAAAAATTTGCAGAGCAACTTGGTAAAATTACTGATTTCGCAGAGCAATTAAACGAATTAGACACAACTAATGTTGAACCAACTTCACACGTATTCCCAATCGTAAACGTAATGCGTGAAGACGTAGCTGGTAAAGGTTTAGACCGTGAAAAAATGATGCTTAACGTGAAGGAACAAGAAGCTGGCCAAGTGAAAGTTCCATCAATTTTAGAATAGGAGGTTATCATCACATGACGTTATTTGAACGTTCTTCAACAGAACTACAAGAAGGCTTACATAATGGTGAGTTAACAATTACACAATTAACGCAAGAAGCTTTTGATCGCATCGAGAAGTTAGATGGTGACGTACAAGCATTCTTAGCTTTAAACAAAGAAAAAGCATTAGCAGAAGCTGCTGAAATGGATAATACGCCTAAAGAAAACCGCGGGCCATTATTCGGTTTACCTATCGGGGTAAAAGACAATATCGTAACTGAAGGCTTAGAAACAACATGTGCTTCTAAAATTTTAGAAGGCTTCATGCCAATCTATGACGCAACAGTTGTGAAAAAATTACGTGAAGCGGGCATGGTAACTGTAGGTAAGTTAAACATGGACGAATTCGCAATGGGTTCTTCAAACGAAAACTCAGCATTTAAAACAACGAAAAACCCTTGGAACTTAAATCACGTACCAGGTGGTTCTTCAGGTGCATCTGCAGCAGCAGTAGCAGCAGGCGAAGTACCATTCTCATTAGGTTCTGATACAGGTGGTTCAATCCGTCAACCAGCAGCATACTGTGGTGTTGTAGGGATGAAACCAACTTACGGTCGTGTATCTCGTTTCGGTTTAGTTGCATTCGCATCTTCTTTAGACCAAATCGGGCCACTTACACGCAACGTACGCGACAATGCTTTATTACTTGAAGCAATCGCAGGTGTGGACGAAATGGACTCAACTTCAGCTGACGTACCAGTACCAAACTACGCAGCAGCATTAAACGGCGACATTAAAGGCTTAAAAATTGCTGTACCAACAGAATTTTTAGGTGAAGGTGTTGGCGAAGCTGCGAAGCAATCAGTATTAGATGCACTTGAAGTATTAAAAGGCTTAGGCGCAACAGTTGAAGAAGTTTCTCTTCCTCACTCAAAATACGCATTAGCAGCTTACTACATTCTGTCATCTTCTGAAGCTTCTTCTAACCTTTCTCGTTTCGATGGTATCCGTTACGGTTACCGTGCTGAAGGCGCGAAAAACTTAATGGAGCTTTACAAAGAAACACGTGCACAAGGTTTCGGTGACGAAGTAAAACGCCGTATTATGCTTGGTACGTATTCATTATCTGCAGGTACGTATGATGCTTACTACAAAAAAGCACAACAAGTTCGTACATTAATTAAAGCAGACTACGATAAAGTATTCGAAAACTACGATGTGATTATCGGACCAACTGCACCAACTCCAGCATTCGCTATCGGTGCTAACATTGACGATCCGTTAACAATGTATGCAAACGACATTTTAACAATCCCAATGAACTTAGCAGGTGTACCAGCAATCTCAATTCCATGTGGTTTTGAAGGTGGCTTACCATTAGGCTTACAAATTATCGGTAAACACTTCGATGAAGAAACACTTTACCGTACTGCTTACGCTTACGAGCAAGCAACAGACTTCGGCACGAAAACTCCAGCATTATGGGAGGGTAAATAATTATGACAAACTTTGAAACAATTATCGGTTTAGAAGTACACGTTGAGTTAAAAACAGATTCTAAAATCTTCTCTAGCTCACCAAACCATTTCGGTGCTGAACCAAACTCAAACACATCTGTAATTGACTTAGGTTATCCAGGTGTTTTACCAGTTTTAAATAAAAAAGTAGTAGACTATGCAATGCGTGCAGCATTAGCATTAAACATGGAAATCGAACAAGAAACAAAGTTCGACCGTAAAAACTACTTTTATCCAGATAACCCGAAAGCATACCAAATTTCACAATTTGATAAGCCAATCGGTAAAAATGGCTGGATCGAAATCGAAATTCCAGAAAAAGACGGTAAACCAGGTTATAAAAAGAAAATTGGTATTACACGTTTACACATGGAAGAAGATGCTGGTAAATTATCACACGCAAACGGCTACTCTTTAGTTGACTTCAACCGTCAAGGTACGCCACTTGTTGAAATCGTTTCTGAGCCAGACATCCGCACGCCAGACGAAGCGTATGCTTACTTAGAAAAATTAAAATCAATCATCCAATATACAGGCGTTTCTGACGTACGTATGGAGGAAGGTTCACTTCGTTGTGATGCCAACATCTCTTTACGTCCTTATGGTCAAGAGAAGTTCGGTACAAAAGCGGAACTTAAAAACTTAAACTCATTCAACTTCGTACGTAAAGGTTTAGAGTATGAGGAAATCCGTCAAGCGGAAGTATTATCTTCAGGCGGTATCATCGAGCAAGAAACATTACGTTTCGATGAGAAAACAGGCAAAACCATTTTAATGCGTGTCAAAGAAGGTACGGATGATTACCGTTACTTCCCAGAGCCAGACTTAGTGCGTCTTTCTATTTCTGACGAGTGGGTTGAGCGCGTACGTGCTGAAATTCCAGAGCTTCCAGACCAACGTAAAGAGCGTTACGTATCTGAGCTTGGCTTAACAGCTTACGATGCAAACGTATTAGTTATCAACAAAGAAATCTCTGACTTCTTCGATGCAACGGTATCTAACGGTGCAGACGCGAAGCTAGCAGCAAACTGGTTAATGGGTGATATTTCAGCGTACTTAAACGGTGAGCAAAAAGAGTTAAAAGATACAGCGTTAACACCAGAAAACTTAGCAGGTATGATCAAGCTAATTTCTAACGGCACAATTTCTTCTAAAATCGCGAAAAAAGTATTCACTGAGCTAGTTGAAAACGGTGGCGATGCAGAGAAAGTTGTAAAAGCAAAAGGCTTAGTACAAATCTCTGATCCAGAAGTAATCCGTGGTTTTGTAACGACTGCACTTGATGCTGATCCACAATCTGTAGAAGACTACAAAGGTGGTAAAGAGCGCGCACTTAAGGCACTTTTAGGTAAAATCATGAAAGAGTCTAAAGGACAAGCGAACCCACAATTAACAAACGAAATTCTTCTTGAAGAAATTAACAAACGTTAATTTTTTACAAGATGTCCAAGCATCCTATCCATTTTTGGATAGGGTGCTTTTTTGTATAGGGAAGATGATTTTCAGCGAGGCATGGTTTCGGGACGCACCAACTAAAATCACGAACCTTTGACAGCACATGGAAAAGTAATGGTGAAGAAAAGAAGTGTTTACGAGAAGCGCTTCTTTTTTCTTATGTATTTTGGTTTGAATAATTGTCTTTTGTACATAGAACGGGCATTATAGACATATGAACTACTTAGTTTGGGGGCGAATTTAATGAAAACAGAACAACAGTATTTTAACGAAGCAATACCGATGACCGAGTATGTAGAAAAAATGACACAGGCAGCTTTAAAAGCAGGAAGTGAAGAAATTTATGCGAAGTTTACTGTACCTGCAGATGGCTTTGTCGATACATTAAAAGGCTACCGTATTTTAACGATTACTGAAGACTGGTGTGGGGATGCGATGCTGAATAATCCAATTTTACAACGCATTGCAGAAGCAGCAGGCATTGATATTCGTTGTGTATACCGCGATGCAGATACGGATTTAATTGACCGTTATTTAACAAATGGTGGACGTGCTATTCCAATCTATTTATTTTTAAATGATGCAGGTGAAGTTGTGACAACATGGGGACCACGCGCACCGGAGTTACAACAATTAGTAGTGGATGCACGCGCGACGTTACCCGATAAAGAAGACCCGACTTTTGATGAGGCACAAGCAGCACTGTATACGAATTTACGCAATCGTTATTTAACGGACGCACAATGTTGGACATGGGTGTATGAAGACGTGAAACGTACGGTACAGGCTGCGCAATAAGACAAAAATGCGGATGAAATGTAGTAATGGAGAACGAATAATATGAATGAACAATTAAAACGAGCAAGAATTATTTACAATCCAACATCTGGTCGTGAACTATTTAAAAAGCATTTACCAGAAGTATTAGAGAAGCTAGAAGTTGCAGGGTACGAAACATCATGCCACGCAACAACGGGAGAAGGCGACGCAACAAAAGCGGCTGCGATTGCTGTTGAACGTGGTTATGATGTAGTTATTGCAGTTGGTGGAGATGGTACGTTAAATGAAGTGGTAGCCGGTATGGCACCGTATGAAAAGCTGCCGAAGCTCGGGCTAATTCCGATGGGGACAACAAATGATTTCGCGCGCGCTGTCCAAATTCCGCGTAAAATCGATGAAGCCCTTGAGATTATTATTCAAGGTGATACGATTCCAGTTGATGTTGGCGTTGTCGATGGCAATCGTTACTTTATTAATATCGCTGCAGGTGGACGTATTACTGAGCTGACGTATGAAGTGCCAAGCAAGATGAA
Source organism: Caryophanon tenue (assembly GCF_001700315.1). Classification (GTDB taxonomy): domain Bacteria; phylum Bacillota; class Bacilli; order Bacillales_A; family Planococcaceae; genus Caryophanon; species Caryophanon tenue. The sequence continues at coordinate 87,840 of NZ_MASJ01000007.1, read as the reverse complement.
AACAATGCTTGGACAGCTTGCGTATTATTTAAAAGCAGTGGAAATGGCGCCATCGATTAAAGCGACACATATGCGTATTGAATACGATGACGAAGTGTTTGAAGGCGAAGCATTAATGTTTTTATGTGCCTTAACAAACTCGGTTGGCGGTTTCGAGAAGCTAGCACCGGATGCGAGCATTAACGATGGACATTTCACATTATTAATTTTGAAAAAATGTAGCTTAGCGGAAATGATTATAGTTGCATCAGCGGCGGTTCGTGGTGAGCATTTAGAAAACCCGAATGTCATTTATGTAAAAGCAAAACGCGTAAAAATCGAATCAGATGAGACGGTACATATTAACTTAGACGGAGAGTTTGGTGGAGATGCACCCGTTGTATTTGATAATTTATACCGCCGTTTAAACATATTCGTGCCGATTAACGATATTCGTCCAGAAGACCGCGTTGAATAGAGGATAGTAGGAGTTGTGTCAGAAAGTGTACGCTTTCTACATAACTCTTTTTTCGTTCATGAAAATACAAGACAAGGCATTTCTTCTTCACTCAAAATCATGATACAATAGAAAAATTGAAATGGAGGATATCATCATATGTCTACACCTGTACAAAAAAATGACCGTTTAACGGTAACAATAGAAGACTTAACACATGATGGTAACGGCGTTGCGAAGGTAGATGGCTACCCGCTATTTATTCAAGGTGCGTTACCAGACGAAACAGCAGAAGTGCATGTTTTAAAAACATTAAAAAACTACGGCTTTGCAAAAGTGATTAATATCGTGACACCATCCCCAGACCGCGTGGAGGCACCTTGCGCATATTTTGCACAATGTGGCGGTTGCCAATTACAGCATATGACATACGAAGGTCAGCTGAAATGGAAGCAAAAGATGGTCGAAAATGTCATGCGCCGCATCGGTAAAATTGATGCGCCTGTACACGCTACAAAGGGTATGCAAGACCCTTGGCGTTACCGTAATAAAGCACAAATTCCGTTTGCTGAGCAAGACGGACGCATTATGGCAGGCTTCTATAAAACGAAATCACATCATATTGTCGATATGGACCGTTGCTTAATTCAAAATACAGAATCAGATGCCATTATGCGCGAATTAAAATTAACGCTGCAACAGCTTGGTGTACGCCCGTATAATGAAGAAAAGCATAAAGGTGTACTGCGCCATGTTGTTATTCGTAAAGGAAACGCAACGGATGAGGTGATGGTGGTGCTTGTGACACGCACGCACGCTTTACCTGAGAAGGAAGCGGTTATCGAAGCGATTAAAGAAATGGTGCCAAACACAGTATCCATTGTACAAAACGTAAACTCGAAAAAAACGAACGTTATTTTCGGCGATGAAACATTTGTCTTATACGGCAAAGAAGCAATTGTTGATACGATTGGCGACGTGAAATTTGAAATTTCAGCGCGCTCATTCTATCAAGTAAATCCAACACAAACAGAAGTGCTTTACAAGCAAGCACTAGACTATGCACAGCTACAAGGTGGCGAACGTGTCATTGATGCTTACTGTGGTATCGGCACAATCTCACTGTTTTTAGCACAAACAGCTGCGCACGTATCAGGTGTTGAAATCGTACCACAAGCAATTGAGGACGCAAAACGCAACGCAGAGCTAAACGGCTTTACGAACACATACTTCGAGGCAGGTCCAGCAGAAGAAGTAATCCCACGCTGGTATAAAGAAGGCAAAGGTGCTGATGTACTTGTTGTCGACCCACCACGTAAAGGCTGTGACGAGGCACTATTAACAACGATTTTAACGCAACAACCAAAACGTGTTGTCTACGTATCATGTAACCCAGCAACACTCGCCCGCGATTTACGCATTTTAGAAGATGGCGGTTACAAAACGAAGGAAGTCCAACCGGTGGATATGTTCCCACATACAGCGCACTGTGAAGCGGTGGCGTGGTTGGAGTTAGTATAAAGAGTATTGACGTTAATTTGATACTTTAAAATTGATGATTTTGGCACAGGGTACTCATCGTTTAATTATTTAAAAACATTTGAACTAGATGGTGTGAAAATTGACCGTTCATTTATTCAAAATATTGCACAACAGCCGGTAAATGCTAGTATTACGTCAGCGATGATTAAAATGGCGCAATATTTAAAGCTAGAAGTGATTGCAGAAGGTGTCGAAACGGAAGATGAACTGGCGCATTTACATGATGAAGGATGTTATATGATTCAAGGTTTTTACTACAGTAAGCCGCAGCCAATTGAACAGTTTGAACAGCGATATATAGTTGATTAACATTGATCCCCTCGTCATACAGGGGATTTTTGTTGTTTTTGAGCTAATTTTCACCAATTGTTTATCATTAATTCTGAAAGTGTCATAATTCGTGAAATTAGGACTATAATATTACTGTTTTAATGTTGTAAATCATTTTACAATTTCATGATAAATGGAAGGGGCATTACGCCGTGGAAAACAAACATTTTTCCTTTGATGTAAAGAAAGTGCATCTATTAAATTTGAAGATTACGTGCTTGATGGTTGTGCTGATCGTAGTACCGTGGATCGTACGAGATGGATTTGTGGAGACTCAATCGTATATTATTGCAGGCTTAGGCATTATCGTATTTGGCATGATTAATTATTTTTTAAACATATCTGATACGATAAAAGCAGTGCTATTTGCAGCGATGCCAGGGACGATTATTTTTATTATATTTTTAGTAGATGACTATAGCTTAAATAAACATTACTTGATGTTTATCACAATAATTATGGCAACGATTTATTTTAATCGTCGTATTTTAATTATGTATGGTGTAATTGTACAGACCTATATTTTAATACTTTACATTGTCGTTCCTGAAAAGTTATTAGGAGACGATGTGTCGTTCACTGGGTTTATCGTGCTTTTTGCGGTATATAACGGCATTCAGTATATGTTAGCAAAATTAAATGAATGGGGTGGCAGTTTAGTAACGGCCTCTCAACAGCGTGAACAGGAAGCTACTCGTTTATTAGAAGAAGCAAATGCGCTTGTGCAAAAGCTAGAACAAAGTGCACAAACACTTGGTGTAGAAACAGACAGTGTGAATCGTACGGCGACTTCATTGTCTGCGACGAGCACAACAATTTTAACGTCGACAGAGCAAATTGCACGGGCAATTCAGCAGGAAGCAGATTCAATTTCGACGATGCATCACGTTATGCACGATGCCCAATCAGAGTTATTGCATACAGTCGATTTATCGAGAGAAGCGATGGCGCAGTCACAACAAGTGAATGACCAGCTCGCCACTAATGCGCAGAGTGTCAATGAAGTAACAATGCAAATGGGTGACCTTAGTCATTCGATGGATGTAACGGTACAGACGATGAACGAACTGCAACAAAGCTTACAAACGGTCAATGAGCTACTGAGTGGCATTACAAAGATTGCAGACCAAACGAATTTATTGGCGTTAAATGCAGCGATTGAAGCGGCACGTGCTGGTGAACACGGTGCTGGATTTGCTGTTGTTGCTGATGAAGTGCGTAAACTAGCCGAGGAAAGTGCGGTAACGGCAACACAGATTACAAAAGTAACTGCCCAACTATTTCATAAGTCTACAGCAGCGCAAGAGCAGTCATTACGAGGGCAGGTAACAGCAGCTGAAGGGCGAAAGTTACTCGAAGAAATTGCAGCGGCATTTAATGAAGTAAAAGTAGTGAGTGACCATTCCAGTAATAATGTATTACAAAGTGTTAATGCAATTGAAAACATGAGCAAACAATTTGTCGAGCTGTTACAAGAAGTCGAAATGTTATCAGTGATGTCGCAACAAAATAGTGCGGCAACCGAGGAAATTGTTTCATCGATTGCTGAGGAAAATAAATTGCTAGAGGCGATTAATACGGCAACAGCGAAGCTACAACTATTAAATCGAGAGCTCGTACAAAGTACAAAGTAATGAGAAAAAGCTTAGATATGCTGATGAGGCAAATCTAGGCTTTTTGATTTTAGAATGTGCGAGGATATTCATAGGGAAACTCTATCTCCTGGCGTCTCTTTTATTAGAGTTTTTATATTATTTTGTTATTCTGTTGATATAAATGATATTTTTGTGCTATGGCAGTCGCGTTGTATTTTTGGAATTTTGTCTAAATGACACATAAGGAGATGTTCTAAGAAATGGAAGACATTTTAAAACACTACTATCATATAAATAAGCACGCTTTTGATAATTTAGACATTCCAAAAAGTTTACTTCAGGAATGGCAAAGCATCATCAATTTGCTTGCGCATCTTGGTGGCGCCTCAACGGGAATTATTATGAAAGTCGAGCAAGAGGAATTGAGCGTTCTCGTTGCGAGCCAGTCTGAAGAGAACCCATACAATGTAGGGGATAAAGCGATATACGAAGATTCAGGGCTATACTGTGTAGCGGTCATGATGAGTCAGGAAAGCCTTTATGTGTTGTTACGAAATACGACAGCGCAACAAGCGGTCGCTATTGCGGAAAATATTCGACAAAAAGTAGCGAACCATACCTATATCGGAGAACAGCATGTCACGGCAAGTATCGGTGTAGCAGAATGGCTCATGGATGAGACGGTAGCGGATTGGTACAATCGTGCTGACCACGCGTTATATACCGCTAAACGACAAGGACGCAATACAGTGCGACTATATGAAAGTGAATAAATTGGCATAAGGAACATACATGAAATCGTAAAAAAGCGTTCAGCAATGATAACTGCTGAACGCTTTTTGTTTTTTACAGATGATCGTTAAATTTTAAAGTGTTGAATCGACATCGCTAAATTGTTTGCCGTAGTGGATAAGTTCGTTGTCGAACTACTTACTTCTTCTGTTGAAGCAGCTTGTTGCTCAATTGTAGCTGTTACTGTTTCAACGGCAACTGCATTATTCGTAGCCATCGTTAGCACTTCTTGTGAATGTTTCTCTAACACTTCAAACTCCGTCACCATTGTAGAAAGAGCGTCGGTTACTTGTTGCATTTTTGGTGAAATGGCCAATGTTAGCTCCATAATCTCTTCAAATTTCGCCGCTGTTTGCTGTGATTTTTGAAGCCCGATAACAGCATCCTCATTGACGTGTTGCATCACATTTACGGTCTGTTTACTATCTTCTTTAATTTCTTCAATAATGGTAGAAATGGATTGCGTTGCATGTAAAGATTGTTCCGCGAGCTTTCGTACTTCGTCTGCGACAACGGCAAAGCCTTTTCCATGCTCGCCTGCACGTGCTGCTTCAATTGCAGCATTTAAAGCAAGTAAGTTTGTTTGGTCGGCGATATTTGTAATCGTTGTTAGTACTTCATCAATCTTCGTTGTTTTATCAACTAAAACAACAACTTGTTCATTCGAGCGTTGTACAGATGATGTAATATTTTTCATTTGCGTCACATTCTCCGTAATGAGTAATGCGCCTTCTTCAGAGTGCTGGAAATTAAGCTGAGCTAGGTTTGTCACATCTGCTAAGTGTTCTTCAATTACAACAATATCACGCTGTACACTCAGTAAACTTTGTGTATTCGCTTGAATATTTGTTTGTGTTTGGTCACTGCTTTTTGCGATGTTTTGAATGGCACTAACAACTTCCTCGATAGATGCAGTCATTTCTTCAGCGCTTGCTGCAAGTTCAGAAGACGTTGCATCTACGTCGATTGCAGAATGCTTTGTTTGATGTAGGACATGTACTAAATTATCCATTGTCTCATTATAAGCAAGCGTTAATTTCCCTAACTCATTTGTAGAAGCGTAGTCGCTACGAACGGTTAAATCACCTTGTTTCGTTTGCTCTAGCACATCCACAAGTGAATGGATTGGTTTTGCAATATGTTTAGATAGTAAGTAAATGCTACCAATTAATAAAATTGCAGCGATGAAGAAAATAATGAGAAGTACATTCACAGTTTCTTTGCCATTTTCGACCGTGTTATCGATAATTGTTGTCACTTTGCCCATTTTCAATTCATTAATCGCTAATAATGCATCAATTAAATCACGGCGAGGTTGTTGTACTTCGGCTATATATAGCGCAAATGCCTCTGCATTTTTATTTTGACTTGCTAATGTCATTACTTCTTGCTGAGGCGCTTCAAATTTGTCCACAGCTACGTAGAAATTTTCAATTAATGTACGTTCTTCTGCTGATAAATCCATCGCTTCAAATTTTGCGAAGTTTGCTAACACTTCATCAATACCTTCGTTTGTTTCATCATGTAGTTGCTGCTTTTTCTCAATATCTGTAATAAGCATCATTTCTAATAACACGGCATCTAAGCGCTGATTAAATTCAACCGCGGCTGACACCCATTGAGATGGGATATATTGTTGTTCGTTAATGATTTGCATATTTTTCGTAGTAGATGAAATCGTCAAATAGCTAAACATGCCAATGATACCGATACAAATGAGCCCGATAATCGCGTTAATCATCATCTTTGGCATGATGTTCAAATTATTAAATAGTTTCACGTCATAAAAATTCCTCTCTGTTTTACATTCCTTGTGTATTATACACATTCTTATTTACTAGGTCTATTGGTATGTTTTTCTAATAGAGAATTATACTAAAGATATAATTTTGCTGTTACATTTAATGAAATTCAAAAAATATATGAAAAGAGCATGATTTTTTTTGACAAAAGAGTGAATAAAGAACGGGATTTTTAAGAGGAGATAGTGAAAATAAATGTAGTGAAAAAATATTAAATTTTTAATTCTATAGTACAGATTAATGGCTGTCAATAATATTGTGGCAGTTTTTTTGAAAAATGGTATAATAGAAAGAAGCCGTATTTGAATTCCGCTGTACTTGAAGCAGATAGGAGAGCAAAACGGCTTTTATTTTTTTATGTCAACAGCTTTGTGAACTTCAAGGGTGGGCAGCCACCGCAACAGCATACACGAAATGTGTTGCTATTTTAAGGAGGATTAACCAATGGACTTTATCGGTAAAAAGGTTACACATAAAACGTTCGGTGAGGGTACTGTAACAAAGCACGAAGAGGATAGTTTAGAAGTTTCATTCGGCACGGAAACAAAGTTTTTCATTTTTCCAGATGCTTTTGAGAAATTTTTAACGTTATCAGATCCAACAGAGGCACAGCAGTTTCATGATTTAACTGTCGCAAAAGAGCAAATTATGCAGGCAGAGCAATTAAAGGCACAGGAAGAGGCGACATTACGTCGCACAAAACAAGAACGTCAAGTAACAAAAGAGAAGTTATTGAGCACATATAAAGTTCATCCGAAGTCACAAGTTGTATTTCGTTGTGATGCAACGGAGCAAAAAGAAATTTTTACAACATGGACGATGTTTGCAGGGACAATTAAAAGTGGCGTGCATAAAGGTGAGCCGAGTAAGTTAATTCGTCTTTATCCAAATAGTGCCGTTTTATTGACAGCACTAGCACACGGACGCCCTGAGGAAGAGCGACGCATTATTGGTGCATATATGGTGCCAGCCAATTATATTGGAAAATTTGCGACGAATGGTGCGATTCCAGCAAACGAATCATATAAATTACAATTATCTACGGAAGCATCAAAGCAACTATTGTTTTGGAATTATTATACGAGCGATAAAGGCAATGGCAAAGCAACGTGGAATTCAGGCAAGCATCGTTACTTTGATAATGAGTGGATGGCACAAATTTTAGCAGATGCCGAGCACTTCGAAGAAACATCTGAACAGAAAGAGCAGGCGGCGAAGTTTTTAGCCTACTTCTGTAAATTAAATGAACTACACCCACCAAAAAGTACGAAAAACCAGCCACAATTAACGCTTTAAAATAGCGCAAAACCCTATAAAGACGGCGTTTCACAAGGCCGTCTTTCATTTTAAAAAAATTTCTGAACAGAAAATGTAGACAAGCTAAAAAAAATGATGTATAATTACGGTAATACAGATTATGACGAATTCACCTATTACAAAGCGTATTTGTTGTTCTTAAAATACTTTTTGTAATATGTGAATTTTTTTCTTTCTCAAGAAGAAATGTGATCTTATTAATTTTAATCAAATGGAGGTCATTCAACATGACACAAGGTACAGTTAAATGGTTTAACGCAGAAAAAGGTTTCGGTTTCATCGAGGTTGAAGGTGGAGCAGACGTATTCGCTCACTTCTCAGCAATCCAAGGTGACGGTTTCAAAACTTTAGAAGAAGGCCAAAAAGTTGAGTTTTCTATCGAAGACGGTCAACGTGGTCCTCAAGCTACAAACATCGTAAAACTTTAATTTTATGATCCAAAAAGGCATCCTTTTATAGGGTGCCTTTTTTTGTGTTGTTTACACGCATATCGCAAATCTACTCCTTTGCGATATGCGTGTAAACACGTTAAAATGGAAAGGTTGATTATCGAGAATATGAACAATCATGAGAGGATTGAAAGAAATATGAAAGAAAATTTCTGGCAAGATTTACCGAAGCCATTTTTTGTATTAGCCCCAATGGAGGATGTAACAGACGTAGTATTCCGTCATGTTGTCGCTGAAGCGGGACGACCAGATGTATTTTTCACGGAATTTACGAACTCAGAAAGCTATTGCCATCCAGAAGGAATTCAAAGCGTACGTGGTCGCCTATTATTCACGGAAGATGAACAGCCAATGGTCGCGCACATTTGGGGAGACAACCCTGAAAACTTCCGTAAAATGAGTATCGGTGTAGCGGAGATGGGCTTTAAAGGCATCGATATTAATATGGGGTGCCCTGTACCGAATGTTGCGCAACGTGGTAAAGGTAGTGGTTTAATTTTACGTCCAGACGTTGCAGCGGAATTAATCGAAGCAGCAAAGGCAGGCGGTTTACCAGTAAGTGTGAAAACACGTTTAGGTTTTAAAGAAGTGGATGAATGGAAAGAATGGTTAACGCATATTTTAAAACAAGATATTGCGAACTTATCAATCCACCTACGTACACGTAAAGAAATGAGTGCCGTTGATGCACACTGGGAGCTAATCCCTGAAATTAAAGCGTTACGTGATGAAATTGCACCGCATACATTATTAACGATTAATGGTGATATTTTAGACCGTCAAATGGGCTTAGAGCTTGTAGAGAAATATGGTGTTGATGGTGTGATGATTGGTCGCGGTATTTTCAAAAACCCGTTTGCATTTGAAAAGGAGCCACGTGAGCATAGCACGAAAGAATATTTAGACTTACTACGCTTACAACTTGATTTACATGAGCAATATATTGAAGAACTGCCACGCTCAGTGACAGGTTTACACCGCTTCTTTAAAATTTATGTAAAAGGCTTCCGCGGTGCAGCGGAGCTACGTAATGCATTAATGCAAACGCGCAGCGTTGAAGAAGTACGCGCATTACTTGATACATTTGATACAGAAGAAGCGGAAGGATAAAATCTTCGTAATAAGACTTGCAAAATGGATGTTCAAGTATGCTTAGCTATACAAAAAATTAGCTCTCGACAAAATATGTCGAGGGCTTTTCCTTGTTCATTGAAACCCTTTTAAATAAAAAATTTGTAAAAATTTCAAATTAAATTAATGTTTATTTGATTTTGTTGAGACCGTTTGATGACAAAATATCCGTTTTAAACAATAATATCTTTAGTCCAAAGCACTATTGTGGATAATTTTTTATATATTTATTATACTAGTTAAGGTTTATTTCTCTGTGAGGAATATACCTTTATTTTGATTGGATTAGATGTATGGAAGATCATGAGAAATATAGATTTTCTAGTCATAGTATTGAAGGAGGAATGGCAACATGCTTGTAGTAGAAAAAGAAAGGTACAACATGGCGATTTACGAAGCCAAGCAAGAACTGCACGTACAAATTTTAGGGTTTATACGTGATGACGTTGTTGATGAATATATTGCCGATTTAACAGCAACAACGAAAAGAGTATCGAAAAATATGTACACATTAGTAGTAGATGCAACGTATCAAGCACCTGTGCCACGTAAAGTATCAGCGAATTTAGGTGCTACGATGATGACGTACGGTACACTAGGGTTTAAAGAAATTTTGATTATTATGCCAGTTTCTAAAATTGCGTATGTGCAGATTCGTAACGGTTTAGAGCCATATAATTTCCCAGGAAAACTGTATGATACGTTGGCAGAGTTCGAAGCACGCCAACGATAATGAAGCGGAGCGGTTAATATGACAACAACTTATACATATGAAATTTTAACATTAGAAGACCCAACACTAATTCATCAAACAGCGGTATGTTTAGGCAAAGCATTTGTAGGAATTGAAGTAGAAAATAAAGTGATTAAAGAGCCTATGATTAGTTATTCAGGCTTAACATTTGAAGATTTTTCTAATTTTTCACAGCAATATTTAGAAGAAAATGTACAACAAGGGTATTGCGCAGTCGCATTAAATGAGCAACGTGAAGTGGTCGGTGTATTAGCAGCAGATATTAACCAAGTAGAAGTACATGGGGATTACGCATTTGAAGGGTCATTTCAGCGTATGAATTATGTAATGGAAGCACTCGAAGAAATTGATTCATTATTTATTGAAGATTATAAGAAGCGTTACGGGCACGTGCCACAGGCGGGTGAAGTGTTACATATTTTCTTATTGGGAACGATTGCGGAGCATGGTCGACATGAAATCGTTCAGGCATTAGGCGATTTATTAATTGAAAAAGCGACAGCGAATGGTATGAAAATGGTGATCGCAGAAGCGACGAATCCAAAGTCATTACGTGTTTTTGAGAAGTATCATCAAATGACAAAATATGTAGATGTAAATGGGAACTATCTTGTACATAACTATGCGACGAGTGAACATTTTTCAATGATTCCTGAAGACGTTGCGGATGGTGTGTACATTATTGCACGACAATTACAGTCAGAGTAAACGAGGGAGAGTTTTATGGATATCATCATGTTTATTGGCATCATCGTATTATTATTTACGACGATTTATTTTGCTTATCAATATTTTACATTAAAGCGACAAAATACTGTGGAAACAGATATGATTACAGGGATGAAACTGTTAGCATCTGGAGAGCTAGCGCCAAAAATCAGCGGCACATCTAAACAGCATGAAGCCTATAATGAACTCGTGGAATTTATTACACATGTTCATAAAGACTTTGAAACAGTGGCACGAACGTTAGAGCAAAATGGTCAAAATATTTCAAGTAATGGTGAAATGGCAACAGAAAAAGCTGAAATTGTACGTGCGGCAATTGACGAGGTTGGTAAAGGCTTAAATAAACAGCTTATTGCAACGGAAGAAAGCACATTATCGGTAGAAGATATGACCGTTGCAATTGAGGAAATGTCAATTCGCGCAAGCCAAATTTCAGAGCAGTCCAATATGACGTTAGATTTAACGGAGCAAGGGAACGCAAAGCTATTATTATCGATGGATAAAATGGAGCAATTTAATACAACGATTCATTCAACATTTGACGCGATTACTATATTAGGTGATAAATCTGTTGAAATTGGGGATATCGTTAAAGTGATTACAGGTATTTCAGAGCAAATTAACTTATTAGCGTTAAATGCAGCGATTGAGGCAGCACGTGCAGGCGAACACGGAAAAGGCTTCGCCGTTGTAGCGGATGAAGTACGAAAGTTAGCAGAGCAGTCGCGTCAATCAGCAGCGGAAGTATCACAAATTGTTGGTAACATCCAAGGTGAGACAAGCAAAGTGGTTGTCTCGATGAAAAAAGGAACAGAAGAATTTGCGCAGACGAATGAGTTAATTCAAGAAATTGTCGCGATGTTTGGGAAGATTGTTGAATCTACACAAATTATTGCCGAGAGTAATGGAAGCTCTTCAGCAGGTGCAGAAGAATTAGCATCAAGCTCACAACAGTTAAGTGCTGCGATGAAAGAGATTTCGTTTATTTCACGTGAGTCTGTTGAGATGTTTGACGAGCTAGTCGGCATTAGTGATGATGAATTAGCAATGATGGAAACATTATTAACAGCAGCGAAAAGTTTAGATAATGTTCAAGGCGCGACAATACGTGTCGCTTCTACATTTGAAAAGGATGCTGCTTAAGTAAAAAGCGAGGGTATTTGGAGCAACATTGCTCCGTACCTCTCGTTTTTTTTATGTAAAATGCGCTGAATATTCAGTTATTTTAAGGGACCATTATAAGGTTTACTAATATTTAGAGAGAAAGTGAGATACGATTCATTATTTGTGACAAAGTGCGAAAATTTCAGAATTTTTATCTTTAGCCCATAGTAGCAAGGGTTTTTGTCGCTTTTGTAAGGTGAAGTGTTCACAATTTCACAAATAGAACCACAATGTTTTTCGACATGTATTTACATTAGTTTCACTTATGTTAGAATAATCACATGAGGTTAATGATTCAAGTAATCGCATTGTTCGACATTTTAAAAAACTACTCCCCTAAGTAGCTAGATAAATACTAAAAATCGAACCTCTCATAAATGATAACTGCTCATGAAAGTGTATCATTTAAACACCCATTAAACTGTTTTCTTAGCCGTGGGAAAACACTTTAATAAAACAGCAATTCCTGTAATTGCTGATGTAGATTTATACATTATAAATCTCCTCCCTCAAGATGAAAGCCCCTTCGATTTATCGAAGGGGCTTTCTTATATTTAGTCGCAAAATGGTAAAAAGGCTTGGATAATTGTCGCTTGTGGATGTTTCGTTGAGTATACATAGCCATATTGTTTATAAGGTGGACCATATTCAAGCGTGATAGGTACACGATGAATGCATGCTTGGTCGATGAGGACATCATCTTCTAATAAGTAATTCGGTAAAATACTAATGCCAATACCTTCAGCGACCATACTTTTAATAACAGCTGTATTTGACGTCATTAATAACACATTTAATGGGCCGTATTGTTTCTCATAAAACGTAATAAACTTTTCCCAATAAGGTGTTTTATGAAAAATCATCGGCAATGTTAAAATATCATGAATCGTCAGTGGCTGAGGCTTCGACAGTAACGGTGAGTTTTTAGAAACAATCAGCTCTGCAATAGGAACTTGTCCAAATTGGCGAAACTGTATACCTGAGGGTAATGCCGTTAAAATATCATCATGCACACCCGCGATGCCAATATGAAACGTGAAATCATCTAATGTTTTGAGAATTTGCTGATGGGTTGTTTCTAAAACGGTAATATTGACGTGCGGATGTTGCTGTTTGAAGCGGCCAATCACTTTTGGTAATTTATGAATAAGTGTCGTGTCGGCTGCGAGGCGTAAATCTCCAGTCAAAAACTTCGATGTAATGCGTGCATCTTCTTTAATGTCATCAATGGAGCGCAAAACATCTAAAGCTTTTCGGATAGTTGATTTCCCTTCATCTGTTGGAAACGTCCCGTAGCGCGAACGTTTGAATAAGCGAATGCCCAATTCTTGCTCAAGCGAAGAAATAGATTGGCTAATCGCGGACTGCGAAATGCCGAGATTTTCAGCCGCTTTTGTAATGGACTTCGTTTGGCTAATCTCCTTAATATATTCAATTTGTTCAAGATTCATAAATCCCATCCTTTAATAATCATGAAAAATCATGAAATTCTCTACCATTGTATCGTAAAATGCTCCCTATTGTCTCTGTTTTCTAACAAGTGACAATGATTCGATTTTCGATTACAATTAATGTTTATGAACAGACGCACATGTTTTAGGAAGTACGAAACAAAAGGAGAACAACTATGACAAATAATGATTTATTAATTCGTTTACGCTATGCGTTAGATTTGAAAAACCGTGAAATGGTCGAAATTTTCGCGTTAGGTGGCTACAATATGTCGCCGGAAGTATTACCAAAATATTTAGCGAAACCAACACTAGATGAAGATGGAGAGTTCGTACAAACGGATGATTATATCGCATGTAATGACGCGTTATTTGAGAAGTTTATGAACGGCTTTGTTACTTATAAACGCGGTAAGCAAGAACAAAAGCCTGGTCAAACACCACCGCCAGCACCGACGAAAAAAGATCATTCAAACAATTTAATGTTAAAACGTGTCAAAATTGCTTTAAGTTTAACGACAGAAGATATGATTGCAATTTTTTATGATGCAGGACTAAACGTTTCAAAAGGTGAGCTAGGGGCAATTTTACGTAAGGCAGACCATCGCAATTATAAAGAATGTGGCGATAACTTCGCGCGTAATTTCTTAAAAGGTTTAACCTTAAAGTATCGTCAATAAAGAAATCAAAGAACTTTCTCGGATTTATTTTTCGAGAGGGTTCTTTTTTGTTACAATAACTGTAAATTAGAAACGGAAAGTAGGTGTAACGGTGTTATGAGCGAGTATATCGAGACATTACAACAATTTATAAAGCAAGATCAGTATCAGGAATTTTCATCCTTATATCCAGTAGCAGTGGCTGAATTACAGCAGCAACGAGCATATGAACAGCTTGTAACAGTCTTTATCGAAAAAGCGAAAATGGAACTGCAGGCAGGTAATATACAAGAGCTTATTCAGCATATTGTGCAATCCATTGCATTTATTGAACAATACGGCAGTCGTAAAGATGTCATTCAATATAAAAATGCACGCGCGTTAGGGTTAGATTTACTTGGATACCGTGAAGGGTTTTATGAAACGATGTTGGAAGTGCAGGAGTATGCGCTCGAATATGGTGATAAGTATGCATTGTTTGATGCGTATACAAATATCGCTTTATATTACACCGTTGAACAGCGCTACAAAGATGCAGAAGCTTTTTTAAAAAGGGCGCATTGTGTAGCGCATCAATATAAAGAGCAGGACGAATGGAAGTTTCAGCATGATGACTGCTTATGTATTAGCAATTTATTATGTACGTATATCTATTTAGAGGATTATGACGAGGCGGCTAAATATGTGAAGCTACGGCATAAATTTACCGATGCGCCAGAACGTTTACAAATGTTATACGACCTCAATTACATTCATTATCACATTCATATGAATAACGATGCAGAGGCGATGCGTGTTGTAGCAACGCTAGAGCCGAAAATTCGTGCAAGTATGCAGCGACATCTGTTTATTGCGCTATATGAATTGAAAATTAAGTTAGCGAAAAAACGTGGCGATGTATACGAGCAAAAAAAGCTGTATCAACAGTTGATTGAACTTGTAAAAGGGGACGAGCGACGCGTATTATTACAGTTACTTATACAAGGAGAGCATGCATGGAAAACGCAGCAATTAAGCGAAATTGTGTCGCGGGATGCGTTGACAGGCTTATACAATCGTCGAGGGTTTTCACAACAAATTCAGCAATGGCAGCCTGAAAGTCGCTATATTGGCTGTGCGTTTTTAGATGTCGATAACTTTAAGCATATTAACGACCGCTTCGGACATTTAGCGGGGGATGCCGTGTTGCAACAATTTTCCGACGTGCTTGCCCAATTTATCGAGCCGCATGGCATTGTCGCACGGTATGGCGGCGATGAATTTGTTGCATTACTCTCGTTTAATGATGTAGCAAACGCGGCGCATATTTTAGAGAATATACACGTAGCTATACAACAAACACCTTTTGTATATGAGGACCATATGTGGTCATTAACGGTAACCATTGGCTGTGCCTATTGTGTGTATACGAACGAATTGTCCATTGAACGTTTAGTGACAATTGCCGATAAGTATATGTATGAAGGGAAATCGCAAGGGCGCAATCGTTTGGCGATTCAAGAAGTGGAGGTAGAGTAAATGGAGCAAGCGGCAAAAGAACTGTTTGAAACAGTCGAAGAATATTTCCAAACACGCGAATTTAAGCAGTTTTTTCACTTTGTAGACGCGGCAATTTATTTAGCACAACAAATAGCGGATGTAGCAAAGGAAATTCATTTGCTTTTAAATAAAGCTGTTGCGTATTATCAACTCGGTGATAGCGAAGTGGCCGTGAAAACCATTCGAAAACTCCAACCATTTGAAAGGCATATGACGGCATCACAGCGGATCCGTTATTTAAATACGGTGGCAGCTATTTATCATACATTAGATGATACGGCCCATTATTACGAGTATTTAATGCAGGCATATGCGCTTGCAACGGACATGAATGAAGAGATCGCTTTACTCTTTTTAGAAGGGAATTTAGGTCACTATTATTATGAGATGAAGGAGTATGCGAAAAGCTTTATGCATATGGAGCGTTGTCTTATGTATTGTGAACGCTTAAATTTTGAAGCGCATGAACCGTATATCATCGGACGTGTGCAATATATTAATACGAGTTTAGAACTGGGGAAAATGGCTATAGCAGAAGCACAATTTGAGCGGCTAGAGCAATTCCCACATATATTGACGAATCACCACTATGTTTTGGCGAAGGGGCATTACTATTGTATATGTGGAGATAAGCAACGAGCATATGAATTATTAGCACAAGTGATTCGACATGATGGACAGCATGAAACGATTTTATCTACGCTATACGAACGTTTTTTACATGTTGCAGAAGAAGTTGAAACACTCGAACAGTACGTCGAAACGCTCGAAACGTATTATCATTATTTAGGACGCCTAAAAGAAGCGCAAGCGAAAAAACAAATCGACCAAATGAAAATCTATTTAAATACAGAGCTTTTAGAAGAAATGCTTTGGCATGACCCGTTAACAAAAGTGAAAAATCGAAGGTATTTAGACGAAAAAATGCCAATATGGCTTGATGAACAACATTCATTCGTAGGGCTTTTATTATTTGATGCCGATCATTTTAAACAGATTAATGATTGTTTTGGTCATCGTGTTGGCGATGAAGTGATTTGTTTAATGGCAGAACGTGCTAGGCAATTTTTCTCATCGGAGTCTGCTGTTGTTATTCGTTACGGTGGCGATGAGTTTGTCGTATTTTACAGCGTGAAGCAGTTAGAGGGAATTGAAGTGATGCTCGCACAATTTCATGCGCATATGCAACAATGTGCATTTACAGTAAAAGGCGAGGTTCATCACGTAAGCATTAGCATCGGCGCAACAGTAGTCCGAGCAAATGTCCCGATTGAGGTATTGTTGGAAGAAGCGGACCGCGCGCTCTATCAATCGAAACAGCAAGGGCGCAATCGTTATACACAATTCCAACAACATGCATGAATCATACGTAGTATTGTACGTTTTGATGAAAAGTTTGTTACAATACTCTTTATGAACAAATTAGGAATGGTGAATACATTTGAAAACATTTAAAAAAGTATATATTGAAATTACGAGTGTGTGTAATTTAGCCTGTAGCTTTTGCCCGCCGACATTACGTACAAAAGGAATGATTAAGCTAGAGCAGTTTGAAAAAACGTTAGACCAGCTTGTCGGTCATACGAAATATATTTATTTGCATGTAAAAGGAGAGCCACTTCTGCATAACCGAATTGACCAGTTATTAGACGCGGCACATGCACGTGGGTTTAAAGTAAATATTACAACGAACGGCACACTGATTAAAAAAAATCGTCATAAATTACTTGGTAAGCCAGCGCTGCGCCAAGTAAACTTTTCACTGCATAGCTTTGATGGGCATGAGGGCTCAGAAAATCGTGAAAAATATTTGGAAGATATTTTAGAATTTGTGCGTGATTCACGCGAGTACAACACGATTATTAGTTATCGCTTATGGAATTTACAGCGTGATGAGCAAACCGATGTGGACCGCCGTAAAAATCGTGAAACGTTAGAAATTTTGGAGAACGAATACAATTTAGATTTCCGCATTGAAGAGCGTGTAGAGCCAGGCAAAGGCGTGAAGATTGGCAAGAATGTTTATTTAAACCAAGATCATGAATTCCGCTGGCCGAGTCTCCTTGCACCAGAAGATAAAGGCAAAGGCTTCTGTCATGCATTGCGTAGTCACGCGGCTATTTTAGTAGATGGCACAGTTGTTCCTTGTTGTTTAGATGGAGAAGGCGTGATTAATTTAGGAAATATTCACGACCAAAAATTTGGGGATATTGTAGACGGTGAACGCGCAAATAACTTAGTAGAAGGTTTCTCTCGTCGTGAAGCAGTTGAAGAGCTTTGCCGTAAATGTGGCTATCGTCAAAAGTTTGGTATGGAGATGGACTGGTAGTGAACTGCCCGCTTTGTGACGCCGACAACCAATGCTTAGCGAATACACCAAATGTCGCCAATTGCTGGTGCATGACGAAGACATTTCATGAGTGGGTACTAGCGCAAATCCCTGAAGATGCGAAAAATAAAGCATGTATTTGTGAAGGATGTTTGACGAAGTATAGCGAACTGTTAAAGGAGTTACCGAATGACTAGGTAACTCTTTTTTAGTACCGTTATAGAAAGGATGGGTGAACGATGCAACCGACACAACAACGTATTCAACAAACAAAGGAACAATTACGCGCAACATTTCTTGAACATGTTTTTCATGAGTTTGATGAGGCTATTTTAAATTTATCGCCGGAGGGCCGGGACGAAAAATATACGAAAATGCTAGAGAGTCCGTTTCGTTTTTTCCGAGGCAGTGCGTATTTATTTTACGCCGACCATGCGACGATACCTTCGTTATACCACACGCCTGACGAATATCCAGCTTGGATTCAAGGTGATTTACATATGGACAATTTCGGCGCGTTTCAAAATGAAGCGGGGGAGCTTGTCTACGATATCAATGATTTTGATGAAGGGTATATCGGTTCGTATTTATACGATATCATCCGTATGAGTGTGAGCATCGCCTTATATACAGAAACGGAAGGATATCGGGTCGAACAACAATCACATTTTATCGATACATTTATTCATGCATATGTGAAGCAACTTCAACGATTTGTCGCGAATAAAGAAGACCCAATGGCACTGCGCTTTACAAAAGATAATACAACTGGCCCGATTAAAAAGGTGCTAAAGAAGCTAGAGAAGCGGAAAGAACATCATTTATTAGCAGATATTACATTTGTCGATGAGCACGGTCACCGTAATTTTGTATGGTCTGACGAGGTGGAACAAGTATCACCGGAGGAACGTAGTGCGATTCAACAAGCAATTAGTGAATACCGTGTACAGTTAAGTGATGAAAGTCGCGCAGCCATTCAAATTCATCACATTCAAAGTTTGGCACGTAAGCACGGCACGGGCACAGCATCAATTGGTTTAGATCGTTATTACGCGCTTGTAGAAGGTGAGCGAGATGCGAGTGGACGTGAAGACTTAGTACTAGAAATTAAAGAAGTGCGTGCGGCGATTCCGGCATACTTTTTACCGTACCGTGACGCCTTTTGGGCACGCTATGCACATCAAGGACACCGCGTTATTCGCACACAGAAAATTATGCATCATTTAGAGGATCCTTACTTAGGTTATGTCACGATGAATGAACGAGAATTTTATATTCGTGAGCGTTCCCCATATAAAAAGAAGGTTAAACCAAAAAATTATAAGGACGCGACTGACTATGAAAAAACATTAACGATTATGGGGAAGATTACAGCGAAGTGTCATAGTCGTGCAGCGGTCGCTTTACAGCAAGTTGTTGAATACCGCAGTGAAGAGGAAATTTTGCGAGCGATTCGTGATGTCGCCTCGTTTAGTCATTACATAACAGTCCACGCTTTGAGTTACAAAGAGCGTGTAAAGAAGGATTACGAGTTGTTTCAACAATTTGTTGCGCGACGATAAAAGAGCTTGGCTAAGCAGACGCTTAGTCAAACTCTTTTTTTAATAGCCTACTTTTTTAAATGTCACCGTTTTGGCGACGGTATCGTATAGTGCCCATTCAAGATGGTCGACAACTGAACCGACGTTAATAAACGATTGTGTGACATGTTCTGTGTATAACACAGCATTCGGTTTCGCAAGGATGCGTAAGTTATCCACATAATAGGCAGCTTGGTGCGAATGACCGAAAAAGATAATTCTTTGTGGATAATTTGGAAATGTTGGTGTCCAGTCGACACTCCATTCGAATTGATGACCGTGAATAAATAGAAGGTCATCTATTGTAATGGTTTCGGGATAGTGCTCAAACTTTTCGAGCCCCGTTACTTTCGCAATACGCTCTTCTTGGTTGCCGCGAATGGTTAAGAAGCGCAATAGCTTTTGGAATTTTTCTGATGTAATCGCTGCATGTTCTAGCGACATATTTCGTAAGTGCTGTGCCTTCTTTTTACTAACAGTACATTCAAATAAGTCGCCTAAGCAAATAATCGGTGCTTGTGGTGCAACGTCTTCGATATGTTTTAATACAGCTTTTAATGCTTTTGTATTCGAGTGAAGATCGCTAATAATGGCTAGTTGCATAGTGAGTACCTTCTTTATAGAGAAATAATGTAATGACATCATACCATCTCATTAGGAAATGCGTAAATAGAAAATAAAATGCTTGAAAATGCGTGTTTTTTGTTCTTTAAGAAGGAATATTTTTGTTTTCGCCGAATAGTATAAACAATAAATATTAAAGGGGTGTTACACAATGTGGACAGAGGAGCATAAAATGTTTCGCAATGCATTACGGAAAATGTTAGAGCAAGAGGCGTATCCACATTTTGATGTGTGGGAAGAGCAGCGTTTAGTACCGCGCTCATTTTGGCGCAAGCTTGGAGAAAATGGATTTTTATGTCCGATGGTAGAGGAAGCATACGGTGGTTTAGCACTCGACTTTACATATTCCCGTATTCTTGCAGAGGAATTAGAGCGTGTCGGCGCAGGTGTAGCAGCAGGCATTGCGCTTCATTCAGATATTGTCACACCGTATATTTCAGCGTACGGAAACGAGGCACAAAAGGAAAAGTACTTACCGAAAAGTGTAAGTGGTGAGTGGATTTCAGCGATTGCGATGACAGAGCCAGGCGCAGGGTCGGATTTGGCTGGCATTCGTACAACCGCACGTCGGGAAGGCGATATGTATATTTTAAATGGTGAAAAAACATTTATTACAAATGGTATAGAGGCAGATTACGTTATTGTGGTATGTAAAACGGATACGCAAGTGACACCTGCATATAAAGGGATTAGCTTGTTACTTGTCGATACGGGAACGCCTGGCTTTAAGCGTGGGAAAAAACTGGAGAAGGTCGGAATGCATTGCTCAGATACAGGCGAGCTTATTTTTGAAGATGCACAAGTACCCGCTGAAAATTTATTAGGCGAAGAAGGCAAAGGTTTTTATTACTTAATGGAAAAGCTACAGCAAGAACGTTTAGTCGTAGCTGTTGAAACGCAGATTGAAGCAGAGCGCTGCTTAGAATTAACGATTGACTATGTCAAAACGCGCCAAGCATTCGGCAAAATGATTAGCGATTTCCAAAACACACAATTTAAGCTAGCAGAAATGGCAACGGAAATAGATTTAGGGCGCACGTATGTTGATTCATTAACAGCGCGACATGTAGCAGGTGAAGATATTGTGAAGGAAGTGTCGATGGCAAAATGGTGGATTAGTGAACTAGCTAAACGCGTATCTAGTCAATGTATGCAACTTCATGGTGGATACGGTTATATGGAAGAGTATGAAATTGCGCGTCGCTTTAGAGATATCCCGGTTGCGGCGATTTATGCAGGCTCTAATGAAGTGATGAAGACCATTATCGCCAAACAATTATTAATATCGTAAAAAAACGGCATCTATTCACGACATTGGTCTGAGTAGATGTTGTTTTTTGTAAAGGGATATGGACAGATTAAAGCCATCAGCATGTATGGTCGCGCAATAAACTAGCGTATAATAAGAGCAAATGATTGTATAGGGGAGACGCAGTATGAAAAAAGTTCTGTTTGTCGTGCTGCTTTCTTTAATAGTAAGTGGTTGCGCAGAGCGACAACTAGAAGTGTTGAGCGTAGAATTTAGTAGTGGTGCAGTAGTCGAAGATGTTGACATCGCGTTACTAGACGGCGAAACAGAAGAAGTAATCGAAACGAAGCGCGCTGATGAAGAAGGACGCGTGACGTTTACTGATTTAAAGCATAATCATCCGTATATGATTAGTAATGCCTCGTTACATGAAGCGGTATTGTCACATCCACAGCGTTTTACGTATACAAAAGAGATGACGTATATTGTGTTTGAAACACACTATGCTTACAATACACAAGGTTTAGCCGTACCAGCAATGATTGCACCAGACAGTATGAAGTCAGGCAGTGCGATTGTGTCACTAACATCAGTATTGCGTTATTATGATGTGCCGGCGACGATGAAAGAAATTTATGAAGCGATGCCGCGTACGGACTTTACGGTGGTAGATGGGCATGTGCAAGGACCACATCCAAACGAACAATTTGCCGGAGATGCGTATACAGAAAACGGTTACGTATTGGCGCAACCAGTAGCGGCTACAGCTGTTCAACTGTTGAAGAAATATGAAGCGGCTTTTTCTGTTTACAATGCATCAAATCTGCCGAATGAGGAAATTATGACGATTATTCGTAGTGGTGTGCCGATTATTGCATGGGTAACAAAAGATGTCGCCGATGTACAGCAAGGGAAACCATGGCAAATACGAAATACAGAAGAAACATATACGCCGATAACAAACTTAGAAACGGTTGTAATTATCGGAGAAAACGCAGGGAAAATACAAGTGCTACAGTCGCGTGAAGGTATTAAAAAATACGACACGAATCGTTTTTTAGAAATGTTTCAAGCAAGTGGTGCACAAGCAGTTGTCATTCGAAAATAAAGTCAAAACATGCTATACTACAAGTTGATAAAATGATGGATGAGGAGGTCATATTTATATGAGCCTCCTTTTTTTCAGATTCAGAAACAATCGCCAAATAAATTGGCTAGAATAGAAGGTGGAACACAATGTCAGTAGTACAATTATTAAATGAAAACTTACAAGCAAAATGGACGTTTAACGAGCCAATGAAAATCCAAGAAGAAATGATTCCTGCTATGTTAGATGGAGCAGATATCGTTGCGCAATCGCCAACAGGCTCAGGGAAAACATTAGCGTTCGTTTTACCGATTTTAAACAAGGTAGACGGCAAGAAAAAACAAACGCAAGCATTAATCGTTGCACCATCACAAGAGCTAGCAATGCAAATTGTTAACGTTATTCGTGAATGGACAGAGGGTACCGATATTACGGTACAGCAACTAATTGGTGGCGCAAACTCAGCGCGCCAAATCGAAAAGTTAAAGAAAAAGCCAACGATTGTTGTCGGGACACCAGGTCGCTTAAACGAGCTAGCACGTGCTGGTAAACTGAAGTTAAAAGAAGTTGAAACAGTTGTATTAGATGAGTGCGACCAATTATTAAGCCGCGAATATCGCGTTGTTGTAAAATCATTTATTGATGGTGCAGCGTTTGGTCGTCAAGTTGTTATCGTATCAGCAACGGTAACAGAGGAAATTGAATTAGTAGCAGAGCGTTTAATGTTCGAGCCGAAGCGTATTATTGTTCGTCCAGAAGATATGCCAGCTTCAGGCAAAGTGACGCATTCATTTGTGAAAGTCGATGAGCGTGATAAAACGGATTTATTACGTCGTTTATCGTATCAAGAAGGCTTACATGCATTAGCGTTTGTGAACAATATTGACCAAGTTATTATGAAAGAAAATAAATTAAAGTTCCGTGACGCAAAAGTTGTGACGTTACATTCTGAAATGAAAAAAGAAGAGCGCCAAAAAACATTACAAGCATTCCGTAACGGCGAAGCGAAAATTTTAATCGCGACAGATATCGCAGCACGTGGATTAGATATTGATGGGTTAACACATGTAATTCATGTAGATGTACCGCGCACAGTAGAGCAATATTTACACCGTTCAGGACGTACAGGTCGTGCTGGTGCAGATGGGGAAGTAATTGCGTTCTTATCATACCGTGACGAAAAAGACTTCAAAAAATTAACGCGTGATTTACCGAAAAAGCCAATTCAAAAAATTTGGCATGACGGTGCGTTAGTAGAAGGAAATTCAAAAACAGTAGCGACAAATACAGCGCCAAAAGCAGCGAAGCCGGCTGTGAAAAAATATACACCAAAATCAAATAAAGGTGGGAAACGCGGATGACATTTAATGAAAAATTAGCGGCATTTGCTGAGCTTGCTGTAAAGGTAGGCGTAAACATTCAGCCAGGGCAATATTTATTAATTAACACGTCTGTTGAGACATTACCATTTACACGTTTAGTCGTGGATGCAGCGTATAAAGCAGGCGCAGGTCGCGTACATGTTCAGTTAACAGATGATTTTATCGCACGTGCTTTTTATGAAGGCGGTAGCGAAGAAGAGATGGCGAAATATCCGAAATGGATTGTGGCGCAGCGTGATGAGTTAATCGAAGAAGAGGGCGCACTACTGTGGATTGATGCACAAGACCCAGATTTATTAGCAGGCATTCCAGTAGAGCGTATTGCCACACAGCAAAAAGTTGGTGGCGAAGCGCTTGCTAATTATCGCAAAGCAGTGATGACAGACCAAATTGCTTGGTCAATTATTGCCGTACCATCTGAAAAATGGGCAGCAAAAGTGTTTGCGCATTTACCAGAAGACGAGCAAATGGGCGCAATGTGGGAAGCGATCTTCCATACGGTGCGTATCGGTGAAGGAGATGCCGTTGCGAAATGGCGCGAGCATGTGGCGAACTTAGAAAGTCGTGCACAGCAGTTAAATGATAAGCGCTTTAAAAAGCTACATTATAAAGCGCCAGGTACAGCGCTAACAATTGAATTGCCAGACAAGCATGTATGGGCTTCAGGTAGCAGTAAAACACCGCAAGATACAACGTTTATTGCTAATATGCCAACGGAAGAAGTATACACAATGCCGGCGAAATATGGTGTGGACGGCTATGTAAGTAACACGAAGCCGCTTGTGTACCAAGGGAATATTATTGATGGCTTTACGCTATGGTTTGAGGGCGGTAAAATTGTCAAAGCAGAAGCGAAAGTCGGCAACGATTTATTACAGCAATTAATTCAAAACGATGAAGGCTCAAGCTATTTAGGTGAGGTTGCATTAGTGCCACACAAATCACCAATTTCATCTTCCAATATTTTATACTACAACACATTATTCGATGAAAATGCATCAAACCATTTAGCGATTGGTGCCGCTTACCCAACGAACTATGAGGGTGGTCGTGACTTAACGGAAGCACAAATGGAAGAAAAGGGTATTAATACATCGATTACACATGAAGACTTTATGATTGGCTCAGGAGAAATGGATATTGATGGCGAGCTTTACGACGGCACAGTTGAACCAATTTTCCGTAGCGGTGAGTGGGCATTTTAATAAAGGGGTGATGAGATGAGACGATTGTGCATTATGATACTAGGATGCTGGTTATGTATGGTGCCAGCAACATCGGCACAGCAATACTATGTTGCATTAGGTGACTCCTTAGCGGCAGGGCAAACGCCAAACCGTATGATTGATGCAGGCTACGCAGATTTCATTGCACAACGTCTTGCATCACAACGACAGCTTACACATTTTACGAAACAATTAGCGTTTTCTGGTTTTACAACAGCGCAAGTGCTTGAACGTGTTCAAGAGCCACTGGCACAGCCAGATTTACAAAAGGCGACACTTATTACGATTTCAGCTGGTGCAAATGATTTACTCGGGCTTGTGTCAACAGATGCCGCGACGGGTGAAGTGCGCTTTGACCAATTAGCTGCGGACTTTGCGTTAAATGAAGTGCGGAAAAATATGCAGCTTATTTTGGATGAGCTTGCAACGCGCGCACCGCAAGCGACAATATATGTGATGGGCTATTATTTCCCGTATCCTTATGTGCATGATGTACAGAAGGAAGGGTTAATGCGCCAACAAGATATATTAAATGCGATTTTACAGCAAGTAGCGGCTGCAAACGATGCAATATTTGTTGATGTCGCAACAAGCTTTAATAAGCAGGCAGTAACGTATTTACCAAATGCTGCAGATGTACATCCAAACTTTGAAGGTTATCGTGTCATGGCGAATGCTTTTTTACGCGCGTACGGTGCACCGGAGTTACGTAGCGAAGAATTGCCCCAACCGAATCCGTTAACGTTTGAGGAAGTACTTACACAATTAACGGAGCGAGTTGAACAGCAAAGTGAACCGATTGCACAGCAGCAAGCAACGGTAGAGCGTTACGCGATGCCACATGGTTATTATGCATTGCAGCGTTTATATGCGGTCGCACGTTAACGCAAAAGAGCCACGTGAAAGGGAAACCTTTTACATGGCTCTTTTTCATAAGGAAATAAAAAAGCATGGTAAAATAAAGAAAAAAGGAGGGGTACGGATGAAGTTATTTCATACAGCTGATTGGCATTTAGGTAAGCTAGTGCAAGGCGTGCATATGACGGAAGATCAAGCATTTGTACTACGCCAGCTCATTGCTCATATTGAACAGCAACAGCCAGATGCTGTCATTATTGCAGGAGATTTATATGACCGTGCGTTACCACCAGTTGAAGCCGTAACGCTTTTACATACATTACTTGAAGAAATTGCGATGACTAACAAAACACCAGTTTTAGCGATTGCTGGCAACCATGATAGCCCAGCGCGTATTCATTTTGGCAATAAGCTAATGAAGAAAGCGGGTGTGCATCTTGTTGGTGAACTTCAAAGTGCGTTTGAGCCGACAGTATTTCACGATGAATACGGAGAAGTACATGTGTATTTACTGCCATATGTAGACCCAGCACAAGTGAAGCATTATTTCAAAGAGGATGCGGTTGTATCGGAGCAAACCGCAATGTCACGCATTATGCAGCACTACAACGAAGTATTACAGCCACATGCGCGCAATGTGTTAGTCGCGCATGCTTTTGTTACCAAACATGGTGAGGAGCAAGACAATACGAGTGATTCGGAGCGCGCATTATCGGTTGGCGGCTCGGATTGTGTCGAAGCAACACTATTTGAGGCATTCGATTATGTGGCACTCGGACATTTACATCAGGCACATCACGTACTACGAGAAACGATTCAATATGCAGGGTCGCCGCTGAAATATTCGATTTCAGAAGAGCATCATAAAAAAGGTTATTTACATGTGACCTTACGCGAAAAAGGAACTGTTCAAATTGATAAAGTACTGCTTGCGCCGCGTCGTGATATGCGCACAGTGAGTGGTTATATAGACGAAATTTTACAACATGCACGTAGCGAAGATTATGTATTTGTCCGTCTATTAGATGAACAAGTGGTGCAATCACCGATGGAACAAGTGCGTTCCGTTTATCCAAATGCCATGCATGTAGAGCGTGTGGTGACAGTAGCAAATGAACAAGTAGCAACGCGTAGTGAACGTCAGCAAATGTCGACGTCACAATTGTTTAGTAGCTTTATCGAAGAGATGACGGGACAGCCAGCCAGCCCAGCGATTCAAATGATTTTTGATGACATGCTACAGGAAACATTAGTAGCGGAGCGTGAGGTGTAATCATGAAACCAATCCAATTAACATTAACAGCATTCGGTCCATATAAAGAAAAAGAGGTTATTGATTTTAGACAGCTTGGCGCTCATCGATTATTTGCCATTTCTGGACAAACAGGTGCAGGGAAAACAACGATTTTTGATGGCATTAGCTATGCATTATTTGGCAGTGGTAGTGGTGAAGATCGGAAAGATACAAAGACGATGCGTAGTGATTTTGCAGATGACAAAGATTATACAGCTGTAGAGCTCTTATTTGAACTGCGCGGAAAAACATACCGCATTTTACGTCAACAAGGGCATGTGAAAAAAGGCAATAAAACGGCGACCGGTGAACGCTTTGAATTTTTTGAAGTGCATGCAGATGGCACGGAAACACCAGCGGTTGACCGCCAAAAAGTATCCGATATTAATAAGCGTTTAGAGGAGTTACTTGGTTTAACACAGCAGCAGTTTAAACAAATCGTGATGTTGCCACAGGGAGAGTTTCGTAAATTATTAACGTCGGATTCTAAAGAAAAAGAAGAGATTTTACGTAAAATTTTTAAAACAGAACCATATGACCAACTCGTAAAAAAATTAGATGCTAAACGTCTAGTGATGCAAAAAGAAACTGCAAAGGCACGCGCGACATATGAGGCGCAAGTTCAGCAACTACGTGCGAATTTACCGCAGCGAGAGAGTGAATTATTTACGGTACTGGCACAGGAAAATCATAATGTGTATCAAGTGCTAGAAGCGTTAAAGGCTGAAGAAACGTATTATACGGAGCAATTGCCACTGCATGAAGCGACGTTAAAGCAATATGAACACCAGCAAAGCGCGCTCTATGAACAGCTTGGGCAAGCGAAGCAATTTAATGACCAGTTATCGCATTATGAGCAAACATTCACGCAGTTGACAGCGCTTGAGGCACAACAGCAAACCATGCGTGCTGTGCAGCAGCAGCTGGAGGCAGCGTTGCGTGCAAAAGAAGTACACGTCTATGAGCAACAACGCACTGTAGCAATGCAGGAAATGCAGCAAGCGAAGCAAGTCATTACAACGGTGGAAGCCGAACGAAAACGCTTGTCGAAGCAATTTACAACAGCACAAGCTAGTTATCAAGAGCAACAGGCACAAACAGCGGCGCGTGAGGACGACCGTATTCAGCTAGACCGTTTACAGCAGTTATTACCGTTATATGAAGCGCGCAATGAAAAGCATCGGGCACTACAGCAGTTGCAGGCAGAGCAAGAAAAAGCAAAGCAGCAGTATGATGAACACCAAGAGCGTCTAACAAATTTTAAAATTTTGCTTGAAAGTGTCGAGCGTGATTACCGTGAACAAGCACAAAAAGCGAGTGATTTAAGTGAGGCGGAGCGTAGTTATTACGAAGCACAAAAGCGTTATGATGCTTATCGTGCGTTACAACAGCAGCAACAAATTGTACAAGCGACGTTTGAAAAGGTAGAGCAGCAATATGAAAAGTTCCGTATAGCCGATGAACATTATCGCCAGCAATATGAATGTTGGCTACAAAATGAAGCGGCACAGCTTGCAGATTTATTAGAAGACGGGAAGCCATGTGCAGTATGTGGAAGTACTGAGCATCCTAAAAAGGCACAGCGCGCGGCGGATGTATTATCAAAAGCGGAGATCGAAAAGCTACAAGCGAATGCGACCGAGCAGCAACGTATATATAGTGAATGTAAAGCGATACATACACAGGCAGCGCAGCTACGAGATGAGTATATGAAGCGTTGTGAAGAACTAGCGATGACCGAAGCCGATTATCCACATATTGCAGCCCAACTTGAAGCACAGCGACAACGTGTGGATATAGCGCAACAAGCGCAGCAGCAAAGTCAAAAATTGCTCAAGCAATTAGATAATGGCAAGCTAAAGCTGACACAGGAGCTTGAAAATGAACGTGCGCAAGTAGCAGTGTTGCAACAGCTACAAATGAAGGTTCAAGTCGACACCGAAAGCTTGCGTGAAGTGACAGCTCGTTTGCCACAGCAATTTGCGTCAGAGGAAGCACTGCGTGAACAAATAACGCAGTTGCAACAACAGCTTCAGCAAGCAACAAAACGTTTTGAACAAGCGGAAGCACAGTATCAACACGCACAAAGGCAGTATGAGGCAATCGAAAATCGCCTGAAGTTTAGTGAAGAGGCACTTCAAAAAGAAAGTGTACGATTTGAGCAGGCGACGACACGATTCGATGAGGCATTAGCGGCATTGCAATTTAGTGATGAAGCACACTACAAAGAAGCGAAGCGCAGTGATAGTGAGCGTGAAGCAATGCGTGAGCAACTAGCGACGTACGAGGATGCTTATAAGCGAACAAAAGCTATTGTAGAAAATGGGGAAGCACAGTTTAGTGGCAAACAGCGTATTGCACTTGAACAGTTAGAGCAACAGCTACAACAGGTGACGGCACTGGTTCAGCAAGCGCAAGCAACGCATCATCAACTCACACAATATGCGACGTTTAGTGCACGCTGTTATACGGATATTGCAGCGTCATCAAAAGAGGTAGATGCGTTACTACAGCAAGAAAATGAGCTAACGACTTTATATGATGTACTGCGTGGTAAAAATCCGAAGAAGATTTCCTTTGAGCGATACGTACAAATTGGTTTCTTAGAGCAAATTACCGAAGCGGCAAATATTCGCCTACGTTATTTATCAAATGGACAGTTTACACTACAGTGTTCAGACCGTTTAGAAGGTGGCGGGAAGCAAAGTGGTTTAAGCTTAGATGTGTATGATGCGTATACCGGCTTAATGCGTGATGTCAAAACATTATCCGGTGGCGAGAAATTCAATGCGTCCCTTGCCCTTGCACTTGGTATGGCGGATGTTATTCAAAGCTTCCAAGGCAATATTCAAATTGAGACGATGTTTATTGATGAAGGCTTTGGTTCATTGGACGAGGAAACATTAACGAAAGCTGTTGATACGCTCGTTGATTTGCAAAAATCAGGGCGCATGATTGGCATCATTTCACACGTCAATGAGCTAAAAGCGGCGATGCCAGCCGTTCTGCAGGTAACGAAATCAAAAGAAGGCTTTAGTACAACCTCATTTATCGTTAAATAAAACAGCAATTGAGCAAAAATAAAGGAGCGCGGCACATATCGTAAATGTTGAAAATATAGAGATGGTTTCATTCGTCTAGATTTAATGTTGAGTGTTCTGCTAACTTCTATTTTTGGCAAAATAATATGTTGGCGGAGGGAGTGAAAATGGCGACTCTTACCGAAAGCGTTAAAATGAATGTCGCCATTATCAAAAGAGGCTGGGACAGAACGCTATTTCTGATGAAAATAAGTGTATTGAGATGATAAGAATTTGCGGGTGCGTCCCGACACAAGCGGCGACTTCAGCAGGAAAAGCATGCGCTTGAGACTACAGGCTCAAGCCATGCCTGCGAAACGCGTCCGCTATGTGGAGTAGCACCAAAAGTAGAAAAATATCCTTCAGCAACGACAATGGCTGAAGGATATTTCTTTTTGTCTCATACTCTTTCTGTTTTTGGTGCTTCTTTTAAACGCTCATGTTCCTACAATATTTCGTCACACACCAACAAAACTTTCACATCTCAATGAACTAATTTGTATGAAAAATTGGGTGTTGGCTCGGACACTTTTAACGTCGTGTTGTTGGATTTTTCTTTTTATTATCTAACACTTTTTTAATAACAGGATATAGCACTGGGCCATATTTTACTGCTAGATTCATAATCTTTTTTACGTTTAATTTCATCTGTAATACGCTCCTTTAAAAACAATTCTTTTATTATGATATATACCTATAGCCTGACAATTTTAAACATTAGCGTACAACGCGAATCGTCATAATAATGCTCCAAACAGAAACTGCTAGTGCGACAATGCTAAATATGCCGAATGCGGAAACCATTAAGACAGAAGCAAATGTCTCCGTCATTTCACTCGCGAAGAAGACAATCATGAAAAAAGCCAAGAATGATAAAAGACCACTTCCGATGACGAGTGTTTGACCTACTGCAGCACGTTTTGCATGAAATTTAGCGTATTCATTCGATTGAGCGAAATAAACGACCAGCGGCACAATTAATGGACAATAAAAAATACTAGAGTAGCTTAAAATACTTAATAAACGTTCATTTTCCATGTCACTTTCACGCTCCTTAAATATATATACGAGAGAATTCATAAAAAGATTCAGTTTTCTTTTGAGCATATGTGCGCTATACTAGTGGATAATTAAACAGTAGACCACAAGGGGTGCTGATGAAGTCAGCTGAGACTGTGCACGTATTGCACAAACTCTTTGAACCTGTAAGTTAATGCTTGCGTAGGGATTGTGGATAGAAACCGACTCGTTAAGATGTCAGGCTCTGTCCTGGCGTCTTTTTTTATTCAACTAATTCATAGAGTGAATGAAAAAGAGCTATGGCACGAATAAAATAGAGACGGTTTCAAAGCGATCTCCAGTATGTCTATTGTCTAAAAAGACAAAGGAGTAGAGGAATATGCAAAACAAAAAGCTGTTAATGCTAATGGAAATTGCTATTTTTGCGGCAATTGCATTAGTGCTCGACCAAATTTCTTTTAAATTATGGCCACAAGGTGGTTCCATCAGTTTAGTGATGGTGCCGATTGCTTGTATGGCACTACGATGGGGCTTCCAAGCAGGGCTTGCGACAGGCTTAATCGTTGGTGTTTTACAAATGGCGTTTGGCGCGTATATTTTACATTGGCTACAAGCGTTGATTGATTACGGCATTGCGTTTACAGTTGTCGGTGTCGTCGCGATTGTGCGAAAGCCTGTACTAGAGGCCATTCAACAAAAAAATATGAAAAAGCTTGCACTCTATATCGTTCTTGGTATTACCATTGGTGGGCTTTTACGCTACGCAGCACACGCAATTGCAGGTGCGGTATTCTTTGCGGAATATGCAGGGGACCAAAATGTGTGGTTGTATACGATTATTTATAATGGTTCGTACATGGTACCGGCTATTATTTTAACGGCGATTGTCGCGGCACTTTTATTTACGGCAGCGCCACGTTTAATCCAAAAAGCATAATGTCATTTCAGGAAATGTCTCGTGGTAGAGGCATTTCCTTTTTGTTTTGCAGAGATGCAATACGACTTTTTATGTCAGAGCGGATTTCATATGATATAGTAAGGAAGGATATTTTAAATAAGAGAGGAATTTTGAGATGATTGTTACAACTCAAGAAGAAATACAAGCATTTAAAAAGATTGGCCGTATTGTAGCGGAAATTCGTGAAGAAATGAAGGCGGCAACAAAGCCAGGCGTAACGACAAAAGAATTAGATGAAATTGCAGGACGTATGTTTGAAGAAGCGGGCGCAGTATCAGGTCCTAAAGGTGAATATGATTTCCCAGGCTTCACATGTATTTCAGTAAATCATGAAGTAGCGCATGGCATTCCAGGCGACAAAGTGATTGCAGAAGGCGACTTAGTCAATATTGATGTATCAGGCTCATTAGATGGCTATTTTGCGGATACAGGTATTTCATTCGTTGTTGGTAATGGCTACGAAGATAAAGAGAAATTATGTGCGGTTGCTAAATCATCATTTGAACGTGCGATGACAAAAGTAAAAGCAGGTTCAAAATTAAACCAAATCGGTAAAGCGGTTGAACGTGAAGCACGTGACCACGGTTTAACGGTTATTATGAACTTAACAGGACATGGTTTAGGGAAGTCTTTACACGAAGCACCAGACCATATTTTAAACTATTATGATGCATGGGATACAACAATTATGAAAGAGGGAATGGTGTTAGCAGTTGAGCCATTCATTTCTGCAGCGGCAGAGCATATTGTTGAATCAGGTGATGGCTGGACATTCATTACGCCAGATAATTCACTTGTTGCACAAATTGAGCATTCAATTATCGTCACAAAAGATAAACCAATTATTTTAACGTCTTTAGACGAAGAATAAAAAAGAAGCAAGCGCTTATTTTGAGGCGCTTGCTTTTTATTGTTCATCTAACGGAGAAAATGGACGTGTCCGCATAAACTCCTGATAGCGACGGACTTCTCGATACGGTAACATACGATGCGGCGTGCGATAATCGTCAATATCCATCTGGAAATGCTCGACGCGTCGTTTCGGCATATATAAAAGGCGTTGAAACGGGTTGACGGCAAGCGCGTTTGTATATTTGCAAAATGTCGTAAAGCCATGACCGTAGTTAAAGTACATATTTAAAAGTGCTCGGTTACGTGTAATGGCGTACGGTGAGTCGCATATGTACCAAAGATCTTTAAAGGTCACACCGAGCAACACCATATAATCGATTGCGTCTGCAAGAGGCATTGGCGTGAATTTTTTCGCCTGCTCATCGGCTAAATGAAATGCTTCAATCGTTGCGTCAAATGCTTTTAGCTCATGAAAAATAAGTGGAATAACTGGCAATCGTTCACGTTCTTTTGTAATTAAATTATTCGGTGGACGTTCAGCTACTAAAAATAGATTATTTTTTGTATAGTAGGATACTTGTTGCCCAATCACTTGTTGGTGTTGCGTATTTGCATAAAATATAGCGTAGTAATACTGTAAAAAGCGAATAATCACATATTGATGATTCGGATAGCTCGTTTGTCGTATATACGCTTCGCAATCTTCTTGAGTTGTAAAGCCCTCATAGAAGGAATAACTGCCATAAACAGAGCTAAGCCACTCGCGGCATAAGTTTTCTTCGGTATCAAAGAAGGTAACGTCCTTTTCAATCAGCATATGCGTCGAGCTGATTTTCCCATTAAATAAACGAATAATACGAGCGTCTAGTAATAATTTGAGTAAATTCGTTAAATATGCTTCTTTTTTTATGATTTCATGTATATGCATTTGAAAGCCTCCCGTGACTTGCAAGTAATAAAAGCAATTTTAGCGAAACTGTTGGGTATAAAGTAATATTATCGGATTCGCTGTATAGATGCAAAATAAATTATTAGGCTACATAAGGAAATGTTGAAAGCAGTGGTGTATGATAAGAGAGAGATTGACGCAATTAAGGCGAGAAGGAGAATTTTATGAAACGAAAACCGTTTTTGCCGATTATTGTAGGTACGGACATTAACGCTTACAATATGGCGATTTCTTTTCACGAGGAATATAATATACATCCAGTTTTAGTAGGGAAGGGTGTGCTGCCATTTACGAATTACAGCACGATTCCACATAAAATTGAGTACGATAAAAATTTAGCAGAGCCACAAGAGTTTGCGAATATTTTAATTCGCGTGGCCAAAAAATATAAGAAAAAAGCCGATAAGTTATTATTAATTGGCACAAATGATTTATATGTACGTTTAATCATTGAAAATCGCGATGTGCTAGCAGAGCATTTTGTATTTAACTATTTAGATGAAGATTTAATGAATCGCCTACAATTTAAGGCGAATTTTTATAAACTATGTGCAAAGTATGGCATTGATGCACCGACGACATTTTTCCATAGTTGTGCAACCGATGCAACTTTTGACGAAGAAATGATGTATCCGGTCATTATTAAGCCAAGTAACGGAATTGAATATTCACGTAATCCATTTGAAGGTCAGCAAAAAGTATTTAAAGTAGAGTCACAACAAGAACTGCAAAATGTGATTCAAATGGTGTATAACAGTGGCTATCGTGACGAGCTAATTATTCAAGATTATATCCCAGGCGAAGATACAGCAATGTGGGATTCTGTTGTGTATATGAGCTCAAAAGGGAAACCGCAAATCGTGACATTTGCACAAGTTGTGTTACAAGAGCATACAGTGACAGCTATCGGTAACTATACGGCCCTTATTTCTCGTTATAATGAAGAGATGATGAAGAAATTAGTAGGCTTTTTAGAGGCTGTAGGCTATAAAGGCTATGCGAACTTTGACTTAAAATATGATGAGCGTGACGGTAAGTTTAAAGTGTTTGAAGTAAACATTCGTCAAGGTCGTTCAAGCTATTATATTAATGCGATGGGCTCGAATTTAGCACGTAACTTTGTCGATGATTTAATCGAAAACAAAGATAAGCCTTGTGCATATTTAGAAAAAGAAGTGCTATTCTCTGTCGTGCCAAAAGTTGTGCTACGCAAATTTGTGCCGGATGTCGATGTACAGCGAGATATTCGTCGTTTAATTAAAGAAGGCAAACTCGTAAATCCGCTGTTCTATAAGAAGGACAAGCATTTAAAACGTAAATTTTACTTAGCAGCGCGCCAAGTGAATTACTACAAGAAATATAAAGAAAATGTTTGGTAATATAAATAAAAAAAGAGATTGGGACAAAAGGAAATATCCTTCAGCAATGACAACTGCTGAAGGATATTTTTCTGCTTTGGGTGCTACGCCACATAGCGGACGCGTTTCGCAGGCATGGCCTGAGGCAAACACGATGTTTGTCACATCTGCCTTGCCACACGACGTGGCGTTTTTGGCAGATGTTCCTCTATTAAAAGCTCATGCTCCTACGATTACTCGTCGCAGAAAAACATTGCTATTCCTGCAGAAGTCGCCGCTTGTGTCGGAACGCACCCGCAAATTCTTATCATCTCAATACACTTATTTTCATCAGAAATAGGGTTCTGTCCCAGTCTCTTTTGTTATATGTGATGCCTCCCTCTTTTGCCATATCGCATAGCAACAAATAGTGCGAATGCTAAAAAAAGTGCGGCAGTCGAAACGAATAAATTTGTCCAGCCATACTCAATGACAATACAAATAAATAGCCAAATAAAGGCACATACAAAAGCAGGGTCATCAAAAAAGTAGCGCACAACCAATGCAAGTAAGGCCACGATGGTTATCGTCACAACACTCCATAAATCAATGCTCATACCGAAGCGTTGCCATTCATAATACGTTAGCACAAATGAAAACTCCCAAATAAATAAGCACATTAAGAAGCTAAAGAACAGCGAAATCGGCAAACGACCCGACCAGGAGCGGTCACCGATGGGATAGAGTTGGTACATATATAAGATAAGGCAAACGGCTAACAGGGCAAACAAAACAGATAGGATATACAGTTGCTGCTGCCATGTCATAAACGTGAAGAAATTTGCGATACACGTTAACGTATAGAGCACGGTCTGAAGCCTATTAATATGTGGCGCTTTAGGCGAGTGACGAACATTGACAAAAATCCAATAAAAAAGCGCGATATAGACAACTATCCAATAAAATAGAACAAACTGTGAAGGCATTATCGGAACCGGAAAGCGTAGGACAATATCGAACGCTGCATCACCGTGTAACGGCATGAAGTTTGTTAACCAGCAGGCAATCATGATGAAAATAGTTGCTACTGTAATGATCATTATACGTCCCATCAAGCATTCCCTCCTTTTTCATATGTTTATTGTACAATACCACCACATAACTACAAATACCATTTTGTGGACAGTTACAGTACAATGAGGATATGACGGGTGAAGGAGAGGAAACTATATGGTACAAACATTAGAAGCATTAAAAATGGAAGCGAAAGCCTCTAAAGAAATGTATAAGGCAGAGTTAAAGGAACTTCAATATGAAATACTTAATGCCCAGCAGTTTTTACGCAACAATAATATTGGCTTAGTATTAGTATTTGAAGGAATGGATGCTGCAGGAAAAGGTGGGGCCATTAAACGTTTAACAGAACGTCTTGATCCACGTGGTTATGTCGTACATCCGATTTCTGCACCACAGCCTCATGAAAAAGCATATCATTACTTACACCGTTTTTGGACACGTTTACCTCAATACGGACAAATCGCAATTTTTGACCGCTCGTGGTACGGTCGTGTATTAGTTGAGCGTATTGAAGGCTTTGCTCGTACAAAAGAATGGAAGCGTGCGTATGAAGAATTGAATCAATTTGAACGTCAATTAACAGATGAAAATTATATTGTATTGAAGTTTTGGTTACACGTAACAGAAGATGAACAATTAAAGCGTTTTGAAGAACGTAAAAACGACCCGTATAAAGCGTGGAAACTAACGGACGAGGATTGGCGTAACCGTGAAAAGTTCCCGCAATATCACGAAGCGGCTAATGATATGTTTGCCAAAACAGATACAGAAAACGCACCGTGGATTTTAGTAGCAGGCAATAATAAGCACTATGCACGTGTTGCGGTTTTAAAAGAGACATTAAAGCATATTGAACGTGAAGTAAAAGCACGTGGCTTACAGTTAACGAATATTTTAAACAACGAAACAGATAATTAAAGGGGTAGGACAACATGACGACAAAATATTCAGAAGTTTGGGACTTGGATGTATTCTTTGAAGGAGGCAGTCAGTCACCGGCGTTTAAAGCACATTTAGAAGCATTACCTGGTCAAATTACGATATTATTAACGAATGTACAGCAACTGCGTATTACAGCCGTAAGCGATGCAGCGGCTATTCGTAATATTTTAAATGATATGGCACATGTGCAGCAGCAATTATCACAAGCGGGCGGTTTTATTTCATGTTTAACAGCGCAAGATACAACGGATAAAGACGCACTTATTTTACAAGGGAAACTGGGCGCATTAGGAGCGAGCTTTGCACCTGTACGTTTAGCGTTACAACAACAGCTTGTTGACATAAGTGATGATATTTTCACGGCATTAGTAGCGACAGCAGAACTAGCGGATTTCACATTTATTTTGACGGAAATGCGTGAACTGGCAAAGCAGAAATTATCACCTGAAGAAGAAGCATTAATCGCTGCGCTACAAGTAGATGGCTATCATTCTTGGGGACAATATTATAATTTACTGATTAGTGATATTAAAGTAAATGTTGTTGTTGACGGTGAAGAGCGTACATTATCAGTTGGGCAAGCGAATAACTTAAGCTCGCATCCTAACGAAGCTGTGCGTAAGGCGGTGTTTGAAGCGTTAGAGCAAGTATTTACAGAGCGAGAAGAATTTTTCGCGAAAACATTAAACCATTTAGCTGGCTTCCGCTTAACGACGTATGCAAAACGCGGGTGGGATGATGTGTTACAAGAGCCGCTTCAAATTAACCGTATGCAGCAGGCGACACTTGATGCGATGTGGCAAGCGATTACGAATAATAAAGCACCGTTTGCGAAGTTTTTAACACATAAAGCGAATATGCTTGGACGTGAGCAAATGGACTGGTATAACTTTGATGCACCGGTGACACAAAATGCGACAACGATGCCATATCAAGAAGGCGCACAATTTATTATTGAGCAGTTTGCGAAGTTTGGTCCTCAGTTAGAGACATTTACACGTACAGCATTTGAAGATGGTTGGATTGAAGCTGAAAATCGTGATAATAAACGTCCAGGCGGCTTCTGCACAGGTTTACCACAATCTGAACAGTCACGTATTTTTATGACGTACTCAGGCTCGATGTCGAACGTATCGACATTAGCACATGAGCTAGGACATGCATTCCATTCATATGCATTACGTCCAGTGCATCCATTAAATCGTGCGTACGCGATGAATGTAGCAGAGACTGCATCGACGTTTGCTGAAATGATTGTGGCAGATGCAACCGTACGAGCAGCAAAAACAGAAGCAGAAAAAGTAAACTTATTAGAGGATAAAATCCAGCGCTCTGTGGCATTCTTTATGAATATCCATGCGCGCTTCTTATTTGAAACACGCTTTTATGAAGAGCGTAAACAAGGCGTCGTGTCATCTGCTCGTTTAAACGAATTAATGACGGCTGCACAACAAGAAGCGTTTGCAGGGGCACTAGGTGAAGCACATCCACATTTCTGGGCAACAAAAATGCACTTCCATATTACAGGTGTGCCGTTTTACAACTTCCCGTACACATTTGGCTATTTATTCTCACTAAGCATTTACGCAAAAGCGCAGCAAGAGGGAGCGAACTTTGAAGAAAAGTATATGGCTTTATTGCGCGATACGGCGGTTATGACAGTGGAAGAATTAGCGATGAAACATTTAGGCGAGGATATTACGACTGTAGCGTTCTGGGAAAAAGGCATTCAACTTTGCATTGCTGATGTGGAAGAATTTATTCAGCTTACGCAAAAGGGATAATTATGTGGCACTCGTTAGCGGAAAAACAGTTACGCTACGAACATTAACCCCACAGGATGCACAGGAAGTTACAGCGCTTGTTACTCGCAATAAATATTATTGGTCGCAGCATGAACCTTTGCACAATGAGCAGTATTATTTATATGATACGCAGTACCGAAAAATTGTAGAAAGCATGCATTTAATGCGCGCAAATCGTGAATTTACATTTGGGATTTTTGAAAACAATAGTGAACGCTTAATTGGTCAAATTTCATTGTTTTCGATTAAACGTATGCCGTATTCGAGTGGGTTTGTTGGGTATTCAATTGATGAAGCATATGCCGGAAAAGGCTATGCGAGTGAGGCATTACAACTTGTGAAAAAGTTTGCTTTTCAGACGGTGAAACTCCATCGTTTGGAGGCATATGTGTCACCGAAAAATACCGGGTCGATTCGCGTTCTCGAAAAAGCACGTTTTGTGCGAGAAGGACTGCTGCGAAAATTGTTATTTATTAATGGTGTGTGGGAAGACCACTATTTATATTCATATTTACAGGAAGATTAAACAAAAAAAGCCGCGGCGGAATTTTCGCCGTGGCTTTATTCAATGATTATTCTTCTGTTTTTTCAGGTTGTTCTTTAATCGTCGTATGTAAAGGTTTAGATTGTTTATTACCATCAACAATTAAATCTAATTTGCCTGTGTTCGGATCGATAATTAAGCCATGTACTGGCACATTTGGTACCATTAATGGATGGTTGCTAATGACGTCACAGCTTTTTGTAACGCTTGTTGCCACATCACCAAAACCACGTAACCAGCCTTTTAAATCAACGCCAGAGTAGTTAATTGTGTTTAATGTGTCTTCGCTAATACCGCGCGCTTTCATTTGGTCAATCATTGCGTTCGGATCAACTGAGCTCATACCACAATCATAATGACCAATAACGAAAACTTCATCTGCTTGTAGTGCGTATACAGCTACAAGTAAACTACGCATAATCGAACCGAATGGATGCGCAACTAATGCACCAGCACTTTTGACGATTTTTACATCACCATTACGCAGGTTCATCGCTTTTGGCAATAATTCTACTAAGCGTGTGTCCATACAAGATAAAATCACAATACGTTTATCAGGGTACTTCGTTGTAATATATGGCTCGTACATTTTATATTCTACGAAAGAGCCATTAAACTTTAAAATTTCATCTAACATTGTCATTGGAATAAACACCGTCCTTTTAATATAGTGTACGCTAAATAATCATTATTTGGTGCAATACTAGCAATATTCAAATATTTCATGCGTAAAAAAAGGCTGTAGCGTACGTAAAGACGAAAAAACATGTTATGATTTTAGAATGTACCTATAAAAAATAAGTTATACATAACGAAAGGTTGTGCGAGAAAGTAATCTCGTACAACCCTTTTGAATTACATTATTGTTTTGGCTTCGGGTCAATAATTGTTGAAGATGATGAGTTTAAGCCTTTTAGTAAAACATAAATAAAGTAGCCAAGCGCAATTAATAGTACAACTGTAAATCCTAATACCGTTGTTAAATATTCAGCAAATGTTCCTACATCCATATCATCAGCCCCCTTTTCAACGTTTATTACTTCTCATTATATAATAGAATATGTGTAATAAGTAGAAAAAAATGCGATAAACGATAAAACGAGCGGCGGTTATCGCGCGCTCGTTTTATCGCTATATTAAAATGCCCAGTTGCCGTTACGGAAGACGGGCTCTACATGGCCGTCTTTCGTAATGCCGTCGATATTCATATTTGCTGAACCAATCATAAAGTCAACATGTGTTAATGAACGGTTGAGACCGTGTGCTGCAAGCTCGTCTTGTGACATTTCTTTACCGCCTTCTAGCGTGAATGCATACGCACTACCGATTGCTAAATGGTTTGAGGCATTTTCATCGAATAATGTGTTATAGAAGAGTAAACCCGAAGCAGAAATTGGTGACTCATGTGGCACAAGTGCAACTTCACCTAAATAATGTGAACCTTCGTCTGTTTCCACTAATGTTTTTAAGACATCTTCACCTTGCTCCGCTGTTACATCTACAATACGACCATTTTCAAATGTTAATTTGAAGTTGTCGATAATATTGCCGCCATAGCTTAGTGGCTTTGTACTAGAAACATAGCCATCGACACCGTCACGATGAGGTGTTGTAAACACTTCTTCGGTCGGCATATTGGCCATGAATTCTGTACCATTTACATTAATACTACCAGCTCCGCACCATAAATGACCTTCTGGTAATGCGATTGTTAAGTCCGTACCAGGCGCTGTGTAATGTAATTTTGCATATTTTTTATCGTTTAAGTAATGTACTTTTTCATGAAGTGTGTCGTTATGTGTTGCCCAAGCTTCCACTGGAGCCGCTACGTCTGCACGTGTCGCTTTGAAAATCGCATCCCATAAAGCATTCACTTGTTCTGCAGCAGGAAGTTCTGGGAATACTTTCGCTGCCCATGCTGCTGATGGAGCCGCAATGACTGTCCAGCTAATTTTGTCAGATTGTGCGTACTGACGATATTTTGCAAGCGCCTGTGCTGTTGCTTTTTGAGAAGCAGCGATGCGTTGTGTATCAATACCTGTTAATAAATCTGGGCTTTGCGATACGATGCTCATAAAGGCACAGTTTTGTTCTGCCAACCATTCACGCTCTTCGCGTTTCCATTGTGGATAAAAATCGAATGAATCATCTGGCGCTAATTCATAGCGTAAACGTGTCAATTCATCATCTACTAAATCAACGAATACTTGACGCGCACCAGCCTCATACGCCACTTTTGTAATCAGGCGAATAAGGGGCATGTTGTCCGTTGCACCTGATACGTATAAAAATTGGTCTTTTTGAATATTTACGCCTACCTTCACGGCTAATTCAGCGTAATTTAATAATTTTTGTTCAAATGATGTGTCCATTTGCTTAGCTCCTCTCAATTGCTTACCCATACATAGTAACAATAACGCGACCAATTAATCAAATGTTACGAGAACGTGAAGAAATAGGCAATATCCATCGAAAAAATGTGGAAATATTTATATACTGACTTTATACATGGCAAGATTATGCCGACATAGAAATAGAATGAGCTGTTGGAGGTAGAGACATGGATATATCATCGGTTGTTGGTGTAGTAATCGCCTTCGTTACAATTTTTGTTGGTGTTGTAATGAAAGGTGTACCTATTACTAACCTTTTTGTACCGGCCGCATTATTAATCATTATCGGGGGTACAGTCGCAACGGTAATTATCGCTTTCCCAATGAAAGAGTTAAAGCGTATACCGAAAATCTTTAAAATTTTATTTACAGAAACAAAGTTACCATCGAATGCCGCAATTATTGCGATGTTTACAGAGTGGGCAGATTTAGCACGTCGTGAAGGTTTATTAGCGCTTGAAAGTAAAGCGGTAGAAATCGAAGACCCATTCTTGAAAAACGGTTTATCGCTAGCCATTGATGGACAAAATGCGGATTATATTCGCGATGTGTTAACAGAAGAAGTTGAGGCAATGGAAGATCGTCACGCATCCGGTGCGGCTATCTTTACACAAGCCGGTACATATGCACCAACACTTGGTGTATTAGGTGCAGTAGTTGGATTAATTGCGGCACTTGCAGATATGTCTGACATTGATGCATTAGGGCATGCGATTTCAGCAGCCTTTGTTGCAACGCTATTAGGGATTTTCACAGGGTATGTATTGTGGCACCCATTTGCGAACAAAATGAAGCGTAAATCTTCAGTAGAAGTGAAGCAAAAGCGTATGATTATTGAAGGTATTTTATCGGTGCTTGAAGGTGAAGCACCAAAAGTCATTCAGCAAAAACTTGCATCATACTTACCAATGGAAGAACGTAAACAAATTTTAGGTGGAGGAAGCGAGGGAGGCGACCTTGGCTAAACGTCGTAAACGACATAAGCATGAGGATCACGTCGATGAATCTTGGCTAGTTCCTTATGCCGATATTTTAACGTTATTACTGGCACTCTTTATCGTATTATTCGCATCAAGTACTGTAGACCAAGAGAAGTTAAATGA
Source organism: Caryophanon tenue (assembly GCF_001700315.1). Taxonomy (GTDB): domain Bacteria; phylum Bacillota; class Bacilli; order Bacillales_A; family Planococcaceae; genus Caryophanon; species Caryophanon tenue. The sequence continues at coordinate 44,461 of NZ_MASJ01000007.1, read as the reverse complement.
AATGTCTACCGTATTCAATTCTATTTTTATGGGCAGTGATGGTGTGATGGAATATCCAATGCCGGTACAACCGACTGACCCAGCTGTTGAAGAACAGCAAGAAAATGATATAACTGTGAATGCACCAGCGACAGCAACTGCATATGCAATGGATCAACAAGAGCTACAGCAAATTAAAGCAAGCGTTGATAACTTCATTGCGGTAAACGAAGTGGAAGAATCTTTTGAAACAACGATGACAGACGAAGGGTTACTTGTAACAATTCGTGATGGTGTATTATTTGCGCCAGCTTCAGCGGCAATTTCTGCGGAAAGTCGCACGATTGTTGATGAACTTTCTGAGCTCTTAGTATTTGAGCCAGGTCGTAATGTTATTATTACTGGACATACAGATAATGTTCCAATCAATTCAGCAGCATTTGAATCGAACTGGGAATTAAGTGTTATGCGCGCAGTAAACTTCCTGAAAATCTTAATTGATCAAAACCCACAGTTAGACCCACTACACTTTAGTGCAAAAGGTTACGGAGAGTACCACCCGATTGCTGATAATACAACAGCAGATGGTCGTGCGAAAAACCGTCGTGTTGAAGTATTAATTCAACAACGTATTCTTGAAGACGGCACTGAAGTAAAAATCGATAATTAAACAAAAAAGAAACTTTCGTACGAAATTGTGCGAAAGTTTCTTTTTTTATTTGACTTGTGATAAACAAATGTTTAATATAATAAACAAATGTTTAAGGAGCTGGATGCTGTGAACGAAAAAGAACAACGATTGCTAGAGCTTCTTCGACAAAATCCGTTTCTATCGCAGCAGGACATGGCAGAGCAACTTCAAATGTCACGTCCAGCGATTGCGAATATGATTTCAGCATTAACGAAGCGTGGGCTCATTCTTGGTCGTGCTTACGTCTTTCCGGAAGCACGTGAGATTGTGTGTATCGGCGGTGCCAATTTAGACCGTAAGCTGCACATTAAAGGCGAGGTTTGTATGGCAACATCGAATCCTGCAACGATGGAAGAAACAGTTGGTGGCGTTGCGCGTAATATTGCTGAAAACTTAGGGCGTCTTGGCCAAGCAGTTCGTTTAGTAACAGTTGTTGGACAAGATGCAGATTGGACAACAATTGAAGAGCAAAGTAGCGCATTTATGAATGTAGCATCTGTCGAGCAAGTACCAGATGTTCATACAGGGACGTATACAGCGATTTTAAATGAAGATGGCGAACTTGTATTAGCAACGGCAGATATGGATATTTATGATCGTTTGTTACCGGATGTGCTTCAAAAACATGAGCAGCAATTATTACGTGCTAAATATATCGTTGCGGATTTAAACTGTCCAAAAGAAACGATTATGTATTTACAGCAATTAGCAGTAGAGCACGAACTATCACTTATTATCGTGCCGGTATCTTCACCTAAAATGGTGCATTTACCGGAGCATTTAGTCGGTATTGAGTGGCTCATTTGTAACCATGACGAAGCGGAATTTTTAACGAAGAGTAAGCTTGAAGTAGCTGGCGATTTTGAAAAAGCACTCGAACAAATACAGCAAATGGGTGCAAAAAATGTGCTTATTACAAATGGCAGTCATGATGTGTGGCTACGTGACACATCTGGTGTGACGGTGACGAAAGCTGTACAGTTTGTCGAGCATATCGTTGATGTAACAGGCGCAGGCGATTCATTTGTAGGTGCATTTATTTATGGATTAAGCGAACAAAAGTCAATGGAAGAAGCGTTACATGTAGCGTTAGCAAATGCGCGTGCAACAATTCAATCACCACATACAGTACGAAAAAATTTAACGAAAGCTCAACTTGAGATGGAGGCTAATTAATTATGAAACAATATATCGTTTATTCACAAGAAGTACAAGAAGCAAAAGAAAAAGGGTTACCAGTAGTTGCGTTAGAATCAACAATTATCTCGCACGGTATGCCGTACCCACAAAATGTTCAAACAGCGCGCGAAGTAGAACAAATCATTCGTGACAACGGTGCAGTCCCAGCAACAATTGCATTAATCGACGGTAAAATCAAAATTGGTTTATCAGATGAAGAGTTAGAAATGTTCGGTAACGCACAAGACGTAGCAAAAGCTTCTCGCCGTGACATCGGTTATTTAATCGCAACGAAAAAAATCGGTGCAACAACGGTAGCTGCGACAATGATTTGTGCAGAGCTTGCAGGTATTGAATTATTCGTAACAGGCGGTATTGGTGGCGTACACCGTGGTGCAGAAACGACAATGGATATTTCAGCAGACTTAGAAGAGCTATCAATGACAAATGTAGCTGTTGTATGTGCAGGGGCAAAATCAATTTTAGATATCGGTTTAACATTAGAGTATTTAGAAACAAAAGGTGTACCAGTAGTTGGCTACGGCACAGATACATTACCAGCATTCTATACACGTGAATCAGAGTTCGCTGTCAACTTCCGTGCTGACTCAGCAGAAGAAGTAGCGAGCATGATGCGTGCGAAGTGGGATTTAGGTTTACGTGGTGGCGCAGTGATTGCCAACCCGATTCCACAAGAAGAGGCAATGGAAGCATCGTTTATTAATGGCATCATTCAAGAAGCATTACAGCAAGCAGAAGCGCAAGGTATTGCTGGTAAAAACGTAACGCCATTCTTATTAGGGAAAGTAAAAGAGTTAACAGAAGGCAAGAGCTTAGACGCTAACATCGCACTTGTTAAACATAATGCGAAAATTGGTGCAGGCATCGCTGTAGCATTAAATAAATAATAAAAAAAGGTGTCTGAGAAAATTTTCTCAGACGCCCTTTTTATTTACGTAATGACCCTAGTTCAGCAACGATAGCTTCCATTTCACTTGGACTAAATGATTCGCGTTTCATCACCATTTTATATAGGTAGTGTAAGTCTTCGTATTGCTCTTCGCTAAAGTTTTCTGATTTCATGGCATCAACGTTTACCATACGTAGTTTTTCTTTAATTTGCTCAATCATATAAATGACGTTTTCTTTAGTGTGTTGTGTTAAATCCATGTGTGTAATTCCCTCCGTTACTAGATAACTACATCTTTTCATTTTCAAGTTGAAAAGTCAACTACAGATAGTTTGGACATTGCTTTGCAGAATGTAAATTTTTCGTTAAAATGGATATATATGCGGTTAGTGCCGCACAGTTTAGGGAATAGCTTTTATTAGAAGCAGGAGGAGAGATGAACATGGGTCAAAATAAATTAGTGAAATCAGTTATTATTGGAGCAGTTGTAGGTGGCATTATTAGCATGTTTGACCGCGCGACACGTGAGTCGACAGTAGCGACAGTTAAAACAACAACGGAGCGTGCAAAATATTATGCGCAAAACCGTGATGAATTTATGGAGCTAATTGAAGGCAAAGTGGCGCAAGCACAATCTTTATACGACACTGCACAAACGAATATTACGAAGCTTGTTGAAAATGCAGACCAATTGAAAGACCTACCGCAAACAATTCAATCAATGGTGGGCGATACGAAGCAAGCCTTTTCATCAGAATCAACACATGATACACATAACAATCAATAATTATTGATAGAAGGGTGGGGGATTATGGCACAAAAAAAACAAGGTGTTGTCGCAAATGTGATGACGTTTGTCGCGCCGAATGAAGCGGATATTGATATAACGACGTGGAAGGGAACATTACAAGATTTCATTTTACGTATCAAAAATGTAGATATCGGCTCATTAGGCGCACAGCTCGCATACTTTTTCTTACTATCCTTCTTCCCGCTTCTCATTTTTTTAGTAACATTACTACCATACTTAAATTTAAAGCAAGAAGATGTCTATAATTTTTTAGACGATTTTATGCCAGCAGAAGTGTATTCATTAATTGAAGGCATTTTAGGGGACGTATTGACGAACCAAAGTGGTGGCTTATTGTCAATCGGTATTTTAGGGACAATTTGGTCGGCATCTAAAGGTGTTGATGCCCTCATGAAAGCGTTGAACAAAGCGTATGATGTGGACCCGAAGTCAGGCATTATGAACCGAGTATGGTCCTTAATTTTCACAGTAGCATTCGTAGCACTTATTTTAGTGGCACTTGTGTTACCAATTTTTGGTCAACAAATCGGCGAGTTTGTCTTTGCGTTTTTTAATATCGAAAGTAACTTAAAGCCAATTTGGACGACTGTACGCTTTATTTTACCGTTTGCATTAATCTTTATTGTCATGGTACTCATGTATTGGATCGTACCGAATATGAATCCGCGCATACGTGTCACGAGTGTACTATTCGGCGCGGCGTTTTCAACAATTGCGTGGTTTGTATTGACGTACGGCTTCTCCATTTATATTAGTAACTTCGGAAATTACTCCGCGACATATGGCAGTATTGGTGGTGTTATCGTACTGATGTTGTGGCTTTACTTCACCGGTATGATTTTAATTATCGGCGGTATTTTAAATGCGACAATGCAGCGACGAAAAGACACGATTGAAGTACGCAAAAATACAAAATCACCGACATTTTTCTAAATATGAAGGTGTAAAAACCCCCATCCAGCATGACCGGATGGGGGTTTTTTAACGACTAGTTTCTTGGAATACTTCCTGTGCAATGACTAATGCATTTTGCACGCGTGGGAAGCCGATGTACGGGGCAAGCTGTAACAATGCTTCTACAATCTCTTGCTCAGTCAGCCCTGCATGTAAGCCTCTACGAATATGTGTTTTTGTTTGCGGTGCAGCTCCTTGTGTTACAACGGTTGAAATCACGACAAGTGCACGCTGTTTCGCTGACAAGCCATCGCGACTATAAATATCCCCATAAGCATATTCAACAATGAATTTACGCAAATCTGGTGCAATATCTGCAAGTGCATCTGCTGTCACCATACGCTGTAATTCTTCTTCAGATACATACTGACGCATCGTTTCTAATCCTTTGGCAAAACGTTCACTCAATTTAAACATCCCCCTTTTCTGTAGTGTTATTCGACTACGAAGAGGGGGATTCCTGCTAAGAGCGGCGTAATAGACGTAACCCGTTTAACACAACTGCAAGAATGCTAGCTTCATGCAGTAAAATGCCGATGGGTAAGTTAATAATTTGCAAGTAGTTCGTTAAAATGAGGAGCACAACGACGACTAACGAGAACGCGACATTTTGATAAATGACTGTTTGTAGCTTACGACTTAGTAGTACGGCCTGTGCAACTTTACGCAAGTCATTTTCCATGAGGGCAACTTGAGCTGTTTCAAGCGCAATTGCCGTCCCTTTCCCCATCGCAATACCAACATCGGCAAGAGCGAGTGCAGGCGCATCGTTAATGCCATCACCAACCATTGCAATATGTTTGTGTTGCTGCACATATGAAGCTTTCGTTTCAGGTAAACAGTTTGCTTCATATTCAGGAATTTGAAGAGCAGTCGCGACACTTTTAGCGGCTAATTCATTGTCGCCCGTAAGCATAACGGGTGTGAGCTTTAGTGCTTTTAGCTGTTCGATAGCTTGCTGTGCTTCTGGTCGAATTGGGTCTTGTAGTGAAGCGGCTGCTAAAATTTGCTGCTCATCTTTTAAAAATACGAATGATTTTCCGCTTGTATCAATGGCGTGCTGTTGTAAAAAGGCATGTGCTAATTGTTCACCAACAAATGATTCATTGCCGACAAGGTATGTATGTTCATTCGTTGTTGCACGTAAGCCTTGCCCAGGTAAGTCCTCAACGAAAAGTTCCTCGTATGTAAGGGTGTACGTAATCGACAACTGTTTGACTAATGCTTGTGCGAGCGGATGGTTTGATTTACTTTCAATTGCGCCAAGTAAACGTAATGTATCATCCTTTTGCACATGTGATGCGACGACGACATCAACGACTTTCGGTGCACTCATCGTGAGCGTACCTGTTTTATCAAAGACAACACGTTCCACTTTCGCTAAATGTTCGAAGTGGCTGCCACCTTTAAATAAAATCCCTTGTTTTGCACCAGCTGTAATGGCAGATAACGTTGCGGGCATAATCGATGCAACGAGTGCGCCAGGGGAGGCGACAACGAGTAAAATCATCGCGCGATAAAAGGATGTTTCAAACGACCAACTAAATAACACAATCGGCAAAAAAATCATGAGACCCACAACCGTCAACACAATTTGCACATAACGTTGCTCAAATTTTTCAAGAAGTTGTTGTACAGGGGCTTTGTTTTCCTTTGCTTGCTCCATCAATTGAAGGATTTGTTGGAAAACGGTATGCTGTGCTTCCTTCGTGACAACAACAGTAATCGCAGTATGCATATTGAGTGTGCCAGCAAATACATCATCGCCAGCCTCTTTATGAACAGGGATGGATTCACCACTTAATGCAGATTCATCAACCGAGGCACTACCTTTAAATAAAGTACCGTCGACAGGAATACGCTCACCAGGCTTTACTAAAATATGGTCACCGATTTTTAATTCATCAATCGGCATCATAATAGGGGCAAAGCCACCGCGCACAAGTGCCGCTTCCTGTGGTTGAAGCTCAAGGAGCGACGTTAATTCTTTTTTACTTTTAGCGGAGATCAGCGTTTCAAGCGCACCACTAATGGCGAAAATGAAAATTAAAATCGCGCCCTCTGTCCAGTAGCCAGTAATACAAGCACCGATAGCTGCGAGCACCATTAAAATTTCGATGTTGAGCTTACGTTCTCGAATGCTTTCTAAAATGCCAGATTTTGCTTTCGTGAATCCACCTAAAAGAAAGGCGGTAATATACGTCATAATCGCCGCTGTTTCTAGGCCGACGATATCCATACGCCAAGCAAATAAAATTAAAATCCCAACAATAATTGCAAGTAATAACTCGCCGTACGCTTTGACGTTTTCAACTAAAGCATGCTGTGTTTTCTTCTCTATGTTTGCAGCCATAGCATTCCCTCCTTTCTCTTAATTTAAAGCGACAAAGAATCACAAGTCAATGGACGAAAGTGCGTAAAGAAAAAGCGATGCCCAAGAGGACATCGCTTTTGTTCGACAGATTAGAATACGCGTTCAGCGTGTGCAGCTAATTTTTCTAATGAAGATTTTTCAACGTCAGCGTGTAATGAGTTCCCGTGAGAGTCCATTGTTACAACTGCTGTGAAGCCTTCAACTGATAGATGCCACATTGCTTCTGGAATACCAAATTCCATTAAGTCTACACCGTCTACAGATTTAATACAGTCAGCGTAGTACTGAGCTGCACCACCGATTGCGTTTAAGTAAACGCCACCGTGTTCTTCAAGTGCTTTTAATGTTTTTGGTCCCATGCCGCCTTTACCCATAACTGCACGGATACCGAATTTTTTCATGATGTCGCCTTGGTATGGCTCCTCACGAATTGATGTTGTAGGACCAGCTGCTTTTACAACCCAGTTACCTTCCTCATCTTTTGCCATTACTGGACCACAGTGATAGATGATTTGACCATCTAAATCAACTGGTGCTTCTACGCCTTCACCGATTAAGTGATGGTGAATTGCGTCACGACCTGTGTACATACGACCAGAAATTTTTACAACGTCCCCAACTTTAAGAGAGCGAATTTTTTCTTCTGTAATTGGTGCAACTAATTCAACAACTTTGTTATCGTTGTTGTCTTGCGCTTCTTCGTCGCGGAAAGTGATTTTTTCACCTTCTTGATAGTGCCAGTTGATAATTTCGCCTGTTTCAGGGTTAATATCAATAGCCATACGACGGTAAGCCCAGCAGTTATACGCAACTGATACGAAGAATGATGCAGGTAAGCGGTCCATTACGCCGATTTTACAGCCTAATAATGTTGCTTCACCGCCGAAGCCCATTGTTCCAACGCCAAATGTGTTTGACTTTTCAACAATGTAATCTTCTAATTTTGCTAAGTCTTCAATAGGGTTCACATCATCAACATGACGGAATAATTGTTCTTTTGCTAAATCGTAACCAGAAGAGCGGTCGCCACCGATACCAACACCGATGAAACCAGCTGAACATCCTTGCCCTTGTGCTTGCCATACAGAGTGAAGGATACATTTACGGATACCGTCTAAATCACGACCAGCACGACCTAAGCCTTCTAATTCTGTTGGTAAAGAGTATTGAATGTTTTTGTTTTCACAGCCGCCACCTTTTAAGATTAACTTCACTGTGATGTAGTCATTTTCCCATTGTTCAAACTTCACAACTGGTAAACCAGCGCCGATGTTTGTACCAGAGTTTTTCCCTGTTAATGAGTCAACTGAGTTTGGACGTAATTTCGCGTCACCCGTTGCTGCAGCAATTGCAGTTTCGATAGCTTTTCGAATTTCGATTTGGTTTACGCCAACAGGAGTGTATACCTTGAATGTTGGTAAACCAGTATCTTGACAGATTGGTGATACATTATCTTCAGCCATTACGATGTTTGTTGTAATTGTATCTAAAGACATCGCTGCACGCGTACCAGCGTTTTCTGCTTCTTTTGCAGCTTTAATTGCGCGACGAACATCCTTTGGTAAGTTTGTAGATGTTTCTGTCACTAATGTATAAAGACTTTTCTCCAATGTTTCTAAATATGCCATGATATTTTTCCCCCCAGAAAAATAAATAAAGAATTTAGGTAATTCCATCGTATATTATACTCTTTTGCCGGTATGAATAAAAGGTTTAAAGTAAGCGCTTTATTGTGCATTTTTGTACAAAGGTTGAAAAATACGAACGTATGTTTTATAATGTGTACAAGCCAATTCGAAAGGTGCTGGAGTGTATAATGACAGAAAAATTAGCATTACCGAAGCAATTTGAATCATATCGAACGATTTTTGAACAAAGTAATAAGCCTTTATTGAGTATTTCATTACATGTTGAAGAAAATATTTTAAAAACAGATTGTAAAGTTTTTGGGCAACCTTATTTTCCTAAAAATATGCCGTACCCGACAAATGAACAAGGAGAACGGTTAAAATTGCTTGCGCAGTTAAACTTTGAACAAATGCCAGTGTTTGAACATTTTCCAACAAGCGGCTTATTACAATTTTACGTAGACCCATATGATGATGTGAGTGGGATGGATTTTGATGATGGGACAAATCAAGCAAACTTCCGCGTTATTTATCATGAAACAATTGAAAAAGATATGCTGACTGACGAGGAATTGCCGACATTTAACGAAGAAGACTTGATGATGCCTGGTAATACCGAAGCAAAAATGTATTTTAAAGAAGCGACAAAACCAGTGAGCTTTGTCGACTATCGTGCAAAAGAGTTTGCGCTGCCAAGTTTCGATTTTGATGAGGCATGGGAAGAGTATATGGAAATGTATTATGCACAGCCAATGCACCAAGTCGGTGGCTATAGCTATTTTACGCAAGAAGATCCGCGTAACTATGCGTCTAATGGCTATGAAGCGTATGAGATTATGCTGCTGCAAATTGATAGCGATATGGAGATTGATTTAATGTGGGGGGATATGGGCATCGGTAATTTCTTTATTACTGCTGAGGATTTAGATGCTCGTAATTTCAGTCGTGTACTATATAACTGGGACTGCGGATGAGTATACGCTAGTACACTTGTTTATTGTAGCGCTCTTATAGAAAAATCCTTCAGCCACGAATGTGCTGAAGGATTTTTTAATATTGCCTTACGAACGGCTATTGAACTGATCCATTTTGTTTTCCAGATCATCCATCATTTGGATTAAACGGTCAATATCTTCTAACTCTGTCGTTTCAGGGTCAATCGCATCTAAGACTTCTAAGAAGATTTGTAGACGCTCCTTTAAGTAATTCACTTGCTGGTCTTTATCTGAAATTGGTTTCATGTCCAAACACCTCGTTTTCATAAGTCTCCTTCATCATATATGCAACGCTATTGAAAAACAATGGATGAAAATTGAATAATTATAGGAAAACTTTATTATTTTAAATATTCTATATATTTAGATATTTACAAAAAAACAACGTCGTGTTAAAGTAAGTTTACAAAGTTTTAAAGGAGAGGGTGCCGAGGTGAATTTCAAATACGAAAACCCACAAAAAAGAGGAGGCGAAATGCAACTCGGTTAGCAAGACCTTGATCAAGTCTGCTAGGAAAAGCATACACATATGGAAATAACCTATCGATAGCAAGTCTATGTATCTTCATCCAGTACATAGACTTGCTTTTTGTTTGCGTTATAATAAAAACAGCAACGAATAAGGTAGGGGAATTATGCAAAATTATGAGCAACGACGATTTTTGATTTTAGTCATTATCGTTTCTATTTCAGGCTTTTCACAAGGGATGTTATTGCCATTAATCGCCATTATATTTGAGCAAGATGGTGTGTCGTCTACATTAAATGGTTTAAATGCTACAGGTCTTTATATTGGGACGTTGCTTATTTCACCATTTATTGAACAGCCGTTACGTAAATACGGCTATAAACCGATTATTATTATCGGTGGTTTGTTAGTACTTGTATCGCTATTATTATTTCCATTATGGAAAAGTGTTACATTTTGGTTTGTGCTACGGATGCTTATTGGTATTGGTGACCATGCGTTACATTTTGCGACGCAAACATGGATTACAAGCACATCTGCACCGAATAAACTTGGAAAAAGCATGGCGATTTATGGTATGTCATTTGGTGCAGGTTTTGCCATTGGGCCATTATTTGCAGGGCTTGTTGAAATATCGGAGAGCTTACCGTTTATTGTATCATCGGCATTATGTGGTGTTGCATGGCTACTAGTGTTCTTCGTTAAAAATGAGCGCCCTGAGCCGTTTCAAGTTTCTGAAAAGCATGCCGGCTTTGCACGTTATAAATGGGCATTTAAATACGGCTGGTTAGGATTTTTACCGCCATTTGTATACGGCTTTTTGGAATCGTCATTAAACGCACTGTTTCCAGTGTACGCACTACGTAATGGTATCGAAGTGGGCATGGTAACCGTTATTTTATCTGCTTTTGCAGTCGGTGCATTAGTAACGCAATTTCCACTCGGCTTATTAGGAGACCGTATTGGACGACGTGCTGTTATTCGAGGCGGTATTTTAGGTGGGGCATTATTCTTTTTACTGGCGAGCTTTGTTGAGGCCAATCCGGTACTTATTGCAGTGTTTGTCGCATGCGCGGGGATGTGTGCGGGTTCGCTGTTTTCACTCGGCATTACGTATATGGCAGATTTAACTCCGAAAGCGTATTTACCAACCGGCAATTTAATTTGCGGCATGGCATTTAGTATCGGTAGCTTAACTGGACCATTTTTAGGTGGTGCGTATTTAGGCGTAACGTCAGCGAGTTTTTTATATTTATTTGCCGGCTTATTGTTTATCATATTTATTATTTTTTATATCGGTAGTCGCTTGAAAACACCGTATTATGAAGAAGCAAGTACGGAATTACCTAAATAGCAATATGTAAGAAGCATCTCTTTATGTATGTAGAGGTGCTTCTTTTTTATAATGGTGGATTGTTTCATAAGAACCGGGTATTAGTAAGAGTAGCTAATAGTTTCTAAAAACTTTAGTTCATTCATACAATGACGCTCTATAAAGGATAACGTATAGTGAAATTATGTAAGAAAATATGACATGGAGGAGTGCTGCATATGACATCACATGCTTTTATGACAACGAACGTACAACTTGCAAAGACGCAAGAAGGAGATTTATCAGCAACTACATTTGCAGTGAAGGATGTATTTGCCGTAAAAGGATATACAAATAGTGCGGGCAATCCGACGTGGTTAGCGACACATACACCGAGTACACAAACTGCACCAACCATTGAAGCATTATTAGCACAAGGTGCGACATGCAAAGGTATGGCGATTACGGACGAACTGATGTACAGCTTAAATGGTGAAAATATGCATTATGGCACACCGTCCAATCCATATGATCATGAACGTATTCCGGGTGGGTCTTCTAGTGGTTCAGCAGCCGCGGTCGCATGGGAGGAAGTTGATTTTGCGTTAGGTACTGATACAGGCGGTTCAGTACGGATCCCGTCCGCATATTGCGGATTATATGGTATTCGTCCAACTTATCAGGCGGTAACGTTAGAAGGCGTTATTCCGTTAGCAAAAAGCTTTGATACAGTAGGATGGATGACACGTAGTGCGCATCTTTTACAGCAAGTAGGTGATGTGCTTTTACCGAAAAATACGACAAACCAAACGTTTGACCGTATTGTATATGAAACACAAGCGTGGAGTTATGTTAGTGAAGAACACGGCGTATTATTAGAGGACGTTGTGCAAAAAGCAGGCCTACCGACAACAGCTACTACGCTACAAACATCGTTAACGGAATGCGCGCAATTATTCCGTTATATACAAGGGATTGAAATTTGGCAGCAACATGGAGCGTGGATTGAAACGGCAGAGCCCCAATTTGCCCAAGCAATTGCAGAACGCTTTTTATGGACGAAAACACTCGATGCAAGCATGTATGACGAATTGAAATACCAGCAACAATTGTTTACACAACAATTATCGCAGTTACTTGGACAACATACATTGTTAGCAATTCCAACAACACCATCTGTTGCCCCACTAAAAGGCGCAAGTGGTGAAGTGTTAGAACGTGTGCGTACACAAACAATGGAGCTGTCTTGTATTGCTGGGTTAAGTGGTTTCCCACAAGTGACAATACCGGTGAAAAATGCACAAGGCTTACCGATTGCAGTATCGTTTATTGCCAATCGCGGCGCAGACCGAGCATTACTACAATTTGTTACCAAATTAGGAGGTGTATTCGCTTGAAAATTTGTACAATTGTTTATAACGGCATGGAACAAGCGGCGATTTTACGAGACGAGGACTTGATACTTGTGACAGACATTAATGATGCTTTTCAGACGGAGTTTCCAGTGACTCTTTTACAATTGTTAGCGCAAGGTCAACTAGATGTGTTGCGCCAATTATATGTTTCTCGCAGCATGGCGCATTTACCAACACTACATATACATAGCAATCAGCTTCAAATGCCGTATCGTGAAGCACATCATATTTTCGGGGTTGGCATGAACTATGTAGAGAAGTTAGAAGATTTGCAAGCGGAGCGCGCAGAGGAGCCTGTTATTTTTATGAAGCCTACCTCGTCAATGATTAGTGAGGGAGATGCCATTCGCTTACCGACAACCGCAGAGGAAGTATCCGCAGAAGGCGAGTTAGCATTAATCATTGGCAAAGCTTGTACGAATGTATCAGAAGCGGACGCACTCAATTATATCGCTGCGTACACAACGTCACTCGACATGACGGCACGTGATATTCATGCGAAAAACCCACGCTTTATGCAAATCTCAAAAGTGTTTCCGACCTTCTTTAGCTTTGGACCTGTATTGACGACGACCGATGAAGTGGAAGATATCGCGATGCTAACTGTGCAGTCTGTTCATAATGGACAAGTAATTCATGAAAATAGCATCGCGCATATGATGTACTCACCTGCTTATATTGTGTCGTACCTTTCAACATTTGTTACACTACAGCCGGGTGATATTATTATGACCGGAACACCAGGGTCATTTATTGTGCAGTCAGGGGATGTAGCATCGTGTGTTATTTCGGGCTTACCGATTTTACAAAATAAGGTGGTATAGAAAAGGGGATGGGTGTATGCAATATCGTGCAACAACAATGGGGATGAATGGGATGGTAACGACGCCGCATTATTTAGCATCACAGGCGGCGCTGAAAGTATTACAGCAAGGTGGCAATGCGATTGAAGCAGCTATTGCAGCAGCTTCAACAATCGGTGTTGTTTATCCACATATGAACGGTATTGGTGGTGACAACTTTTGGCTTATTTACAACGCACATACACAAGAGATGAAGGCGTTAAATGCAAGTGGACGTGCAGGAGAGCAAGCTACGATTGATTTTTATAAATCGCGTGGTTATGACCAGATTCCGGCGCGGGGCGCACTTGCTGCAAACACTGTACCAGGGGCAGTAAAAGGGTGGGAAGATGCGTATACATATAGCCAAGAGCATATGAATGGTACACAGCGATGGGCGCAATTACTAGACGATGCGATACAATACGCACGTGACGGTTTCCCAGTGACACCAAGTCAGCAGCATTGGACTGAAGTAAATTTAGAACCAGATGAGCATTTCCGAGCATTGCAGCGCTTTGAGGAATTTTCAACGATTTATTTACAAGACGGGAAGCCGCCAGAAGTGGGTTCAGTGTTTAAGCAAGAGGATTTAGCGTACACATTACAGCGAATTGCAGAAGACGGGGCAGTGTATTTCTATGATGAGCTTGCGAAGCAGGTAGTCGAGGATTTAGCAGCGCACGGCGGCGTATTAACGGAGCGAGATTTCCGTGAGCATACAAGCAGTTGGGTAACACCGCTAACGGTGAATTACCGTGGTTATGATGCGTACAATTTACCACCGAATACACAGGGAATCGCCTCATTATCAATTTTAAATATTTTAAATCATATTGATATCGCGAGTATTCCTGAAGGTTCAGCTCAATATTATCATGTGCTTGTAGAAGCTATTAAACGCGCGTTTGCAGATAGAGACCGTTACGTAACAGACCCAGAGTTTGTTGATATTCCGACGGATGAATTATTAAGTGCCCAGCGAGGAAAAGAACTTGCGGCAACAATTGAGATGACACCGAAAGAGCTACAACCACTAGACCCAAAAGGCGATACAGTTTGGTTTGGCATTGTCGATAAAGACGGCAATGCAGTGTCATTCATTCAAAGCATTTATCATGAATTTGGTTCAGGCTTTATCCCAAAAGGCACGGGTGTATTATTGCAAAATCGCGGTAGCTTCTTCTCGTTAGATGAGGCGCATATTAACGCACTTCAGCCGAAAAAGCGTACATTCCATACATTAAATCCGGCAATGCTTTTGAAGGATGGTCAACCGTGTTTAGTGTACGGTACAATGGGAGGAGAAGGGCAACCTCAAACACAAGCAGCACTTGTGACACGCATTATCGACTACGGCATGAATGTACAAGAAGCAATCGAAGCACCGCGTTGGCTATATGGTCGAACGTGGGGTGCAGATTCGAACACAGTGAAGCTTGAAAGTCGAATTGCACAGTCAGTATGTGACAAGTTGCAACAGTTTGGACATGATATTGAAATGATGCCACCATTAACGGATGTAATGGGGCATGCGGGGGCGATTTGGATTGATCAACAAACAGCAGTCAAATACGGAGGAACTGATCCAAGAAGCGACGGAGCAGCAGTCGGTTACTAAGTCGCGTGGTCAGGTGCATAAAGAGTTAGCAATGGGCTTTTTCCGAGCTGGTATTTTAGGGTTCGGCGGTGGTCCAACGGCAATACCATTAATGAAAAAGGAAGTCGTCGATAATTATGGCTTTATGGATAGTGACGAGTTTGCTAAGCAAATTGCAATCGGCAATACATTGCCAGGACCAATTGCAACAAAGTTAGCGGGAAGCATTGGCTTTCAAGTAGCGGGCTGGCTTGGCATGCTCAATGCTATTTTTGCATCGATGCTACCTTCTGCCATTTTGATGATTGTATTACTTGGTACACTTGCTAAGTATCGTGAAGTCGGTTGGGTAAACGGTATGACAAATGGCGTTGTACCGATTGTCGGTGTGATGATGGCAGTGTTAACGTGGGAATTTTTCACGAAGGCGAATAAGCAACTCGGATTAAAATTAGCGATTCCGCTGTTAATCGCAAGCATCGTTGCAATGGAAGTGTTAGGGATTCATCCAGGGATTGTCATAGCGATACTGTTATTTTTAGCGTTTGCATTACCGGTAAAGGGGGCTAAAGCATGATTTATGTACAAATCTTTTTAGCGTTTTTTATCCCGAATATTTTAGGATACGGCGGTGGTCCGGCAACTATTCCACTTGTTGAGCATGAAGTCGTTGAGAATTATGAATGGATGACGAAAGCGGAGTTTTCAGAAGTACTTGCAATGGGGAACGCATTACCAGGACCGATTGCAACGAAAATGGCGGCATATGTTGGCTATGAAATTGGCGGCTTTTGGGGCGCAGCGATTGCATTACTCGCGACAGTCACACCATCTGTATTTTTAATGATTATGCTACTGAAAATTTTACATATGTACAAAAACTCACCGCGTGTAAAACGATTGTCGAGTTATGTACTCCCAGCAATTACAGTATTGATGGGTGCGTTAACGGTGGACTTTTTCGTGGAGTCATGGAATGCAATTGGTGTGTTAGCAACAATTGCGATGGCTGTCGTTAGTTATATTTTATTAGAAAAGGTGAAACTGCATCCAGCATTTGTCATCGTCGGTGGTTTAGCATTAGGCGCATTATTTTTATAAATAATACGAACACTTGAAGTAAATGCTTCAAGTGTTTTTTTATGTTAATAAAACTAACATTATGAGTGTTGCGTTTTAGTGAATATGACTAAAATGAATGCATCTGTTTTGGCAATGTCACTAAATAATTTTACATAATGTCATGCTACACTAAGTGTATAAATAATATGTTAGATTTTATAACATTAAGGAGCGGATGCATATGCTACAGCAATTAAATGAACAAATTCAACGTGAATTACAGTGGATTAATTTTGATGCACCAGATTGGACAACTGCTACAACATTTGAAGGGCAACATGTATATGATGTAGTCATTATCGGTGGTGGTCAAAGTGGGCTTGCGACAGCGTTTGCGCTAAAGAAAGAACGTATTTCCAATATTATCGTATTAGATGAAAACCCAGAAGGCTATGAAGGTCCATGGGAAACATATGCGCGTATGGTAACATTGCGTACGCCAAAACATATTACGTCTGTTGATTTAGGGCATGCGTCACTGACATATCAAGCGTGGCATACTGCAAAGTTTGGTCAAGCTTCATGGGATGCACTTGATAAAATTCCACGTAGTCTTTGGATGCAATATTTGCGCTGGTATCGAGAAGTGTTACAGCTACCGATTCAAAATGACACGAAAGTGGACGTGATTGAGCCATTATTAAATGGTATGCACCGAGTTTGTACAGGGCAAACGTCTATCATTGCACGAAAAGTTGTGTTAGCAACAGGCATTCAAGGTGGCGGTGAATGGCATGTACCCCCGACAATTAAAGAAAGTATCCCCAAAAACTATTACGCACATACATCAGAAATTATTGATATGGCTGCACTTAAAAATAAACGTGTCGCGATTATTGGTGGCGGTGCATCTGCGTTTGATAATGCGTACTATACTTTACAACAAGGTGTGCAACAAGCGCATGTATTTGTACGTCGCCAAGAAATGCCGCGCGTCAATCCGATTCGTCAAATGGAGCAGTCGGGCTTAATTGAGCGTTTCCATGCATTACGTGATGACGAAAAATACGCAGCGATTGCTCATTTCTTTCGCTATAACCAACCACCAACAAATGATACATTTCGACGTGCTGCAAGCTATGAAGGGTTTGCGCTACATACGAACTCACCAATTTTACATGTACAAGAAACCGGCAAGAAAGAAGTCGCGATTACAACACCACATGGCACATATCATTACGATTTCATCATTGTAAGTACCGGCTTACTGACGAATCCAGCATTACGTCCCGAACTACGTTTAGTGGAGCAACATATTGCACGTTGGTCTGACTGCTACAAAGCGCCAGAAACGATGAAACATCCGTTAATTGAACTGCATCCTTATTTACAAAAAGGATTTGAGTTTACGGGGCGTACACCACAAGGACAAGATATGTTACACGGTCTGTTTTTATTCAATTACGGTGCATTGCCGAGCTGTGGGCTTGTCGCATCGGCATTATCCGGCATGCGCTTTGGTGTACCGCGCCTTGTTGCTGCAATTGCTGACCAATTATTTTTAGATAATCGCCAGCAAATTGTACGCGACTTTTTAGCATATGACGTTGAAGAATTTGTCGCTGACGAAGAGCTACACGTCACAACGAATGTTTAAAGTTCAAGTAGCTGCTTGACGCGGAACGCTAAACGGAGTTGAAGTGTCAGCTCAGGGCTTTTTAAAGATTGACCAAGCAGCTCCTCACATTTTTCAAGACGATAGACGACAGTGTTACGGTGGATAAATAAACGCTTTGCGGTTTCAGCGATTTGACAATGTGTTTCTAAATACACACCAATCGTTTGAAATAATGAATCCCGTTCATCTTTATTTTTAATCGCCTGTAACGCATGGAATGTATGGTCATAGTATGCATGTAAGTTTTCATATGGAATTAAATGCAGCAACTCGGTAATATCTTTAACATCGTACATTTGAATATAGCTTGTCTTTTGCGCAAGCTCTCCTTTTGCGAGTGCTTCTGATGCTTCTTTGACACCTGCTTTACATTGTAAAAAACTACGCATCACATTTGAGACACCGAACGACATCGTTTCTTTAAATTGCGTTTGAATAATGTGCTGAAGCTCGCGTAAAAAAGGCTCGACAAATTCACCGGCGCGCACACAGTTCGGCGGTGCTTCAATCAGTAAAATACTATGCATTTCTCGATTGAAGAAGTGAATAGGGAGCGTGTGCATCGACACATAGCTTTCGATAAAATCAAGTAAATCATCCATTAGCCGTTGTGATTGCATATGACTAAATGTGCTTTTTATGCGGTCGATTTGTCCGACAATGCACACATACGGCTTGGCGGCAGCTAATGAAAATTCTTCAAGCCGGCTAATTGTTTCCTTTGATGAATACGTGCCATTTAAAAACTTGCTGAAAAAGTCATTGCGTGCATTGCGCTTTTGTTGATTTAAAGCGTATTCTTTCATTAAAAAAAATGATAATACATTGGCGGCTTGCTCGCACACAAGTTTATCGACTTTACGTTCGTCGTGTAAGCTCGTTGAAATAATTAAAAAGCCACAATTTCGCTCAGTGATTGGTACGGGAATAAAGGTGTATGTCTTCTTGGAGTCCATGTAACTTAGTTGCGTTTCTGTTTTTGCTAGACGCTGCTGGTGCGCATCGAAGTAGTAGGCAGGGTGAGAGGCAGCGATGCTATGCATATGTTCATTGACGAACTGCACAGGTGTTTCAATCATTGAGGAAAGTTGCTTTAGAAGCTGTTGGATGCTACGACCTTTCATAATCATTTGTGTAAATTGCTTATGTGTATCAAGCGCAAGCATCAGCTCAGACTCCCGTTCATTCAGCATGGAGCGTAAAATATACGTCACAATTTCATTGAGCGACATATCAAGTGGTAACTCAATAATCGGAAAGTGGAGCTGATTGGCAAGTGCCAATGCTTTTGGGGGGATTTCTTGCATAAAGCGTTTTGTTTTTATCGCAAGCGCTGTGCAATTCATCGTACTCATCGCTTCAATTAATTGTAGTAATGATTGTTCATCATCTTTTACATGGTACGCAGTGGTCACCAGTAATTCACCAGGCTTTAAAAACTGAATAATATCTGGCGCGTCCATCATTGTAACGGTGCTAATTTCCTTCGTAATGCCTTCTTTTCCCGCAAGTACTTCTAGTGTTTCAAACTGTGGAACTGTCATTAATTCAGCAACATTCATGTGACATAACCTCCAATGGATTTGAGAAATCATTTATTTTTAGCGTATGTATACAACTAATTTAAAAATTTTGTGCATATGTGTCAATGAACGTTCCATCCAAAAACCGTACAATACATATCATAAATAAGTTACAAAAACTTACATAGAAAAGTTGAGGTGAACGTAGTGATGATAACAACGACGATTCAAAACTATGTTGATTGGCTCGCACAGTTTGGTGAAACCGCAGAGCGTGGCGTCACAAGGCTACTTTATACACCGGCATGGCAAGAGGCACAACAAGCCTTACAGCAACGTATGAAAGAATTGCAACTAACGGTCAATATGGACGCAGTCGGCAATGTGTTTGCACGCAGTGAAGGAACGGTCTATCCAGAGGAAGTGATTTTAACGGGCTCGCATATTGATACCGTCATTAACGGCGGTAAATTAGACGGTGCATACGGTGTACTAGCAAGTTTGTTAGCGGTAAGTGAATTGAAACGACAGTACGGCGCACCGAAGCGCACACTTGAAGTTGTGTCTTTATGTGAAGAGGAGGGCAGCCGCTTTCCATTAACATTTTGGGGCTCGCGTAGTATTACCGGACAGTATAAATTAGCACAGATGCAAAATATTACAGATGCAGATGATGTTTCGCTTGCGTCAGCACGTCAAGCATGTGGCGTGACGGGGGGGCAAGATGCACAGCGTAAAGATATTGTACGCTTTGTTGAGTTGCATATTGAGCAAGGGCAAGTGCTAGAGCAGGAACAAAAAGAAATTGGGGTTGTGTCATATATTGTCGGGCAGCGCCGTTATACGATCTCAATTGGTGGACAAAGTAATCACGCAGGTACAACACCGATGCATTATCGTAAAGATGCGCTTGTCATAGCAGCGCAATGTATTTCATTATGTGCAGACGCAGCCAATGAAGTAGGTGATGGTTTCGTCGCAACAACAGGACAAATTACAGCGTTTCCGAATGTACCAAATGTGATTGCGAACGATGTGAAGTTTACATTGGATGTGCGCCATTATGATGAAGCTACCATCGCGATGTTTTGTGAAAAAATATTTTTCAACATGGAACAATTGGCGAAAAATGTGGGCGCGACGATTATTTTTGAACAATGGTTAGAAGTTGCACCCGTTGCAATGGACAAGCAGGTTAATGATCAACTGAAGTTATATTTACAACAACAGCACATTCCCTATAAGGAGATGTTGAGCGGAGCAGGTCATGACGCGCAAGTATTTGGTGAACATGTGCCAACGACGTTAATTTTCGTCCCGAGTAAGGACGGCATTAGCCATTCTCCGCAAGAATATAGTACACCGGAGCATTTACAGCGCGGTGTCGAAGTGTTAACGCATATTTTGTATGAATTAGCTTATAAGGAGTGAGGACGATGACTTGGCAACCAATTAACGTGCCACAGCGCACAATTATGACCCCAGGACCGGTAGAAGCAGACCCGCGTGTATTACGTGCATTAGCGACACCGATTGTTGGACAGTTTGACCCAAGCTTTACGCATATCATGAATGAAGTGATGGAGATGTTACGCGCGCTATTTCAAACGAAAAATCAGTGGGCATTTCCGATTAACGGTACATCTCGTGCTGGAAATGAAGCGGTGCTGGCAAGTTTAATTGAGCCAGGTGATAAAGTACTTGTGCCGATTTATGGACGCTTTGGACACTTACTTGTTGAAATCGCACAACGTTACGGTGCGGAAGTGATTGAACTGCATTGTGAATGGGGAGAGGTATTTGAGCCACAACTGGTCATCGACGCAATTCAGCTACATGAGCCAAAAATTGTCGCGTGTGTACACGGCGAAACATCGACAGGACGTATGCAGCCATTACAAGAAATCGGTATGTATTGTCGTGAGAAAGGCGTATTTTTCGTTGTCGATGCGGTTGCGTCAATTGGTGGTGTCGATGTGCGTGTGGATGAATGGTGTATTGATGCCTGTATTGGTGGGACGCAAAAATGTTTGTCAGTACCTGCAGGCATGGCGCCGATTACATTTAATGAACGTGTAGCCGAAGTGATTACAGCGCGTAAAAAAGTGGAGCAGGGCATTGCAACTGCTGACGATCTGTGTGATGTGACGACGTTTACACCAATCGCGACGAACTATTTTGATTTAGCGATGTTAATGGATTATTGGAGCCCGCGTCGTTTAAATCATCATACAGAATCTACGTCCATGTTGTACGCGCTACGTGAGGGCGTTCGTTTAGCGCTTGAAGAAACATTGCCAGTGCGCTTTGCACGACATGCGTATCATGCACAAGCATTACAGCAAGGCTTGCGCGCCATGGGGCTAGAACTATTTGGTGAAGAAACACATGCATTAACGTGTGTGACGTGTATCCAAATTCCTGAAGGTGTGAATGGTGATCGTGTACGCCAATTTTTACTGACGCATTTTGGTGTTGAAATTGCCTCGTCATTTGGTCCACTCCACGGCAAAATTTGGCGTATCGGTACGATGGGCTATAGCTGCCGAAAGGAAAATGTATTAGCGGTATTAAGCGCATTAGAAGCAACGCTTATTCAGCATAATGTACGCGTTGTTCGTGGTGAAGCGATACAAGCAACATTAGCATTTTATATGGCAACGGAATACGCTACGCAATAAAAATTTTGATTTTTGACTATTTTTTGTTTTCAACTTCTTCCGATAAGTGAAATAATAAAGTATACGTAAGGGGGATGAAACAAATGATACGATTAGCAACTGCACAAGATGCTGAAGCAATTGCAGCATTGCAAATTGCTTGCTGGCGCGCTACATATACAGAGCATGTGAGCGAGCAGTTTTTAGAAAGTTTATCATTACAAAAGCGTACATATTTATGGGAAGATACGGTTGCCAACGAACATTTGCACACATTTGTCGTTGAAAAGGATGGGCGTATTCTTGGATTTGTAAGTGGTGGACTTGTACGAAAAGAAAATTATCCGGGGTATGAAGCGGAGTTAATTAGTTTATATGTGTTACCAGAGCATAATGGTCTTGGACATGGGCGCGAATTAATGGAACATTTTTTACAGTTGATGCAACAAAAAGGTGCACAGCAAATTTATTTACGCGTTGTTGATGATGCGGCAAGCTTAGCCTTTTTTGATAAGCTAGGTGGGCATCCGATTGATGTGCAAGATGCAGTAATTGACGATGAGCATATTCGTCTTTATACGTACGGCTTTACATGTGAAAAGTAGCCTAAGCGTTGGATACTAAAAACACCCTTCAGCAGTGATGAATGCTGAAGGGTATTCTTTGTGCGCCGCATAGCGAAAACGTTTCGCAGGCATGTGTGAGGCAAACACGAAGCGTGCCATAACTGCTTTGCCACTGCGGTTGCCGCTTATATCGGAACACACGAATGAGTTTTTATCATTTCAATGCATCCATTTTTATCAAAAATAGCATTTGGCCTCAATGATCGTTTGCATTGTACGCCACCTATTTTTAGCGAATTGTACGTTCTTCTGATTCGAAGTAAATTTCAAAAACATTTGTTGAGCTTAAGCGTGACCAGTCAATGCCATTTTGCATAAAGAAACGCGCGCCAAACGGCCAATAAAACTGAAACTCTGCTGCACGAACTTCTTCATCAGTAATACCTTGTTCAGCAAGCACTTGTTCATATGAATCGTCGCCGCGCAACTGTGCTTTATAAGCTTGTGCATATTTGCGATTTTGCTCTGTTTCTAAAAACTCCTCGTTGAAGTCCATAAACGCGTGTGCCACATGGCGTGGTTTATCACGGTCAAAATAAAGCACACCCGCTGCTGGATGCGGTAATTGGACAACCGCTTCTTGCGGAATTTGACGTAATGCTTCTTTTAATTGCTCTGGCATTGTACCAGCTGCCATATCTTTTTCAACATGACATAGCTCTAAATGAACCGCAGCCAAATACGCGCGGATGGCATAGCTAGGGTCGTCTTTTAAATAAGCAATCTTCGCTAAGCCGTAGTACGTATGAAGTGCATCAAATGAGCTGTTATCTTCTTTTAAGGCGTCAGAATAACATTGAATCGCTTCATCGTATTTCCCTTCGCGCTTAAATAAAATCGCTTTCTCGCGTAATTCATTTACTGTAGACATCGTGTAAACCTCCTAAATCATTGGTTTTTAGCATACCATGAATTTTCAGAAATAACATCTTATTATACATTTACAGTAACGCTGTTGTAACGTATGTTAAATGTATAGGATGTTGAGAAATGGAGGGAGCGGATTGAAGTATTTTATCGTGTGTGTAAGTATGCTTGTACTTTTTTTAACCGCTTGTACGGCAGAAGAATTGGCAACGCCTGAACCGTCCTCTCCAATTGAAAACGACATAGCGTATTGTGCGCCAACAGAAGAATATTTGGAAGCTGAAATGATTTGTGCGTTGCCACTAAAATGTACGAACAATATGAGCTGTATCGAACGAGGCAATCAATTAGTCAAAGACTTAACGATAACATATGGTTCGTTAACGGATGAACTAGGTGAAGATGTTGAGGAAGGACCACTCACAGTAATTGCGACCTATGATGTTGATTTATCAGAGGAGTTACTGGAAAGCACGAAAGACTTGCCACAGCAAACGCTCGACCGACATGCGACAATGTGGTTTGATTTTGCGTGGCTCATTCCTGAAAAAGCGCGCACTGATATTAATATGTTTGAAGTGTTTCGAAGCAGTGACACATTGGCGCATATTTATATGAATAATCCTGAAGAGGTAGAAGCGCGCTGGACATTAGGTATAAATGAAACGGAGCCGTATATCGCATCTGAAAAAATGGTTACGTATGTGCATGAGTTTTCGCATGTTGTGTCATTGCGAGACGATCAGGTCGATTATTATGCGTCAGAAGAACAGTGCGCAGGTTTTTGGTCAGAAGGTGTTTGTATACGAGCAGGGGCATACTTAGATGATTTTTATACACAGTTTTATGAAACAGACGATGTACTTTACACCGAGGACTCGTTTGTATCCGATTATGCGATGGTGAATATTGAAGAAGATTTTGCTGAAACCTTTGCGTATTTTGTGCTAACCACTTATCCACAAGCAGACCGCATTGTAGATGACAAAATTCGCTTCTTTTATAACTATCCACAGTTTGTTGAGTTACGGGCTGATATTTTGCGACGTGCGGCAACATGGCTTACGACGCAATAAAAAAGAAGAGATTGGGACAGAACTCTATTTCTGATGAAAATAAGTGTATTGAGATGATAAGAATTTGCGGGTGCGTCCCGACACAAGCGGCGACTTCTGCAGGAAAAGCATGTGCTTGAGACTACTAAGAGGAACATCTGCCAAGAACGCCACGTCGTGTGGCAGGGCAGATGTGACAAACATCGTGTTTGCCTCAAGCCATGCCTGCGAAATGCGTCCGCTATGTGGAGTAGCACCAAAAGCAGAAAAATATCCTCCAGCCGTCTTAATGGCTGAAGGATATTTCTTTTTGTCCCATGCTCTTTTTTTACATGTTTATTTTTTTAAGACAAGCTTACATACTGCTTCAACATGTGCCGTTTGTGGGAACATATCGACTGGCTGAATGTATTCAACATCATAGTATTTCGTTAATTGCTGTAAATCTTTTGCTAATGTTGATGGGTTACAAGATGTGTAAATAAAGCGTTTCGGTTTAATTTTTAAGACAGACTGAATAAAGCGGTCATCTAAACCAGTACGAGGTGGGTCAACGGTAATGACATCAGGTACATAACCTGAACGTGCCCAACGACCTAACCAATCTTCTGCTTTACCTGTATAATAACGAGCATGGTCAAAGCCGTGTGCTTTCGCGTTTTGCTTCGCATCATCAATAGATTCAGGCACGATATCCATACCACGTACTTCCTTCGCATCTTTTGCTAACCAAAGACCGATTGTCCCAACACCACAGTAAGCGTCTACGATCGATTCTTTACCTGTTAGTGCAGCTGCTTTTTTAATTTCATCATATAAATGAACTGTTTGCTCCGGGTTTAACTGGAAGAATGCACGAGATGATAAATCAAATGCTAACTCACCAAGTTCCTCATGAATCGTATCCTTGCCCCATAATGTGAATGTATCCTCACCGAAAATAAGTGATGTTTTATCGCGATTGACGTTTTGTGTAATCGAGACGATGGAAGGGTCTACTTTGCGAATACGCTCTAGCAGTTCCTCTTTTTTCGGTAATTCATTGCGCGTCGTCACTAAGCATACTTGCGTTTCACCTGTGCGGACACCTGTACGTACGACAATTGTACGCACTAAACCGTTTAATGTTTTACCGTCATAAATCGAAATGCCAAGCTTTTGTAACGCTTTACGTGTTGCAACAGTTACTTTTGATGTCACTTCTTTTTGAACAAGACAGTCATTAATATTTAATAGTTTATTTGAGCCTTCTGTGAATAAGCCTGCGTATACGCGCTTTCCTTCTTGGCGTACTTGGAACTGTGATTTATTGCGGTAGTTCCATGGGTTTTCCATCCCAAGTGTTGGACGAACATCTGCCGTTTCAGCGATATCACGTACATATTTTTCAAGTGCTTGCATTACGATGTCGCGTTTTTCGTTTAATTGTCCTTCGTAAGACATATGCTGTAATTGGCAACCTCCACATTGCTCATATACAGGGCACGGTGCTTCTTGGCGGAATGGTGAAGCTTTACGAATTGTTACGATTTGAGCCTCAGCGAAATTACGTGAAACTTTCGATACTTGTGCTGTTACTTCTTCTCCAGGAAGCGCACCTTTTACGAAAACGACGTTGCGCTTAAAAAAGCCAACCCCTTCACCGTTAATGCCAAGACGTTTAATTGTTAATGGAAACTTTTGACCGACTTCCATTGTTGTTTGTTGCGTCATTTTGCCACGTCCTTCATTTTAGTCATTTCATCATTATACATTGAAAAAAGGCTACGTCAAACAACGTAGCCTGGCCTATTAATGAAATATTTGTTGCAGTGCGCGCTTCGCATCTTCGTATTGGAAGCGGAAGCCGTGCTTTTGTAAAACGTCTGGTTGTACAAATTGTCCGTCGACAACGAGTGTGCTCTTTTCACCAAGTGCGAGCTTTAGTGCAAACTCGGGGACAGGAAGCCAGTGCGGAGAGGTTAATACTTGTGCTAGCGTAGCGCCGAATGCTTGCATCGTCATTGGTCGTGGACTGACAACATTAAATGGTCCGACAATTTCCTCCTGCTCAATCGCGAAATAAATGGCACGTGCCACATCGTCTACATGCACCCAAGAGAGCCATTGTTGTCCACTGCCGATACGCCCACCAACGCCAAGTTTATAAGGAAGTGCCATGAGTTGTAGCGATTGTGCGTCTTTATGCAAAATTACGCCAAAGCGTGCCATCGCGACACGTACCCCGTAGTCACTTGCTTTATTCGCTGTTGCTTCCCAGTGACGTACAGTCGTGCCTAAAAAGTCATCGGATAACGCAGTTTCTTGTTCCGTGTATTCCTTTACTTTTGATGGGGGATAAATGCCGACTGCTGATGCATTAATTAAAACGTGTGGTGGCTTCTCCATATGGCGAATGATACGCAACACTTCCTCAGTTGCATCGATGCGACTTTCATAAATAGCCGTTTTCGTTTCTTCTGTCCAACGTCCGCTATTGAGTGACACACCTGCTAAGTTCACAAAGCCATCGATATGCTGTAAATGATCTTCAGGTGATGCCCCATCTTGTAAGTATTGTACATACGTAATGCCGTCTTCTGTTTTTGATTCACCTCGTGTTAAAATAGTAACGTCATGACCGTGTTGT
Organism: Caryophanon tenue; assembly: GCF_001700315.1. GTDB lineage: Bacteria > Bacillota > Bacilli > Bacillales_A > Planococcaceae > Caryophanon > Caryophanon tenue. The sequence goes on along the minus strand of NZ_MASJ01000007.1, from coordinate 17,202 downwards.
TGCAGTTGTCGCGTCAGTGCGCGTCCAACTAAACCCGTACCACCTGTAATCGCAATATTCACGATAAGCCACCCCTTTAGTTTTTAGTCTTACTATCATAATATGCTTTTTTTACGAATTCAAAACATAAAGGACGGTGAGAGCATGAAGCAAATTACGAAAATTACGCGTCAAAAGAACAATGACCAGCGCTACAATATTTTTATTAATGAGGAATATGCCTTTGCCGTTGATGAAGCGGTACTTATTCAGTTCGAGTTGAAAAAAGGAAAAGTGCTCGATGAATTTGATATGGGGGAAATTGCATATGAAGAGGAAATTCGGAAAGCTTTTAATAAAGCGCTCGGCTTTTTAAGTTTTCAAATGCGTAGTGAGCATGAAGTAAAAGAAAAGCTGAAAAAATTAGAGTTTGGGGAAGCGGTAATTTTAGAAGCGATTCAAAAGCTCTATCAATACGGGTTTTTAAATGATGAAGCTTATTCAAAAGCGTTGCTTGAAACGAAAAAGAAAACGCAAAAAAAAGGACCGCGTGCCATTGCACAAGATATGCAAAAAAAGGGCATTGATAAAGAATTACAGCAGCAAGTACTGACGCAGTATAGCGAAGAACAGCAAGTCGACATTGCACTTGCCCTTGCAGAAAAGCTTGTAAGAAGTGAGACGAAAAAAACACCGACACAAGTAAAACAAAAAATTCAAGACTTACTGTTGCGTAAAGGCTATTCATTTGCGATTATTACAACAGTATTAGACAATATAACGTTGAAGCGGGATGACGACGAGTGGACAGCTTTAATCGATGGACAAGGTGAAAAGTTATGGCGCAAATACGCAGCGAAGTACGAAGGATATGACTTGCGTATGCGCGTGAAACAAGGCTTGTATCAAAAGGGCTTTCCAATGGATGTCATTGACCAGTTTATTGAACAAAAGGAGAACGAGCACAATGAATGAAATTAATTACGCAAGTATGACCGAGCAAGAGTTACGTCAAGAGGTGGCAAATTTACGTGAGAAAGCGCGTAAAGCAGAAGCGATGGGCATCATTAATGAGTTTGCGGTATACGAGCGCAAAATGTTAATGGCGGCGTCTTATTTAGTAGATTTAGAAACAATCGTGCCGGGCGAGATGTACCGTATTGACGGAACACCGGGCGAGTTTTTCCAAGTGGAATATTTAAAAGGACGTTTTGCATGGGGCTACCGTTTAAGTGGTAACCGCCGTGAAGAAGCATTACCGGTTGCATTATTAGCTCCGATGAAAGCAGGGAAGTAATATGGAAGCAAAAATTCATGAATTAACAAATGCGCTACTTGCTAAAAATAATGATATTTCTGCTGCAAAAGCACGTACGTGGATGGAATTATTATGGTCAGATTTTGAAGCGAGTTCTGCGCGCGCAGGTTACGGTAAGCCAGACCCAGCTGTTATCGAGCGTATTATTTTACAATGGATTCAAGCATACGGTGACCAACTACATGAGTTTGCCGGGCGTAATCCGAAATATATTCATTTATTAGATGAAAGTGAAGATTTTTCATAAACGGTAAGGTAGAAAGAGACGGAGAGATTTGTTTCTGCCCATAAAAAGCGTCCGCTATATGGAATAGCACTGAATAAAAAGGAAAACCTTTAATGATTAAAGTTGAAGGTTTTTCTTTTTTGTGTTTCGTTAAATCTCTTTTGTGCGATTATTTTGTTTTCTATTTGTTTACAAATGAACGGTGAATCATTTACACTACATATAATCGTTACATCATTTTTCGGAGGGGTGTCGCATATGTTAGTAACAAGTCGTTTACAAAAATTTGTTGAGCGTGACGGAGCAGCAATCGCAACGCATTTTAACGGAAAAGAATTATCGTACGAACAGTTTTACATACGGGCAACGCGTTTAGCAGCCTATTTACAGCAACAAGGTTATGGGAAAGGAGATATTGTTGCGCTTGTTCTTCAAAATTCCGATGATTTACTAGTTTCGTATTATGGCGTGCAATTAGCTGGTGCAACGGTGATGCCGGTGAATACAAAGCTCGCCGTGCCAGAGATTGATTATATTTTTAAGCATTCAGAAGCGAAGGTATTAATTTATGATGAAGCATTAGCGAGTAAAGTAGTAGCGACGACACATCCATTTGAAGAACGTCTTGTGCGTGAAGGGGAAGCGACACTTGAACAAGTTTTATCAAATGAAGGGTTACAGTATTCCGCCTACAGCATGGATGCGGATGAAATGGCCGTTGTGATGTACACATCGGGCACGACAGGTAAACCAAAAGGGGTCATGTTGTCACAGCGTAATATTTTTGAGGCAGCAGAAATTTGGACACAGTCGATGCGCATGACTAATGAAGACCGCATGTATATTTGTACGCCATTATTCCACTGTGCAGGGTTACAAGTATTTGCTGTGCCGACGCTTCATGTTGGCGGCACAGTCATTATTTCAGAGGCATTTTCACCAGCAACGACGCTTGAAGATTTAGTAAACACAGAAGCGACGATGTTCTTTGGTGTACCGGCGATGTACACAATTTTACTGAATCGACCTGACACAAAAACATTAAACTTTACGAAGCTTCGTTTATTTTGTTACGGTGCAGCACCGATGCCATATGAAATGGTGAAAAAATTAAAAGAAACATTCCCACATGTACGTGTACAAAATCTATATGGTCAAACGGAAAATTCACCAGCAGCCACGTCTCTCCTCGATGAAGATGCGCTTGAGAAAATTGGGTCAGTCGGTAAACCGTTACCAAAAACAGCGGTGCGTGTCGTCAATACACTTGGCGAGGAAGTGCCAATTGGCGAAGTTGGTGAAATTACAGTGAAAGGGCCGCAAGTGATGCTTGGCTATTTACGCAATCCGGAAGAAACGTCGCGTACGATCCAGCAAGGCTGGCTTTATAGCGGTGATTTAGGGCGCTTTGACGACAACGGCTATTTATACATTGTTGACCGTAAGAAAGATATGATTAATCGCGGCGGCGAAAATGTGTATCCAATTGAAGTGGAAGATGTGCTGTATCAAATTCCACAAATTTTAGAAGCGGCAGTTGTAGGTGTGCCACATGAAGTGTATGGGGAAGTGCCAAAAGCATATGTCGTGTTAAAAGAAGGCGAGCACATTAGTGAAGAGGCGATTTTAGCGTATGCATTTGAACGTTTGGCGAAATATAAAGTACCTGCCGAGGTTGCGTATTTAGACGAATTGCCACGAAATGCATCAGGAAAAGTATTAAAGCATACATTACGACCAACAACTTAAGGGGGATATATACATGACATTACCAATTATTGTTGCACCGATGTTTTTAATCTCGACACCACAAATGGTGATTGCGTCCGCCAAGGCAGGGATGGTCGGAACATTTCCACTACTGAATGCACGACCTGTTGAGGCGTGTGCGAAATGGTTAACACAAATTAAAGAGGCATTACCGACAGAGCCTTGGGGTGTGAATTTTATTTGCCATGAGCGCGAAAATGCACGTTATGCGGAAGACTTAGCACTTATTCGGGAGTATGAGCCCCCAATTGTGATTACATCACTTGGTAATCCATCGCCGGTTGTGGACATTGTGCATGCATATGGTGGCAAAGTTTATACCGATGTCATTTATGTAAAGCATGCGAAAAAAGCGGCTCAAGCTGGCGTTGATGGGTTAGTGCTTGTTTGTGCTGGAGCGGGTGGTCATGGTGGTACATTGAATCCATTTGCATTTGTTGCAGAAGTACGTAAATTTTTCACGGGCACGATTTGTTTATCAGGTACGATTTCAAGCGGGCAAGATATTGCGGCAGCACAATTAATAGGCGCTGATTACGCTTATATTGGTACGCGCTTTATGACGGCGGCTGAAAGTAATACATCAGAGGAATTAAAAGACATGCTCATTACGAGTGAGATTGAGGATGTACTGTATACGGATGCATTTAGTGGCGTACATGCGAACTATTTAATTCCATCAATTGTACAAGCGGGCATTGACCCGAAAACATTAACGTCAAAAGGGAAGCTGGATTTTTCAGGCATGACCGATGCGAAAGCGTGGAAAGATATTTGGTCAGCAGGACAAGGTATTGGGAATGTCACGAAGCGTCAAACGATTGCAGAAATCGCCCAGCAATTACAACAAGAGTATGACGAGGCCATTGCACGTATTGCGAAGTTACATGTCGAAGCGTAACATTCACGAACATAAAGAGGCTGAGACAAAACAAAGTGTTAGGAGAAATCTCGTCATTTCTCCTAACACTTTTCTGCTTTCGTCGTCGTAAATTTTCGAGCAGGCTTTTCTGCGGTACGGCTCGAGCCTGTAGTCTCTCGCTCGTACTGTTCCGCTAGAAGTCCGCTCTTCATTTAACGACGACGTATCAAATATATATCATCGAACATCGTTGGGATTGATTTGAATTACCCTTCTGTCCCAGCCTCCTTTTTATGATTGTCGCATAAATTTTTGGGTAAGTTTATTGAAACGACGCGGCTCATTACCAGAGCCAATTAGCAGTTTCTTCTGTAATTTATCCTCTTGATAAATCCATCCTGTGTAAGAAGTTACGACTTCTGCATCGTCGTTTACGTGTGCAACTGCGACGAATGGATAGCGTTCGTTACTGCGATAACGTAAATCAATAAGACGTACTTCGGTCAAGCCATTTTCAAGTTCTGAAATATCCCAGCGATAAATGGACGAGAACGATGTGAACGCTTGTAAATTTGCATCGGCAAGTGCCGCCTTTGTAATGGGTGTTTGCGGCAATGTCTCAATCGGAAACTTGTCATAAATTGTGACAGAGCGACCATACGCACGTCCGACATAATAATGTGTTTTTGAACGTGCGGCAATTCGCCAATACCAAAAGCGCATCGTAGGAGCGACGATAATAAATTCTTCATCTTGTAATGTATGGGCAACAGCGCTCTTAATTGCATTTTGCACCGCAAAGCGTACAATATAATAGCCAATAATAATGACGTACATGACACTAAACGTTACAATAGGGTTTGCGCCTAAAAGCCATGCAAGAATGCCGAGGCAATGTGCTGTAAAAATGAACGGGTCGAATGTATTGATGACACCAAGGGCTACCCATTGTTTCGAGAACGGGCGAAGTGCTTGTGTGCCGTAAGCGTTAAAAATATCAACAAAGACATGTAAAAAAACAGCTAAGAATGTCCAAAGCCAAAGATGTAACCAATTGGCGTCCGGTAAAAATAATAAGAGCACCGCCGTAATCGCGATAGGCCAAAGAATAACGGCTGGCACAGAATGTGTGATGCCGCGATGATTGCGAATATAAACGGCATTATTGCGAAGCTTTAACACCGTGTCGATGTCGGGAGCTTGAGAACCAAGCATGACACCGGCTACGATAGCTGTGTATGTGACAGGGTCAGCTGTAACAGGGTCAGCAAGTGCGAGACCACTGAGCGCAATGCCCATGACAACGTGAGTACCAGTATCCAACAAAATCAACTCCCTTACTAAAGGTCGAACGGATAAACGATATATCTTTAGTGTACTTTTTTTAGATCGAAAAGAAAAGAATGTTATAGAGGTGAACGTATGCAATATCCATATATTGAACAGTTCCGCCATGCGCTTGTCACATGGTTTGAACGAGAGCAACGAGATTTACCATGGCGTCACACAAAGGACCCTTATAAAATTTGGGTATCAGAAGTGATGCTTCAACAAACGCGTGTAGATACGGTGATACCATACTATACCCGTTTTTTAGAGATTTTTCCGACGATGGAGCAATTAGCGCAAGCAGATGAAGACGTTTTATTGAAGCAATGGGAAGGGTTAGGCTACTATTCGCGCGCGCGTAACTTACAAGCAGGCGTACGTGAGGTTGTCGAACAATACGATGGTGTTGTCCCGAATACACGTGAGGAAATTTCGAAGTTAAAAGGGGTCGGCCCGTATACAGCAGGCGCAGTACTCAGCATTGCCTACGGTGTGCCAGAGCATGCGGTAGATGGCAATGTCATGCGTGTTCTTAGCCGTGTGCTAAATATTCACGAAGATATTGCTGTGCCAAAAACAAAGAAAACATTTGAAGCGGCAGTGGATATGTTAATTGACCATGAGAATGCTTCTTCATTTAACCAAGGCTTAATGGAGCTAGGTGCATTAATTTGTACGCCAACGTCACCGAAATGTTTACTGTGTCCTGTGCGAGATTATTGCATTGCGTTTGAAGAAGGCGAGCCGGAAAAGCTACCGGTCAAAACGAAAAAAGTAAAAACGAAGCCACTTTATTATGATGTATTTGTATTGCGTGATGAGGCTGGGCGTTACAAATTAGAACAACGCGCATCAAGTGGATTGCTAGCGAATATGTGGCAGTTTGTCATGGTCGAGCGTGGGGAAGGTGTATTTACGCCACAAATCGTTGAGCAAACAGAAGCGGCACAAATTGTGACGCAAGACCATTTGATGAGCTTTAAGCATGTCTTTTCACATTTAGTGTGGCATATGGATGTTTATATTGCTGATGTGAAAGGGGAGCATCCAGCGTGGTACGATGCTGAACAAATTGAAAAGCTCCCGATGCCTGTGCCAATGTTGAAGATTTGGCATGCGTTGCCACGGTAGAAAGTTTTATAAAATAGTGTTTCACTCTACACCTTTGAGGTTGACATTGTTATAATAAAGAAGATTACTATATAAACGTGTAAGACGAAAAGGTGGGCTTTCATATGGCAGTACCAGTAGAGGGCGAAACAATACAAATCCACAGTTATAAACATAATGGTCGTATCCACCGCGTCTGGCAAGAAACAATGGTTTTAAAAGGGACAAAAAACATCGTCATCGGTGCAAATGAACGCACACTCGTAACGGAATCCGACGGGAGAACGTGGTTAACACGAGAACCATCCATTTGTTATTTCCATGCCGAGCATTGGTTTAACATTATTTGTATGCTGCGTAGTGACGGCGTGTACTACTATTGCAATATTAGTTCGCCTTTTGTGTTCGATAATCATGCATTGAAGTATATTGATTATGATTTAGATGTCAAAGTATTCCCTGATATGAGCTATACTCTGTTAGATGAGGATGAGTACGAGCAACACCGTAAAGAAATGGCATATCCAGAAGTAATCGACAAGATTTTAAAGCGTAATGTCGATAAATTAATTAGTTGGATTCATCAGCGTAGAGGACCATTTGCGCCAGATTTCATTACTGCCTGGACAAGCCGCTATCAATTATTGCGTGAAATTCATGCGCAAGAGTAAAAGCCGAGCACTGTTCAAAACAGCTTTGTTTTGAATGGTGCTCCTTTTTGTCGTTTTGCCGAGCAAGTTATTCGATTTTTAGTACAAAAAGTGAGATAATTAACCCTTGTGTGAAAAAAATAAAAAATGAGGGTGATTGATTGGGAAGTATTAAACGTTATATGCGATTTGTAAGTCCGTACTGGGGTTTACTAACAATAACAATGTTTATCGGAATTTTGAAGTTTGCGATTCCGTTGTTTACACCGCTACTCATTCAAATTATTATCGATGATATTATCGGGGGCACGATGTCTGTCGAGGAGAAGACAACACAGCTTGCGTACTGGATTGGTGGAACGATTATTTTATTCTTTATTATTCGTCCGCCAGTAGAATACTATCGCCAATACTTTGCGCAAAATATATCAAACAATATTTTATTTGATATTCGCCAAGAAATTTATGGGCATTTACAAAAATTAAGTATGAAATATTATGCTAATACACGTGCTGGAGAAGTAATTTCACGTGTGATTAATGACGTGGAACAAACGAAAAACTTCGTCATGATTGGCTTAATGAATATGTGGCTTGATTTGGCAACGATTTTAATTGCCATTGCGATTATGTTAACGATGAATGTGAAGCTGACGATTGTGGCGTTAATTACACTACCACTCTATGCATTTAGTGTGAAATATTTCTTTAGTAAATTACGTGATTTAACACGTAAGCGTTCGCAAGCATTAGCGGGTGTTCAAAGTTACTTGCATGAACGTGTCAGTGGCATGAGTATTATTAAGAGCTTTACACTTGAACGCCACGAGCAAGGCATTTTTGATGAAACGAATAACGAGTTTAAAGATAAATCGCTCGACCATTCACGCTGGAACGCCAAATCATTTGCAGTGGTAAATACGATTACTGATATTGCACCACTACTTGTCATTGCGTATGCAGGCTATGAAGTGATTCAAGGGAATTTAACAATCGGTACAATGGCAGCGTTTATTGTGTATATTGAACGACTATATTCACCGCTGCGCCGTTTAATGAGCTCGTCAACAACATTAACACAATCCATTGCGTCAATGGACCGTATGTTTGAGTTAATGGATGAAGAATATGACATTCAAGATGCTAAAGATGCACAAGTACTTCCAGCATTACAAGGAAAGGTAGTATTCCGTAATGTAACGTTCAAGTACGAAGAAAATGGGCAAACGATTTTAAATAATATTAACTTCACGATTGAGCCAGGAAAAACGGTCGCATTTGTTGGGATGAGTGGTGGCGGTAAGTCAACGATTGTTAGTTTAATTCCGCGCTTTTACGATGTATCAAGTGGTGCGGTAGAAATTGATGATGTAGACGTGCGTCAAGCAACAATTGCGTCATTACGCTCGCAAGTGGGTATCGTGCTACAAGACAATATTTTATTTAGTGACTCTGTGCGCCAAAATATTTTAATGGGGAATCCAAATGCAACGGACGAGGAGCTTATCGCAGCTGCGAAAGCCGCCAATGCACATGATTTCATTATGAGTTTACCAGAAGGTTATGACACAAAAGTTGGAGAGCGTGGCGTCAAACTATCAGGTGGTCAAAAACAACGTGTGGCAATCGCGCGCGTGTTCTTAAAAAATCCACCGGTGCTTATTTTAGATGAAGCGACATCTGCACTTGATTTAGAAAGTGAAGCGCTGATTCAAGATTCGCTTGAGCGTTTAGCACATGACCGTACAACGATTATGATTGCGCACCGTCTATCAACAATTACACATGCCGATACAATTTTTGTGATTGACCATGGGCAAGTGAAGGAAAGTGGTACGCACGCAGAACTAATGGCGAAGCAAGGCGCGTATTATGATTTATTCCAAATTCAACATTTAGATTAATGAAAAGACTCCGTCGATATGTCGACGGAGTCTTTTTTTATGCTAATTTGTCTGGTAATGTATCCAACTGAGTAATACGGTATAAGAAAATCACCATCACCGCTAAATAAATGCTTACAGCTGGTGCAAACCAAATATGTCCGGCAAGCGTTGATACAGCCATCGCTAGTAAAAATGCGAATAATGCATACAGTACTTTACCGCGCGTTGGGCCTGATGTTTGGAATATTGCTTTTACAATTGTCGTTAAGAATAAGCCGATAACTAGTAGTAAATAAACCGTTCCGACAATCCCGTACGAGAATAAGTAATCGAATAAATCCATCTCGATGATTTTCACATCGACATCATCATAATAATCACCTGCATAGCCTAAACCAAATAGCTTACGCATCATATGTGCGCGTTCGTAATCTTCGTATGTTTCAATCGCGTAAATATCACGAGACGATACGATTTTTGTAATGATTGGATTAGCTTTTTCACGTAAACGCACAACCTCAGCAATACGCGCTACATCATCTGCTTCATAGTAAAGCTCTGGTGTTTCGTATTTTTGGTTACGTGCTTCTTGTTGTTCTTCAGCCATTTCACTATTTTGTGCAGCAGGAACGCCGTTGAAGAATAGGAATGAGAAGATGAACGGAATAACTAAAAAGATAGCATTCCATTTTTTTACGTTTTTCATACGGAATAAGAAAATCGCTAAAGTAAATAACACAGCGATGACTAAAATCGCACCGATTGCTACTTTTGTGCCGACATAGAAACTAGACCATGTAATTAAAAATACTGCGATTAATGGTAAAATCACATTTTTGCGGAAGAACAATGTATACACCGCAAAGAAATACGTAAACATTAAAATGGCACTTACTTCATTCCCTGAAGAATAGAAGCCAAGACTTCCTTTTAGCCCGTGGTCGTAACTATCAAACGAGAAGTTTAACCATGTCGGTACTAAAATAAATGCCGAAATAACGATACCGTTAATCATAATGACATTCGAAAAGCGACGAATATCTTCCTTCGAACGAATTAAGTAAAATAACGCCACTATTAAAACGACTGGATACAGTGTTTTCACAATAAATGTGATTTCACTGCCTAAACTTGCGCCTTCTTTAAATAATAGTGTCGCGATGAACTGCATACCAGCGATAAACGCAATTGCGCCAACATGGAACATCCAAAATCGATCTTTATTAGATAATACTTCTTTGAACACAAATAACATGAAGCCTAGCATCACGAGCGTACGAACGATAATACCAAGTGACATATTAATGCCAAATGTGTTCATTAGCAGGTTTGTTAGCACATCAAGTACTGGTTGAAGTAATAAAAAGACCAAAAAAATAGGTACTAACTTATTACGAGTAAGCATGTGAAATCTCCTTGACTAAAAATATAGGTGTTCGTATTTTATACCAGCTATTAGTATAGAATAACCGTCGTTAAATAAAAAGCAAAACTATAGACAGTAACCACACTATTATAGCAAACAATTCTTTATATAGACGACATGAAATAAAAAGAGGTTCAAAAGATTTGTGAAAAAAGCATAAAAAAACTGTACCGATAAAACATGTCCGGTACAGCAAGGCATCCCTTAATAAAAATCTTGTTCCAAGTCGATATTTTTTTCGATACCGTGATAGCTTCGATACGAAACAATAAGCGTATCTAAATGCTCTAAGTTTTCTTCATAATCTAAAATACGCGATAAAATATAAAGAAGATGATAGCTTGAAAATTCCTCTTCCTCAATATTTTCACGAGATAAAATAATTTGATTAATAAATTCTTCCATCACTTCATTGCCGCGCAAATATTCCTCTTCTCGCGTCCATTTGGAATGCTCTGGCTTTAACTTGCCCGTAAACTTTAATAACAACTGCTCATGATAGGTTAATAAAGAATCGAGCCTTGTTTGAATCAGTAAATTAAATTGGTCTGGTAATGACGATAATTCGTTTTCATGCTTATGCAAGCGATGTAGCAGTTCTAAACTTTTACGAGTTGTCGTAATCATTTGGCGGTAAACGACGAGCTTACGTGCTTTGACAAATTTTTTATTGCGAACGTAGTTACGTTCTTCCTTATACAAATCATAAAGTGTTGCCACTTCAGAAACACGGTTATCGAGTTTCGTTAATGCCTTTTTTGTCGATGTATGTTCGGATGCTTGACGTACAGCGAGGCGGGTCCAACGAATGATATCATCTTGCAGCACATAAATATTCTTGAATAATTTTACTTCATAGCGCGGTGGCAGGAAAATTAAATTAACGATAAAGGCGGCAAATACACCAATCATCACCGTGCCAAAACGAATAAGGGCAAACATTAAAAAGTCATCACCTTGAATTTCCATGATGGCGATTAATGTAACAAGTGCTAATGAAATCGCTTTGTCTAACTTTAGCTTAATCATAATGCTAATCACGATAATTGCTGCAATACCGATAGCTACAAGCTGATGGCCAAACATAAGCCCGAAAATAACGGCAATAATCGCTCCAATTAAATTGCCTTGAATTTGTTCTAAAATCGTTAAATAGGAGCGGTAAATCGAAGGCTGAATCGCAAATACAGCAGCAATCCCCGCAAAGACAGGCGCAGGTGCATTCAGCATTTGCGCCACAAATAATGCAAGCACAATGGCGACACCCGTTTTTAAAACGCGAGCCCCTACTTTCATAGTACAACCTCACCTTCATATGTGTGTAGTGCATCCACTGTAAACGATAAATAGAACGAGCGTCAACTGAAAAAAGAGATGTTTAAATGGGACGTTAAAAAAAGAAGCAAGAGCGACAAAAATGCCGCCCGTGCTTCTTGACTACGGATGTGTGAAATTACAGTTGTGAGAAAGCGTACTCAGCTGCTTCAATTGTTTCTAAAATATCAGCTTCCGTATGCTCTGTTGTTAAGAACCATGCTTCATAGCGTGATGGTGCTAAGTTAATACCACGTTCAAGCATTAATTTAAAGAAGCGGCCAAATTTTTCACCGTCTGTATTTTCAGCTTGCTTATAGTTTTCAACGATTTGCCCAGCTTGCTCAACAAAGTAAACAGCTAACGCCCCTTTTAAACGGTTCACCGTGACAGGTACATTGTATTTTGCAGCTGCTTCTACTAAGCCTTTTTCAAGAATTGCACCAAGACGATCCATTTCCTCATAAATACCTTCTTGTGCTAACACTTCTAAGCACGCAATACCCGCTTGCATACTTGCTGGGTTACCAGCCATTGTACCTGCTTGATATGCAGGTCCTAAAGGTGCAACGGTTTCCATAATTTCTTGTTTACCACCGTACGCGCCGATTGGTAAGCCACCGCCGATAACTTTCCCAAGCGCTGTTAAATCTGGTTCGAAGCCAAGTAATGTTTGTGCACCGCCGTAGTGGAAGCGGAATGCGGTAATCACTTCATCATAAATAACTAATGAGCCTTTTTCTTTTGCTACATCATGTACCACTTTTAAGAAACCTGGATTCGGTTCAACAATACCGAAGTTCCCAACGATTGGTTCTACTAAAATGCCGGCGATTTGCCCATCCCATTTATCCATTGCCGCAATGTATGCTTCTGGATCGTTGAACGGTACAGTAATGACTTCAATCGCCACTGATTCTGGAACACCTGCTGAGTCAGGAGAGCCAAGCGTTGCAGGACCAGAGCCAGCTGCTACAAGTACTTGGTCGAAGTGTCCATGGTAACAGCCTTCAAATTTCATAATTTTTGTGCGCCCTGTATATGCACGTGCTACACGTACTGTCGTCATAACAGCTTCAGTACCTGAGTTGTTAAAGCGCACTTTATCCATTGAAGGGAATGCATCTTTTAACATTTTGGCAAATTTCACTTCATGCTTTGTCGGTGTGCCAAATAATGTGCCCGTTTCTGCAGCGTGAGCAATCGCTTTTGCGATATGCGGATGACCGTGTCCCGTTACAATCGGACCGTATGCAGCTAAATAGTCAATATAGCGGTTACCGTCGATATCGTAAAAGTACGCACCTTTCCCGTAATCCATCGCAACGGGTGCACCGCCGCCAACTGCTTTGTACGAACGAGATGGGCTGTTTACGCCACCAACGATATGTTCAAGTGCTTCCTTGTGTAATGCTTCTGATTTTGAATGGTTCATAAATACCTCCGTCAAACTTTCAGGACATATGTAGTCTCTGGTTATTTTCTTTATTGTAGACCTAATTGAAAAGTTATGCCAAAGAAATTGCTGAATCAAGCGCAGTCGGGTACGATATTAGAAAGACTGGAGGGATTTACAGTGGAATTATTACATAAAGAAGCGCCAAATTTTACATTGCGTAATGAACAAGGTGAAGATGTATCGTTATCCGATTATCGTGGCAAATATGTCGTGCTTTATTTTTATCCGAAAGATGCAACACCAGGTTGTACAACAGAGGCATGTGATTTCCGTGACGCGTATGAAGATTTTTCGGCATTGAATGCAGTCATTTTAGGTGTAAGTCCAGATGATGAGAAGAGGCACACGAAATTTATTGATAAACACGGTTTACCTTTTTCATTATTAGTAGATAGTGAACATACAGTAGCTGAACAGTATGGTGTATGGGTACTGAAAAAAATGTATGGACGTGAATATATGGGTATTGAGCGTTCTACTTTTTTAATTGATGAAGAAGGAAAAGTAATAGGCGAGTGGCGAAAAGTAAAAGTGAAAGGTCACATTGCAGACGTATTATCGACTTTACAACAATAAGGAGTGTTTCACTATGCACGTTTATGTTTCATTTTTTATTCGACCCGACTTACGAGAGCCTTTAATGGCGGATTTTCCAAATGCGACATTTACATTTGCACCGCATGATGTAAATGAAGAAGCATTAGCAACGGCAAATGTATTATTAACATATGGTGAAGATGTAACGGAGGACATGCTTGAAAAAGCGCCTCAGTTGCAATGGATTTTCGTTGCATCGGCAGGCATCGAAAAGTTACCAGCACAAGCAATTGTAGAACGTAATATTATTGTTTCGAATGTACGAGGGATTCATAAAAAACCTATGGCTGAATCAATTATCGGCCATATTTTAGCATTAAAACGTGCCATTCCTTGGATGTATGAGCAGAAGAAAAAAGGCGAGTGGAGTCAAGATGTACGCCAAGAAGAGTTAAATGGTAGTACTGCACTTATCTTAGGTCCAGGTGCAATTGGCGGCGAAATCGGACGTATTTTACAAAAGTTCGATGTGACAACGATTGGCTGTAATCGCTCAGGCGAACGTGCCAAGTATATGGATGAAACAATTACATTTGAAAAGCTAAAAGATTATTTGCCAAATGCAGATATCGTGCTATCACTGCTTCCAAAAACAAAGGAAACAGACCGACTGTTTTCATATGACCATTTTGTCAGCATGAAAGAAACGGCAATCTTCATGAATTTTGGTCGCAGCAATATTGTGGAAGAAAGCGTACTAATCGGTGCGTTGAAGGAAGGACAAATTGCCTCGGTCGTATTGGATGTATTTGACGAAGAACCATTATCAAAAGATAGTGAACTTTGGACATTAGATGGAGTTGTTATTTCGCCACATATTTCAAGTCGTTCATCACGCTATGTAGAGCGTAGCTTAGCTATTTTCAAGCCGAGCTTACGTAAATTTATGCAAGGATACCGCAATTTAGAGAATATTGTGGACTTAAAACGAGGATATTAATTGATAATACTATGCACAAATGTTGACAGATGGCGCTTTCATTTTATACACTAATTATAACTATTATAAACTAATAATGACTATTTAATGAAAGTAGGTGCATGGCGATGTCAGAATTGCATTTAAAAGATGCGCTCGATACGTTGAAAAGTACAGGTGTTCGCATTACGCCTCAACGTCATGCGATTTTGGAATTCTTAATTCAATCAATGACTCATCCTACAGCTGACGATATTTATAAAGCACTCGAAGGGAAATTCCCAAATATGAGTGTAGCGACGGTATATAACAATTTACGCGTATTCCGTGAAGCGGGCTTAGTGAAAGAATTAACATATGGTGATTCTTCAAGTCGATTCGATTTTGTTTTAGGTGCAACAGATCACTATCACATGATTTGCGAAGATTGTGGGACGATTGTTGATTTCCATTATCCAGGACTGGACGAGGTGGAGCATTTTGCAGCACACGTTACAGGTTTCAAAGTAAATATGCACCGTATGGAAATTTACGGTGTGTGCCCATCTTGCCAAGGTTCGGCAATGAAAGCACAATAAAAAATGCGCACAGGCAATTTGCCTGTGCGTTTTTTTATGTGCGTACTTTTTTATTGTAGCTTTCGTCAAAATCTTTTCCTTCTAGCGTTGGATCAAGTGTCAGTGGTTCATTACAATACATACACATATCAACTCGCCCAAGCATTTTCGTATGTTTTTGACAGCTAGGACATTCAATGACAATGGCTTTTGTCGAGAGTAAACCAATCCACACATAAACGGCGGTACTCGCGAAAATACATAGCACGCCAAGTGACATAAAGATGAGTACAAGCCATGGATTGTTTTTAAAGAAAATCCCTCCGTACATGACGACAAAGCCGATGAAAATGAGTGATAATGCAAACGAGCGAATCTTGTTGATTTTGCTTGAATATTTCTTCATTATGTACGCCTCCTTGTCCTTTCTTTAACTATAGCGTATCAATCACCGAAAAAATAGCTTCATTATGATGTAGAACGTAAATAAAAATCATTCGCCGATACATAGCAGGAATTTTGTTAAGAATGTCGAAAACTATACGAGACAATAGCAACAAATCAATTTATAATGCTAACAGTAAATTTGATTATATAAAGGGGGAGTCGGTGTGGAACACGTGCTGCGTCCGATTTATCAGGAACGAGCTAGTCACCCAGAAACATTAGGAATCATTTTAGTTGATAAAAAAATAAACGAATCGAATATAACGGATACGTTTGATAAAGTGCTATTAATTATCGTGAGTGAAGCGGAGCAACAAATGCTGACGAAGCATTACGTTTTCAATGACCAAAAAGCGGTCATGCATACAATTACAGAGAAGCAATTACGAAAATGGTTATTAATTGGCTCGCACCGTCGTTTAGTCGATTGGTTATTCCACGGGAAAGTAATCTTTGATCGCAATGAGTTTCTACATACACTTAAGTTCGAGTTGCAATCGTTCCCACTTGCTGGGCGCAAAATTAAAACGGGCATTCAATTCGCGATGTTAATTCGTCGCTATATTGAAGGGAAAGAACTATTCGAACAAAAGAAATATTTGGACGCGTACTTACCAGTTGTTGATTCACTGCATCATTTAGCACGACTCTCGGTCATCGATAGTGGGATGTATCCAGAAGTAACGGTTTGGTCGCAAGTGAAAAAGATAGAGCCTGCAATTTATAAATTATATGAAGAATTGATGCTAAGCGATGAACCGATTGATAAGCGTTTAGAATTATTGTTTTTAGCAAGCGAGTTTATGATTCATTCACGAACAGCGGATGGCGCTGTACATATATTAGAAGTAATGAGTGCCCGAAGCTCATGGACGATTCAAGAATTACATGAACACGAGGAGCTGAGCATTTATTCAAAGGATTTAGAAGTGTTCATCGAGTACTTAGTCGAGAAAGGCTTTATCGAGATGGAACCGGTAGCTTCTAAAAATGATGTGATTTTCCATCGCCATTATAAAGTGAAATAATGTATAATGTAATGTAGGTGATTTTTCCGTTGAGAAATTTCCTATATTACGTTTTCTTTTAGAAGAAATGTTATTCAATTCATAATATTATTTCTTTTAGAAATGGAAAACTTTTTTATGAAATCTGTTGACGAAACAGCAAATAGTCTTTAATATAAAGCTTGTCGCTAATAAGTGATGGCAAAATTAACGACTGAAACGAACGAAAAAGTTTTTTTGAAAAAGTACTTGACGCTCGAAAGTAAGGATGTTAAAGTATAAGAAGTCGCTGATAACACAGCGCAACATGAACCTTGAAAACTGAACAACAAACGTTGATGAAACA
>NZ_MASJ01000006.1 GCF_001700315.1 Caryophanon tenue | reverse complement strand
AACGAAAGGTGTTTTTATTTGTCTCATTATTTTAGGTCAGTGCCGGTAATGGCTGAAGGGGCTTTTCTTTATTTACAATATATACTACATTGCTTGAACTGCGTAGGAAAGAGCTTCAATATCATGTATTTTTTCGTGAGAACGTATAACATGTGCATCTACTTTTTCGATTCGAATGGCAGTTCGAGATGTAATGCCATATGTGATTTTAAAGAAGTTTTGTTGGTAAGTAACGTAAATAGACGAAACTCTACGTTTGAAATTTAGTGGAGAACTTGAAACGCCACAGTTTAATTTCAGCACTTCATGGTATTCAATAAAATAATCGACATGATAATCTGTCAGCTCAGGGAATATTTGTGACGTAATAGTGCCACGCGAGTTTGCAGCTGAAAAGATAATATGTGTAAGATCTGTCATATTTTCTTTTAAGCGCGCGCGTAAAAATCCTTTTACTGAGAAAGTATCATGTTTGAAGGTGATAAGTTGTTTTGTCATAAATCCGCTCCATTTAAATAGTCTTAATGTCTCTATTGTAATATAAAAATTGCATAAAAAGTTACAATTTTAGTGGATTGTCATAAAAAAATTTCAATTGCATATGTCGTACGGGACACGTATATTTAGTGTAACGAAATAAAAGGTGGGGTTGTATGAAACGCTGGCTTCAAGAATGGTTACAAACGATTCGTTCGTTTAATCGAAATATACGATATTTTATGCTTGCGAATGTCCTCATTCAAATTGGGATGGGTGTTTTTTCAGTTATGTATAATTTATACATTCGACAATTATCTTTACCAGAAACGGTCAGTGGTAGTGTTATTGCGGTAATGTCTCTTGCTACGGCATTAATGCTTATACCTGCGGGCGTGATTAGTGATAAAATCGGGCGGAAGTGGATTATTATTGCCGGCACATTATTTACGGCGATAACACTTGCTGGTCGAAGTATTGTTATGACCGAGCAGCCGATGTTAGTTCTTGCGTTTATGACCGGAATTGTTTGGGCATTCGTACAAGTTTCAGGTGTGCCGTTTTTAGCAGAAAATTCGGCACCGCGTGAACGTGTACATTTATTTAGTATTCATTTCTCCCTCGTAACAGTGGCGAGCGTGATTGGGAACTTATTAGGCGGGATTGTAGCGGATGGCTTTATGTTTTTCACGTCGATGACAAGCGTAGAAAGTATTCAAGCATCGTTGCTCGTAGGGGTAGTTATTTTTGCATTAGGGATTTTGCCACTTGTGAAACTAACGGCAACAGCGCAATATGTCGAGCAAGATAAATCAAGTGTTGAACGTGAAGATGTGGTGGAGACAGGCTTTAAAGATAATCTTAAAATCATTGTGTTATTTGCGTTTGCACAGCTTGTGATTGGCACAGGCTCTGGGCTTGTTATTCCGTACTTAAATTTATATTTTGCTGACCGCTTTGATGCGTCAAACTCTTATATCGGGCTTATTTTAGCGCTCGGCTCTGCGATGACAGCTGTTGCGATGTTGATTGGTCCAGTCGTTGTAAAGCGAATTGGGAAGGTCAATGCGCTAATCGTCTTTCAGCTTTTATCCATCCCATTTTTATTTTTAACGGCATTTACATCCTCGTTATTTTTAGCGTCAGTTGGCTTTTTATTGCGCCAAGCGTTAATGAACGCAGGAAATCCGATTCAAAGTGCTATTGCGATGGAAATTGTTGCAGATAAATATAAAGGGCTTGCAAACTCGGTTAACCAAATGGTGTTTAATTTAGGGTGGGCAACAATGGGGCTTCCAGCAACATGGCTCGTAGCAACCTATGGCTCTTATTGGGGATATGCGTATGCGTTTAGCATTACGGGCGTTTTATATTTAAGTGCATCATGTTATTTTTATATGATTTTCGGGCGACGTAAAAAACAGCGTGAACAAACGGTGTAAAAAAGCTAGGGTGTCGAGTAGTACTCGGTGCCCTAGCTTTACTGTTGCGCTCGTTATTCGTATACGTGGAATAACATGAGATCATGTATATATTTTTTGACGTTTTCTTCATCCGGCGGTGTCGCATCTAACCAGCGAATATCGCCTTCTTTATTATATTCGGCACGGTAACGTTCACGCTTGTAAAAGAACGTCACCACCCAGCCAGGAAGTGCCTCATTATAAAGAGGTTTAAAGCTAAAATGTTGAATCATATATGCTCCCCCAATCTTTCGTTATTGTAAGTATTCGTGAGAGATGTGTCATTTCCTCTTTTTTTAGCAATTCTGTTATAATAGGCTCACGACATGATAGAAGGGAAGCAGTAGGCAAATATGGATGCATTTATGACGATTTTATTTATGGTTGTTGTTGGGTCAGTAATCGCCGGGTCTACAAACCATTTAGCGATTAAAATGCTCTTTCATCCGTACGAAGCAAAATATATTGGCAAATGGCGTGTACCATTTACACCAGGACTTATTCCGAAACGACGCGAGGACTTAGCGATTCAACTAGGTTTAACCGTGTCTAATTATTTATTAACGCCCGATATGTTCCGCGACAAAATTTTATCACCAGAAGTGCGTACGATGGTGGGAGATTTTGCACGTACAAAAGTGGAAGAAACGGTTTTTCGTGATGACCGTACATTAGCAGAATGGCTAAAGGTAGCTGGTTTTGAACATTTACCACGTACGATTGAAGGTAAGGTGGATGAAGTGATTGCCACACAGTTTAAAAGTGTGCAAAATACACTGGCGACGAAAACCGTTCGTGAGCTTTTACCTGCTGATTTTGAGGCAACAATCGACAAAAAAGTACCGGAGCTTATTACGTATTTAATTGAAAAAGGCGAAACATACTTTAAATCGTACGAAGGACAAGTAACGATTCAAAACATGTTAGATGATTTTTTAAACTCAAAAGGCTCACTAGGTAATATGGTACAAATGTTTTTAGGTGGCGATACAAGCACACTTGCTGAAAAAATTCAGCGAGAGTTACTGATGTTTTTACGTTCTGACGGTTTGTATGATATTTTATACAATTTAGTGCAAACAGAGTATGATAAATTAAAAGATAGACCTGTTACGGATTTTACAGCGGATATTGATTTTAACCGTATTGAAGAGACGGTTAAAACATATGCGAAAAAAGAGATGAACTTAGATGAGCGTTTAAATTATTCAATTCATCATTACTGGCCACAAGGAAAGGCATGGGCAACAGAAGACTTATTGCCGAAGATGCTTGACAGAGGCTTCGTAACAGCTGAGAATAAAATAGAAGACGTTGTGAAAAAACTGAACTTACAAGAGGTTGTGCGTCAGCAAGTCGACACATTCCCTGTACAAAAGTTAGAGGAATTAATCCTTGGTATTTCAAAACGTGAATTTAAAATGATTACAGCACTTGGATTTTTACTGGGCGGGATTATCGGTCTCATCCAAGGATTATTCGTGGTGTTTGTAGGCTAAAAAAGGGGAACTAGACATGCAACAATTAACAGCACAACTACAACAAAAATTAAAAGAAACAGAAGAGTTTGTCGCACTATCACGTGCAATTGACGATGTAACAGCAGACGATCAAGCACGCACATTATTTACAAACTTCCGCGATGTGCAAGTGAAGTTACAAGAAAAGCAAATGCAAGGGCAACAAATCGAAGAAGATGAGTTACTATATGCACAGCAAGTAGCGCAATTAGCACAACAAAACGAAAAAATCTTACGTATGCTTGAAGCAGAAATGACATTAAGCCAAATTATCGAGTCTGTAACACGTGAGCTTGTAACGCCAATTCAAGATATGTACGATAAAATGTAATACAGTCCTTTAACGGTGATCACATCCGGTGAGGACAGTATTAGAGAAACAGCAAACTGACAGATGTCGGTTTGCTGTTTTTTTGATCATGGCGAGGTTCGTTTCAATAGGCGCTTTCCGCGGGCAAAGCTTATGTCGGGATGCATCACTAAGTATTTGTCACTTTGATGAACTTGTTTTCAAAAGATCGTGTTCTTTCTCGACCACATTGCTGTGCTGTATAGTATCGAATTTCCACTTCCATCCTAAATGCATTTTTATCGAAAAAACCTGCATCTATTTTTACAATTACTATAAAGCATGATATAGTGAAAATTTGAAATATGTCTTTATTATGTATCGATGCATGAATGATTTTGCGTGAAAAAATAAGGTGAAACGAAGCACCGGATACGTCTAAAAACTATTAGTAGAAAGATGGATTAAAACGATGAAAACAATTAATATACGTCAAGCGTTTCCAGAAGATTGGATTCGTGTATTACACAATATAGCAAACCTGTTTTATGAAGATACAACGATTGTTCACGGTGACAATGAAGCTGATATGTATTTTGATTTAGCTTACGAGGTACAACATAACTATACGGTTGCGACATCTGCGACAATGACAGTAGCAGGACAAACATTTACAAACACGTATGAAAAGCAATACGACACAGCAGGCACGGAAAAAGAAGTACGTATTCGCTGTAAGCGTGCATTATCACACGTAATGTTAGATTGCTTAGAGCAATTTACAGGTGTGACACAAGAATGGGGTATCTTAACGGGGGTTCGTCCGACGAAACTATTCCATAAATACCGTAAGCAAGGCATGCCAGAAGCGGAAATTTTTGCGACATTACAGGCGGATTACCGTATTTCAGATGGCAAAATTGAGCTAATGAAAGAGATTGTGGAGCGTCAATTAGCAACGATTCCAGATTTAGACAATATCGGGCGCGAAATTTCTGTTTATATTGGTATTCCGTTCTGTCCGACGAAATGTGCGTATTGTACATTCCCTGCGTATGCGATTCAAAGTAACCGTAAAGTAGGACGTGTTGATACGTTCTTAGACGGTTTGCACATTGAAATTCGTGAAATGGGTAAATGGCTAACGGATAACAATATGAAAATTACATCGATTTATTGGGGTGGTGGCACACCAACGTCGATTGAAGCACATGAGATGGATGCACTGTATAAAACGATGTTTGAATCATTCCCGAATCCTGAAACAATCCGTGAAATAACAGTTGAAGCGGGTCGTCCGGATACGATTACACCTGAGAAAATTGACGTGCTGAAAAAATGGGGCATTGACCGTATTTCTGTAAACCCACAAAGTTATACAGATGAGACATTAAAAGCGATTGGTCGCCATCATACGGTGCAAGAAACAATTGATAAGTTTTGGTTATCCCGCAATTCAGGTATGAACAATATCAATATGGATTTAATTATTGGCTTACCGAATGAAGGGATTGAAGAATTCCAAAACTCATTAGATGAATCAGCGAAGATGCAGCCAGAGTCATTAACGGTACACACATTATCATTTAAACGTGCGTCTGAAATGACACGTAATAAAGATAAATATAAAGTAGCAGACCGTGATACCGTTGCTGAGATGATGAATATGGCACAAGTATGGACGAAAGAACATGATTACGTACCGTATTATTTATACCGTCAAAAAAATATTTTAGGTAATCTTGAAAACGTGGGCTATTCAAAAGTAGGCGAAGAGTCGATTTACAACATCGTTATTATGGAAGAAGTACAAACGATTTTAGGGATTGGCTGTGGCGCATCATCAAAATTTGTGAACCCAGAAACGGGCAAGATTTGGCAGTTCCACAACCCGAAAGACCCTGCTGCGTACATTATGACGTTTGCAGAATCCATTGATAAAAAAATTGAGCAACTTGATGAGTTATACAATCGTCAATTAGTGAAATAAACGACAAGGATTGCATAGAGAGATGTCTCTGCGCAATCCTTTTTCGTACCTGTTACAATAGAAGAGAGTATAGATAGAGAGGATTTTGACTATGAAAAAATGGTGGTTGCTCGGAACCGTACTAATGAGCACCGTATTAGCAGGATGTCAGCTTACAAATGAACCAGCAGAAGCGGGCGACACGATGCGTGTACACTTTTTAAATGTTGGGCAAGGAGACTCGATTTTAATTGAATCCCCAACAGACGAGTACATGTTAATTGATGGTGGAGACAAAGGTTCAGGGAAAGAAATCGTGGCATATTTACGCGAGCAAGGTATCGATACATTAGATTATGTCGTCGCGACGCATCCAGATGCAGATCATATTGGTGGGCTGATTGATGTGCTTGAATCAGTGGAAATTGAGCAGTGGTTAGATTCAGGCAAAGCGCATACATCGCAAACCTATATTGAAATGCTAACGTTAATTGATGAAAAAGAGATTGATTTTACGGTGGCACAAACAGGCGATATGGTGGCGTTTGATGAAGCACTTGATGTTGAAGTCGTATATGCTGATGAACAAGCGAGTGATAATAATGAGGCATCGGTTGTATTGAAGATGACATACGGAGACCGATCGTTTTTATTCGCAGGTGATGCGGGTATTGAGATAGAAAAAGGGCTGTTAAGCGAAAATATTCAAGCGGATGTTTTAAAGGCGGGGCATCACGGTTCGAATACAAGTAGTTCAGAGGCGTTTATAAAGAAAGTAGACCCTGAAATTACAATTTTAAGCTACGGACAAGATAATAAATACGGTCATCCACATAAAGAGGTAACGGATATTTTAACGAAGCAACAGTCACTTATATACGCAACAGCACAGTCAGGTACAATTATTGTGGAAACAGACGGTGTCAATTTAAGCGTAGATGATGCTGATGTGTGGCAATCAGATGGCAAAGCGACAACGAAGCCAATAGTATCTGCAAGTGGCGAGCAAATGGTGACGATTACGAAAAAGGACGCTGTAAGTGAAGTGGTCACAATTAAAAATACAGGCACAGCACCGGTGAATTTAAGTGGCTGGACACTTGTTTCTGTGCAAGGCGACCAACGTTTTGTATTTGACGATTATACATTAGATGCGAACAAAAGTGTGCATATTACAAGTGGCGATAATCGCCGAGATGGTGGAGCTTATATACACTGGTCGGGACGTCAAATTTGGGCGAATGATGGAGATGAAGCGCAGTTATTAAATGCTGAAGGAGAGATTGTGCATGCCATTGACTGAATATACATTAGACCGTTATGAACATGATTATGCAATTTTTTTGAAGCGACCAGAAGAATGTGAGCAACTATTAGTGCATCGTTCAGAAATGTTAGGCACAGCACAAGCTGGCGATATTTGCACTGTTATTCCACAAAACGGTAAGTTTATCGTGCAAGTGCTGTCGAACAAAACGAAGCAAGTACAGCACCAAGCGGAAGATTTATTAGCGAAGCTACGCAATAAAAAGAAACGCACGTAACGAGCACTAAATAAAGATAACACGAGCATGGGCTAAAACCCTTTTCTAAATGGAACAAAACCACGGTGAACATGACAGTCGCCGTGGTTTTATTTTATCAGGTATATGGTCGAGAGTACGCGACGACAACAGCTGCATATCATCATAATTACCTTACTTTTCAGACATGTCAGACCACTTGTGGATGCTTTCGTATGCTAAAATAAAAGAGTAAAAAACTAACCATTTAGGAGTTGTACGAATGAGCATTAACACCGTTATTTTTGACTTAGATGATACATTATTATGGGATAAGCAAAGCATTCAATCAGCGTTTGATAAAACATGTGAATATGCAGTGACAAAAGTAAATGTCGATGCAAAAGCGTTAGAAGAAGCGACACGCGAAGCAGCACGTGCATTATATAGCGCTTATCCAATATATGACTATACAGTAATGATTGGGATTAACCCGTTTGAAGGGATGTGGGGAACATTTGATGACCCAACGCCACAGTTCCAACAAATGAAAGATATCGTGCCACAATATCGTCGTGATGCATGGACACAAGGTTTAGCGAAATTAGGAATTGATGACCCAACATTCGGTGCAGAACTAGGGGAACGTTTTGTAGCAGAGCGTAAAGTGCACCCTTATTTATATGAAGATACATACGAAATTTTAGATGCGTTAAAAGGAAACTACAAGCTCGTACTTTTAACAAATGGTGCACCAAGCTTACAAAACTTAAAGTTAGAAATTACACCAGAATTAGTGCCATATTTCGACCATATTATTATTTCAGGTGATTTTGGTAAAGGGAAACCTGAT
Organism: Caryophanon tenue; assembly: GCF_001700315.1. GTDB lineage: Bacteria > Bacillota > Bacilli > Bacillales_A > Planococcaceae > Caryophanon > Caryophanon tenue. Next base: position 22,138 of record NZ_MASJ01000006.1, on the reverse strand, counting down.
GCGTCTATTTTTGAACATGTATGTGACGTGGCGGGCATTACAGCTGATGAGGGCATTATGGTTGGTGATAACTTAATGACGGACATTTTAGGTTCATCACGTATTAATATGCGCAATGTATGGATTAACCGTGAAGAAAAGGTAAATGATACAGATGTTACACCGACATATGAAGTAACATCATTAACAGCGTTTTACGCGCTGTTAAAAACACTATAATCAAAACTAGGATGTGTGAGCAGTAAGCTGTTCGCACATCCTTTTTTCGTGAATACAAATAAAAAACGAGCCACCGAAGAGGTGAGTGGCTCGTTTTGAATGATTATAGGTTAATTGCTTTTACTTCGTCGATATTTTCAAGCTCTGTTACGTATGCGATATCTTCTGTTGCTACTGCGTTATCAACAGATAATAACATAACAGCTTGTCCACCAACTTCAGAACGACCTACTTGCATCGTTGCGATGTTGATTTCTTTTTCAGCTAATTTTGTCGCTAGACGACCGATTGCACCTGGTTTGTCTGTATTTTTCACGTAAAGGATTGTGCCTTCAGGTTTTACATCAACACCGAAACCTTCTACTTTCACAATACGAGCACCTAAACCGTTTAATAACGTACCAGAAACTGTGTGTGTTTCATTTTCTGTTTTTACTTCGATTGTAATTAAAGAAGTGAAACCTTTTGCAGTTGTTGTTTTATGCTCGTTAATTTGGATGCCGATTTGTTCAGCTAAGTAGCGAGCATTTACGTCATTTACATGCGTACCTTGTTTTGTTGAGAATAAGCCTTTAATAGCATTCGCAGTTAATGGACGAACATCGTAGTTTGCTACTTCACCAGCATATGATACGTTTAATTCTTTTACTGCTTCACCTGTTACTTGGATTAAGAATTTACCAAGTTGCTCAGCTAATGCGAAGAATGGCTCAACTTGTGCAAGCTTTTCTTTCGGAATAGAAGGCATGTTTACAGGGCTTGTTACTGTACCTGTGTTGAAGAATTTAATGATGTCATTTGATACATCAACCGCTACAGATTCTTGTGCTTCAATTGTAGATGCACCTAAGTGTGGTGTTGCAATTACTTGTGGTAATGTTAATAATTTATGACCAACAGCTGGCTCTTCGATGAATACGTCAAGAGCAGCACCTGCTACTTTACCAGCAACAATTGCATCGTATAAGTCATCTTCATTAATAATACCGCCACGAGCACAGTTAATAACACGTACGCCGTCTTTCATGATAGCGAATTTATCTTTATTAATCATATTGCGTGTTTCTGGTAGTAATGGTGTGTGCACTGTAATGAAATCAGCTTGTTCACAAATTTCATCCACTGTTGCTTTTGTTACACCAAGTTCTTGTGCGCGTTCTTCTGTTAAGAATGGATCGTATGCTAATACGTTCATACGAGAACCTTTTGCACGGTATGCTACTTCAACGCCGATACGTCCGAACCCTACAACACCTAATGTTTTGTTTTTTAATTCAACACCTACATATGATTTACGGTCCCATTTGCCATTTTGTAATGTATTGAATGCTTGTGGGATATGACGAGCTAAAGAAGTCATCATCGCGATTGTATGTTCAGCAGCAGAGTTTGTGTTACCATCTGGTGCGTTAACAACGATGATACCGCGCTCAGTAGCCGCTGTTAAGTCGATGTTATCTACACCAACACCTGCACGACCGATTAATTTTAAGTTTGTAGCAGCTTGAATTACTTCGCGGTTAACAGTTGTTTGAGAACGTACTAATAAAACATCTACGTCAGCGATTTTAGAAATTAATTCATCTTGCGTAAGACCTGTATCAACGATGATATTTAAATCTAAACCTGTTTGCTGGCGTAATGGGGCAATCCCATCTTCACTTAATGGATCTGCGATGAAAACGTTAATAGCTTTTGTTGCGACTGTCATAATAAATTAACTCCTTTGTTGTGAACTGTAATGTAGTAGTTGCGCCTAATGCGCGGTGTTTGAACAAAAGTGACAAACGAAAGTATGGGTTACAGTAGAAAAGATGCTTCATATCGGTGTCGCTGGATTCTCCTGTCCAGTGCGTTTTACAAATGAAAATGATACGACCCTCTGTCCGACAACATTTTATTTATAAAAAGAAAAGCTTTCCACTCCTTATAACACACATACTGGTTGTGTCATAAGGGGCGAAAAGCTGTAATTAATATCGAAGCGTTACGCGGTGCCACCCTTGTTCACTGCAAAAAGCAGTCTTCATTGCTTACATAACGGGTAAGAGCCGGATTAAGTTACTATTACTTCGCCTAATCTATTCAGGAGTGGAACATTATTAAGCATTCTACTGATTTTCACCAACCATCAGCTCTCTACAAGAATAACTCTAATAAGTATGTCTCCGTCACTATAATTTGCTTGATTAAATTTGTAACTATCATAAAGCCTATTGTTCACCTTTGTCAACGTAATTTTTCGAAAAAATTGATATAAACGAAAAAAAAGACGTTTATAAAATCTTAAAACCGAACTATTTTTGGTTTTTTGTTGTTGATAGTTCGTATTATTGGAGAGGACAAAATGAAAAGGATTGCTCGAAAACGCTTTATTATAGTGAAATAAACGGAAAATTTAGAAGTTTAATTGTTTGCAATAATCTTAAAAATAGCGTGATTTTTAAAACGCTTTCATCGAGGAAAGCGAACATTCAGCAACATGCAAATATTTTGCGAGGAAAGAGGGATTTCAGTAGGATAGTGCGAAATAAGAGGAATAAACGATTATGAAAAAGAGATTACGGGCATAAATGAATAAAGGTTTGAAAGGGGGATTTTTAGATTGACGTTAACCTACATTGAATGGTTTATTCAAATTGGATTGATTGGGGTCGTCATTTATTTTATTACAGGACGCTTAATGGGAGCGCAAGTTAATTTTTTACGCAAAATTATTTCTGTCGGTTTAAGTGTTGTGCTGACAACATTTATATATTGGTATACATACTTACGCCACACAAATTTTAGCGATTCACAGCAGTTTCATATTGTAGCCGATGCGAGTGCAGCGATTTGGGTGGGCTGTATGTTACTGTTATCGATGCTCTTTTATTTACTATTAGAGTTGGTTGAGCCAATGCAATTAAAAGGTGATGCCGATGTGCAGCATAAATCATTGTGGCGTCGCTTACGTAGTCATTGGCGTCATCAGCGTCGTTTACGTGAAATTTTAAAGGTGGCGATGACAAATGGTCTTTCAAGAACAATCAAATATGCACGTCAGCCAGAAAATCAGCGTGAACTAGCGATTGGCTTGCGCGATACGCTTGAAAAAAGCGGTGGCATTTTCATTAAGTTTGGACAAGTGTTGTCGACGCGAAAAGAGCTATTCCCAGACATTTTTATCGAGGAACTTGAGAAACTTCAATATAGCGTAGCGCCACTTGCGCCTGAGAAAGTACACCATATTTTGCATCATGAGCTGCCTTATAAAGTGCATGATGTGTTTGCTTATATCGACCCGAAGCCACTTGCAGCAGCGTCGATTGGACAAGTACATCGCGCAACATTATATAGTGGGGAACAAGTGATTATAAAAATTTTACGTCCAGAAGTGAAGCAAGTATTGCGGGATGATTTAGGATTACTTGTCGATTTTGCAACATGGTTTTCTACAAAATCATCGTGGGCAGCGAGTTTAGGCTTTAAAGAATTAGCGATGGGCTTTGCAGAAACGATGAAAGAGGAAATGAACTTCACCATTGAGCTACGCAATACGATGCAGCTTGATAAAGCACTTGAAAACAATATTTACCATATACATGTACCGAAAGTGTATCCAAAGTATAGTGTTAAAAATTTACTAGTGATGGAGTATATTGAAGGGAAAAGTGTTGCGGAAGGGCATCAAATTTTTGCGGAGCATCAAGTAAACCGAAAAGATTTTGCACGAGATGTATTATACTCTTATTTTGAGCAATTATTATTCGTTGGTGTATTCCATGCAGATCCGCATCCAGGTAATATTTTAGTCGATAAAAAAACAGGGGAGCCGGTATTGCTTGATTTTGGTTCGGTAGGTCGTTTAGCTGTGCAACAACAAGAGGGCTTAAAGCTATTCTTCATGGGTATACAGCTAGATGAACCAGATGTTTTATACGATGGGGTAACGATGCTTGTTGAAAAGATTGATTTGTCGCAGCGAGATAAAATGGAGCAAGCGATTTCGCAAGTGTTAATGCGTATTACGTATTTAGATCATATTCCAGCCGAAGAACTGGTCGGTATGATTTTTGAGCTTGTGCGCGATTACGGCTTAAAATTTAAGCCGTCTGTCGCATCCGCATTGCGAGGACTAGTGACACTAGAGGGAACTTTACATGTTATTGACCCTACATTTGATTTCTTTGAGGAAGCAAAGGACTTTTCAGCAGAATATATGCGTGCATCATTTACAAAGCCGTTCCGTGAACCACGTGAAACGAAACAAAAACTTGAAGAAGAGTTATCAACGATTTTGCCACAGCTGCGAAAAATTCCACGACGTCTCGATAAAATGTTGCAATTAGTAGAAGCGGGTAAAGTTGTATTGCACCATGACTTCTTCTCGGATAAGCAATCGGTCAATTTCATTCGAATGCTGTTTTCCCGCATTGTGCTATTATTGGTCGGTGTAACATTTAGCGTGATTTCTGTAGCATTACTTGCGGTATCTCAATTTATACATGAAGCATTTGCGGTCTATTTAAATACAGCCGCGTATATGGGCCTATTTTTAGGAGCGATTTTACTCGTACGTGTGTCTGTACAAGCACTTCGTGATGAAAAAGATACGAAAGATTAAAAAAATAAGTGTATTGAGATGATAAGAATTTGTGGGTGCGCTCGCTATGCGGAGTAACACTAAAAGCAAAAAAATATCCTTCAGCAGTTGTCGTTGCTGAAGGATATTTCTTTTTGTCCCAGTCAATTTGTTATTTCTATAATTGTTATACCGCGTGCTTTGCAGCGATTTTTTCGATTTGTGCTTCGATTTGTTCAGATGTCCATTCGTGCTTTTCAACGAAATAGTTCGGTGTTGCGCGACGACATTCATCTGAGCAGCTACGCATATAAAATGCTTCATGTTCTTCTTTACAAAGCATTAGCTTATGACATTTTGGGTTTGCACAGTTTGTATAACGCTCTGTCGGTTCACCAGTGAAGAAATCACGACCGACCACTTCTTTGTCGACTTTATTAATTTCTACGCTGCGACGCTCGTCAAACACATACATTTGCCCATCCCACATTTGTCCTTGCACTTCTGGGTCTTTGCCATATGTCGCAATACCGCCGTGTAATTGACCAACAGATTCACCGATACCTTCACGCTTTAACCAGCCTGAAAATTTTTCACAACGAATGCCGCCTGTACAATATGTTAGTACACGCTTACCCTTGAATAAATTTTTATTGTCACGAATCCATTGTGGCGTGTCACGGAATGTTTCTACTTCCGGTTTAATCGCACCGCGGAAATGACCTAAATCATACTCATAGTTATTACGCACATCTAAAACAACTGTGTTATCATCTTGCATTTGTTCTAAAAATTGCTGTGGCGATAAATAGTCGCCTGTAATTTCATGTGGATTGACATCTTCCTCATGTAAACCTAAGTGAACAATTTCACGACGCGGACGCACGTGCATTTTTTTAAATGTATGACCCTCTACCTCGTCGATTTTCCACATAATATCTGCAAATTGAGGAGTGTTATTCATATGCTCCATATAAGCATTTGTTTGTTCAACTGTACCTGAAACCGTACCATTAATACCTTCTGTGCCAACTAAAATACGACCTAATAAGCCTAATTCTTTACAGAATGCTAAATGCTCTTCTGCAAATGCTACCGGATCTTCAATTGTCGTATATTTATAATAAAGTAAAACACGATAATCTTTCATTGATTAGTTCCCTACCTTTTTTACTTGATTCAACAATTAAATATAGCATATTTTCACGCAAGAAGGAATTCACAACATTACTCACGAATAGTTATGTATACAACAAAAAAGGGGTGTTTTGGATGTATGAAACAATTCGTGTCGAAAAGCTAGAGCGTAAAGTGATTGTGTCACTGAATCGACCAGATGCTGTGAATGCGATGAATCCACAAATGATTGAGGAACTTGCGCATTGCTTTGAAAATTTAAAAGAGGATACAACATTACAGCTACTAGTGTTACGCGGAGAAGGTCGCGTCTTTTCGGCAGGTGGCGATATACGTGCGATGGCAGGTGGCAATGAAGAGCTGATTTCACCAGATATTATGAATACGGTGAAGCGATTAGTGCTAGCCTTTTATGACTTACCCATGATTACAGTCGGTGTCGTTCACGGAGCGGCAGCAGGGCTTGGTTATTCATTAGCGCTATCATGTGATATTGTCATTGCAGAACAGTCATCGAAGCTGGCAATGAATTTTATCGGTATTGGTTTAATTCCAGACGGTGGTGGACATTTCTTTATGAAGCAACGTGTAGGCCCTGTGAAAGCGAAACAAATGATTTGGCAGGGAGAAATGTTAAATGGGGAACAAGCACTTGCACTTGGCTTAATTGATTACAATGTCGAAGATGGCACGGCTGATGCTGCTGCGGATCAAGTCATTGGCAAATTTTTAGGTGCACCAATTTTAGCGATGATTGCATCGAAAAAAATACTACATGATGCAACGCGAGCAGAATTAGAGCAAGTATTAGATGCAGAGGCGGCAGGGCAAATGCGCATGCGTCAAACGAAAGACCATGAAGAAGGGTTACGTGCATTTTTAGGAAAGCGTGCACCGCATTTTTTAGGAAACTAAATGGAAGATGCTCGGACAGGAGTGAATTCCCCATCTTATTTTGGACTGAAATTTGGATACGTCATCGAACGACGAGTGGACTGCTAGCCTTACTGAAAGAATTGGCTGCTTGAGAGTAGGTGACGACGAAAGCAGAAAAATGAGATTGGGACAGAACCCTATTTCTGATGAAAATAAGTGTGTTGAGATGACAAGAATTTGCTGGTGCGTCCCGACACAAGCGGCGACTTCAGCAGGAAAAGCAATGTTTTTCTGCGACGAGGTACCGCAGGAGCATGCACTTTTAAAAGAGGAACATCTGCCAAAAACGCCACGTCCTGTGGCAAGGCAGATGTGACAAACATCGTGTTTGCCTCAAGCCATGCCTGCGAAACGCGTCCGCTATGTGGAGTAGCACCAAAAGCAAAGAAATATCCTTCAGCAGTTGTCGTTGCTGAAGGATATTTCTTGTTGTCCCAATCTGCTTTTCATGTATACAATTAAACGTGGAATAAAATAAGCTTTCCGGCGTTGTTTACAAGGCGGTGTGTTTTTTCAGCAACGCCTTTTTCTTCGATTTGACGTTGACCTTCTGATTTAGCAACTGCATCATTTTCAAATTCCCATGTTTCATCGAATAACGTTTCCCCTGTTTTTTCAAATGCTGTGAATCGATAATTTTGCATTATGTATACCCCCTTCATTTGAATATATTATTATTATACATTGTCTAGTCAGATAATTCACAAAATATGTTGATGAAATAGAAAAAATATTGCGCCAAGCAATAAAGTAATGTTTTTTAATACATTCGTTGCATGTTAAAGGTTATTCAGAGATTTTAAAGAGAATTTTTAAAGTGACAATGGTACAATTGAAAGGAAGTAGTCATAATGAACGAAAGAGGTGAATGGTGTTGAGAGGCATCACAACATTACAACCGGGTGAAGCGGTTGACCATACATTATTTATTAAACAATCAACAAAAGGTGTAACGACAGTTGGAAAGCCATTTATGACGTTGATTTTACAAGATAAAAGCGGCGATATCGAAGCGAAATTATGGGATACAAATGAAGAACACGAGCAAAAATATGCGGCTGAAACGATTGTTCATGTCGGTGGAGAAATTCACGAATATCGTGGGAAAAACCAATTACGCATTAAAACAATTCGTGTAGTTGGCCCTGAAGAAGGTATTAGCATTACGGATTTAGTACCGTCGTCAGCTGTGCCGAAAGAAGAGTTATATGATGAGTTAACACAATTTTTCTTTGAAATTAAAAACCCGAATATATCACGTATTACACGCTATATTATGAAGGAATTTAAAGAGGATATTTTAGTGTTCCCAGCGGCAACGAAAAATCATCATGATTATGTATCCGGTTTACTGGACCACATGGTGTCGATGCTACGTTTAGGGAAAGCAATCGGTGATTTATACCCAACATTAAATCGTGATTTACTGTATGCGGGCATTATGTTACATGATATCGGGAAAGTGCGCGAGCTGTCTGGACCGATTGCGACGACATATACAGTAGAAGGTAATTTATTAGGGCATATTACCATTATGGTAACAGAAATTGCAAAAGCAGCAGATGCATTAAAAATTGAAGGAGAAGAAGTATTACTACTTCAACATTTAGTGTTATCACATCACGGGCAAGAAGAGTGGGGCAGTCCGAAACGTCCGATGATTCAAGAAGCGGAAATTTTACATTATATTGATAATATTGATGCGAAGATGAATATGTTCAATCGTGTGTTATCAAAAACGCAACCAGGTCAATTTACAGAGCGTGTATTTGCGTTAGATAATCGCGCGTTTTACAAACCAACGATTGATTAATCAACAAAGAGCGTGAAACAACAAGAGGCTGAGACAAAACAAAGTGTTAGGAGAAATCTCATCATTTCTCCTAACACTTTTCTGCTTTCGTCGTCGTAAATTTTCGAGCAGGCTTTTCTGCGGTACGGAGGCAAACACGAAGTTTGTCACATCTGCTTTGCCACACGATGTGGCGTTCTTTGCAGATGACGCCTATAGTCTCTCGCTCGTACTGTTCCGCTAGAAGTCCGCTCTTCATTTAACGACGACGTATCAATATTTATCATCAAACATCGTTGGGATTGATTTGAATTACCCTTCTGTCCCAGCCTCATGCCATATCGTAAATATATTCTGTAGGCATGGCTTGGGGCAAACACGCAACTTAGCATGCAAAATCAGGTAAATATAAATGAAACTATCGCTATCGTTTCAATATTTTCATTTTGTCTTACATTCTTGGACATTTTATTGATACGTATACTGTGACGTTTCGCAGAGCTTTTTCATAACTAGCTTATTCTTCATTCTCAGCTTTTTCAGCAGGTTGTGTATATTTTTCAAAAATATGTTGAAGATCAGGGTGCTCAATTGTCACCTCTGACTGTTCTAACAAATCTGCCATAAGTGTATCGAAGTCTTGTCCAGAAGCGGTAACAGCTTTATCACGTAATAAACTGAAATAAATATTCGCACGTAATGATTCCTCTGTTAAACCATTTGCTTCAATCGTTTCAGCAAATGTATCCCCGTAAGATTCTTTCAACGTTTCAAATTCGGTCGTTACTTCCTCTTCTGACACGCTGTATTTCTCTTCAAGTAGCTGTTGTGTAATGATTTGTTCTAACATTGAAGGACCTGCAATTTCTAGCATTTCTTCATAAAATTGTTGTTGCGTTAAATCTCCTAATGTTGATGAGACAATAATGTCATCATTTGTATTGGAGCAAGCAGTTAGTAATAATGTTGTACTCAATAAAGTACCGAGCCAAAAACGTTTCATCATTCGTCATCCCTTCTTCATAGAAAGAAAAAACAAACGACACAAGCCATTGAGACATGTTCGTTTGCTTTACTGTTTTATAGTGCAATCCATACTTCGATGTAAAACGACACTAGTAAAATGGTGATTAGTATATTAATCGTTCTAAAAATTTTCGTTTGGTTTTCTTCGGCAATTTCGCGACGCACACAAAGCGCATATGTGAGGCGATTAATTTGGAATAAATAAAACACTGAGAATAGAACTACAATTGCAAGAAGCAAATCTATTCCTCCCCTCTATTACTTGGATATAAGCATAACAAAATACTACGCCAAAAAACAAGCTATACACTTCTAGGTTACTGTTAAAGTGGCACTAAAATTTCATAGCCACGCGGTGTCTCTTCAATCATCGCATTTACAGGGGAAATGAGCAAATGTTTTACATAAATATAATCAAAAGCACATAGTAGGGAGTGCACACCGATTAAAATTGTAGCAAAGTGCGTGATAGTCGGTAAAAAAATCGCAATGAGCAATAGCGCTGTGTTGATGATGAAAAATGGACAAAGTAATGAAAAGATATACAGGTTTTTTCGAATAGGTTCTCTTACACGCATATGAATCGTGCGAATACCAAATAGCTTTCTTCGAATCCGAAATGAAATTTGGTGTCGATAACGATAGAGCGGTAAAAAATGCAATAGCTTATGCAACGGATAAATAAAGACCAGTGCAATACAAAACGCCCAAAAATAATCATCATTATAAATTTCGTGATTAAATAAATTTAATAGCGCATAGCTAAACGAAAAGGCAAGTACACTATGAATGATCGCAATCGCATACATTTTGCGCATACCATATTGTCGCTCGATATTTAAAATTTTCCAGCAATGCATACAATCCCTCCAATTCGTACGGAACAAAGGCTATGTTACAAGCATGCGCTTGTAACATAGCCGAAAAAGCGTAAACAATGTTGTTTACAGTATATAATGTTCAACGTAAATTTGCGAATTGTCGCGTGCGCATTATTTTTTTAGCAATGATTCTGCCAGTGGTTCGTCCAATGAGCTGCTAAAATTTTGGAATGAGCGTTCAAAAATATCGATAAAATCTTCGCCGTACACATTGCGAATGACAGCCATAACATCTAAAAACTCAGGGAAGCGTCCATATAAATCACGTAACGGTAAAGAGCCTTCTAAAATGGCATGTGACGTTTGGTGATAATTATTGTTCATTTCTAAAATAAGCGTAGTGCCAGCCTCTGTGAGTTCAACGTATGTATTACGTTTATCATCATCGCGTTTAGAAAATGTTAAATAGCCACGTTCTTCAAGTTTTTTAGAGAAGTTAAACGCTGTTGAAACGTGCATAACACCAAATTTGGCAACGTCAGAAATAGACGCGCCTTTTAAATGATAGGAAATCCATAAAATATGATGTTCATTAATATTTAAATCATACGGTTTAATCCATTGCTGCCAATCTTTTTCAACGGCTTTCCACAGCGCTTTTGAGAGCTGTGCTACGCGTTGACTATAAAGCATTGCTTCTTTCGTCGTGTATAATTCTTCTGCCAATCCAATCACCTGCTTTTTTCTATTTTAGGGGTCTATCGTTTTTAAACATTATAGCAATAAAAGAAAAAAGTTTAAAGTTAGAAAAGTGAAAAAATTAAGCGGTGTGTATAAAAATAATTAAATGGTTATAAATAAACAATTTTGTGAAAAAAAGAGCAAGCCATACTCTTAAAATTAAGAGGTAGGCTCGCTCGTTTTTTTCTTATCTTTCTTGAAATCCTCTAAATGTTGTTGCATTTCTTGTGCCGTTTGTTGCATTGCGCCAACATGTTGCTGTAAGTTTGCGACAACTGGTTTAATTTCTGTTGTGAAAGTTGTGACTGACGTTTTTATGTCATTTACTATACCTGGAATATTATTTTTCGTAACAGCTGTTAAATCCGTAACCGATTGTTTTAATGTCGTTGTATGCACTTTTACATCATCTGTTTTCGCTTTAATTCCTTGAGCAGTCATTTTTAGTGAAGAGCGAACTTCCGCACCTGACTTCGGCGTATTCACGAGCGTTGCGAGAAATCCACTAGCTAAGCCAATTGCTATACCTTGTGCTACACGTTTCATATTCATATTGACGATGCCTCCCTTTAACGTATGTATATCCGTCTGTACTATTATTAAACCATTGTCACGAAAAGAATACCACCTTCTGCAAACGCAGAAAGTGGTATCTTTTGTGAGTACTACACTGGCCTTTAGTTTAACGCTGTTTCAAAATTCGAGCGCTTCACTAAATTGATAACAATCGGGTAAATTAGGAAAAAGGCGATTGCATTAATTGCCATAGCCGGAATGACAACAAGAATGAACATTTCTGTAAATAAGCCGTCAAACCCTGTCACTAAAATCGCTGCACCAAGGAAAATAGCGCCTGAAATGGCTGTGCCTACAGCCGTTAGCGCAATGCCACCAGCTACTTTACGTGCAAACTTTTGCAATAAAAGTACTGCTGCTAAAAATAAAAAGCCCGTGACAAATTTATCGATAATATTTGGCACGAATCCTGCTGGGAATGTCGTGAATAAACCAGAAAGCACACCTGTTGTTAATGATAGTAGGAATGTATCACGCACATTTGTGAATAATAAAATTCCAATAAACATCATCGTTAACATGAAATCCGGTTTCATGCCATTAATCGGTGGCATAAATAAATACAACGCTGTTCCAACCCCAATTAGCATCGCCATTAAAACTAAATTTTTTGTACTCATACTCTTCTCTCCTCTTGCTGCTCTCAGCTCTCTTTTCATTCTCCTATTGTGCACTCATTGCCAATAGCGAGAACTTATATTGATTGTACACATCACTTACACACTTTTCAATGACTGTTCACCGTCTATTTTAATCAACAGCGACAATAATAATATGACTTTTGTTGGATATATGTACGAGGTCTTAAATGTCTTCCTAACATAGCTGTGTGAACATTAAATGTGTTTTTTCGAATATTTTCAGTTGTTTTTGTAGAAGAATTATAATTGTTTCAATAAATAAAATATTTGTAAAATTGAATTATGTGCTTTAATATAATGTTTATATACAAAAATGTGCATAAAAAAGTCGCTAGGAGGGGTGTTATGGAGGAACGTAAAAAATTGCTCGATATACGAGAGTTGGAGACGACTTTTTTTGCGGATGATGGGGCCGTTGTAGCTGTCGACCGAATTAGTTTTCACGTATATGAAGGAGAGATTTTAGGGATTGTTGGTGAATCAGGATGCGGCAAGAGTGTCACATCGTTATCGATTATGGGGCTTGTGCCAAGTCCACCTGGAAAAATTACACACGGAGAAATATTGCTCGATAATATTGATTTGGCTAAAAAGACGGATAAGCAAATGCGTCAAATTCGTGGAAAAGAAGTAGCGATGATTTTCCAAGAGCCGATGACGTCATTAAACCCGTTATATACGATCGGCAATCAAATTTCAGAAGCGATTAAATTACACAATAAATCGTGGTCAAAAAAAGATATACATAAACGAGCAGTAGAAATTTTAAAGCTAGTCGGCTTGCCACGGGCGGAGGAGTTAATGCGTGATTACCCACATCAATTATCAGGTGGGATGCGGCAACGTGTCATGATTGCAATGGCGCTTGTATGTGACCCGAAAGTGCTGATTGCCGATGAGCCAACGACGGCTTTAGATGTAACGATTCAAGCACAAATTTTAACGCTTATGAAAGATTTAAATACACGCTTAAACACAGCAGTACTGCTGATTACACATGATTTAGGCGTTGTGGCCGAAACATGTGAGCGTGTTGTCGTCATGTATGCAGGGCAAATTGTCGAGCAAGCATCTGTTCGCGATATTTTTAAAAATCCACAGCACCCGTATACGCAAGGTTTAATTCAGTCTGTGCCTGATATGCGCTTTAAAAAAGACACATTGTACTCGATTCCAGGCAATGTACCGAAACCAGGTTCTGTTACACAAGGTTGTCGTTTTGCGGCGCGTTGTGAATTTGTGCATGAACGTTGTTTGCAGGAAAATCCGACGTTATATGTAGCAGGGGAACATCATGAAGCTCGATGCTTTTTAGTAGAACAGAAAGCAGGTGTCGTGTCATGAGTGACGTGTTATTACAAGTAGATGGTTTGAAAAAATATTTCCCGATTAAAAAGGGGATTTTTGCGCGCGAAGTCGGGCAAGTCAAAGCAGTCGATGATATTTCATTTCATGTATATGAAGGAGAAACGCTCGGCATTGTTGGTGAGTCAGGCTGTGGCAAGTCGACAACTGGCAGAATGCTGATGCGCTTAATTGAACCGACAGAAGGGCAAGTCATGTTCAATGGCAAAAATTTAACGAGTTTGTCCGCTGAAGAGATGCGCCAAGCAAGACGCGATATTCAAATGGTGTTTCAAGACCCGTATGCGTCACTTAACCCACGACACACAGTGGCACAAATTTTAGAAGAGCCACTCATTGTGCATCAAATTGGCACAAAAGCAGAGCGGCGTAAAAAAGTGATTGAACTGCTACAGATTGTTGGTTTGAGCGAATACCATGCGAATCGTTATCCGCATCAATTTAGTGGAGGGCAACGACAGCGTATCGGCATTGCGCGAGCATTAATGACGAATCCGAAGCTGATTATTGCGGATGAGCCGGTATCTGCATTAGACGTGTCGATTCAAGCACAAGTACTCAATTTAATGCAAAAGCTACAGCAAGAGCTGAAGCTTACATATATTTTTATTGCGCATGATTTAGGCGTTGTGCGTCATATTAGTGACCGTGTTGGCGTGATGTATTTAGGGAAGATGGTCGAGCTTGCGACAAGTGAATCTTTATATGAGGAGCCACTTCACCCGTATACACAAGCCTTGCTTGCAGCGGTGCCAGTGCCAGACCCTGATTTTGTGAAAGAGACAAAGGTATTACAAGGGGATATTCCAAGCCCGTCCAATCCACCAAGTGGTTGTACATTCCATACGCGTTGCCCATTTGCAAAAGATGCGTGTAGGGAGCTTGTTCCAGCATTACAAGAAGTACGTCCAGGTCATTCTGTTGCCTGCCATCTATATGATGATGCAGTCACAATGATATAAATGAAAAGGGGAGGTTGTTTGGATGAAAAAACAATCATGGTACATGTTGTTATTACTCGTTGTGTTATCAGTATTCCTTGTTGCATGTAATAGCAGCGACGAAGGTACAGATTCGAACGAGGGGACAGAAGATACTGACACAACAACAGATGAAGGTTCAGAAGGTACAACAGATGAAGGCGCTACAGGCGGCGTACTTGTATATGGCCGTGGTGGCGATACCGTAGCACTTGACCCAGCAATCGTAACAGATGGTGAGTCATTCCGTGTAACGGAAAATGTGTATGATACGTTATTAACATTTGGTGAACAAGATACAACGGTTCAACCAAGCTTAGCGAAAGAGTGGACGGTAAGTGAAGATGGCTTAACGTATACATTTATGTTAGAAGAAGGCGTAACGTTCCATGATGGGACAACGTTTAACGCTGATGCGGTTGTACAAAACTTTGAGCGTTGGGCTGCAGGTTCAGCAGAGCAGTTCTACTACTATAACTCAATGTTCATGTCTGAAGGTGAAAGTGTTATCGCAAGCGTAGAAGCACAAGATGATACAACAGTCGTGTTTACATTAACACGTCCACAAGCACCATTCTTAAAAAATATTGCGATGAGTCCGTTTGCGATTGCATCTCCAGCGGCATTTGACCAATTAGAAGATAATCCAGTGGGAACAGGGCCATTCAAGTTTGTAGAATGGAAGCGTAATGACTCGATTACATTGGAGAAAAACACAGCGTTTTGGAAAGATGGTTTACCGAAACTTGACCGTGTCATTTTCCGTGCGATTCCAGATAACTCAGCGCGTTTAAATGCATTAACAACAGGTGAAATTGATATTGCAGATGGTATTAACCCATCAGATGCAACATCTATCCAATCAAACAGCGAGCTTCAATTAATCGAACGCCCATCTATGAATATTGGTTACTTAGGTTTAACAAATAACCGTGCGCCATTTGATGATGTGAAAGTTCGCCAAGCTGTGAACCATGCAATTGATAAGCAAACGATCATTGATGCATTCTTCCAAGGATATGCAGAGCCAGCAGTAAACCCAATGCCATCAACAATTAGTGGCTATAATGAAGAAATTACAGGTTATGAATATGACCCAGAAAAAGCAAAAGCATTACTTGCAGAGGCTGGTTATAATGGCGAAGAATTTGAGCTATGGGCAATGCCGGTACCACGTCCGTACATGCCAGACGGTCAAAAGGTAGCAGAAGCGATTCAGAAAAACCTTGAAGATGTTGGCATGAAAGCAAAAATTGTGACGTATGAGTGGGCAACATATTTAGAAAAAGCAAAAAATGGTGAAGCGGATGCGTTCTTACTTGGTTGGACAGGTGATAACGGAGATGCGGATAACTTCTTATACACGTTACTTGATAAAGATAATATCGGCTCAAACAACTACGCATACTATTCAAGTGATGAAGCGCATACTTTATTAGTACAAGCGCAATCAGAGGTTGATGAAGATAAGCGTAACGAGCTATATAAACAAGCGCAAGTTATTATTCACGAAGATGCGCCGTGGGTTCCATTAGCGCACTCAACACCGTTAATCGCGGCAAAATCAACTGTTCAGGATTACTTACCACATCCAACAGGTTCAGAAGCGTTAACGAATGTCTCAGTAAAGTAAAACAGCATAGCAAGAAGCTGCTTCATAGGGAAACTTATAAAGCAGCTTTTTTTAAGCACAATGAGAGGGGTGAGCGGTATGCTTCAATATATCGGAAAGCGTTTATTGCATTTAATACCTGTGTTATTAGGCATGACCTTTATTGTTTTTATGATTATTCGATTGATTCCGGGGGACCCCGCACAAGTTATTTTAGGACAACAAGCAACGGCTGAAGCGATTGCGGCATTAAACGAAAAGCTGGGCTTAAACGAGCCGTGGTACATACAATATTTTAATTATTTAGGTGGTCTATTAACACTTGATTTAGGAGAGTCCCTACGAACAGGTGTTGAAATTTCAAAAGAGGTATGGCCGTATTTAGCAGCGACAATGGAGCTAGGACTATTCGCGATGTTTTTAGCAGTTTTAATCGGCATGAATGCAGGGATTATTTCTGCCTGGTTCCAAAACTCATTTTTTGACTATGCGGCGATGATTATCGCCCTCATTGGTGTATCGATGCCCATTTTCTGGCTCGGTTTAATGGAGCAGTGGATTTTTAGTATCGAGCTTGGTTGGCTGCCAACATCAGGTCGTGAAGATGTACGTGACCCTGTGTCGCCCATTACGCATTTGTATTTAATTGATACATTATTAAATGGCCGTTTTGACCAATTTATTACGGTCGTGAAGCATTTAATTTTACCAGGCTTTGCATTAGCGACAATTCCAATGGCGATTATTGCACGTATGACACGTTCGTCGATGCTTGAAGTAATGCGCTCGGATTATATTCGTACAGCGCGCGCAAAAGGGCAAAAGATGTCGATTGTTATTTATAAGCATGCACTAAAAAATGCATTAATTCCGGTATTAACAATTATCGGTTTACAAACAGGGATGCTATTAGGTGGTGCGATTTTAACGGAAACAATCTTTAGTTGGCCGGGCATTGGACGTTATATTTACGAAGCGATTGGCTTCCGTGACTATCCAGTGATTCAATCTGGTATTTTAATTGTGGCGTTTATGTTTATTATGATTAATTTACTGGTCGACATTGTGTACACGCTTGTTGATAAGCGCATTAAATATGATTAAGGGGGGCGACAGAGATGGTACAAGTGACAACAGAGCCTGTAATGGAAAAAGAAGTAGGTCCTTGGAAAGAAGGCTGGCGCCGCTTCCGAAAAAATAAAATTGCGCTAGTTGGAGCAGCGATTGTGGCATTCGTCGTATTTTTAGCGCTGTTTGGTCCGTTTATCGCACCACAAGGCGTCAACGAGCAAGATTTAACGAAGCGTTTATTACCGCCTTCAGGTGAGCATTGGTTAGGGACGGATGATTTTGGGCGTGATATTTTCTCGCGTATTATTTTAGGGGCGCGTATTTCGATAGCAGTCGGCTTTTTCTCCGTTATTATTTCCATTGTCGTCGGTACATTTTTAGGTGTCGTGGCAGGATATTACGGTGGCTGGTTAGATACAATCATTTCACGTATTTTCGATATTTTACTTGCTTTCCCGAGTATTTTATTAGCGATTGCGATTGTTTCGATTTTAGGACCGTCGCTACAAAATGCGCTAATTGCAATTGCCATCATTAATATTCCAAACTTCGGGCGGCTTGTGCGCTCTAAAGTACTGAGTATAAAACAAGAAGAATATATTATGGCAGCAAAGGCAATTGGCATGAAAAATAATCGGATTTTATGGCGACATATTTTACCGAACTCGATGACGCCAGTAATTGTTCAAGGAACGCTTGCGATTGCGACAGCGATTATTGAAGCGGCTGCACTTGGCTTCTTAGGTTTAGGAGCGCAAATCCCGACGCCAGAGTGGGGCAAGATGCTCGCAGATGCGCGTATTTATTTGCTCAATGCTCCGTGGACGATTGTGTTCCCAGGTTTAGCAATTATGATA
The DNA here is from genome assembly GCF_001700315.1 of Caryophanon tenue. Taxonomy (GTDB): domain Bacteria; phylum Bacillota; class Bacilli; order Bacillales_A; family Planococcaceae; genus Caryophanon; species Caryophanon tenue. The sequence goes on along the minus strand of NZ_MASJ01000006.1, from coordinate 3,800 downwards.
ACGGTACTTGGCTTTAACTTAATGGGTGATGGTTTACGAGATGCGCTTGACCCGAAAATGAAAAACTAAAAAACTACGGTGCTATAACGGCGCCGTAGTTTTTTATTATGCAAGTTGTTCTTTAATTTGTGCCGCTAATTGCTGCATTTCTTCTGGTGTGAATAGTCCAGGCTGTGCGCCCCAAGAAACTTGTAAGCCGTCTTGCTCGTCGTAACGAGGGATGAAATGTAAATGGTAGTGGAATACAGTTTGACCTGCAAATGCACCGTTATTATTCACGGTATTCATACCTTGTGGGTTAAATGCAGCCTTTAATGCGTTTGCCACTTTTGGTGCAGCCGCGTATAAATTACGCGCAACCTCTTCAGGCATTTCAAATAAATCGGCTACGTGCTGTTTCGGGATCAGTAGTGTATGTCCCTTTGTTAATGGGGCGATATCCATAAACGCAAATACGTGTTCATCTTCGTACACCTTTACGCTTGGAATATCACCGTTAATGATTTTACAAAAAATGCAATCGCTCATGAAATGTCCCTCCATTTACAAGAATATACGTTTATTGTAACACCGAACGATGTATGAATGAACATTTTTTGGTACACTAAAGAATAGATTGGAGTTGGAATTATGACAGTGTTACAAGTAAAAAATGTCACAGGCGGCTATACGCGTAAGCCTGTTATTCAAGAGTTATCATTTGATATTCAAAAAGGCGAATTAGTCGGTTTAATCGGCTTAAACGGTGCAGGGAAAAGTACAACCATTAAACATATTATTGGGACACTGCTCGCGCAAAGTGGCGAAATTCGCTTAAACGGCGTGACGATGAGCGAGGATATGAACACGTATCGTTCAAGCTTTTCGTACATTCCAGAAACACCTGTACTTTATGAGGAATTAACATTAAAAGAGCATTTAGAGCTAACAGCGATGGCATATGGTTTAGATGAACAAACATTACAGCAGCGCCAAGCAGCGTTACTAAAAGAATTTCGTATGGAAAAGCGTCTTAACTGGTTCCCGTCGCACTTCTCAAAAGGGATGCGTCAAAAAGTCATGATTATGAGTGCCTTTTTAGTGAACCCTGCGCTGTATATTATTGATGAGCCGTTTGTTGGTCTTGATCCACTCGGCATTCAATCACTGCTTGACCAAATGCATGCACGTAAAAAGGAAGGCGCTGCCATTTTAATGTCAACGCATATTTTATCGACAGCTGAAAAGTATTGTGACCGCATTATTTTATTACATGAAGGGCGTGTCCGTGCACAAGGAACGATGAAAGATTTACGCAAAGCGTTCAATATGCCAACTGCAACATTAGATGATTTATATATTGCGATGACGAAGGAGCAGGACGCCAATGAATAATCTACACGATTTATGGGCGAAGCGTTTTGCACATTATATGAGTGAAGTGCAAAAGTATATGCGCTTTATTTTTAGTGGGCATATCGCAATTGTGCTTGTATTTTTAGTTGGGGCAGGTGGCTATTATTATAGCGAATGGCTGAAAACAGCACCGAGTGATTTTCCGACTGCCTATATTGTTGCGGCGGTGTTAGCGGTGGTATTAGCGTTCAGTAAACCGATTACATTATTACGTGAACCTGACCAAGTATATTTATTACCGCTTGAGTCGCATATGCCACTATTTTTTAAACAGGCACTGCGCTTTACATTCTTTTCAAAAATAATCACGGTGATTGTGCCGTATATTGTGATGATTCCTTTGTTAAATGCGACAACAGATTTAGCCTCACAAACGATTTGGGTGATTGCTGCAATCCTTATTGTGTTACGTTGGGTCAATGTACAAGGGGAGTTTGCGTATCGTTATGCCAATCGTGGGGCGAATATTTGGTTAGATTATTTAGTGCGCGGTGTTATTTCTGCGTTAGCAATTTACCACTTTGTATTAAATGATTTAGTGTTCGGCTTATTATTTATGGCGTTATTATTTGTGTATGTAACGATGCTCGCTGGAAAAGTGAAAGCACAACCAGTACCGTATGAGCACTTCGTAAAGCTTGAACAAAACCGCATGATGAGCTTTTATCGCTTTGCAAACTACTTTACCGATGTGCCACATTTACGTGGTTCGGTGCGCCGACGTGGCTATTTAAACTTCTTTTATCGCTTAGCAAAATACGGCAAGCAACAAACATATGTGTATTTAGTGTTACGTACATTTATTCGTACGGATGACCATTTTTACTTATGGGTACGCCTAACAGCGATTGCGGCATTACTGGCAGCACTCGTTGATTTACCGTGGGCAGCATTTGTCATTGTTGGCGTGTTATCATTTGCGACAACGTATCAATTGAAAGTGGCGTTATTGTCATCGCATGAATTCCGTATGGACCAGCTATTCCCAGTGCCCGAACAATTACGTGAGCAAGCGGTACGCAAAGTACTCTACGTGTTTATGACCATTCAAGCATTCATTGTCGCAGTATGTGCATTATTTGTGTCACCACATATTTATATGTATATGGTGATCGTGATTGCGGTAGCCGTTATCACAGAGCGCATGACGAAAAAGCCACGTGAGATTTAATAGGCGTGTGTCGTGACAAATATAAAAATATACAGGTATACTACATTTACTATGTGAAAAAGTGAGTGAACAACATGACAAATATTGAAGGGAAACCCGCAGCGCGTAAAAAGGTAAACTGTACAAATTGCCAAACACCGATGACGGTTGACTTTAACACCGCTGAATTTTCTCGATTAATGAAAGTTGTAGGGCGTCAAAAAGTAGAAGAGCGTTCATTTTATGAAAAATGTCCGCAGTGTGGGGCGCGCAATATTGTAACAAGCCAAAACCCAGTTGAATGGGGAGACCGAAAAGTCCCAAGCTTTGGCGCGATTTTAGTGACAGGCTTTTTATCGGTTGTCATGATTGTTGGAGGCTTAGGTGTATTAGGCTTCTTTGCATGGCAAGGGATTAAAACATTATTTGGATGGATTTAATAAAAGCGATGCCATTGTAAATTTTTACAATAGCATCGCTTTTTTTACATGTTATTAAAACTGTCCTAGCATATATGCTGTAATGTTGGTTGTGAGGTGATGGATATGGAGGAAAGACATATGGAGCTTGCCACATTAATTGAGCAGTATTACGACCATATTGAACAGTTACAACATACCGTCGAAGTTTTACAGCAACAATTAGCACAACTCCCAGAGCAAATTGGCTACTACGATTCTTTGCAAAATGATTTATTGCATGAGTTAGAACTAATGCCACTCGATGCGATTAAAGGAACGAAGCTATTAAAGCAGTTAAAGCATGTCCGCAAAGAGCGGCGCCTCTACAAAAATATTTATGCATTTGAACAGCAAGAAGCCGAGCATTTACGTTTTATTCAGCAGTGGAAGGTGACGCCATCACCGCTGCATACGCCAAAAATTTATACGTATCGCACAGTTGAAGGTTATCAGTTCCACCAGTCGCTCAATATTGCAGAGCCGACAACGGTAACAAAACCGCCAAAGCCAAAGGAACGACAGCAAGAAGCGGAGGCACTCGGTTATCATATTGTGCGTCAAAAAAAGCAGTGGCGTTTATATCACCGTGACCGTTTTATTGTGGCGTATAAACAGCTGACATCGATGCACGACTATTTACAGGAACATCGTGTAAAGCTCGATGCAGTTAGTGAGCATGAAGAATTATTTATGCCGTATTTAATTTCATCTTAATCAACTTTATATACAAATTTAAAAAGCCCTCGTCCATGGCACTGACTGTCTTTTTTGAGACAGTAAAAAAACACCTTCTA
>NZ_MASJ01000005.1 GCF_001700315.1 Caryophanon tenue | reverse complement strand
GTATACGTGTCCAAACGGAAAGAACATGCGCTTTCAATCAATTGCGAAACGAACAGACCGTGAACAGTTCACACGTGAATTCAAGGTCTATCAATGCGAAGATTGTTCAGGATGCCCCTTACGCTCACAATGTACGACGGCACAAGAGGGTACAAACCGAAAGATGTTGGTGAACACACGATGGGAAAAGCAAAAAGAATATGTACGACACAAGCTTTCAGAACCAGAAACAGCTGCCAGCATCTACCGTCAACGTAAAATAGACGTAGAGCCAGTTTTTGGATTTTTGAAGGCTATTTTAGGGTTCACACGTTTTTCTGTTCGAGGAAAACCGAAGGTGAAAAATGAAATCGGCTTGGCGTTGATGGCCGTGAATTTACGAAAATATCGCTTACGAGCGGCCAATGAATGACCGCTCGCTATAAATATAGACAAAATCGACGAAAAAGGGGGATTGCTCTAGGCAATCTCCCTTTTTCGTCGAGACTAGAAATACTTATGTCCCAGCCTCTTTTTTATATCGAGCGATTGTTAAGACGTGCTACTTTATGCGCGTTTATTTAATGCTATTTCAATATGTGCTAAATGATGTTCTTCATGCCAACATAGCTTTGCAACCTTTGTTGCTACTGAAATGGCTCCGTTTGTTTCATGTGTAAATGTACGCTTTAATTGCTCGTCCGTCAATGTATTTGCCAATGCTACCACACGTGTGTTAATACCGTCTAGCATTGCTAATGAGCTCTCTCCCGGTAACTCTGTGTCAGGTAACACTGCCCATCGTTCTTCATCAAAGGCTGGAACAGTTGGATTATCATCTGTTAATGCTAACTTCAAACGCTGATACATATTCAGCTGTGAATCGGCAATATGATGCACAAGCTGGCGCACATTCCATGCTCCTTCTCGGTATGTAGCTTGCCATTCAGCTTCCGAAATACCTTCTACTGTATTACGTAAGCGCGTTACATATGTCTCAATTTGTGCTACCCATTGTGCAATATGTGTACGATTTGCCTCATCTGGAACTTGTAATGGTCCAATTGGAAAACGAACGTCCATGTTTATAACCCCTTTTCATTAAAATCGATTACATTTTTATCGTACCCTTTTCCCAATTTGCTGTAAACATTTTACGCTCTTCTTTTACTATCCACATAACTTTCGCTAAATTTTTTTTATTATATAAAGCATTTATTCTAGAAAAAATAGGATATTTATATTACTAAGACCTCTTGTTAATACCTACGAAAGGGAGGTGAGAACATTGAAGCGGGTTGTGCAATTTGTATTAGGTTTGTGGATTTTAGTCGTCGTCGGTGTCTTACTATTTATGTATATCGAACATGAGGCAATTACAGCATATCAACGTGATCTAGAAAGCTTTAGTTGGTTTTTACCAGCGCTTTATTGGACTGCCGGTTTACTCATGGCTGTTGGACTTTTCTTATTAATTTTTGCGTTTCGTCCATCATACAAATCACGCGGTTTAGTCTTTAGCTATGATGATGGGGAGCTTTTTATTAATAAAAAATCGATTAAAAAAAATGTCCTGCATACAATTCGTAAGTATGACAATGTACGCCAACCATCCATCAATGTGAATTTGTATCAAAAGCGTCAGTCATCTTATATGGATGTTTTTGTGGATGTCTTTGTGACCGAAACAACGAATGTACAAAGCTATGTAGAATCGCTACGCCAAGATATTAAAGAAAGTGCTGAACGCTTTGCTGAGTTGCCTGTACGCGAAGTGAAAATTCATGTGCTCGACCAAAAAACGATGAAAAAACGCGTCATATAAGGAGGGCGACTAATGGAACGCACGATACGCCAATTATTGATGACGTACAAATGGGCGATTATTTGTGGGCTCAGTATGTTCATCTTCTGTATTCTCGTTGCCGCTTTTAATGTGTGGATAGCGTTGCTCATTGTAGCGCTAAGTCTTATTGCTGGATGTATCGGTTATATGAAAGATGCCCAATTATCACTAAATGATTTGTTACGAACATTTAAATTTAAATCATAAGAAACGGAGCGATGAATCATGACAACAAATAATGAACAACAATATAACCGCCAAGTAGGAGTAGAGGAAACGGAAGAGCCAAAATTTGAAAATTCACTCACATTTTCTGATATTGTGATTGAAAAAATTGCTGCAATTTCAGCACGTGAAATTAAAGGTATTTTAGATATGAAAGGCGGCTTCACATCTGCGATTACAGATCGTTTTGGTAGCGATAATTTAACAAAAGGTGTGTCTGTCGAAGTTGGCGAGAAACAAGCGGCTATCGATGCGCGTGTTATTATTGAGTACAAACAAAGTGCCCCAGTGATTTTCAAACGTTTAACACAAATTATTCAAGAACAAGTACTGCATATGACAGGGTTACATGTCGTAGAGGTCAACATGCACGTTGAAGATGTTATGACTGAAAAGGAATATTTACAATCAAAACAAACAAGACGAAATACAACAACCGATAAAGAAATTCAATAAACGAACTTAACCCATGCTCTATTCGCAAAGCAAGCCGGACTTGCAAACAGGCGGACAAACCCTATTTCTGATAAAACGAAGTGCATAAATCTAATAAAAGTTTGCTAATGCGTTCCGACACAAGCAGCGACTTCAGCTAGAAAAGCACTGTTTTTTAGCGATGAGGTACCGCAGGAGCATAAACTTTTAAGCCGCACATCTGCCTAAAGCAAAAAAATATCCTTTAGCAACGACAACTGCTGAAGGATATTTCTTTTTGTCTTCGCTTATTTTTACGTTTGTCTCCAATTCTTTTTATATCTATGCCTACAAAAAACAATTAATACATTAATGTTTTTAAACATAAACGTATTTAATCATTTATGTACGAATGATTTTTTGTTATACTTATACAAGAAGAACGGTTGTTTCATTTACATATATAAAGGAGCGTATATTTATGGCGATTAAAATTACGTTAGGCAATAGTAAAGGTGGCGTTGGGAAAACAACAACGACTTGTTTACTGGCCATCTCATTAGCGAAGCATTTTAACCAGCGTGTATTAGTGGTAGACTTTGATGCACAGGCCGATTCAACAGACTTTTTAATGCGGACATTTGGCGTTCAAACTGACCTAACAAATCACCCCTCTATATTCGATGCCATTAAGTCACCCAAACATGCAGCGGCCTCTGTTTTACCACTTGATGACAATTTACATATCATTCCTTCTGGTGAAGAATTGTCTGGGCTAGATTTATTACTATTTGAAAAAGGCGTATTTGGGAAGTTCGAAGCTGGTTTATATTTAGATTTAGTTGTGCAACAGATCGAGCATGACTATGATTTTATTTTATTTGACGTGCCGCCTACATCTAACATTCAAAATATTAATGCTATTGTAGCGAGTGATTACTATATTGGAGTCATGATGACGCAGGCGAAATCGTATCGCCAAATGGCTGGCTTCTTAAAAGAGTCTGATAAAACAGCTACGAGTGCACGCAACTCCAAATATGGTTATGAAGGCGCAAAACTACTTGGTATTTTAATGTACTTAGAAAATAAAAAAAGCAATATTGATTACACGGTCATTTCAGCGGCTATTGAAACATATGGCGATGCAATTTTATATTCGCGTGTATACGAGCGTGAACGTGTAAAACGGTATGATTTAATTCCACCAAATCCAAATAAATTTGACCAACATGATAAAAAAATATTTGCCATGTATGATTCACTGGCACATGAAATTTTAATGCGTGTTGGGCAGCTCGCGGAAACAGAACCAAAATTACGTATTCAGCAATTGCTCGAACAAGCAGCAGATGATTTGAATCAACAAGAATATGACACATTAGCAGAAGCCTTAGATGCCGCGCAATTTTACCGAGATGAGATTGTGGAAGAACGTGATTTTACATCTACGCAACTCGCAACAGCTCTTCGCGATTTGTTCCGTGATACACCTACTCAAAAGCGTCGTGTAGTCATTCACCGAATTATTGACTGGCTGCAAACCGAACAGGACTTAAAATCGCTTGTAAATAGCGTAAATGTGTAAGGAGGATAACAATGGCTCGAAAAAATTTATTACAAACAAATGCCTTAGAAGACAAAATTAGTGTACAAGGTGAAAATCCACATCAAACTGCCTTTTCACAGCCAAAAGCGCGTGGTTTAGCATTATTTGATGAGCCGATTGAACAGTTACCAAAAGAAAAAAAAGAACGCAAAAACTCACTTATTTCAGCAGAAGCTCACCATTTCTTTAAAACAGTAGGTGCACAGCACGGCCTCAAGTTATTAGAAGTTGTAGACTTTGCTGTTGAAAAGTTACGTGAACTTGATGAAGAAGAACTAGTGCAGCAGCTACAAGCGTATAAAAAAACAATATAAAAAAGGAAGCGGACACCCCGCTTCCTTTTTTATATTACTGTTCCCATGCTTCTACTAATTGAATGCCTTCGTACGTATTTACTGGTAAAAGTGTATCTTTCCCTTGTGCATTAATATACTGCATTACACCTTCCAATACTTGTGGCGATGTATCATACAATTCATCACACTCATCTGCTCCGTTCGCACAGCCTTCAATCGGGTCATCTACAACATTGTGTAACATAATAATAAGCCACGAACGCTCTTGAATCGCTTCATCAATCCAACCTTGAATGTCTTCAACAGTCGTATAATTTTTAACTGCCTTCGCTTTTAACCAATAGCGGTCATAATTATGTGCTTGATTTGTTACGCCGTCATACACACGTACACCTTCGAAATAGTCTGATACAATGCTATATACCCTTTCGTCATAATCTGAATACGACGCAGCTAGTGTATGCACAGGAATACCAAGGTCTTCTAGCACAGCAATATTTGTCGCAACTTGATAAATAATGTCTTCGTCCGTAAGCGTTGTGAGCGCTTTATGGTCTTGCGTATGCGCACCAATTTCTATCCCTAGTGAATCAGCCACCCATACATGACTTGCCTTCATAAAATGCGGGTCGTCGCCATAAATACGCGAACCGTTAATATTAAATGTCCCCGGCATTGCATATTTTGAATGATATGGTAGTGCCTTTGAATACCAGTTCATATACCCGTCATCATACGAAAATGTGACAAGCGCTTGGCCATTATATTGCTCTTTTGTTACGGCTGGAACACGTGGTAAAAACTCTATATTGACATGTAACGCGTCAGCTGTTGTAAAGACCATCGTCAATGTATACGTAGTGCTCGGTGCGTAGCGCTCTCCCACAGCAAGCGCAACATTCAGTTCATACGGGGTTTCTTGGGTTATACGTAAAGGTATTTCCTCCTCGTTCTTCATCTGTTTATTATATAGTATATATATGCTATATCATATTAAGGGAGGGCTTTATGTTTTTTAACGGGCTAATTCGCATTATTTTAGGAGGGGTTATTATGTACACAACGTTTCAACTACCGAACACGACATTTTCCACATGGCTTTGGGATGCATCAACACTGCAGCAGTCTGACGAAATTATCACGTTTTTGCATACACAAAAAGCGCAAAAAATTTATGTGCAAATTGACCCTAATATTCCACCGACACATTATGCACAATTTATTAAACACGCACATGAACATCATATAGACGTTTTAGCGCTCGACGGAGCACCTACTTGGGGGGATCGTGAAAAGCGTTCGGACGTTTTACAATACATTCAGTATGTAGCAGATTTTAATACGATGTACACAAAAACAGCCTTCGATGGTCTTCATGTAGATATTGAACCTTATTTACACCCACATTGGCACACACGTCAAGCGAGCGTTATTGAAGATTTCCAACAAACAATGACACTGTTAAAAGAACATGCTACCCGCTTACACCTCCCACTTGAAGCAGACATCCCCTTCTGGTTTGACGAAGTATGTTATGCGACAAGCTTTGGTGAAGGCATTTTAGCAGAATGGCTTATTCAAGAAATGGACGCGATTACTATTATGGCATACCGCAATACAGCCGATGCCATTGTCAACATTACACAACAGGAATTACGCCTTGGTGCATTTTATAATAAACCGATTACAATTGCTGTAGAAACGATGCCATCAGACGAAGGATCGTCTGTTAGCTTTTCTATGATGAGCGCAGCTGAGTTCTCGCAGCAAATACAAAAACTACAGCGTCTATTACACAATGAAAAAGCATTTGCTGGCATTGCGGTTCACCATTACCCTACCTGGAAAACATTAATTAATAAATAAACAAAAACATTAATGTATTAATGTTGCTTCGCTAAAAACTGTAAAAACATACGACTTGCAATCGGTAAAATCTCTTTATCCTTATAAGCAACGCTAATTTTACGACGCTTTGGTGGATGTAATGGTCGATGAATTACCCCTTTATCAAAATGATGAAACATTAAGGACGGCATGATCGACACCCCCAAATTTTGTGCCACCATCGAAATGACTGGAAAATCACCTTCGACAACATATTGAATATTTGGCACAAGCTGATGTTTTTCAAATAAACTGAGTGTTTCATTAATCGTTCCTTCCTGCATTAAAATAAACGGCTCACAAGCAAGCTCTGCTAGCGTAACAGACGATTGTTGCGCTAATGGATGCTCTTTGGATAAACATGCCACTAAATCGTCTTCTACAAGCTCAAATAGCTCAAATGTATGTCCGGTTTCAGGTGTAACAAAACCAAAATCTACAACACCAGTAGCGATCATCTCAGCAATGTCACTGTAATCTCCAATTTTTAAGTCAAACTGTACAGCAGGATAATGTTGTTTGAATTGTTGAATCCAAATCGGTAAATACGAATAGGCAATACTCGAAAAAGCACCAATACGTATCATACTTCGCTCCAAGCCTTGCATGCTTTTTTTCTTTTCCTCTAATTCACCTATCGCTTGACAAATTTGTTTAATATACGGTAAAAATGCTTCACCATCAGGTGTAAGCATAACGCCTGTACGTGAACGAATAATCAGCGTTGTTTCAAGCTCTTTTTCTAATGTTTTAATTAACTGGCTCATCGCTGATTGCGTATATCCCATCTTCTCCGCAGCTTTTGTAAAACTTCCATATTCAAGCACCGCCAAAAGTGCAAAATAACTATTCATCTTAAAATCCCTTCCATAAGTATTTCTAATATACATATCATAAATATTCGTTTTTCTACTATAACATTTTTTGCTATGATAAGAGCAGTTTTTTATTTGGAGGGTTCATCATGAGTCAATTTCAAGCGAATATTTTACTCGTATTCGTTACAATCGGTTGGGGTTCGTCCTATTTATTCACAAAATATGGACTTGCTGAGTTACAACCCATCAACTTAGTTGCCTATCGCTTTTTAATTGCTTTTCTTGTCATGTATGCGATTTTTTATAAACGTATGCGACATGTAATAAAAGAAACGATACAAGCAAGCATCATTTTAGGTATTATCTTATGCTGTGTATCCTCTGTATTTGGTTACGCACTAATCGTTACAACTGCATCAACTGCTGGCTTTTTAATTGCGACAACTGTTGTAATGGTTCCTATGCTTATGATTATTCTGACAAAACAAGCACCAACACGCCAAGTAAAAATAGGCACAGTTATTGTCATTACAGGTATTGCTCTCTTTTCAATACACGATTCAATTTCATTTGAAATCGGTATGATTTTATGTTTATTCACAGCATTTTTATATGCACTACATATCGTACTAAACAATCGATTTGCACAAAAAAATGACGGTATACAGCTGGGTGTTTTACAACTTGGTTTTGGCGGACTATTTGCCACTATTTGTACCCCATTATTCGAGACACCTGCTTTGCCACAAACATCACAAGGTTATATGGCAGTCATCATGTTAGCACTCATCTGTTCAGCATTTGCCGTGGTCATGCAATCTTGGGCACAACAATATACAACAGCTGAACATACAGGCTTTATTTTTGCACTAGAACCAATATTTGCAGCAATTTTAGCTTATATATTTTTACATGAATCCATGAGCCAACAAGAAATACTAGGTGCACTGTTCATTTTCCTAGGAGTGGTAGTCGCCAACCATACCCCGAGGAAGAAAGAATATGCCCTTGCTAAAATATAATGACCTAGCTATGCCTAAATAGGTATAGCTTTTTTTATATACCAGCAGCCCATATATATTATGTTAAGGCACATTGGAGTAATAATAAGGTTGTGTTAGCTCATTGTATAAAGCTTCATATCCTTTATTTTGAGTGAGTGGTGCATAATAGTGTAATACATAGTGCAGTTGCGTGTAGTATTGTCCTTTTTGTGTAGCTTTTTGTAATGCTTGCTCGAATAAAAATTGTTTATATAATGCAACGGTTGTCCAGCCAGTTTGTGCACCACGACCTTTCCCAATTATAGTTGTAATTAATTGGCTAGATGTTTTAAGTAAAGCGTTTAATGTACTTTGTGGGATATTAAGAGCTTGGCACATTTGTTTTTGTGTATGCCAAAGAAACGGTGCAGATGGGTCTTTTTGCGCCGTGATATATGTGATAATATCTTGTTCCCATTCATTAAAGTGACTACGTGTTCGCTCTGTGCGTTCTTTTTTATGTTTATACCAATGTGTATGCATGTGTACGTGCTGTTCTGGTGCATATAACGCAATTAGTTCTTCGACGTATGCTTTTGATGGTCCTGTGTAACGGCCAGAGTGAGCGGATTGTAAAATTGTTGTTAATTCTTTGTGACGCAGTGGCGCATGTAAACGTGCGTTAACAGATTGTAATACGTTTTGTGTAGCTTCTTGTGTAAAGCCATCATGAAAACATGCTAGAGCGAGTGTGAAGAGTGTATTATTGCGTCCTAGCTGTCCTTTGTCACCTTTAATATGTGTAGCTTGTAATAAAGCTTTAAACCATGGTGCATGTATATAGAGCTGTTTACGATGAGCTGTAGGTGTTTTAAGACAAAGATGTGCATTATCATCAAAACGGCTTGACCAATCAATGAGTTGTGCCACGGTATATGTAAAGCTATGTTGTTCCCAAACGACGTTCAATGGCATACGGAAAAAGCCAAAATCGTTACAATAGAGATCTGCTTTGATGCTATGAAGGCTGCGTTTTAAATTATAAGCAATGCGTTTTGCAATACGTAACGTATATGCATGATTGTCTTTTGCCATATATAAAGGAGCGGCTAATACAAAGTAAAGCTGATAGCCACGTGTTGTTTCAATAATCCACGTAGGTGCACCAACAGATTCATCGATACATGTTAACAGCAATTGTTGAGGCGTAAATTCTTTTGTATCAATATCGACCACAAATGCATTAATATGGTGCAGGTTTTTTTCAGTGAACCCACTAATGGTTGAGGTTGCAGCGTGAAATGCACCAACACGATAGACATTTGGTGTAAAGTGCGAATAGCTTGGTGCATTTGCACATAGTGTGTCAAAGCTGTGTAGTATATGTCCTTTTGCACCACTTGCTGTAAAGTCATGTTTATTATGTACAGCAAATACAACACCCTTTTGTTTCGCTTGGTGCATTTTCGGTGCATCTTCTTCGTGAAATAGTAATGATAAACGTTCTGTAAGCATAGAAACAACACCTCCTTTTTAATCATTCACCATTATATACAATTGGCTTTGTCAAAAAGGGACCTCTCTTAGAGGAAAATGCACCAAAAAAAAAAGCCGATTGCGCCTTACAGCCCCAACGGTTTGAAAATTTCTTCAAAAAATTATTCTATGGCGGGTTTGTCCCACTTTTTTTATTGTGCACCACTAAATGCACCATTTTTAGCAAGTGAATAAAATCGCGCAAAGTATTGATATATCAATGTTTATCAAAAATATTAGACGAAAAATAGTACACGGGTTTGTCCCAAAAAATCATTTTTCAAAAAAAAAATAGTACACGGGTTTGAAATGCACCACTAATTTGACAACATCAAAATGCACCATTTTTCATTAAAATGCGATTAAATCAACATTTCTTACTACACGGGTTTGTCCCGAATGGTGCATAATAAGCGAAATAGTACACGGCTTGGGAAAATCATAGTACACGGGTTTGTCCCAAAATCGACGAAATTTTTCGTTTTTCCACATTTTATTCACTACGTTTGAAAAATGCTCGACTGTCACTTTTTTTTGCTTGGTGCATTTGCTGGTGCATAATGAACAAAATAGTGCACGGCTTTGTCTCGTTGTTTCAATGTGCACCACTTGTAGTGAGAAATGAGTGTCGTTTTGTGAAATAGTATTCACATTTGCCTGTTCTTTAGAGAAATGGTGCATTTCAATCAAAAGATGATATGTGTTGGTGCATTTTGTTATAATAAAATATAAATAAAAAAGGTGGTGCATTTCATGAATTACCTAGAACTCTCCGATACGGTGCGTTTGACATTTGAGCAAACAAAAATTGCTGTTTTTGAAGAAGCTAAGCATCTCTTTAGCGATGACCCATTATTATTAACAATGTGGCAACAAGATGCATATATGACAACAAGGCAAGAAGAAGTAGATTTGCAGCTTGCACCACTTGTGAGCGAGTCATTTCGTGCGTTATTTACATTGATTATTGACGATTTAATTAGTTTTAAATTTAAAACGAAAAAGTTAATTCGTTCTGCAGTGGAAAACTTTGCAGACACAATCATTCAAGAAATGCAACCGTACATGGGTCTACAAGAAGCTGTAGATTTTAGTGTTCCAGTACATGACCGCGACTACATTTATGCAAATTCAAGTACGACATTTCATTTAATGCGCGATATGGTGACAAAGAAAAATGGGTTTGAAGAAAAGGATACAGGTTATTTGGGTACAGAATTAATTGATAATCAAGGGCAGTTACATGGTTTTGCTGAGTTACGTCCTATTCCGTTAACAGCAAAACCAGATGAAGATCCGCTCAGTATGGATTTAGTCGCAACGACGCTAAGTTCGCTCGATGAATTAACAGCGGATATTTTTGATTTAGTTTCCTACTTATGGATGACAGGAAAACGGGATGAGGAAGGTTTTATTGAATTTCATAGCGATGACGCGTTATTATTACGCCATTATGAAAAAGGGGAAACACCTGAAAAAGTGAAATTTAAGGAGCGAGAGCGTTTTAATATTATGCGCCGTGTTGCCGCGCTTACAAGTGTGTGGGTGTCGTTAAACAATGGATCGGAGCGTGTGAAAATTTTAAGTGCGCAATCGATCGACTCAAAGCTTTACAATTTCCAAGACTTTAAACGGATGTTTGAAGTCGGTAGTGTGCGTATGGCATTTGATAAGCGTTCAAATACACCAAGAGGCATTTATGCACTTCAAATCCGCCCCTCGTCGCTGTTACAGCCGTATTTAGATGGTACAAAGTCTTCATTAGGTGTATTAGACTTAAAGGTGTTTAAATATAGCTATGTGTCGCAGCGGGAACATAAACGTTTAACACGTTATTTAAGTCGTCAGTGGAAGATTCGAACAATCAAAGGGACAATTTATCAGCCGTTTAAAATTGCGACGCTTCTCCATGAAATGGATTTTCCAGCGCGCTTAAATGGTGTGCAAATACGAGACCGTTTTGAAGAAGTGTTAGATGATTTACAGCGAGATGAAGTCATTCAGTCATGGGCTTATTCTGAACCACTCGATGAAAATCGCGTTGGCAAGAAAGGGTGGATTCAAAATTATTGGACGCAACTTAGTATCACCATTGCGCCACCATCTGCTGTTATTCAAGAAAATCGTCGTCGCATTACACTGCCACATACATCGACATTAACGACAGATTTATTAGAAATAAGTGACTATGAAGACACAGATTTTAGTGAACCACCAACGGCATTTCAGCAAACAGCGCTCGTATTAGAAGAACAGCCAGTCGAGACACAAAAAGAAAAAACGCTTGCTGTCGTAATTGATACGCCATTAACACCTGAAATTTTACGTGAAAAAATTGATACGCTTAATTATTCAATCCGTAAAGCAGCCGAAGAAATGGGGATGTCTCATACGACGCTATCACGTTATTTAAATCGCAAAATTAAACGACAAAACAAAGATAATGATCAAAAAATGTTGCAATGGTTACAGCGATACACGTAATCTAATTTGTTTCACGTGAAACAAATTAGATAAATAAATTAAACAATTAATACATTAATTAATTTATGTTTTTTGAGGAGAACGTATGACAATTATTATTGGAATGCTCGCAGTTATCCTCTACGGAGGGCTTACCTATTACATAGGAAGAAACTTACTTGCTGTTTTGCAAGCATTTGGCTTAAAGAAAGGCAAAAAGTTGTATTGGGCTTTTCTTTTCCTTTGGAGCTTTAGTCCAGTATTTGGTATGTTACATGAAACGTTGCAGCCATTTAAAATTTTGGGGAATTACTGGATGTTTTTCTTTGAGTACGGTTTCTTTGCCAGTGTTATTGGCCAGCTAGTGTATGTGGTAACGAAAAAAAGATTTTTGAAATGGATTGGTGGCACAGCAATTGGCACGATTATGCTGTTGTTTATTGTCGGGACATATATGGCCTATATGCCAACTGTACGTGAAACAACAATTGAACTAGATAAAGAAATAGAGCCGCTTCGTGTCGTTGTGGCATCGGATTTCCATTTAGGCGTGTTATCCAATCATGACCATTTACGTAATTTCGTGCAATTAACGAATGAAGCAAATGCAGATATCGTCTTTCTTGTAGGTGATTTAGTTGATGACGACCCGCGATGGTTTGTCGAAGAAGGTATGGCAGAAACATTAGCGCAGTTAGAAGCAACACATGGCGTTTATGCTGTCCTGGGGAATCATGAGTACTATGGTGGTAAAATCGATGAACTTGTTGCCGAAATGGAACGTGCGAATGTGCATATGCTAGTAGACGAAACTGTGAAAATTGCGGATGCTTTTTATATCACAGGACAAGAAGATATTACGAATACAGAGCGTGCAACATTAGAAAGTTTAAAGCCACAAGACACACTACCATGGTTTGTCCTAAATCACACGCCCAATGATTTAGAGACGCCTGCACAATTAGGTGTAGATGTTCATATGTCAGGACATACACATAAAGGACAGCTTTGGCCGAATGAGTACATTACCAATGCTATATTTGAAGTTGATTATGGTCATGAGCAAAAAGAAGATATGCATGTTCTTGTTTCAAGTGGCTACGGCTTCTGGGGTCCCCCAATGCGTATTGGTAGTCAATCCGAACTTTGGATAGTTGATATAAACACAAAACAATAAACACATTAACTCATAAATAAATTAATACATTTATGAGTTAATGTCTATTTAATTGATTGAATAATTAGAATTTCCTGCATTTCTTACATCATTTAGAATCATTTTATGATTAAATAGATAGAGAGGATACTTTAAGAGCAAGGAGGCTACTATCATATATGGACAGTGAGAAATATGTAATGATTGAACCACAATTTAACGTTCCGATGATTTTGCTTGCTGTTATCGTATGTTGTTTGGCCTCTTATGCAGCCATCCATTTAACAAATCGCAAAGGACAAACGGGTTTTTTACATGAAAAGGCTTGGCATATGATGGGCGCAATTATAATGAGTTTAGGTATTTGGTCGATGCATTATATCGGTATGATGTCTGTAGAAATTCGCCATAAAATGGACATTAATATGTTAACAACTATGATGTCGATTATACCGCCGATCATCACTTCCTATATTGTGTTTTATATCGCTTCCCAGCATCGACGTACGAAAGGCGCAGTCTTACTATCTAGTATGTTAATGGTACTGGGGATTGTCACGATGCACTATATCGGCATGTCAGCCATGCATTATCATCATATGAAAATCACGTATGATTTTACGGTTATTTTTGTATCTATTGTACTCGCCATTATCATTTGTTACCAAGCGATTGTAAGGATGTTTAAACAGACGTCAACGTATGTATATGTCCATGAATTAATGGCCGCTATCTTATTTGCGTTTGCAACCGCAGTCATTCATTATTTGGGGATTTGGTCGATGGACTTTTATCTAGAGCGTTCGGTGCTTGTATCTCAAATGCAACAAGCGACCACGATGAATGAAATTAGTTTAGGCTTGTTTGTGTGTATCGTCTTATTTACAGTTATTTTTATTGGCAGTCGCATTATTGATGGCTATGCAGGGCGGCGAATGAAAACGCTAGACTCCTTAACACAATTGCCGAATCGTTATGCGTTTACGACACGTCTCCAAAATGATGAGTATGTAAAAAGTGTCGCCTTATTAACTTTATGTGATATTCAGACTGTGCATCATGAGTTTAGCTTTATTGAAGAAGATGAAATGATTCGTATGATTGTCAGTGAATTACAACATGGCCGACCGATGTTTACCGAGTTATACCGAGTACGTGATTTTTCATTTGTGTTTATTATGAAAGATGCACAAGCGGTAAATGATAGCCTCTCTTATTTTGACAAAAAACTAGCCCGCATAAAATCTATTTTGACAATAGAAGAGCATGGCTTCGCGGGGAATGCGGGGATTTGTATCGATATTGCCACGGACTTAGCAACGATTCAAGAAATATACATGAATACATTAACGACCGAACAACACCCGACAACCGAGTTTAAATTTGCTATCACACAATATAAAGAAGGGTATCACGCAAAAAGCTTTAGAGAACAATTGTTACAACAAGTGAGTCAAGCGATGAACAATAATGAGCTATTTGTAGTTTACCAGCCGAAAGTGGATCTTGATCGAGAAGAAATTCATTCAGTTGAAGCACTTATACGTTGGAATCATAAAGAGTTAGGTTTTTTATCACCGGCTGTATTTTTACCGATTTTAGAAGCGAATAATCGTATGAATGAAGTGACGAATTGGATCATTCAAAAAGTTTGTAAAGAACTAGCAAGTTGGGGACATATGGAACACATGCCGCAGCGAGTAGCTATTAATATACCAGGTCCGTATTTGGCATCACCCATTTTAAAAGCACAGCTATTACAATGTGTGGAACAGTATCAATTAATCCCGGAGCAAATTGAATTAGAAATTACTGAGACAAGTTTTGTTAGCTCAATTGAAGAAGCAAAACTTGCCATTGATGATTTACGTGCACACGGTTTTCATATTGCGATTGATGATTTTGGGATTGGTGCTTCCTCATTAGCATATTTAAAAGATTTGAAGTTTACAACATTAAAAGTAGATCGCTCATTTGTTCAACATATTCCATATTCAGCAACAGATAATTCAATTTTGCAATCGATTATTTCACTTGCGCAGTCGCTCCACCTTCAAATTGTTATTGAAGGCGTAGAAGACGCACAGCAGCTTGCGTATTTACAAAGCATCGCTAAAGAACTGATTATTCAAGGTTTTTACTTTACGAAGCCATTAACATCGGATGAACTAGCTAGATGGTGTATACAATATAAAAAGCGGACAAAGTCGTCCGCTTCATCAGATCAGTATCATATATAAATTAAGGTGCATGTTGGCATTGTTCACAGTCTAGTAATTTTTTTAAATCGGTTGTTGCTGATTTAGATAAATTACTAGACTTTTTTGTGGTCGCATTATAGGCATAGGCTTTGCCGTTTGCTACATACCAAATTTGGACCTCGTTAATCCTGTCTACATCTGCTTGTGGAAAATGAATACGTAATAAAACATCTTCCGTAACTGCATAACTTTCACCATCTTGCCAATTAAACTGTGCATAAATAGCTTCAAAATCGCTAGGTGTGTCCAACATATAAAATAAATCGTGCTTTTTAAAGTCGACTCTTGAAATATCGACCTCCTCAGTTGCCGGTGTACAAGCTGTAAGCAATAGCAGACAGCTACAAAAAAGCACCAGACGCTTCATGCTACCACCTCCTTTTATTTGTATGTAGCCTAATTTTTACACATATAAACATAAAAACATTAATGTATTAATAAATATAAACATTAATAAAGCAGCTATCAGGGAAGTGATAGCTGCTTTACATCATTATTTAGATTGTGTGCGAATCCAGCCTTCAATATATGGATGAATTTCAGTGACAGCGCGGCGGCCTGTCGTTACTGAAACATGCCCTGTTTGTACTTCATGCAGGACATTTACTTTGCTGGATACATTGCGGTTTAATGCAGCGATTTGTTCTGGTTGTACAATGTTATCACGCATTGCACAAATGTTTAACAAGTTCGCTGTAATATCTGATAATAAAACTTTTTGTCCACGAATTTCAAGTGTGCCGTTTACAAGCTTGTTTTCTTGATAGAAATCGCGAATCCATTGACGGTAAGATTCACCTGGGAATGGGACACCATCATTTAGCCATTTTTGCATCAGCTTCCACGTAAGCACAGCATTATCGTTGTCGATACGGTCTGCTAAGCTTACATAAGAGCCTAATGAATTGGAAATCGGGCTTAATAATTTATTGCCGTAATCAATCATTTCAAACGGAATATTGCCTAACACATCGACTAGCTTATCTAACTGGAATGTATCTTTATTTAACCAGTTTGTATACATACCTGCGTCGGCAAAGTCAGTTGGAGATGTCATTAACACTAAATTACGGATTGGTAATGTTTTTCCATAAAGTGCTGTGAAAATCGTTGTCATCGTACCACCCATGCAGTAGCCGAACATTGTTAACTCTTTTGCACCGGAACGTTTCAACACTTTTTTGGCTGCACGTGGCATATAATCGACAATGTAATCTTCCAACTTCATATGTCGGTCTTCATAGCCTGCAGTGCCCCAATCAAGTAAGTACACATCATGTCCTGCATTTGTTAAATGTTCAATTAAGCTATTGCCAGGATATAAATCTAAAATATAGGGCTTATTAATTAGCGCATAAATCATTAAAATAGGTACACTATTTGTTTTTGGTTTATGTGGTTGATAACGATATAGTTTCGCTTTGTTTTTTGTCCACACAACTTCCTTTGGTGTTTGACCAACAATTGGATCAGCATCTGTAGTTAACACTTCTTGGAAACGTTTTGCTTTTTTCAAATCTTCACTTTGCCAATTGTAAGTTGAAACATTATTTAATGTATCAAACCATTCGCCAAGCATATCTGTATTGAATGTTGTCAACGTTTATCCCTCCAGTAATGAATTATGACCGAGCGTTTGCTCAGTTTACATGTATAAACCACCATTAACGTTTAATTGTTGGCCTGTCACGAAGCTCGCAGAAATTAAGTATGATACAGCTTGTGCAATTTCTTCTGGTTGGCCGAGACGACGAATTGGCACTTTTGAAACGATACCTTCTTTTACATCGTCTGGCATGGCTGCAACCATTTCTGTTTCAATATAACCTGGGCAAATAGCGTTTACTGTAATGCCCTTGCTTGCAGTTTCAAGCGCTAACGACTTTGTAAATCCAATTAAGCCTGCTTTTGATGCAGAGTAGTTTGTTTGTCCAAATGCACCAGCTTGACCAA
Source organism: Caryophanon tenue (assembly GCF_001700315.1). Classification (GTDB taxonomy): domain Bacteria; phylum Bacillota; class Bacilli; order Bacillales_A; family Planococcaceae; genus Caryophanon; species Caryophanon tenue. Next base: position 24,120 of record NZ_MASJ01000005.1, on the reverse strand, counting down.
CGATTGAGCTAATATTAATAATACGGCCATAGTTTTGAGCAATCATTGGCTCAATTACTTGTTTTGTCATGTTGTAAGCACCAGTTAAGTTAATATCAATCACTGTATCCCAGTCTTCACGTGTTAATTTACGGAATGAACGGTCTTTTGTAACACCGGCATTGTTCACTAAAATATCAACTTTGCCGAATTTTTCAATTGTTTGTGCCACGAATCGTTCAGCATCTTCTAACACAGCGATATCACATGGGATTGGCTCGATTAAACCACCTTCTTCACGGATAGCTGTTACAACATTTTGGATTGTTGCTGAATCAGCTTTATGTGCTGCGACAATTTGTGCACCTTGTGCAGCTAATTCTTTTGCGATAACAGCGCCAATACCACGTGAAGCACCTGTTACGATAGCAACTTTTCCAGTTAATGGTTTTACTAATTGTGTTTCTTCAAATAATTGATTTGTCATAAGGCATATCCCCTTTGTATATGGTTATTTAGTATCTGTAGATGGCGTTGCTTTTTTTACGTCTGTTTTTGGTAGCTCAGTCTTTGGTGAGGGTGTTGAAGTAGATGGGACGGGCCCAGCTTGATTTGCGATAGATGTATTAAGTAATGTAATAATGGTGTCTAATTTTTTGTCGAGTTTTGTAACAGATTTCTTCAGCGCATCAATTTCTTTACGTTGTGCTTCTAGTGGACCGTCGAGTTGTGCCTCTAATTCATCTGTTAAGTCATCTACTTTTGTATCAACATTGATTACTAAAGAAGCGACTTGTGCGATTTCGTCACGTGTAGGCATATTCATTTGCTTTAAGTAGTTTTCTGTTAAACCATTGACAAAACCTTGCATTTGTAGGTACTGGCTTTGTACTTGTCCTAGTCCTTCTGCGAAAGAAGGTTGCTCTAACGTTTTTTCAATTACGTCGCGCCATGTGTTTTCTGTTTGGTCGTACATACTTTTCCACAGAGAGAATGCATCGAATGATGTATTGTTTGTCAAATCTCTTCGCCCCTTTGTCAAATAATTTTGAATACATCACAACTATAAAACCAATTTTTGTTTTTTTCAATAAATTTGTTGTTAATATTTTGAAAAATATTTTTAGTATAATACTTGACGTTCAGAAAACATAGGTGTAAATTACATATATAAGCATTTTGAAAGTAGGTGGCGACATGACATCAAATGACGCAAAAAAACAACCAAATATGAACACGCCCAAAAATTTTTTAATTCCCATTATGTTGTTGCATTTACGTGATTTGAATGTACACGGCTATGAATTGATGGAAAAACTAACTTCTTTTGGCGTGGAATCAATTGACCATGGGAATTTTTATCGTCTGTTACGTCAGCTCGAAAAAGATAATTTAGTGACATCGCAGTGGGATACATCAGCAGGTGGCCCCGCCAAGCGTATTTATACGATTACAGATGCTGGACAAGAATATTTAGATATATGGGCAAATTCATTAAATCAATATCAACAATTGCTCAATAATTTCTTCCAGCTTTACAATCCATTTTACACACCAACGACAAATCAACGAGATAAACAAGACGAGGAATAACTACGCTTGAGGCGTATTGTTCATATAGTTTACAACGACTTAGGAGGCAATATTATGACAAATGAATTTGTAGCAAAAAGTGTCGACGTGTTATGGGATAGTTGGTTAACAAACTTTAAAACGTTACAGCAAGTACAAGCAGAAGCAGAGAAGAAAACATTAGAAGCATTCAATGTGCAACAACAATTAGTGGAGAAATCTGTTGCAGCGTTTTCAGCAGTAGAAGCGCAATCGAAACAATTTACAGAACAATTACAACAAACTGTAAAAGTGAGCACAGCGCAATTGCCACAACAAGAGCCACTTGTAAAATGGTTTGAAGCAATGGAACAAATTACAACGCAAGCACAGCAATTTACATGGAAGCCAAATGAAGTATTAGTAAGTACATTAACAGAAACACAAAAGCAGTGGGAAGAAACAGTGAAAACAGCATTTTCACAGCAACAAGAAAAGCGCACGGAAGTGTTGACGAAGATTGAAGAATTAGCCGAGCAATTAAAAGAAAGCCAAAAGCAGCTTTTATCACAAGCAGGCTTCAAATAATTTTTTCGACTTGGGTATAAAAAAGTAATTGAGACAAAAAGAAATATCCTTCAGCAACAACAACTGCTGAAGGATATTTTGGTGCTTTTGGTGCTATTCCACATCGTTCCGCTTAAAACCTCATGCTCCTGTGGTACCTCGTCGCAACAAAACCGTGCTTTTCGGCTAAAGTCGCCGCTTGTGTCGGGACGAACATCATCTCAATACACGTATTTTCATCAGAAATAGGGGTTCTTTTAGTTAAAATGTTGTAAAAGTATCGTTTCAAAATGTTCGAGTGGCATCGGTTTACTATAGTGATAACCTTGTAGTTCATGGCAGTCGTTTTCAATTAAAAATAGCTCTTGTTCAGCCGTTTCAACGCCTTCTGCAACAACGGAAAGTCCCATTGAATAAGCGAGTTGAATAATGGTTTTAATAATCGACTGGTTATCAATATTCAAATCACGAATAAACGATTGGTCAATTTTAAGGGTATCAATCGGCAATTGGCTTAAATAACGTAATGACGAATAGCCTGTACCGAAATCATCAATGCTAATGCTTACACCTAATGATTTAAGCGCATGTAGCACATTGCTCATAAATGTAATATCGGTCGTCATACTTTCGGTTATTTCTAAATTTAATAAGTGTGGTGGCAATTTATGCTGCTTCAATAGCTGGCGTACACAATCGACAAAATTAGTATGCGTCATTTGCAAAATTGAGACATTTACAGAGACAATAATCGGATGCTCTTTAATCGACCAAAGTTTCGCTTGGCGAATCGCCTCTTCTAAAATCCATTCCCCGATTGGAATAATTAGCCCATTCTTTTCGGCAATGGGTATAAACTCTCCAGGTGAAATAAGCCCTTCTGTCGGGTGCTGCCAACGAATTAACGCCTCAGCACCAATCACTTTTTTCGTAAGTGCACATAATTTGGGCTGATAATAAACCATTAATTGTTCGCGCTTGATGGCATCAATGAGTGATGTTTCTAGCATAAATTTGCGTTGTAATTGAGCGTGAAGTTCAGCGGTGAACAGTTGAGAACGGTTTGGTCCGCATGCTTTTGCCGCATGCATGGCATTATCAGCATGTTGTAAAAGAATCGTCGATGTTACACCGTCTTTAGGATACATGCTTACACCGATACTTAACGATGTATGAAGTTCTAAATGACCAATCACAAATGCGCCTTCCATCATCGCAATAAGACGTTGTGCAATTGTTTCAAGAGAAGATTCATCAATATCTTCAACTAAAATTAAAAATTGATCGCCACCAAAGCGCGCTAAAAAATCTCGTTTACGAATATTTTGACGCAGTTTATTTGCGACTAATTGTAAAAATGTATCGCCCGTTGTATGACCATAAGAATCATTGATTTGTTTGAAATTACTTAAGTCAATAAATAAAATACCAAAGGGGCTTTGTTGCTTCTCAGCGCGTGTAATCGCCTCATTAATTTTTTGTGTAAATAAGATGCGGTTCGGTAAGTCGGTTAAAGCATCGTAATGAGCCATATGGAAAATTTGACGTTCATATTCGTGTTGTTCTGTAATATCGCGCAATGCACCAATTACTTCTGTTACTTCGCCGTCTTGCCTAATAGCTGACAAACTGAGTGCCAATTGATGTTGTTCATAGGCAAATTCGATATTATGAGAAGTACCATTAAAGACATGATGGATAGCTGGTGCAATTTGTAAAAATACTTCACGTGGGAAGATGGATTCTACAGATTGATTGACTACCGTTGCAGTTGTAATGGATAGTTTCTCAGCAAGCTTGCCTTCCGATAAGGTGAAAATAATGGTGCCATTTTCTTTTTTTAATTTGAATACACATTGTTCCATATGACGAACAACATGTTGAAAATCATTATGTAACGCAGCTGCTAACTCTTCTTCGGCTTTTACACGAGCGGTAATGTCTTGACGAATGGAAATAAATTGATTGATTTCTTGATCAGCGTTTAAAAAGGGAACAATCGTTGTATGCGTCCAATATTCTGAGCCGTCTTTAGCACGGTTTTTCACTTCACCTTGCCATACTTGTTTAGAAAGAATCGTATCCCACATATTTTTAAAGAAGCTTTTGGGGTGAAAACCAGAGTTGATAATCCGATGCGTTTTTCCAATGAGCTCATCTTCGTTATATTGAGAGATGCTGCAAAATTTATCGTTCACATATGTAATCATACCGGCTTTATTTGTGATGGCTACGATAGATGATTCATCTAATGCCATTTTGATATTGCTTAAATCATTGATGGATGAACTGGTCAAGGGTGTTGAAATATTCCGCTGTGATTTTGCATACATAAAAAATCCTCCTATTTTAAAAAAATTCGTCAATGATTATATATGGACTGTACCTTTATTGTGTTAACGACGCTGTAAATTAAATTCAAATTTATGGTATAGGTCATAAGTTGTTTAATAGTTTTATTTTATGTGACTAATATGCTAATTGCAACCGCTACGTATTGAATAATCGCGCTTGATTTTTTAATTTGGTGGATGTTTTATGAAATAGAGACTATTTTATTTTTCTAATAAATAAATAATAGGTACATAATCCTGAAATAATACCAATACATAGTGTGGAAAGTAGAAGAATCGTCTTTTATATATTGGAAAAATGAATACGTCCAATTTGTGAAGAACGTACAAAAAATTTTCATGAAAAAGCGTGGAAATATTTGTTGTAAGACGTTACCGTTTGTATGATGGTACTACAGACATCTGTAACAAGTAGTTGGAGGGGTAAGACATGAAAGCAAAAATGCTAGCAGCCGCGAGTATCTTTATTTTGCTCGTTGGTGGAGGCTTAGTATATATTTTTCTGCAACAGCAACAAGAGCAACCACAAGCACCGTTATTTACACAAGTAGATTTTGATGTGGAGCATAAAAAAGCAGCGGTAGATCGTATGGATTGGTCAACAGGAAAAGCTGTGTACCAATATGTTGCATTAACAGAAGCACAGCAACAAGAAATTTTAAGATTATTTGAGGGTGCAACATTTGAAAAAATGGATGCCTTTCCAGAAGACTACGACTATTCCATAACGTTAAATTGGAATACTCGTCACCGTTTATTTATTGATTTAGATGCACAAGCAGTGGTTGACCCGGAAAATACAACCGCGTATCGTATTACATCAAATGCACAAGAAATTGTCGATGTATTTAACGCATTACAATAGACGGCATCATATAAAAGAGTGTGGAAAAGCACAAAAATATCCTTCAGCAGTTGTCGTTGCTGAAGGATATTTCTTTTTGTCTCAAGCTCTTGTTGTGATTAGTTCATTAGCGTTATATGCTTTTTTCAGTCTGTTTAATTTTTAAATAGGACGGTTACATATATTTTTAGGGTATAAAATAAATATATGTTTTTATCAATTAATACATTTATGGAGGGATATATAATGGAATATAACCGCAATGATCAGCATCGTCAGTTTATAGAGAAACTTGTGCCGACAACGAAATGGCCAATTGTCGGCGTTAAGATGCCACATTTACGTGCGATCGCAAAAGAAGCCATTCAACAACAAGTATGGGAACGGGTGTTGCAAAAAAAGCCTAATGTATATGAAGACTTATTTGTACATGCATTTATCATTGCCAGTGCACCGGTTGTACTTGAGAAGCGCTTGCAGTTGTTAGAAGCATTCTTTCCATTTATGGACAATTGGGCAATTGTTGATAGTTTGTGCAGCAGTTTAAAAGAGACAAAGACATACAAAGCTGTGTATTGGCAGTGGCTACAAACATTGTCGTTTGACGAGCCATATGTGGAGCGATTTGTATATGTGATGTATTTACACTATTTTATCGACGAGCTGTATATAGAAGATGTGCTACAACAATTAGAACAAAGTACATCAACGCATTATTATGTGCACATGGCGGTCGCGTGGGCAACGTCGATTGCTTACATAAAGAAGCCACATATGGTGATGCCGTTTTTACAGACGACAACGATGCCAACGAAAAATTACAATAAAGCGCTACAAAAAATTTGTGAATCAACGCAAGTCACGAACGATGTAAAAGCACATATTAAAAAGTTGAAGCGTTCGCGATGAAAAATCCTTCAGCAGCGTTCACTACTGAAGGATTTGAATATTTTTATTAGAGATGAAGCGTTACTTGACGCCATTTGCGTACGCTATTAATAAACCAAATGCTTGATGCTTGAGCAAGGTCTTCTTTTGTTAAGAGGCGTTCATGAATCTCACCATTTGCGAGTAAAGCTTTTCGGAATGTGCCACCGAGTAAGCCGCAAGCAATTGGCGGTGTATAATAGAAACCATCTATTTCTAACACAATATTGCCATTTGTACATTCAGTTAGTTCCCCTTGTTCATTCCAAAGTAGTACATCATCGAATGTAGGGAAACGTTGTTGGAAGGCTGTATACATTGTGCGGTACGTCGTTTTATGATACAAAAAGCGTTCCGTTTTTTGTATCGGTGTATCGGCTAATTTAATGTGCATCGGTGCTTCTTCATCTTGTATTGCAAAGCGTTCAGTTGTTACATCGCCATTTTTGGCTACGACTAAACGAACGCGCCACGTATGAAGCGGATGCTCCTGCTGCACCTGTTGCAGTGCGTGATGAATCTTTTCAATCGGAAATGAGATGTTGAAATAATCCGCAGAATTAGCCATTCGCTGTATATGTTCGTCATATAAAAAGTAAATGCCGTTATGCAGACGGAATGTTTCAAGGAGTTCAAATGATGGCGCAGCTACTTTTAGGACTTGCGCTTTGGCAATGACCTCTTCAAATTCGCTTGTTGCAGTTGAGTCCCACGTGATACCACCACCGACCCCGTATGTTGCTGTACCATCTTGTATTACTAATGTGCGAATCGCTACATTAAAAATTGCTTGTTGTTGAGGCGTAATATAGCCAATCGCTCCGCAATATACATCGCGTGGCGTTGCTTCAAGTTCGTTAATGACGTGCATCGTTTTGACTTTTGGTGCACCAGTAATTGAGCCACAAGGAAATAGCGCAGCAAATACATCGTATAAATCTGTATCATCCGCTAACATGGCACGTACGGTCGATGTCATTTGGTGCACGGTTGGATACGGCTCAATCGTAAACAGTTCATCAACGGATACAGAACTCGTTTTGGCAATTTTGCCTACATCATTACGTAATAGGTCAACAATCATAACATTTTCTGCGCGATTTTTTTCTGAATGATATAACCAATCTGCGCGAGCTTTGTCATCTTCAACTGTCAAGCCACGTGCAATAGTGCCTTTCATTGGACGTGTTGTGATGACATCATTGTGTAATTGGAAAAACAATTCAGGTGAGGCAGATAAAATCGTATGTGTACCCGTTTCAAGATAAGCACAGTAATTTGCCTGCTGTGCTTCTTTTAACTGTGTATAAAGAGACGCCGCACAGCCTGAGAATGTGCCTTTTAAACGCAGAGTATAGTTTGTTTGGTATGTATTGCCTTCGTAAATTTCATTGTGAATGGCTTCAATATGTTTAGCATAGTCTTGCTCTGATATTGTTGGCTGCATAGCGGATAATGAAAACGGCTGCTGTGTGGTTGTCGTTGTCGCGACGGGCTCTTCGAAAATGCCGAACCACATATATGGCATCGTGACGTCAGAACGAGCTGGCATTGCTGCATCGAATGCTGCACCAGCTTCATAGCTCATATAGCCAGCTGCATAGTAGCCTTTTTTCGTCCAATCAAGCACTTTTCGTAGCGCACTTGGGACATTGTTTAATGCAGTTACTTCTATTATATGTAAAGGGTTTGTAAATGTTTTTGGTTGAATGATGTTGTCTGCTGTTGCAAAATCAAATGTTAATGTAACTGTCATTGTTGTCCTCCGCTGCAATAAGTGTTGAAAAAGTTTTCAAGCATTTGTAAACCGTGTGTTGTCAAAATGGATTCTGGGTGAAATTGTACGGCAGCCATCTTACTTGTTGTGTGCTGAATCGCTTGAATTTCACCTTCTTCAGAATAAGCGGTTGCCACTAACGAAGGTGGTAAATCTGTCACAATTAATGAATGGTAACGTGCTACGGGTGTAGGGGACGGAATCGCTGCGAACATGCCCGTTTCATTATGTGTAATATGTGACACTTTTCCGTGCATTGGACGACTTGCTTTTTTAACCGTTGCACCGAATGCCTGTGCGATAATTTGCTGGCCGAGGCAAATCCCTAAAATCGGAATTTCTGTATGCAATGCTTGAACAACTTCCAATGAAATGCCAGCATCATCAGGTGTACCTGGTCCTGGCGATAAAACAATGGCTTCTGGTTGTAAATGCCGAATGTCCTCAATTGTTAGTTCATCATTGCGAGCAACGTGCACATCAAATTGCAATTGGCGCAAATATTGGACGATATTAAAAGTAAAAGAATCATAGTTATCAATTAGTAAAATCATAAGATGTCCCCCAAATGGTTGTATATGCATGATTGTAGCGTTTTCATAAACGTATTTCAAATAATATATAAATGTATTTATTGTTTAATGGATTAATTGTTAAATGTTTTAATAGATTTATGGTGTAAATGTGTATTTCTTTCATTACTTGATGACGACCAAAAAGCTAGCGTCTGCATAAAAAGTGTAAGGGGATAAATTTCTTCGGTAAATGGAGAAAAGAGGATGGGAAAAACCCCTCTAAATTGAACAAAGCATCGGCGAATGTTAAATTTGCCGATGCTTTGTTTTATGTATACATGTAGCGTCGAGTTGGCTCGGTTTCGCGGGCGCGGCTCCATCTAATTTTTCCGCTGCGCGAAAAAATGGATATTCCGCACGCGCTGTTCCCGCAGAAGTCGCGCCCTCCGTCGTCCAACTCGTGTTCAAAAATGTACATGAAAAAAAGAATCCCTTTTTCGTCAAGACTAGAAATACTTCTGTCCCAGTCTCTTTTGTTACTGATGATCAAGTCTGTAGCAGTTTTTACAAAGTAGCTATTCTGTTACTGTATAGTATGTTGTTGTAATTGTGTAGCAAGTTGTTGTGTGTCAGCGGCTGTTTGTAAATTAAAGATAAATGTTTCATCGGCTGTGCGTACTTCGATAAATGGCGGGACACCTTTATCAATAAATAGCTTTACTTTGTCACCGTTTTCAAGTTTGAAATGCCCCTTTAAATGGTCACCAATGGCCGAGCCGTTTGTACGCGCAGCAATCGGTGGCAATGTATCGAGTACGTGGACCGCCTCGATATGTTGAAGCGGAATGTCATCGCCATACATCCCAGCAATTTGCAAAGTATCTTCTGAAATAGTAATCGCTGTCGGCTGCAATGAAAAATACATCATTATGCCAACACCAATGAACACCACACTGCTAATAATCAGTGGTATTTTCGCTTTCTTCTTTTGACCTGAAAGTGGCTTCCCATCTTTATCGTATAGATTGCCGTCATATTTCGGCGCTTTTATTGTCACAATCAATGTTGCGACAAGCGTTAGCGCTATACCAATGATAATGCCTGGTGTAAATGATTGCCATTCGCTGAATGCGATAAGAATAAATAAGCTAGCAAGTGTGTAACAGTAATAACCAATTAATCGACCTAATTTTTTCGTATCGACCTTTTGTTGTTGCTCAGGTGTCATCGAATTATAGCCAGAAATCAGACCGTATACTTTGAAGCGTTCAATGACAACACCTAAAATGAAAAATAAAAGTGCTAAAAATAAAAAAATCATGTACTCACCCTTTCTAGTAAAAGTATAGCAAACAAACGTTAGAAGAAAGGGGAATAATCAAAAAAGACGCTACGGAAATGTCCATAGCGTCTTTTTGACGTTAGTTATCGTCTGTTAAATACGAGCAGCAATAGTCTGTCACCGTTTGAACGTCTAATGAGAACGTACTATTAGCAGGGACGTAAAATACGCCAGAGCCATCAATTGTTTGCCATTCTTCACCTGCTAGTTGGTAGCGTAAAGTGCCAGCTGTAATCGCCATTTCTTCACGTAAGTTTGTTGAAAATTCGTATTGTCCTGGCAGCATAATACCTAATGTTTTTGTTGAACCGTCTGCAAATGTAATTTTTCGGCTTGTAACATTACCTTCAAAATAAATATTGGCTTGCTTGTCAATTGTAATATTCGTAAATGCCATGGGATTGCCTCACCTTCATTATGTATAGCTTTATTAAATCTTTAATTGACTGAATAATCAATATAACTATTCGTTATAAATTATCGAAAAGAAAGATAGATCATCCTTTTATATGTCTTTCTATCTATATTTAGGATATTTTTCTACAAAAAGGTTTGAACTTCGCAAAAAAGGATATATATGAACTGTAATTATATTTTATTAATGAAGGGGCGTTTTACAATGTTTAGCTTTTTATGGTATTTAATCATTGGTGGTCTACTTGGTTGGCTTGCTGGTGTTATTTTAGGAAAAGATATTCCTGGTGGCATTATCGGGAATATTGTGGCAGGTATTTTAGGTGCCTGGATTGGTGGCATGCTATTAGGTAGCTGGGGTCCGAAAATGAGTGACTTCTACATTTTCCCAGCTTTAATCGGTGCTATCGTTTTAATTTTAGTTGTAAGTTTTGTATTAAAAGCGGTAAAAAAATAATTGTATAATATGTAAGATGTCCGTGGAGACATCGACAACAGGCATACACGGTTTCTCATCGTGTATGCCTTTTTGTATGTCTTCGTAGTTATCTAATTATTCTTTCTTTATTTTTCGTGGTGTGCATGATAACGTAAGCATACAATAAAAGGAGGATTGAGGATGCAAAAATTCCATTACAGTTGGATCGTACTTATTATTACATTTTTATCAATCATTGTAGCAGGTATTGGAGTAGCATCATCTGGCGTTTTTATTACACCATTTGAACAAACATTTGATTGGGCGCGTGCTGATATTGCTTTTGCCTTTGCTATTAGCTTATGTTTATACGGCTTTTCGGGCCCATTTTTAGCGGCATTATTAGAACATGTTGGATTGAAAAAGATGATGCTCTTATCATTCACGGTGTTAGGACTTGGTCAAATGTGTACGTTTTTCATGACCGAAGTGTGGCAACTGATGATCAGTTGGGGTGTGATGATTGGTTTAGGCTCAGCGCTCTTCTTGTCCGTTATTAGTACATATGTGGCAAATCATTGGTTTGAAAAAAGACGTGGTTTAGCCGTCGGGATTTTAACAGCCAGTACGGCTACCGGGCAATTGATTTTGTTACCGCTTTTAGCTGCACTCATTGACGATAAGTCGTGGCAGACCGCAATGACACTCATGGTCACGTTAACGGCGGTTATGTTTGTTGGCGTGGCGCTGTTTATGAAAAGCTTGCCGAAAGACATTGGGCAACTTCGGTATGGTCAAACGGTTGCGGATGAAATGGTTGTAGTCGAGAAGAAAAATCCAATTACCGTAGCGTTCCAAACGTTAAAACAAGCTGTTCGTACAAAGGAATTTTGGTTGCTAGCTGCTAGTTTTTATATATGCGGGTTATCAACGAATGGTTTAATTGGCACGCACTTTATTTCATATTGTTTAGCGTTTGGGATTCCGGTTGTTACGGCCGCTTCGTTATTATCCTTTATGGGTGCGTTTAATTTAATTGGTACCACATTATCAGGGTGGCTGACAGACCGCTTCGATAGTCGATGGTTATTATTTTGGTACTATTTATTACGTGGTTTGTCGTTATTAATGTTGCCACTGGCATTAACACAAGGGAATTATACATTGCTTATCATTTTTACGATCTTCTTTGGCCTTGATTGGATTGCGACTGTGCCGCCAACGATTAGCCTTGTGCGCCATCGTTTTGGTATTCAAAAAAGTGCGATTGTATATGGATGGATATTTGCAGCACATCAATTAGGTGCAGCAACCGCAGCGTATGGTGGTGGACTTGTGTATGAATGGTTTGATACATATACGGTGGCATTTTTACTAGCAGGTGCAAGTTGCTTTATTGCGTGTTTATTTGTGATGACTGTTCAAAAAGAACGAAAAGAGCCTGCGATACTTATTTAGTTTTGTATTTTTACCGTAAAATTTCATTTTTATTGGCAAAAAGAAGGTATTTTTATAGCGCTTATCGAACTTTGTTAACAGTAAGATGAAGATGTCGTATGTCAAAAGGGGTCTATATATTGGAACTGTTACAGTTATTAAAAAGCTTAGACTTTCTTCACCAAGAGCAACGTATGGACGAATATAAACAACAGTACTATTTTTTTATGAATTTAGCCGTCGCTCAGCAAGATTGTGAGACGATGCAAACATTGCTAGTTCGTTACACACGTGACCTATTGTATGTAGATGACCGAACACAAATCGTGCAATTATTACAGCGTGCGGAACATTTTATGTTATTGCCAGAAAACCGACAATACCATGCAGACTATTATTTAATAAAAGGTCATTTATATCATTATGCATTAAATTTTGACGCAGCAATGGTTGCATATAAGTGTGCTCGGCATTGCTGTTAATAGAGTGCTAGCGAATTGTTCGACGAGTTACAGTAAGGCACAAATGACGTTATCGACGATGTCACCGATTTTATTAGCGATGGACCGCGAATGTAAGAACCGTATCGGGTGATGCTCTATCATATTGAGCTAGCGATTAAATAGCAACAATATACATACGCTAATCATATTATCGAAGCGTTACTGTCAGTCGACTATCTTAACATGCATAAACATTTACCACGTTTTCAACTGGAATTGTGCTTATTAGAAATGAGAATTTGCTTGGAACAGCAAGATTACGACCGATTTTTAGCACATGTTGCTTTATGGGAACAAGACGAATTATTACAGCAAGACCAGTTAGATTTATATTATATTATGTATCAATTGGCAATAGATATGGCGGCACTTAAAAAAGATACGGCGCTTGTCCAGTTATATACAGATAAGCGTGAAGAGGTCATGTCACAAGCCCTTGTGAAAAATGATGTATTAATCGAAACTGAGCAAACAATTATGGATACAAATTATATGCCGCATATGGTAGCATTTGATGAATTACGACAGCGGTGCGAGGAACAAATTGAGCAGCAACAATTAAGGAATTATACATTGACGATATTTCATATTGTAGGGGACATATTAACCGAGCATGAACGGCAACAAGTAATGATACGCCTACATGAAGCGATGTTGCGTTTAGATTATCACCAGTCACAGTGGGCACAGCGTTTAGTAAAGGAAGTTGCCCTTTATTTTGTCGAAGCGGAAACGCCGATTTTCAATCATGAACGTATGATGATGAATATCGTACCGGCATTTTTTTTAGAGGAATGCATAAAGGAAAGACGACTGGAGAAATTAAAAAACTTTACAATGAACGAAATGCATAAGGCATTTTGGATAAGCGCATATTATTGTAATGCTTGTATTGATATATATGATGAAGCGTTACAAACAATTAGCGTACAAGACCAACAACTTATTTTGGAATATGACCGCGTTGATACGGCAATTTTATTTTCGAAGCCGTTTTTAACTGGAGATACGTATCCAAAAGAGCTGATTCATGCACAAACACGTTTATTAAGAGAAGTGCAATTACGTTGGCATACCGCTGATAACTATAGTCAATTATTTATGCATTTATCGAAATTAGCCGAGAGCTACCAATTTGCTGAAAAAGATGTATTACAATATTTAGCATTGGATACCTTTTTCTCGCCGACAACTTCATAATATGACATCTAAAGAGACACCAACGAAAAATGGAGGGATTTTTCGCTGGTGTTATTTTTATGTGAAGGGTGTTACTCGGTAGTCTTTTAAAAATTGTCAAGATTAGTATGGAATTGTAGAGAGGATGTTATATAGCGTTCATATCCATTTAGTATAATGACAGCGAACATATATAGAAAAGGGTGTTAGCATATGAAGAAAGTATGGACTGTCGCTGCAATGTCATTATTATTAGCGGCTTGTAACGTAGACGAAGAACAAGAAACATCAACAGCACACGGAGGACATGCACAGCATGGCACCTATTATCATAATGAGCAGCTCGCTTTATTACCGAATGAAGGGACACAGCCATTAACATTTCCCCCACTATTAGCGCCCGTTTCTGAGCAGGGCAATGAGGTGGAATATGCATTGACAGCGCAACAAGGAAAAATGACGTTTGTCGATGGTGTCGAAACAGCAACATATGGCTATAATGGTGAGTTTTTGGGGCCGGTGCTGCGCTTAAAGGACGGACAACAGGTCACGATTCATTTAACAAATGAGTTAGATGAGGCGACAACGTTTCATTGGCACGGACTAGAAGTCGCAGGTGATGCAACAGATGGCGGACCACATGCTGTGATTGAACCAGGGGAAACGCAAACGATTACATTTACAGTGGACCAACAAGCGGCTACATTATGGTATCATCCACATCCAATGGGGAAAACGGCAGCACAAGTATATAAAGGGCTAGCAGGGTTATTGTATATTGACGATGCGAAAAGTGAGGCACTTCAATTACCACATGACTACGGGATCAATGATTTCCCGCTTGTTTTGCAAGATCGTACATTTGTTGACGGACAAATTGATTATGAAGCGGTTGCGAATACAATGAGTACATTAGGGGATACCATCATGATTAACGGTGTTGTCAATCCAGCGATGACCGCTGCAAATGAAAAGGTACGCTTGCGCATATTAAATGGCTCGAATGCGATGACGTATTATTTACGGTTTACTGATGACTTGCCATTTTCACTCATTGCAACAGATGGTGGTTTTGTCAATGAAGCGGCAACGATGACAACACTGACATTAGGTGCAGGAGAACGTGCAGAAATTGTTGTGGATTTACATGATTTTGTAGGACAACGTGTCGAGTTATTAAACGGAGATACGCCACTACTACCGATTGATGTCACAGCAACAAGGCAAGCGATGGATTATGATACAACGTTTAATGAAATTGTGCTAGATGATACATTACGCACTATGGAAGTTACGAAAACAGTAACGATGGAAGGTATGACCGAGAACTTTTTATTAAATGGCAAAACGTTTGATCATGAGCGCATTGATTTTCGCCAAAAGCAAGGCGACACTGAAATTTGGGAAATTGAAAATATAATTAATGAAGAAGGCGCAATGGCACATCCATTCCATATTCATGGTACACAGTTTTTAGTTGTATCAGTGGATGGTGAAGAGCCGGATGCTGCTTGGCAAGGCTATAAAGATACGATTACGGTGCAGCCAAATCAAAAAGTACGCATTGCAGTACGCTTCCCAGAAAAGGGGATTTATATGTTCCACTGTCATATTTTAGAGCATGAAGATGTCGGCATGATGGGGCAAATTGAAGTGTATTAATGCAGTTTCTTCTATTATATAGAGCAAAATAAAAGAGCTTTATGTCTGCCAAATACGTCTACTATGTGGCGTAGCACGAAACGCACAAAAATATCCTTCAGCAGTTGTCGTTGCTGAAGGATATTTCTTTTTGGCGTTATAATCCTGCATAATTCATATTAAATGCTTCACGCGTATGTGTACCTGAAAAGTTCACATGGTCTAACTCCATTTTTTCGCCGTTCACACGTAAGTTAACGTTTTGTAGCGTCGGAATATTTTGGAACAGTGACGCAAGCAGTGAATCTTGGAACATGAGTCCACCAGCAGAACCTTGAATCACTGGTGATGATAAAATAGAGTCGTTAAAATTAATCGTAATCGTTGTTTCATCAGCCGATACATTGTGACTTGCATAATACGTTGTGTAGCCAAGCTGGTCGATAATATACTTAGTAATCGAGCCGTTTTCTTTATACGAATAATCCACTGCTTGTGAGGCAATTAAGCCATCTGCATTGGCATTGCCTTGGTATAGCAGTAATTGACCTTCTTCTTTTGTAACAGATGGGGCAGGCTGTGCTTCTTCGGTATCGCTCTCTTCACCTGCTGTATGAGGCGGCTCTGTTTGTGTAACATCTTCTTCTTCATCCGGCTGTTGTGCAATTGGTGGTAC
This sequence comes from Caryophanon tenue, assembly GCF_001700315.1. Taxonomy (GTDB): domain Bacteria; phylum Bacillota; class Bacilli; order Bacillales_A; family Planococcaceae; genus Caryophanon; species Caryophanon tenue. The sequence continues at coordinate 7,996 of NZ_MASJ01000005.1, read as the reverse complement.
GGCTTGCTGTAGTTCATCCTCTTCTTCTGTAGATGCATCGCCTTCTTCATTAGTGTCTGTCACGTCTGGATTTTCTTGCTCCGGCATTTCTACTTCTGGCTCTACCGGTGCTACTTCTACTTCTTCTGGCTGTTCGTCAGTTTGTGTTTCTTCGCTACTGTTACAGCCCGTTAACAAAAGTACGGCTACGGCTGTCGTGAGCAATCGTGTATGCTTCATGTTGAAAAGCCCCCTTTATCTATATGTACATGCTCTTCGTTCTATTCCCGATTTTTTGTAAATGCTAACATGAATGGATGAAAACGCGCAGGACATCTATCAAAATGTAGGTGAAAAGATTGCTTTATTACTTGAATTATCTAAAAGTTGGGAAGGTATCGAATTATTAGGTGATTGAATGCTTAATTATATGTTAAATAACGGTATTTAATGATAAAAAGAGGTGGCTATGTTACGGCAATATTACAAAATTGTATGTGTGCTGTTTTTTAGTCATTGAAACGTAATGTTTATATGTTCTGTTTGTTACAAAGTTGCAATATAGAAACGGTATGATAGGTCCATGGATGAAAAACTGAAGAAAACAATACGGAGGGTATTCATGCCAATCAAAAAAATTATCGCTTTTCTTGGCGCAACATTTTTAGCATTTGCTATTTTTGCAGGTCCAACAGAAGCCGCTACATATACAGTTGCAAAAGGTGATTCATTATTTAAAATCGCACAGAAGCACGGAATGACAGTAGCAAAATTAAAAACGACAAATAACTTAAAATCAAATACAATTCAAGTTGGACAAAAATTAACAGTACCGACAGCAAAAGTTGTAACAACGAAAAAAGCAGCAACATCTACTCCATCTAATAAAGCCGCTGCGACAAAAAGTTACAAAACAATTAAAGTATCAGCAACAGCCTACACAGCGTACTGCAGCGGATGTTCTGGTATTACAGCGACGGGTATTAACTTAAAGAAAAATCCAAACAAAAAAGTAATTGCGGTAGACCCACGCGTTATTCCATTAGGTTCAAAAGTATGGGTTGAAGGTTACGGAGAAGCAATCGCTGGTGATACAGGCGGTGCGATTAAAGGGAATAAAATCGACGTATTTTTACCAACAACGAAAAAAGCGTTAAACTGGGGTCGTCGTACGGTGACTGTAAAAGTATATCGTTAATAACACATAGAGACGATTTGGGAAAACATTTCCCAAATCGTCTTTTTTTATGGTGAATCATTTGTTTGCGCCATCGTTTTCAACTACAATAGCAGAAGAATGAAATGAGGAATGTTTTGTGAAAGATTTTATAGGGCTCGGGATTTTCGCGGCGCTTGTCGTGACACTAGCGCTACAACTACCTGTCCTCTTCTTGCTTATGATGGGCGGCGCTTTTTGGCTATGGCATACACAACAAGCTAGCATAAAAGGGTATATCGGGGAGTGGCACGTAAAACGTACGTTACAAACGATGCAGCAGCCCATGTTTCAGCTACAAAATATATATGTCCAGCATGCATCAGGCATGTACACACAGCTTGACCACATTGTTATGACAGCAGGTGGCATTTTTGTAATTGAAACGAAAAATTATACAGGGGTCATTGTTGGAGATGGCACACAAAGTGAGTGGACGCAGCAAATTGGGCAACATGAGTACGCTTTTTATAATCCATGCTGGCAAAATGCCGGTCATGTTCGTGCGTTGCAACAGTATGTAGAGCGTGATATCCCGATTTTTTCGCTTGTCGTGTTTCATGATAAAGCGCGTTTACAGCTTATAAATGCAGAGGAAGTTGTGTCGATGAAGCAATTACGCGCACGAATCGCGCAAGCACCGGTGCAATTGGACGAGTCGCAAATGGCGGCGATTCGCTTGCAATTACAGCCGCTTCAAAAAAATATGTGGACAATGTGGAAGCAAGCACGCGCGCACCGAGAACAATTAAACACGCGTCCAGAAAGAGCGCAGCAAACAGCATGTTGCCCACAGTGCGGTGGCAAGCTTGTTGAACGAAGCGGTGCGTACGGGGCATTTTTAGGGTGTCGTCATTACCCGAATTGTACATATACGAAAAAAATATGAAAAAAAATAAAGATAGGTTGAAACCTTTTGGTGTATTTATGCGTATACATGACATAGCAAACATTAAAGGGGATAGCTCATTGGATTATTGAAGGAAACTTTTATTATTTTTACTATACGGTGTCATGTTATTTGATGCCTACAGCACAACATTGGTGACATTGGACGCGAAAGCACCGTCGAGCCAAGCGTTTACGCAAGTTGTAGCAGTAGAAAAAAGTGCATTCGTTCAATTGCGGTGACAAGAAACGAACAAAACGTACAATGCCTAAATGGGCAATGGTAAAGCGCATTGACGCAACAACCACTCAACTGAAAACAGTGATTACATATAGGCAGGCTGTATGGTCACGTTTTGTGCATTCACTCGTAGCGCGCCATCTACTTACGTAAAAGTAGATGGTCTTTTTTTATAGAATAAGGGCAGTTTGTTATGATAAAAGAAGAACAGCATGGTCCATTTTGAACACTTTAACATGGTAAAGTTTTTCGCGAAAAACAGCGTCTACCATACCTATGTTACAAACGGAAAATGACGATGAAAATGCTTTAAAATCAGTAGTTGAGGTAATGGAAATGCTTTTGTATTATAATGCTAGTATTTTCCAAACAACTAAGCAACACGTGTCATGTAAATCGACGCTTGAAACGCTTGCGGCTGTAAGGCTGAAAAACGGAGCTGTGTAAATAGCTAACCCTGCCAGAGGGGATTAACACACCGCGTCTAAACAAACATCCTCGGATGGATTTTTATACAATGTACCCTGCTTGAAGGGATAGAAAAGCGCGTTGCCTGATGTTGAGGCAACGCGCTTTTTGTGTGTGCTGTGAGAATGTTTCTCAAAAATCTTTCGAGGTGTGCATTATTTTGATATGATAGGCATATCGCTTTTAACAGCTATAATATGAACAAGAAGGAGAAACGAATGATTCGTCAATTTATGTCCTATTACAAACCGCATAAGCGTTTGTTTTGGGTGGATTTTTTAAGTGCGATTTTTGTCGCGCTATTAGAGCTTGCATTTCCGATGGCGGTGCAGTGGTTTATTGACTCGCTCCTACCGACAGGACAATGGGGCACAATTGTACAAGTAGGCTTTGCGTTATTACTCATTTATATCATTAGCTCCCTGCTGCATTTTGTTGTCAACTACTTAGGGCATAAGCTCGGGGTGAAAATTGAGGCAGATATGCGCCAAGAATTATTTGCGCATATTCAAAAGCAACCGGTACAGTTTTTTGATAATACGAAAACGGGGCATTTAATGAGCCGTATTACGAATGACTTAATGGATATTGGCGAGTTCGCGCATCACGGACCAGAGGATTTCTTTATTGCCATTATGACGTTCCTCGGTGCGTTTGTCATTATGTTCAATATTAATGCCGAGCTTGCGTTAGTCGTGTTAGTGATTTTACCGCTTCTTGCGGCAGTGATGATTTACAGCAACCGCAAAATGAAGGGGGCTTGGAAAGATACGTACAGCAAGCTTGCCGATATTAATAGTCGTGTGGAAGATAGCATGGCAGGCATTCGCGTTGTGAAATCATTTACAAATGAAGCGCATGAGCTAGCGCAATTTAAGGTACAAAATGGTTTATTCCAACAAGTGAAATTCCATGCGTATAAAGTGATGGGTGTGACTTTATCAAGCGTTTATATTTTAACGCGTTTATTAACACTTATCGTATTAGTGGGTGGTGCGTGGTTAAGCGTATCAGGCAAAATGACGTATGGAGAGCTCGTAAGTTTCGTCTTATATATGAATGTGTTAGTCAAACCGATTGATAAAATTACGGCTTTACTTGAAATGTATCCAAAAGGTATGACCGGTTTCCGTAACTTCCAAGAGCTATTAAATACGAAACCGTCGATTGAAGATGCTGAAGATGCGATTGAGGTCGCTTCGCTACAAGGTAATATTGCGCTCAATAATGTATCATTTGCGTATGATGAGCAGCCGACGTTACAGCATATTTCAATGACTATTAAAGCAGGTGAAAGTGTTGCACTCGTCGGTCCTTCAGGTGCAGGGAAAACGACGATTACATCGCTTATTCCACGCTTTTATGATGTAGATGAAGGGTCAATTACGATTGATGGTATTAATATTAAAGACATGACGCAGCAATCACTACGCCAGCAAATTGGTGTTGTCCAGCAAGATGTCTTTTTATTTGCCGGTACGGTACGTGAAAATATTGAGTACGGTAAATTAGGCGCAAGTGATGCAGAAATTGAACAAGCTGCTCGTCGCGCCAACTTACATGAGTTCATTACATCCTTACCAGAAGGCTATAACACGCAAATTGGTGAGCGTGGCTTAAAGCTATCGGGCGGGCAAAAGCAGCGTCTATCGATTGCGCGCATGTTTTTAAAGAACCCACCGATTTTAATTTTAGATGAAGCCACATCTGCACTTGATACGGAAAATGAACGTATTATTCAAGCGGCTTTAGAGGAATTAGCACAAAACCGCACAACGATTATTATTGCGCACCGTTTAGCGACTGTACGTAATACGGACCGTGTGTATGTGGTAACAAAAGACGGTATTGCCGAGCAAGGCACGTACGATGAGCTTGTCACACAAAACGGTATTTTTGCGAACTTGCATAAAGTCCAAGTTATTTAATTTCGACCATACTTGCTAGTAAGAACTTCACGGTTTCTTACTAGCATTTATTATGTCTAAAGTTTACAGTGCTTCTAGTGAATACGGGTATTTAGTAGACGAAAGTAGTGTGTTATGATAAAGCAAAGGGTATAACATAATGAGGTGGGAAACATGAATTTAACGACGGATGCCTACATTCTGTACTTTGGGATTCCGATTGTTTTGTTACTAGTGATGGCAACAATCGCGTTTAAAAACAATCGTCATGCGCGTGAGCATCAATTACTAGCAGGCAGTTTTACATTGTATAGCCTATTATTTATGGCAGAGTGGTTTCGGCATTTATCAGATTTAGCGTATTCCCCATTTATTACAGTATGGGTCATCGGTATGCTGACAGTCAGTGCGTTAAGTATGATTGTGCATGTATGTGTTGAAATTATCGAAAATCATACGAAGACAAAATGGCCGTTTTGGAAAGGCTGGCTTTATATTTGTGTGCCAATCCAGTCATTAGTGGCGTTATCGCCAATTGCGCCGACAACGGAGCATTTTTCGCGTAGTGGCATATGGATTATTCGAGATGCCCCGATTTATAATGCGTGGATTATTACATTTGTATTAGGCGCAATGGCTATCAATGTTTGTATGTTTATTTACGGCATCATCAAAACGCGTCATAAAAAGAAGTCACAGCATTTATTTATCTTTTTATGTACGATGACCTTGTTAAATTATGTGTTTTACTTTATGATTTCATCGACAATTGCCCCCATTTATATTCCGTCGATTTCGAGCGTGTATATGATTATTTTTTTAGCGTTATTTATTATGGTGGGGATGCGTTATTTTGATTTGTTTCCGCAATATGAAAAACGTTATATTACGATGTTTCAGCGCAGCTCCATCGGCAAGTTTATGATAGATGAGCATCTGCAAATTCAAGAAGCAAATGAAGAGGCCTCTCGTTATTTAGGGAAAAACATGATAGATGAGGACTTTAAACAGTATTTAGAACAAACGGGCAATTTACAGCAAGTGTATGATTTAAAGGCGCGTCTTGATAAGCAGGGCGAGTTAAATCATGAAGTAGCGATATTCCGCCATGCGCGTCATGGCAAGCAGCTCCATTTAGCCATACATGCAATTAAAATTGAGTCGTATGGCGATGTGTTTTACTATGTGATGTTTCGTGATCAAACGCATGAAGTATTGCAGGCAGCGAAAATTCACGAGCTAGCCTTTTATGATAGTTTGACCCATTTACCGAACCGTGCTGCTTTTATGAAAGAAGCAAAACAGCTATTTGAACAACACGCACAAAGTGGTTTAGTCGTTCTAGATTTAAATTACTTTAAGCAAATTAACGACCAATTTGGGCATGCGGCCGGGGATGAAGTACTACGTGTCACAGGACAGTTATTAAACAATGCTGTGCAAGCACCTCATATGGCTGCCCGATTAGGCGGCGATGAATTTGTTCTTTATTTAAAAATTGACGATATAGAGGATGTACCGAAGTTTTTATATAAAGTACGAGAGCGTTTAGAGTCACAAGCTGTTATTTATGAAGGCAATCGCCTACAAATTAAGCCGAGTATTGGTTATGCACAAAAGACGTTAGGGCTGACATTTGAGCAAGTATTACATGAAGCTGATACGAAAATGTATGAAGATAAGGCGTTTTTAAAAGGAAATTCAGCCTATTAAATAAACTTGTGTAAGCTACATATGCTTAGACAAGTTTATTTTTTTATGTAACCAAAACGAGTTGAATTTTACCATGAAGAAACTTATGAAAATATGTACAAATGTCAATTTAGTTGCTATGATAAAAGGAGCAATCAGTGGTCCATTTTAAACGCTTTAACATGGTAAAGTTTTTGGCGAAAAATCGCGTGTACCATACCTATGTTAGAAGAATAAAAATAGGCTGTAAATGCTTTAAAGTAAGCAAATAAGGTGGTGGAAATGCTTTTGTGTAATAATTCTAGTATTTTCCATTCAACTAAACAACACGTGTCATGTAAATCGGTGCTTGAAACCGTTGAGGCTGTAGGGCTGAAAAATGGAGCATTTAAATACCAAACCCTGACTGAGGGGATTAACACGTTATGAGCCGATCGCTTTACCATTAAGCTACACCCCATGTAAATACCAAACCGTACATACAAATAAAAAAGCGTCGCTCTTTATGAGCCACGCTTTTTTTCTATTTAATTAATGCGCAATCATTTCATGTGCAATATCATGCCCTGTTAAATTCGCTGGATAGTATGTCGGCCAATTGTCCATTTCTTCGAGTAATTGTGCGCGGTCATTGCCCATATAAATATGGTAATGGTCGGATGTTTGTGGTGCAATAATATGGTCGCTAAATTGAATATATGTTGGGACAACTGCGTCATCCCCAATATGTTTGAAAATAAAGCGCACACCGCGATTGCCTTTTTCATATGTTAAAATTTCGTAGCCGTCATAGACGAACTCGCCAGTATGTGCTTGTCCGTTTTGATAAAACGTAATCATATGACCATCAATGACAATGCGAGAAACGTCTGTTTCGTAGCCGATTGTGTAGTAGGCTTTAATGTCGTCAGCTGTTTGTGACGCATCATGTTCTGCTTTATGTTCAAATACTTCATCTAATGTCCCGTCTTGTAAAAATGGATATACAGATTGCCAATCACCAGCCCAGTCACTTAATGGACGGTCGGCAACTTGCGCATCATCAAAATAGCCTTTATACACATCATCTTTGTCATGTGTATGGGCATGTTCCTCTGTTGTTTCTTCACGTACTACTTCTTCTGTTGCGACCGCTTCTTGTTGCTCATTGTCGTTTGTTTGTGTGTCCTCTCCACAGCCTGCTAATAAAAGTGCTAGTGTTAAACCACCTAGCCATAATCGTTTTTTCATCGTATGTATCTCCTTTTAAAAAGTAATGGTTACGATTTATGAGTATAGACTTCTAAAAACCACTTGTCAACACAAAACGTAATTATTACGATTTATTTTCAAAAACGTATTGACGACCGCGAAATCTTCTTCTATCATTTAAAGTGTAATCATTACGAATTATAAAGGAGTGCTACAATGCGCGTACACATTACATTAGCTTGCACAGAAACGGGCGATAAAAATTACATCACAACGAAAAATAAACGCAATCATCCAGAGCGTTTAGAGCTAAAAAAATATTCAAAGCGTTTAAAGCGTGTGACGATTCACCGCGAAACGAAATAAAAAAGAGCTTGGGACAGAAGGATAATCCAAATCAATCCCACCGATGTT
>NZ_MASJ01000004.1 GCF_001700315.1 Caryophanon tenue | reverse complement strand
AACGAAAGGTGTTTTTATTTGTCTCATTATTTTAGGTCAGTGCCCATATCGGCGAGGGCTTTTGATCGTTTAAAGTGTGTGCTGTTGGTAGCGAATGGCTGCGTTTAATAAAACTTCAGCCGCAACTTGCATGCCACGCTCATCAATATCAAACATCGGATGATGATGCGGTACATCATAGCCAGGGTGTGCGCCGGTATAGAAAAATGTTCCCGGCACATGTTGTAAATAGTAGGCGAAATCTTCGCCACCCATTGTCGGTGTCATTACAAACGCTTCGTCGACAAAGTCGAGCGTTTGAGCAATATCACGTATAAATAATGTTTCAGCCTCATGATTCACAACAGCTGGATACCCTTTAATAAAATCAATTGTATACTGGGCATCGGCTGTTGCCATTGTGCCATCAAGAACACGGTAAAACTCCGTTGTCATTTTATCGCGTACTTCCTCTGTGAATGTGCGAATGGTGCCGCTTAGTTTTGCGGTATCGGCAATCACATTTGAGGCGTTATCAGCAACGAATCCACCAATGCTTAAAACCGCTGAATCAATCGGTGAAATACGACGAGACACAAGCTGCTGTAAATTCATCACAAGCTGTGCACCGATAACGACCGCATCTTTTGTTTGGTCAGGATGTGCGCCGTGACCACCATGCCCTTGAATAATGATGTCAAAGCTATCGCACGCTGCCATCATCGGTCCAGGACGGTAGCCAACTTTGCCCACTTCGAAATTGGACGATAAATGCGTTCCAAAAATGACATCGACGCCATCTAAACAGCCGTCCTCAATCATTGCTTTTGCACCGCCTGGGTCAAGCTCCTCTGCATGTTGATGTATGAACACGTATGTGCCCGTTAATTCATCGCGCATCTCGTGTAAAATACGTGCAACGGTTAATAATGTCGCAGTATGTCCGTCGTGACCACATGCATGCATGACACCATCTACTGTCGATTTATACACGACATCTTTTTCGTCTTGAATGGGCAATGCATCAAAGTCGGCGCGCAGTGCTACTGTTTTTCCTGGATATTTGCCTTGAATTGTGGCGACCACACCGTTACCACCGACATTGGCACGGAATGGAATAGTTAAGCTAGCGTAAAACTGTTGAATATATTGTGCTGTTTTTGTTTCTTGAAACGATAATTCAGGGTGCATATGTAAGTGACGACGTATCGCCACCATGTCTTCGTAATAGGCGTTAATGCGCTCCGCAATATTCATACATTCTCCTCAAGTGGTTTTGCCGTATATTTCGTGACATATGGTTTAGACATAAATAAAATTTGTGTGTTCGCAATGCCAGTAGAACTTTCGCCACCGAATAATTGCGTATAGCTATCGGTTTGTTGCCAACGTTCATACGAAGCAGGACCCGCCCACTGTGTTAATAAAATATACGTTTCATGTTTAATTGGGCGTAAAAAGCGATAAGCGATTAATCCAGAAGCATCTTCAAATAAGGCTTGTTGTTTCATATAACGCTGCTCAAATAATAAACGACTTTCATCGCTTACTGGGACATTGTGAAGCGCAAAAAATCCTTTTTGCTCAAGCGTTCCGTTACTTTGAATCACTTCAAAATTGCGCGGCGTAGCGAACACGGACTTTTTATCACTTTCATGTAGTAAGAGTGTGTTGCCTTCGCCATGCATAATGAAAATTTCATGCTTTTTGTGCTTTTGTCGCACTGTTTCCATAAAGTCAGCAGTGCCCGATGTCATATACATCTTCATGCGGAATCCCTCCAATTTGTCAACTTGTCAAATACATTTACCCTTTCATTAAAGAATAAATGCAACAATGTTGTCAAAAAGATGGCGCCTGTGATGAACAATTTTATGACATTTCGAGCGGAAAACTATACAATATTATGGGGAACGTTTATATTGATGGAGGATATCATTATAAGCGGATTAACACTTTATTTTGGAAGGAAGCGTTCTAAAATGGGAACATTCAACGATACATTATTACGTGCTGCACGTGGTGAAGCAGTAGAGCATACACCAGTGTGGTATATGAGACAAGCAGGGCGCTCACAGCCTGAGTACCGTGAAATTAAACAAAAATATTCATTAGAAGAGATTACACAACAGCCAGAGCTATGCGCATATGTGACGCGTTTGCCGGTTGATAATTACAATGTCGATGCAGCGATTTTATACAAAGACATCGTTACGCCATTACCAGGCATCGGTATTGATGTGAAAATTCAAGCGGGTGTTGGTCCAGTGATTTCAAACCCAATCCGTACAGCTGCAGATGTTGAGCGATTAGGTGAGTTTGATGCACAAGAGCATACACCGTTCGTTTTAGAAACGATTAAGATGTTAACAGAAGAGCAATTAAACGTACCGTTAATCGGTTTCGGTGGCGCGCCATTTACATTAGCGAGCTATATGATTGAAGGCGGTCCGTCACGCAGCTATAACAAAACAAAATCATTTATGGTATCACAGCCACAAGTTTGGTTTATGTTAATGGATAAATTAGCAGACATGATTATCGCGGATATTACAGCACAAGTAAATGCAGGTGCAAAAGCGATTCAAATTTTCGATTCATGGGTTGGCGCATTAAACGTCGAAGATTACCGCGTATTTATTAAGCCGGTTATGACGCGCATTTTTGGCGAGCTACGTAAATTAAATGTACCACTTATTCAGTTTGGTGTCGGTGCATCACATTTAGCAAATGAATGGCATGATTTACCGATTGACGTTGTCGGCTTAGATTGGCGTTTACCGATTAAAGATGCTCTTGCACGTGGCATTACAAAGCCAGTACAAGGAAACCTAGACCCATCATTCTTATTAGCAGACTGGTCAGTAATTGAAAAACGTACGAAAGATATTATCGACCAAGGTGTACAAGCACAAGGTCACATTTTCAACTTAGGTCACGGTGTGTTCCCAGAAGTAGACCCAGATGTATTAAAACGTTTAACAGCATTTATTCATGAATATAGCGCTCAAGTACGCGCACAACAATAATAGAGGTGAAAAACATGAAACCAGTACGCGGTTTATTAGTAATGGCATATGGTACGCCATACAAAGAGGAAGACATTGAACGTTATTACACACATATTCGCCACGGACGCAGGCCATCACAAGAGCATTTAGATGACTTAACAGACCGTTACCGTGCAATCGGTGGAATTTCACCACTTGCGAAAATGACAGAAGCACAGGCGGAGAGCTTATGTGCACGTTTAAATGAAGTGCAAGACGAAGTGGAATACAAATTATTTATCGGTTTAAAACATATCGAGCCATTCGTAGAAGATGCAGTAGAAGCAATGGTGAACGAAGGTATTACAGAAGCGGTATCGATTGTATTAGCACCACACTTCTCAACATTCTCAATTAAATCGTACAACGGTCGCGCACAAGCACATATTGAAAAATTAGGTGCAGATTTAGCGCTAACTTCTGTTGAATCTTGGTATGCACAGCCGAAATTTATCGAGTTCTGGAAACAAGCAGTCAATGGTGAGCTTGCGAAAATGACAGAAGAGCAACGTCAAACAGCTTGCTTAGTCGTGTCAAACCACTCATTACCAGAGAAGATTAAATTAGCAGGTGACCCATATGAAGAACAATTAATCGAAACAGCTCGCTTAATTGAAGAAGCTTCGGATGCAACGAACGTTGAAGTTGGTTGGCAATCCGCTGGTCAAACGCCAGAACCTTGGTTAGGGCCAGATGTACAAGATTTAACACGTGAATTATTTGAACAAAAAGGCTATACATCATTTATTTATGCACCAGTTGGTTTCGTAACAGAGCACTTAGAAGTGTTATACGATAACGATATTGAGTGTAAAGTTGTTTGTGATGATATTGGCGCAGCATATTATCGTCCGACAATGCCAAATACACACCCACTATTTATTGATGCAATGGTGGATGCAATCCATGACAAATTAAACGCATAATCGTAATGACAGCATGCCAGTAAACGAGGAGTTACGCAGTTAGCTCCTTTGTTTCTGTGATTAGCTGAACACATTCGGCTGACGACAGAAGCAATAAAAATTACGAGCGTAAAAGAAAGTGATGATGAGATTGACGAATAAGCAGAGAAAGGTTGTCATTATTGGAGCAGGGATTACGGGCTTAACGACAGCATTTTATATGCAAAAACAAGCGCGTGACGAGAAGCTACCAATTGACGTGCTGTTAATAGATGCCTCATTACGTGCAGGTGGCAAAATTGAAACATTACGTCAGGATGGCTACATTATTGAACGTGGTCCTGAATCCTTTTATGACCAACATGGAGATATTGAACGTTTAGCACAGGACTTATATATTCGTTCGAAGTTGATTAATAATAATATTGGTACATCGTATATTGCATTAGATACAAAGCTATATGAAGTGCCGCGTCAGTTTTCGAAGGACCGAACAGCCCCTCATTTACCAACATTTGTATCGACGGAGTTATTATCTGTCGGTGGTAAAGTGCGCGCTTTAAAAGATATTGTAATGCCCCGCGGAGATCATCAATATGATGAGTCTGTGGCGAATTTTTTTAAACGACGCTTTGGTCAAGAAGTGCTTGAAAATGTTGTAGAACCTTTATTAGCGGGAACATTTGCTGGAGATATTGAACATTTAAGCATGAAGGCGATGTTCCCGGAGTTTTACGCATTAGAAGCCGAGTATCGTAGCTTATTGCGCGGTTTTTCAAAAGCCGGTGTCGCCTTTTTACCAAATGAAGTACGCCAGCATCGTGGTGTATACCAAACGTTTGAAAATGGCTTACAAACGCTTGTGGAGTCATTAGAAGAAAGTTTAGCCCCGCACACATTACGTAAAGGGCTACGTGTGTCAAATGTTGAGCAATTACCGGATGCAACTGCGCGCGTTCATTTTACAAATGGCGATAAAATTCATGCCGATGAAGTCATTGTTGCTACACCATTTGCGGTGACAAAAAATATATTATCAGCTGTAGAAAACTTACATTATGTCACACCTGTGAAAAGTGCCACAATCGCGACTGTCACAATGGCGTTTGATGCTGCGCAAATTACGAAGTATCAAGATGCACTTAATTTCTTTGTGTCACGCAACTCAAATTTTGCCATTACGTCATGTACATTTTCACATAATAAATGGGACCATGTTGCACCAGAAGGCAAAGCGTTATTGCGTATTTATTTAGGGCGTGTCGGTGATGAAACGATTGTAGAGTTATCCGATACAGAAATTGAGAAAATTGTATTGCGTGACTTAGAACAAGCAATCGGTGTGATCGGGCAGCCTGATTTTACGATTGTGTCGCGTTGGAAAGAAGCGATGCCGCAATATACAGTTGGGCATGATGAAGCGGTTGAAGAGTTACGTAAACGTATTAACCAGGCGATGCCAAGCGTATATATAACAGGCAGTTCATACGACGGGATGAGTTTGCCACGCTGTGTTGCGCAAGGCTATGATACAGCGAAGCGTTTAATTACGAAAATGACGCAGGCAGATTATACAGACGCATAAATCAAAACGTACGGCAAACGTGTCGTACGTTTTTACTATTGTCATAGTAAATTTGTCGAAAACCTCTTTAAGAAGTGTAATCTGCCATGAATCATCGTACACTAGAGCAAAGGGGATTTTTGCGAAGGGATGAGGGAGAGCATGAAAAAGCGATATGTATATAGCGGTCTGCTCATTGCATTATTAGTAAGTGGCTGTAGTGAGGAAACGTCACATTCATCACATACAGAAATGCAAGAGATGATAGAGCTTGAATATATGATGACAGAGCCACTGCAAGCGGGTGAACAAACGATAGCCATTCAATTAACGCAGCATGAAGAGGCAGTTAATGATGCTGACAGTGTGATTTTTGAAGTTTGGCAAGCAGGTCACAGTGACGCTGCGCAAAAAATAGAGGCAGTACATACAGAAAACGGCATATATGAAGCGGTATACACATTTGACGATAACACAGCGTACTACGTCATTGCGCATACGACTGCAAAGGGCATTCATTTAATGCCAAAAGAACAAATGATTATCGGAGAAGTAGATCGTATTCCAGCAGATGACTACCGAGGCTCAATGGATCATTCTTAAACGCTTGCAAGTTTGTAAAAAGAGGCGTAGAATAATGACCAGATTCAAAAAGTGGTCAGTTTTAAAGAAAACAACGGACAATAGGGAGGATTTGTATGGATCGCAAGCAAGAGATTTTGGAAGCGGCAGCAAAATCCTTTACGATGTTTGGTTACAAAGCAACGACAATGGAGCAAGTGTCGAAAATCGCGAATGTTGGTAAAGGAACTATTTATACATTTTTCAGTAATAAAGAAGAGCTATTAAAAGAAATTGTGTTAACATTAATTCGCGATATGACAAGACAAGCAGATGCAGTAATGGATCCGACAGTGTCTGTTATGGAAAATGCCCAAAAAGCGATGATGAAGCTACTGCAATTTAGAGAGCAACATTTACTATATGCCAAACTAATTGAAGAAGAAAAGGCGCTGCGTACGCCTGCTGTGAAGCAAATGTTATTAACGATTGAAGAAGAAATTATTGCCTATGTGACAAAACGCATTGAAAACGGCATTGCTAAAGGTGAAATTCGTCCGTGCGATGCGGAGATGGTGGCTTATTTATTATTAAAAGCATATTTTGCCTTTATTTTAGATTGGCAAGAATTACACGAAGAGCCGTTGCCAGAAGAAAAGATTTGGACATTATTTAAAGATACGATTTTTAGAGGGTTAGCTGTGAATGAATAACTTGTCTGTTGGCAAGTTTTCTTTTTTACGATAAATGACCAGATGACGATATTGGTCATTTATTATTTTGGTGAAAAATGACTGAAAAACAATTTTGGTCATAAATTCAGGAGGACGTTATGATTAAAGCAGAATGGCAGGAAATTATGAAAACGCCAAAAGGTATTGCTTCGATTTTGGCGATTATGATGATACCGATTTTATACACAGGCTTATTTTTATGGGCGTTTTGGGACCCCTATAATAATTTAGACGCGTTACCTGTAGCAATTGTCAATGAAGATGAAGCACATGAATTTGAAGGGGAGACGTTACAGCTTGGAGATGAGCTTGTCACGAACTTATTGGATAGTGGTACATTTCATTTTGAGGAGTTATCAAGAGCGCAAGCAGAGAAAGGCTTGGCAGATGGTGACTATTATTTAATTATTGAAATTCCACAGAACTTTTCACAGCATGCGACGACGTTACTAGATGACGAACCGGAAAAGCTGACGATTAATTATGTCGCAAATGAAGGGCAAAACTTTTTAGGTGGACAAATTGGTGAGACAGCCGTTAATAAAATTCGTGACGAAGTAAACGCACAAGTATCAAAAACATATGCAGAAATGTTGTTTACGGCAATTGATGAATTAACGACAGGCATTAGCGATGCATCAGAAGGTGCAATTACAATCCAAGACGGTGCAGTCGATGTTTCAGCAGGAGCGGATGAATTAAAAGGCTATTTAACAGAGCTAGCATCAAGTACGATTACCATTTCTGATGGTACAACGAGCCTACAAGACGGCGCTGAAAAAGCTGCAACCGGTGCAGTCAGCTTAGTCGACGGCTTAAAGGAACTGCAAAATGGTAGTACGCAGTTACAACAAGGGGCAACAGATGCTGCATCTGGTGCGACAACATTACAACAAGGGATTACGGATTATACAAATGGTGTGACAACTGTTGGGCAGGGTTACGCAACATTACAAGAGAAACAATTGCAGTTTGTCGAAGGTATGCAGCAACTTGCGACATCAACAAACGATTTACAACAAGGAACGAGCGATGTAGCAACAGGTGCAGCAGCATTACGTGAGGGAATTAGCGATCTAGCAAATGGTGCGACAAATATTTCGACTGGTGTAAGCAACATAGCAACTGGCGCAGCGGCATTACAAGGTGGCGCACAGCAACTTGCGTCCGGTACAACAGATGTAACGGCAGGCGCTGAACGTTTACAGGATGGTTTAGCGCAATTATCGATGCAGTTAGAAGGTTTACAGCAAGCTTTGCCGGCAGAACAATACGCGGTTCTTCAACAAACGGTCGCACAATTACAGGAGGGAAGCAGTGCTTTAGTAGAAGGTACAACATCGCTTGGAACAGGTGCAAATGAACTCGCGAACGGTGCAACGAATATAGCAGAAGGGGCGAACGACTTAGCAATCGGCAGTGAAGCATTAGCGGGTGGTGCAATGCAATTAGTAGAAGGTGCGACACAATTAACGAGTGGCACAGCAACCTTGCAACAAGGTACGAACGATTTACATGCAGGTGTGACAACATTAGCGGACGGTGCAACGCAATTAACAAATGGTTATACAGAAGCGTTTAATGGTGTAGAACAATTAGTCGCAAATGCACCGAGCTTACAAACTGGCGCAAGTAATTTAGCGACTGGGTTAACAACGCTTCAAACGAAAATGGGCGATATGACAGCGGGAATTGTGTCCGCTAAAGATGGTAGTGCGGAGCTTGCGAGTGGCTTAACCGATTTAGTAGGGGGTACAACGGAGCTTGCAGACGGTACAAAAACATTGGCGTCTAAATCAGATGAGTTAGCGACAGGTGGAGCCGATTTAGCAGCAGGTGCAACTGAATTAGCAGATGGTACAAAAACATATGCAACAGAGCTAGAGACAGCAACAGCGGAAACTGATGATATAACACCGACAGACGATACGTATGAGATGATGGCTTCTCCAGTAGAAGTATCCAAAACAGCTGTCAATGAAGTGCCGAACTATGGTACTGGATTTGCGCCGTACTTTATTTCACTCGGTTTAGCAGTAGGTGGTTTACTGATTGCACAAATTTATGATTATGTAACACCGTACCGCCGACCAACAAGTGGCACAGCATGGTTTTTCAGTAAAGTGAGCGTACTAGCATTAATTGGTTTAGCACAAGCTGCATTTGTGACGATAGTTGTGTTGATGATTGGTATAGAGGTTGAGCATCCGTGGTTATTACTCGCCATTGGTACGCTTGCAAGTATGACATATATTGCAATTGTCCAAGTGCTTGTCACATGGTTTGGCGATGTCGGTAAATTCTTTGCGCTCGTTATTTTAATTTTACAGCTTGTCTCAAGTGCAGGTACATTCCCGATTGAACTAATTCCTGATGCGTTACAAAATCTGTACGGACTATTCCCGATGACATACACAGTTGAAGCATTCCGTGCGGTTATTTCGACAGGGGATATGGCAATGATATTGCATAGCACCGTTATTATTGCGATTTTTGCCGTACCATGTATGTTATTAAGCTATCTGTACTTTTTTGTGAAATTCCGTCAACTACGTAAAGTGGAGACGGTTGCGGTAGTAGAAGAACATTCAAAACGAGACTAGGACAAAAAGAAATCTCCTTCAGCAACGACAACTGCTGAAGGAGATTTTTCTGCTGTGGGTGCTACTCCACATAGCGGACGCGTTTCGCAGGCATGGCTTGAGGCAAACACGATGTTTGTCACATCTGCCTTGCCACAGGACGTGGCGTTTTTGGCAGATGTTCCTCTTTTAAAAGCGCATGCTCCTGCGGTACCTCGTCGCAGAAAAACATTGCTTTTTCTGCTGAAGTCGCCGCTTGTGTCGGAACGCACCAGCGCATTTTTATCATCGCAATATACTCATTTTTATCAAAAATAGGGTTCTGTCTCAGTCTCGTTTTTAATTAAATAATTTATTCGAAAATGCATATACAACCGCTTGCGTACGATCTTGCACATCTAACTTACTTAAAATATTACTGACATGTGTTTTCACAGTTTTTAGTGCAATAAATAGCTCATCGGCAATTTCTTGATTTGTGCGCCCTTTACATAAAAGCTGTAACACCTCATATTCACGTTCCGTTAATTGGTCGTGTAATAAAGGGGTAGCACCTTGTCGCATTCGTTGCATTATCTTTTGGGTTACTTCAGGTTCAACGACGGATTGCCCGTTGACAGTTTGGCGAATCGCTTCTGCAATTTGTTTCGCATTGGATGTTTTTAAAATATAACTAATGACACCTGCTTCAAGTGCAGGGTATACTTTGTCATCGTCTAAAAAGCTCGTCACCATCATAATACGAGCAGTCGGCCAAGTTTGTAAAATTTCACTCGCCGCCTCTGCACCATTTAATTCGGGCATGACATAGTCCATTAATATACAATCTGGTCGGTGTGTGAGTGCGGCTGTTACAGCTTCGCGTCCGTTTGTTGCTTCTGCAATCACTTCCATATCTGGCTGCGCATTTAAATATGCACATACACCAATACGCACCATTTCATGATCGTCTGCTACGACGATTTTAATCATGTTTCATCACCTCAAGTGGAATTTGTACTTCTACAATTGTACCATCCCCTGGCACCGATACAATTTTACAAACACAGCCAATTTCAATGGCACGGTCGACCATATTTTGCAGTCCGTACGAAGTCGTTTTTTGCGCACGTTCCTCTGCTTTAAAACCAACACCATTATCTTGAATACGTAAAATAGCACGGTCGCTGCGCATAATAAATAACAGTTCAATTTCCGTTGCTTTCGCATGGCGCAATGTGTTCGAAATCGCCTCTTGTGCAATGCGGAATAAATGGTCTTCTTGCGCTTTACTTAACATAATTTCTTCTAGTTGGTAGCTAATTAGCACATTCACTTTTTGCTCTAATTCAATAATTAATTCGCGTAAGCCTTGTGCAAGTGTTTTATCGCGCAGTGCGACCGGACGTAAATGTAGCAGTAGTGCACGCATTTCCAGTTGCGCTTGTTGCACAATTTTTTCAATTTGCTCGACGGTTTTAGGCTGTGCGGTTTGCTGCTCACTCAGTGCTGATAACATCATGGAAGCGGCGAAAAGTTGCTGTGATACCGAATCATGTAGCTCGCGTGCAAGACGTTGGCGTTCCATAATAATTTTTTCTTGAATTTTTTCATCTTCTAGCTCAATGCGCTCATTTGTAATACGATGTAAGCTTTTGCGCTGTGTCGTTAATAATGCTTCTGCCTCAAGCAATGGCTTCCGAATGGATTTTGGTACACGCTTTGGCACGAGCGACTTTGTTGGATCTTGTAGCTTTTTAATATGACGTGCAGCCGAAGCATCACGCAGCTTTAATTGAATGGTCATCCAAAACGTGAGAAACAGAATAAAGCTAACGATAGCTATACCCATCATCAAGACGTATGAGGAATCCGTACGCCAACGTTCTTCAATTAATGGTAAAATGAACTGCCAATTTTGATGTTGTGTATCACCAAACAATAATATACCAATAAGTGCTAGTAAAAAAATCGTTAAAAAACTAATGATAATCAGTCGGTTGAAAAAGCCAATCATTGACGAATCACCTCGATTTCACCAGCAATGGATGAAAGGTGCAGCACGATAATTCTTTGTAAATGTAGACCTTCTTCGTACATCACAACTTCATTTAATGTACGACGTGGCTCGTCTAAAATCGTCGTTGAGCCAAGTAGTGTAGATGCTTGAATACGTAAACCGACCTCAAAAGGAACAGTCACTATGATTTTGCCGATACCATGGCGCACAGAAATAAATGATGTACCCGTCGGTAAAATCGTTTTCGTTGCATCAATATTGATAATACCAAAAGGACGTTGGACGATATAATCACGCCAAACATAATCTTCTTGTGGTGGCTGTGCAAGTGCTTGATGCGACGTATAATGCAGGCTCGTTAATTTTGTTTTTGCGTGTGCGCGGCTGTAAGTAAGTGCAGCATATACGCCAGCAATTAATAATAGAATCAATAAAATGCCGTGTAGAAAGGGCATTGTTAAAAGAGCGATTAGCAAGAAAAATAGAGCTGTATATAGCCATTGTTTACGTTGTGTGCGCTGCGCAAACATCCAACAAAGCAAGGCAAATAATAAAGTAGGATTGAAGCTATGCTGCGTCATCGCGCTATTAGCCGTTGTCAGCACAATCACAGCTGCAAACAGTATAAATAAAGGCTGCTGCCAAAAGTTTTGCATAAGAAAGCTCCTTTCGAAGAGGATGATAGAAAAAAGGTTGTCCGAGAATGACTTCTAGGACAACCGGTCTTGTGTTATTGTAGCATGTTTACTGTTTATCGAGTGTTGTTTCTGTTTGCTGGCGTCGGCTAATTTGTTCTAAGCGTTGTTCAAATGTTGTCACTGAATAATCAGCATCAATACGGTCGCTTAGCTGGTCAATATATTGCTCCATTTCAGCGAAGCTTTGGTCATTTGTTTCATGCGTTTTTAACACACCATCCATTTTATGATGTGCACGTACAACATTTTCTTTGCCCATTAATTGCAATTGACGCACTTTCATATCCTTTAGTTTATGCTTCATTTGTTCGTATTTTTGTTCAAGCGTAAAGTAATCATGCGTTACCTGTTCGAGTGATTGCTCCAACTGCATTTGGCGCTCTGTGTATGTGGCCACTTCTTGTTGTGCAAATGCCAATAAATCTTCTTCACCTGCGTATTGGACAAGCTCTAGCTGCTCACGACGTTTCATAAGCATTTTTTCATTTTCTTTTAACGCTTGTGCAAATTGTTCTTGTAATTGACGTTGGCGCTCTAAGCAAGAGGCTGTTTCTTTCGTCTGCACTTCAGCTTGTTTTAAATAATGATTTAATAAAGTAATTGGATTTTTGCGTTCTTTTTTATCGAGTATTTGTTGTACATCGGCTTCTATTGTATAGCGTAATCGTTTGAAAAAGTTCATTGGTCTATTCTCTCCATTTCAATTATAAAATTAGCGGTTCATTTTCGCCCATTCGCGTTCAAAATGATCAAACGGGTCATCTGTGCTTGTTGTTTTTTGGAATGTAGGCATGTCGCCATTTTTGTAAAAATAATAAACAACACCAGCAATCGCAAGGACAACTAAGCCAGGTACATTGCTTAATGCGGATAATACACCGACAGCGATTAGTGACCCCCAAATAATTTGCCCAGGTAAACTAGTTGATTTTGTGAAGTAGTGTAAGCCACCAGCAACAATTGCTGCAGAAATCAGTAACGCTACTAATGGTGGTCCAGCAATACCTAGTAGAACAACTGCTGCTACTGCCAATGCTGTAACTTTTAAAAATTTTGTCATATGTGATGCCCCTCTCTTGATTTGTTATATTCATCATACGTGGATAGAAGAGAAGCAGAAACGGGCGGAAACTGTAATTATATGTAGGTCTAGAGGCTGAGTGAGGCTAAGACTGTTTAGCAGTAGTACTAAAATAAAGAGAAAAGGTTCATCGCTAAAAAAGAAAAAGAGATACAGAGGAAACAATACGTAGCGTATTTTTGGATAAATAATGTAGAGTTTTTCGAAGTTGTACTAATACAGTTGGAGTGTGAATCTGTAGTAGTACAAGACAGAAAAAAGCACGTACCATGAGCAGTAGGTACGTGCTTTTTGTGTAAGGTATTTACGTATCGTTTCATTAGAAACAATGTGATACAAAATTTTTAAAGATTATAAAGTCATCGGACAGATAACAGTGCTAATACGCGTGGTAATTAGATGCAGTTGCATTTTTCACAAGTGTTGTGGTAGCACTCACTTTGTTCGTCGATTTTTTCACCGCACTCTGTACATACTTTTGCAGGTAAGTTTTTGAAGAATTCTACTACGTTTTCTAACATCTTGTTTGCCTCCTTTTAAGTACCAAACTGTACTATAAACTGTTTTTGTTGTTCTTAGTGTATTATAACAGTTTCGATTCGTCAACCGTAAAATCAAAAAAATATAAAAAAATTTCAGTTAATTTAAAAAAACGTCTTTTTAGTAGAGGGAAAAAGGAAAGTAGAGTAAGATTAAATTGTTTATAAAAGCCTTTAACAGAAAGGTTTTGACAAGCGTTAAAAAGAGCAATTGGTGAAGGGATGAATGCAACGTGTATTTTGTCGACAATAAAGGAATTACTGATCCACAAGTGAATTTAGCCATTGAAGAATATGTGTTACGCAATATGGACATTGAAAAAGATGATTTTTTATTGTTCTATATTAACGAACCATCTATTATTATTGGTAAAAATCAAAATACGATTGAAGAAATCAATACGGATTATGTGGAAGAGAACAATATTAAAGTCGTGCGTCGTCTGTCAGGTGGCGGCGCTGTTTATCATGATTTAAATAATTTAAATTTTAGCTTTTTAACAAAAGATGATGGCAATAGCTTCTCAAATTATAAAAAGTTTACACAGCCAGTTGTGGATGCGCTTGAAAAATTAGGGGTGCAGGCAGAGCTATCAGGACGTAATGATATTTTAGCTGAAGGTCGTAAAGTATCGGGGAACGCACAATATTCAACGCGTGGCCGTATGTTTAGCCATGGGACATTAATGTTTAACTTAGATATTGATGCAGTTGTCAATTCATTAAAAGTAAAACAAGACAAGATTGAGTCAAAAGGGATTAAATCTGTGCGCTCACGTGTGGCGAATATTTTAGATTTATTACCAGAAGACAAAAAAATAACAGTAGAAGAATTCCGTTTAGAAATTTTACGCTCAATTTTTGGCGGCGAAGAAAATATTCAATACTATGAATTAACGGAGGAAGACTGGACGAAGATTCATGAAATTTCAAAAGAGCGTTACCAAACGTGGGAATGGAATTATGGTAAGTCTCCTCGCTTTAACATTCAAAAAACGCATCGCTTCCCATCAGGTGGCATCGATGTTCGTTTAGAGGTTTCTAAAGGAATGGTTATTGAAGAAGCAACAATTTTCGGGGATTTCTTCGGTGTTGGCGATGTAGCAGAACTTGCGGAAGCATTAAAAGGTGTTAAATATAATCGTGAGGCCATGGCAGAAGCTTTACGTCCATACGATATTCCAACATATTTAGGTGGCATAACAGTCGACGACTTCTTAAAAGTGATTTATTAAGGACGATGCAAAGTGTTACGTGTATTTTACAAACACGTAACATTTTGCTTTTTTTGTTTTAGCAGCGTGCATTCAGTGGTACGAGACGACAAAAGGAGTGTGAAGAAACATGCAATGGAAACGGATTGCTTTATTAACTCTTTGTATCGTCAGTTTAGGGACGATGCCTACAAATGCCGCGACATTTAAAGATGTGAACACACAACATTGGTATTATTCGTCTGTCGAGCGATTAGTAAAGCATAATATACTTTCAGGATACGAAGACGGTACATTTAAACCACAACAGCCCGTTACACGCGCACAAGCTGCTACAATTATTGCCAATGCTTTACGTGTAAATAAAGAGGCTATCGTACCTCCTCGTTTTACAGATGTTGCAAAAACGAATACACATTATGAAGCGATCGCAGCTTTAACAAAATTAGGGGTTTTCCAAAATAGTGAGCAGTTTTTTCCGCAACAAAGTTTAACACGTAAGCAAATGGCTAAAATTTTAGTTGAAGCATTTAAGTTGAAAAGTAGCGGCATCGTTACGTATGCAGATGTGCCACCAAAAAGCTGGGCGTATGAATATATCGGTATTTTAGGTGCTTTAGGCATTACGACGAATCAAGGCGACTTTTATCCGAATCAAGCAGTGACCCGTGCACAATTAGCTGCATTTATAGAGCGAACAATTGACATGAAGCGTAAAGATAATGACAATGATATTTGGGATACGTGGAAAAATTGGTAGTAAATAGGTGTTGTTAAGGCGTTTAAGAGCAAGTTCTTAAGTGCCTTTTTTCTTGTCACACCGATTTATGGACCCTTTCTTTTCTCGAACGAGGCTCGTATAATGAGGACAGAACATCTTCAGAATGAAGCGAGCGCAATTTTTAACGCTAAAGTGAGATGATAGGATGGGACAGACAAAAGAAAAGTCGAAAAAAGAAGAGTCGAAAAAAGAAGAGTCTAAAGGCAAGGGAGGTAGTGTAGTGGGGAAGTTTGTTATCTACTTTTTATTCATCATCTGTGCCATTACGATTGGTGATCTTGTGCAAAAGCCATTTGCGGAGTTTATTCGTATGATTATTGGAGAAGGTCGTCAGCTACCGCAATCATTTGGTACAATTGTAACGGCATTAGTTGTCGCATTAATGTTAGTCGGTTTAGAAAAGCTAAAGAAATAATAGACGGGCGAAAAGAACCTTTTTTCATACATACGCGTCTATATGAGTGGTTGGCCATAGTTTTGGCTTATGAGAGCATCTGTAAAAGAAGGAGCACGTCTTCTTCTACAGATGCTTTTTTATGTGAATGTCCCTTAAATAGTTCATACATACAGTGAAACGACATCATAGTGTACAATAAAAAGAGAAAAAGGAGTGTGAAGGCATGGAACAGCATCGGATTTTCATTGTGGAAGATGATCATAAAATTGCCTCGCTATTAGCCGATACACTACGTAAGTATCAGTATCAAGTAGAGGTTGTACAAAATTTTGATTTATTAGTGGAAGAAGCGGTGGCATTTCAGCCCCATTTAATTTTATTAGATATTAATTTACCTGCATATGATGGCTATTACTGGTGTCGTCAATTGCGTCAGCAGACGACATGCCCTATTATTTTTATTTCTGCGCGTTCAGGTGAAATGGACCAAATTTTTGCGTTAGAAAATGGCGGTGACGACTTTATTACAAAGCCGTTCCACTATGAAATCGTACTAGCAAAAATTCGTAGCCATCTTCGTCGAACGTATGGTGAATATGCACCGAAGCAAGAGGAGCGTACAGTTCGTGCAGGGCAATTACAGCTTTTACTAGAGCGTATGGAATTGCATAAAGGCGAATTGATTGTGCCGCTGCAAAAGAAAGAATGTATTATTTTAAGCTTATTAATGAGTAATGCACAAAAGGTTGTATCGCGTGAGCAATTATTAGAGGAGCTATGGGATGACCAGTCGTTTGTGGATGAAAATACACTGAATGTCAATATGACGCGTGTGCGCAAAAAATTAACGGATTATGATGTGTTATCAAGCATTGAAACGGTTCGTGGTGCGGGGTATCGCTTCATCTTACATGAGGATGAACTATAATGGGCTTACGTTTATTTATACGTGAATATGGCAGCTTTATTATTTTACAGCTGATTATTACGATTTTTTTATTGGCGGTATATTGGTTAGAAGGCTTTCGTGATTTGGCGACAGCCTTTTATGCGTTAAGTATCGTACTTTTATTAACGATGTCATTTTTAGTCGTACGCTATATGTTACGCCAGTCGTATTATGATAAAGTGACGGCAACACCGGTCAAGATGGAAGATGCGCTACATAAGAGCGCACGTACACCTGAGTCGAAATCTGTTGAACAATATATGCACCACCTGTATCGCATTTATCAGTTTGAAGTACAGGCACTGCATGTGACGAAGGACCGTCATGACCAGTTTATGAATCAATGGGTACATCAAATGAAAACACCGATTTCGGTTATTGAGCTGCTGTTACAAGAGGAAGAGTTAGATGGGCAATCGATGAAAGAAGAAGTCGAGCGTTTAAAAAATGGCTTAGAAATGGTGTTAATGAATGCGCGTTTAGAAAAATTTGAAGAAGATTTGCATGTTGAGACGATCGATGTGAAACAGCTTGTTAGCCAAGTAGTCAATGAAAATAAACGTCTCTTTATTACAAAGCGCGTTTTCCCGCAGCTTGATATTGAAGATGGGGTAACCGTGACATCAGATTCAAAGTGGTTAAAATTTGTGATTGGTCAGTTTATTACGAATGCAGTGAAATACACATTTGAACCACAAAAAAAGGTGTACATTACTGTTGACCAGCAACAAGGAGATGTACTATTAATTGTACGAGATGAAGGGATTGGCATTCCAAAGTCTGATTTATCCCGTGTGACAAAAGCTTTTTTCACAGGCGAAAATGGGCGGAAAACAGGTGAATCAACAGGGATGGGCTTATATTTAGCACAGGAAGTAAGCACAAAACTTGGACATGAATTACTCATTACATCGGAAGTAGGCGTTGGGACGACGGTGACACTTCGATTTGGTCAATAAGGAGGAGAGTATGGAGGCGCTACAAATTGAGGAATGGTCTTTACTCATAGATGAACAGACGACGAAGCAAATTTATGAGGATTTACCCGCTACATCTTCGAAAATGCATCAAAATTTTCGACAAGTTATGCGTTATTATACCGCAGATATGCATATGTTTTTAGAACGATTAGGCGTAGATTATACGAAGCCCTTTTCATTGCAGGCATTACCGGTAGATCAAGGGGAAAAGGTGATGTATAGCGGTGTATTTTATGCATACGGAGCGGTGATGACAGGTGATTTTGAAGCGTGGGACGTGATGTTAGATATGTTTTGCTTATCGTTAACAGCACAGTTTGACAGCGTGCCATTACAAATGGGAGAGGCAGCTATTGAAATTAGTTTTGAAGCCGTACTCCCTTGGATTCTAAAGGAAAGTATGTGAACAGAGTGCCAATTTTAGAAGTGAAAGATGTCACAAAAGTGTATGAGGGCAAAGTGACGCATCGTGCCATTAGCCAGTTAAGCTTAGATGTGGAAAAAGGTGAGTTTTTAGCGATTATGGGACCTTCCGGCAGTGGTAAAACAACGCTGCTCAATATGATTTCAACGATTGATGCACCGACAGCAGGCGAAATTATGATTGAAGGTATTCGTCCAGCAACGCTAACGAAAATGGAGCTTGCGCATTTACGTCGACGCAAGCTCGGCTTCATCTTTCAAGATTTCCATTTATTACAAATGTTGACGTTGGAAGAAAACATTATTGTACCTTTAACATTGGACCATTATGATGTGGATGAAATGCAAAAACGTGTCACGGCTTTAGCGAATAGCTTAGGGCTAACGGATTTACTAACAAAGCGTCCAAATGAAATTTCAGGGGGACAGGCACAGCGAACAGCGATTGCGCGCGCGCTTATTCATCGTCCGTCGATTATATTAGCCGATGAACCTACTGGAAACTTGGATTCTCATATGTCGCGCGAAGTGCTAGAGTTACTAAGCAATATTAATCAAACACAGCAAGCGACGATTATTATGGTAACTCATGACCCAATTGCTGCGAGTTATTGTGACCGTGTGTTATTTATTAAAGACGGGCAGTTTTTTAATGAAATTTATAAGGATGAGCGTAGACAAACGTTTTTCCAACGAATTTTAAACGTCTTAAGCTTACTCGGAGGTGGCGTTGGTGACCTTTCGTCAATTCGCTTATCGTAACGTAATTCGTAATAGCCGAATTTATGCGGCATTTTTTATGGCGAGCTGCTTTTCTGTGCTCGTTTTCTTTATTTACTCGATGTTATTGTTTCATCCAAATATTGATGAAAGTGTACTAGGGGTCATGTCGCTCCTCGGTATGGTTGTCGCTGAAATCATTTTAGCATTGTTTAGTTTATTCTTTCTGTATTATTCAATGAACGCATTTTTAGAGGCACGAGCAAAGGAATTTGGTGTATTGTTCCATCTCGGGATGGATGAGCGCCAATTTGGACGTTTAATCTTTTTAGAAACGATGCTCATTGGCTTTACGTCTATTATTGTTGGCATTGCGTTCGGCTTTGCATTTACGCGCTTCTTCTTTATGATTGTGCGAGAAATTTTACATTTAGATGAGTTGCACATGTATGTTGCATGGGAACCGTTTTTACTGACGGTCGGGGTATTTACAAGTGCGTTTATGGTCATTGCTTATGCCAGTATTGTTACGCAAAAAGAGCGTAGGACGATTCATTTACTGCGCGGACATGATGAACATAAACAACGACCTGTAACAGTTCGTCGTGCGGTATTAGGCTTAAGCTTTATTATTTGTTCCTATATCGGCATGTTTATCGGAGTGAAACTAGAAAATTTAGCATTTATTATTATTGTGCCACTGTTTGGTATCGTCGGCACGTATTATTTATTTAGCGATACATTGCCATATCTACTCGAACGTTTTCGTTTACAGAAAAAATATTATTGGCGCAGTTATTCAGTGATTTCCTTATCTGAAACGATTCAAACGATTCGTGCCAATGTCAAAATGTTTTTTGTCATTACATTAGTATCGACGCTTACCTTTTTAACGATAGGTGTACTGGCCTCTGTATCGTCTTATACAACGCAGTATGAGCGCTTAAATCCGCTCGGCATGGTGTATAAAAGTACAATTGATAACCCGTATGAACAGCAACATATTGCCTCGCTACGGAATCAATTAGAGTTAGATCGCTTATCGTATAATTTATCGCGTTTTACAGTCATTCAACAAACCTCTTCTTACACAAAATATGAAGTGGAAGTATTCCGAGAGTCTGAAATTAACCATTTGCTGTTTTCGCTAGGGTATCCACTTGTTACGTTATCACAAGGGGAAGCGATGTTTATTCCATATTCAGAAGATGCTATTTCCGATTTGCAAAATTATACGGTGCGTACGGTGTTGAAGGAAAATAGTATCCCGCTAGTCATTGATAGTGTGTATCCAGAATTTATTTTTCCAGGCAATTTTGTAAGTAGTAACTCCATCATTATTAGTGACGAAGACTTTATAAAAATTGAACAACCGCTGATTGGCACAACATTTGAGCAATCTGCGTATCGCCTATACACATTTGATGTGCCTCAGTGGATGGAGCTCGAACATATTGGTGTTGCGATTGATGCGATGGTCGAGCAAGAATCAGCGAATTCGCTTGGGTATGATTTACCGTTTTATTTTGAGAATGCAGGGCTTAACTATTCATTTGTACTCGCTACGTACTCGTTGTTTACGTTGATTGTGTTATTGGTCGCTGCTGTCTTTTTACTCGCTGCCGGAAGCTTTGTGTATTTTAAAATGTACGCGGATTTAGAGCGTATTCAAAAGCATTTTGATGTGTTGCGCCGCATGGGCTTAACGGATGGTGAGCTCCATCGTTTAGTTGATCGACATTTAATGCCACAGTTTTTCCTACCGTGGCTCGTCGCACTTGTTCACAGCACGATCGTATTAATCAGTTTTAATGTGCTGTTAGAGCATCTTGTGAACATTACGATTGTCGATGAAGTAATTATCGGCTTTGTTGTACTGATTACCATTCAAATTTTTTACTATTATTTAATTCGCTGGCGTTATATCGCGCATATTAAAAGTAATTAACAAGAAAAGTTACGTAAAGTAGAAATATTTGTTGTTATCGATGGTTAATTATTTTATAATAGCAAATAAGAATGAATCGTCATTCATAAAAACAAAGGGGTGTTTGTTTTGACATTAGTGCAGACCGTTCACGAGCAAGCGAAAAAAACGCCAACAAAAACTGCGTATCACTTTCAAGGACAAGATGTAAGCTATGAAATTTTAGAACAATCCATTAGCCGTTTTGCACAAGGTTTAGTAGATGCAGGCATTGAAAAAGGGGACAATGTTGCATTATTACTAGGGAATACACCACATTTTATTATATCGCTATATGCGATTATGCGAATTGGTGCAACGGCAGTGCCGGTGAACCCAACGTATACGAAAGATGAAATTAGCTATATTTTAAAAGATGGCAATGTGAAAGGAATCATTGCACTTGATATGTTAGTACCACTTGTAGAAGTAGCGGCACAGCTATTTCCAGCGATTCGAACGTACATTATTTGTGAAACGACGACAGAGGCGAGTGCACAAGTGGCCACATTGTCAGCACAAGCACAGCAAAAAACGAAGCTATTTCAAGCAGTTTTAGCGGACGTAAAGCACGCTGCGCCGATTCAACAAGTAGATGAGCAAGATACAGCTGTTATTTTATATACATCTGGCACAACAGGGCATCCAAAAGGTGCGATGCTAACTCATCAAAACTTATACAGCAATGCGCGCGATGTAGGGCAATATTTAGCGATGACAGAAAACGATCGTGTCATTGCGACATTGCCAGTGTTCCATGTGTTCGCGTTAACCGTTGTTGTGAATGCACCATTAATGAAAGGTGCCACGGTTTTATTAGCACCACGTTTTAGCCCGGCAGAGATTTTTACATTAGCCAAACAACAGCGAGCAACCGTTTTTGCAGGTGTACCAACAATGTTTAACTTCTTATATCAATATGAATCAGGTGATGCGAAGGACTTCGAGCATTTACGTTTGGCGATTTCAGGGGGAGCTTCATTACCAGTCGCGTTATTACATGCATTTGAGGCACGCTTCAATGTGCGCATTTCTGAAGGGTATGGTTTATCAGAGGCGTCACCTGTTACGTGCTTTAACCCGTTAGATCGCGAACGAAAAGCAGGTTCTATCGGTACGACCATTCCAAATGTTGAAAATAAAGTGGTCGATGAATACGGTGATGAGCTACCGGTTGGAGAAGTCGGGGAACTTATTGTACGCGGACCGAATATTATGAAAGGTTATTACAATATGCCCGAAGAAACAGCGCGTGCCATTCGTGATGGCTGGTTATATACAGGTGACTTAGCGCGTATGGATGAAGAGGGTTATTTTTATATTGTAGACCGTAAGAAAGATTTAATTATTGTTGGAGGCTTTAATGTGTATCCACGTGAAGTCGAGGAAGTGCTTTATACACATCCTAATATTGTCGAAGCGGCCGTTGTCGGCTTCCCAGACGAAAACTTTGGGGAAGCGGTGCATGCATTTATTGTCTTAAAAGAACAAACAACTTCTACTGAGGATATACGCGCATTTTGTGAGGAACGTTTAGTGAAATACAAAGTGCCAACGACGATTGAGCTGATTGATGAATTACCGAAAAACTCTACCGGTAAAATCTTGCGTCGTTCCTTTAAAGAGCGCATCCAAAAATAATGGAAAAAACGTCATCCAACAACAAATGGATGGCGTTTTTATATGTGTATTTTTAGAAGGGGCGGCGCGGTAATAATCGTTTTTGTGCACAGGTTGGGCAAAGTGTAGGCAGTACTTGCTTCATTATTTTTTCGAGTGGATGCTCGTGAACTTTTCGAGTGGGACGTTGACGAAATGAACGTCCACAGCGAATACATGTAACGATACGGAATGATCTACGCACATGTAACACCTCCTTTTGTTGTAGTATCGCAAAAATGGATATGTTTTTATAGTTACGTGCTTGTATTCAGTGGTACAATTATTACGAAAATCGAAGTAATTAGGAGTGGACATATGAAACGACCAATCGAAATTGCAGACCTATACACATTACAATCTATTACAAATCCAGTATTTGCACCAGATGAACAGCAAGCGGTATTTATTCGTACGCAAATGAATGCGACTGAAAATGATTACGAGGCGCATTTATTCCATATTGATTTACAATCTCATGAAGTGACGCAGTGGACATATGGCTTTAGTAAAGTGTCATCCCCCCAGTGGAGTCCAGATGGTAACTATGTGGCATTTTTAGCGAAGCGTGGCGACTCGCAACAAGTCCATCTTTTACATGCACGTGGTGGCGAAGCGCAGCCGGTAACAACTGTTCCAAATGGTGTAACAAGCTTTTTATGGTCACCTTGTGGGCAAGCACTTTACGTGACAGCAACAGCGCTTGATGATGTACCAATAACAGAAAAGCCAGAAGAAAAAAAGACAAAACATATTGCACCGTATAAAGTTGACGGCATGAAATACAAAATGGACGGTGTCGGTGGTGACGGTTTACGTGCCCAAAATCGTACACAACATATTGCGCGTGTCACGTTACAAGGTGAAGTGACAGTAATAGCGGACGGAAAATATCCATATCAATTACAGGCAATTAACGGTGCAGGGACAAAACTTGTGTATAGCGTGAATCGTGCAGAGGTGAAGGATTGGAATTTTGCATCACCGATATATATATTAGATTTACAAACAAAGGAAGAGCGAGCGATTGAAACGCGTGATGGCTATTTTGGGGGCGCAGCATTTTCAGTTGACGACGCGTATATTGCATATGTGGGGAGCGACCAGACATATAAAAATGCAACACATGCGAATGTATTCGTCTATGAGCTAGCGACGCAGCAAACGACAAACATTACAGAGTTTATCGACGCACCTGTTGGCGATTATGTAGTGGCAGACCATCAGCAAGGTGTGCATGCACCTGCTGTTGTTTGGACAGAAACAAATGCATTATACTTCCAACTATCTGTAATGGGCGATGTTCGTTTATATTACGCTACACTTGATGGCGCTATTTATCCAGCATCACCGGAAGATGAGCATATTTACGATTATGCTGTCAAGAAATCGGGCAATGAAGCGTTAATTGCTGTGACAAATCGTATTTTCCCAGGTGAACTATTTATGTATGACATTACGATGGGGACGCGTGTCCAATTAACACATTTTAATGATGCATGGCTAGAGCAGGTAGCACTTGTAGATGCAGAGCCAATCGTGTATCATTCAATAGATGGGCAATATGATGTGCATGGATGGCTAATGAAGCCCGTTCATTATGAAAAAGGTAGAAAGTACCCATTAATTGTTGAAATTCATGGTGGTCCACATACGATGTATGGCAACTCATTTTTCCATGAAATGCAGCTACTAGCAGCGCAAGGATACGGCGTGTTATATACAAACCCGCGCGGTAGTCATGGCTATAGCCAAGCGTTTGTTGATGCGTGTCGCGGTGATTACGGTGGCGGTGACTACGAGGATATTATGGCAGGGCTTGATGCGGTACTTGCACAGTATGATTGGATTGATGAAGGACGTCTAGGTGTTACAGGTGGTAGCTATGGTGGCTTTATGACAAACTGGATTGTTGGACACACAGACCGCTTTAAAGCAGCGGTGACACAGCGTTCGATTTCAAATTGGATTAGCTTTTATGGTGTGTCAGACATTGGTTATTACTTTACAGATTGGCAAATTGGTGCCGACATGACGGACATTGACAAACTGTGGCATCATTCGCCATTAAAATATGCACAAAATGTTACGACGCCACTGCTTATTTTACACAGTGAAAAAGATTTCCGTTGTCCAATTGAACAGGCGGAGCAATTATATATTACGTTAAAGGCACAAGGGAAAGAAACGGCGTTCGTACGTTTCCCAGATAGTAGCCATGGCTTATCACGAGATGGGATTCCTTCATTACGTGAAGCGAGATTAGCAGAAATCATTGAATGGTTTAACAAATATTTATAAAAAGTTAGGAAAAACTGTTCGTGACAGTTACGGTGAAAAAACGTAAAATGAACGGATGAAACTATAAATAGAAAGTAACGAGGAAACATATGGATATCGTGATGGCGCTAGTCGATTTTATTTTGCACATTGACGAACATCTCGTCGACATTATTCAAGATTTCGGTGCATGGGCATACGGTATTGTTTTTGGTATTGTATTTGTAGAGACGGGGCTTGTTATTTTTCCGTTTTTACCAGGAGATTCTTTATTATTTGCCAGTGGTGCATTAGCGGCACAAGGAGCATTCGTACTTCCGATTTTACTCATTGGTTACTTTGTCGCAGCGGTTATCGGTGACACGGTAAACTATCATATTGGTAAAAAGGTCGGAACATCGATTCCACCGAATAGCTTTTTAGGGCGTGTTGTTAGTCAAGAACGTATGGACGCAGCGCAAGCATTCTTTAATAAGCATGGCGGTAAAACGATTGTCATTGCCCGCTTTATGCCGTTTATTCGAACATTTATCCCGTTCGTTGCTGGTGCAAGTCGTATGAATTACGGCTATTTCTTACTCTACAATGTAGTGGGAGCCTTTGCATGGGTGTTTAGCTGTACGTTGCTAGGCTACTTCTTCGGCAATATTCCAGTAATTAAAGATAATTTCTCAACAGTACTGATTTTAATTATTATTATTTCTGTGTTGCCAGCAGTTGTAGGATTTGCAAAACAACGACTAGTAAAAAACTAATGAAAAGAGTTGTTTGTGCCGAGCATAGACAGCTCTTTTTGTGATTACATTACACTACTAATCCGTAAGAGAGGAAGGAGGTTTTTATGGAGGTTTTTGTTGGGCGCCAACCGATTTTTGATGCACAGGAGCACATAGTTGGTTATGAGCTACTTTATCGTAATAAGCAAGTGCGAACGCATAGTGCCGCGAACGATGATGATGCGACAATGCAAGTATTGACAAACGCATTGCTGTCAATTGGCATGGATGAAGTGGCGAAAGGGAAATTATGCTTTGTGAATTTTACTGAAAATTTATTGATGGGACCGTTGCTTGACCATTTAGAGGCGAAGCAAATTGGCATTGAAATATTGGAAGATGTGCCGATTACCGAGCGATTAGTAAAGCGTTTAGCGGTGTTAAAGAGACGTGGTTTTAAAATCGCGATGGATGACTTCGTACTATATGAAAATCAATTATATAAAGAGTTGTTCCAATATATTGATTATGTGAAGGTCGATTTCTTAAGTGCAACGCCTAACGAACGTTTTGAGATTGAAACGTTAATTCAAACAACGTATCCACATGTATTACTTGTTGCGGAACGTGTAGAAACGCGTGGTCAATTTAATGAAGCGTGTCAGGCAGGTTATCAATTGTTTCAAGGTTTTTTCTTTGAGCAACCGCAGTTAGTGAAATCATATGAAATTCCAATAAATACACTACAATATTTACAAGTGTTAGCGATGTTAAAAAATCAAGATTTAGATATGAATGAATTAGCGACACAAATTGAACGTGATGTAGCGCTTTCTTATAAATTAATGCAGTTTATTCGCGTAGTTGACCCACGTTTACGTCGTAAAGTTAGCTCGATTAAGCAAGCGGTTGTCATGTTAGGGATTACCGAATTGCGTAAGTGGATGTATTTGCTCGCGATTCGAGAAATGAAAAATGCGAACGAGTCGGGCGCATTTAAGCAATTAATGATTATGTCTTTATTCCGCGCACGTGTATGTGAGCAGCTTGCACGTCGCAAACATTTTAAAAATCCATCTGAATATTTTTTAGTCGGTATGTTTTCATTAATTGATTCGCTGCTACAACGACCATTACAGCATATTTTAGGGCAGATGCCGCTCAATGATGAGATTATTGATACATTAATTGGCAAGGATACGAAATACGCCCCGTATTTAAAATTCAGCATCGCGCTTGGAAAAATGCGTTGGGATGATGTGGAAACGTATTGCGCATCATTACACATTCAACCGAGCTTTGCACAACAAATATACGACGAATCAATGGCGTGGGCGGAAAGTGCCGTCTATCATTCAATGAAGCCAGACATGAAAAGCTAGTGGCAAAAAGCTCACTAGCTTTTTTTCATGGCGTCCTTCATCGTGATGAAGTTCCATTCAGCAGACGCGTTTGATATAATTTTGTCGATAATGACTGAAAAATGAAGTGAGGAAAAAATATGGGGAAAACAACGTACGAATTTAAAGATACGTTTCTGGAATATGTGTATGTCATTGCTGGAGCAATCGTCATTGCATTAGGATTTAATTTATTTTTATTACCGAACCAAGTCGCTTCAGGTGGCGTAAGTGGTATTAGTACGATTTTAAATGGCTTGTTTGGCTGGAATGCAGGGCTTGTGCAATATGCATTTAACATTCCATTATTTATTGCAGGCGTTGTAATTTTAGGGAAAAACTTCGGGTTGAAATCATTGGTTGGTACATTAACGCTGCCACTCGTTGTTATTTTAACGCAAAATATTGAAGCGGTAACGATGAACCCGTTACTTGGTGCCATTTTTGGTGGTATCGTTATCGGGGCAGGTATTGGTCTTGTATTCAAAGGGAAAGCATCAACGGGCGGTACAGATTTATTGGCACAAATTATTACGAAGTATACAGGGTTAACATTAGGAACGAGTGTACTTTTAATTGATGGCATTATTGCAGTAAGTGCGGCTGTTGTATTTGATATTGAAAAAGGTTTATATGCGATTATTGGGTTGTATGTGACGACGAAAACGATTGATATTATTCAGCTTGGATTTAGCGGATCGAAAATGGTCTATATCATTTCAGAAAAAGAAGACCAAATTCGTGAAACGATTTATGCGGAAATTGACCGTGGTGTGACAAAAGTGCCTGCGATTGGCGGGTACACACAAAAAGAGCGCTCGATGCTAATGGTAGTCGTGTATCAAACAGAGTTCACACGTTTGAAACAAGTTGTACAAACCATTGACCCAAAAGCATTTGTCATTGTTTCTGACGCATATGAAGTACTAGGCGAGGGTTTTAAGAAAGCATAAGCTTGGTATATAATGTAGATAGTATGTGACGATGAGGGAGAGAATGGGATGAAAAAACGTTTATTAGCAGCATTATTTAGTTCAGCACTATTATTAGCGGCGTGTAGCGGCGATGACGAAGCAACGCAAAGTACAGATGGCGTAGTAGATGGTGAGAACGTTGTGAAATCATCATGTGCGACATGCCACGGTGGAAACTTAGAAGGTAAAGGGAATACACCTGCATTAAACGATGTTGGTGCTCGTTTATCAGAAGCGGAAATTTTAGACATCATTGAAAATGGGAAAAATGGTATGCCACCTGGTTTAATTAAAGGTGAACAAGCAGAAGCAGCTGCAGCATGGTTAGCCGAGCAAAAATAAAATATTGATACCATCCTAGCTGGAGAGAAGGATGGTAGGCGAAGCACACGTAACGAGTTTGTTATGTGTGCTTTTATTTTTGCATATAGTTTAGATGACTCGCTCAAACCCCTGTTTACCAAATGAGCTGTGTGTGTAATACCTTTTCATATCATATCATGCTAAAATAATGAAAGATTGCGAGAATTGAGGTGTCAGTATGCAAGTTACAACAAGAGATGTGATGGAAGAGTTTAACTTAACACTTGTTGGTGGTGAAGAAGGAATTGGGCGCGCCATTACAACAAGTGATATTTCGCGTCCAGGGCTCGAGATGGCAGGGTATTTTACACACTATCCAGCTAATCGTGTGCAGCTATTAGGGATGACGGAATTATCGTTTTTTGAAATGTTACCAGATGGTGTAAAGGTGGAACGTATGCGTAAATTATGTTCACCGACGACGCCAGCTGTTATTATTTCACGCGATAATATTGTACCGCAGGAATTAATTGATGCCTCAAATGAGTATCAAGTACCGGTGTTATCGACATCGATGACGACGACACGTTTTTCAAGTCGTTTAACGAACTATTTAGAAAGTCGCTTAGCGCCGATGACAGCAGTCCATGGTGTACTTGTCGATGTGTACGGTATTGGTGTGCTATTAACAGGGAAAAGCGGAGTTGGTAAAAGTGAGACGGCACTGGAGCTTGTAAAAAAGGGTCACCGTTTAGTAGCAGATGACTGTGTGGAAATTCGCCAAGAAGCAGAAAATTTACTTATTGGGAATCCGCCACCACTGCTTGAACATTTACTTGAAATTCGTGGTATCGGTATTATCGATGTGATGACATTATTCGGAGCAAGTGCGGTGCGTAATAATAAGCGAATTTCACTTGTGATTGACCTTGAAATTTGGGACCCCAATAAAATGTATGACCGTCTTGGCTTAGATGAGCAAAAGATGAAAATTATTGATACGGAGCTCACGAAGCTTGTTATTCCGGTGCAACCTGGGCGAAACTTAGCCGTTATTATTGAAGTAGCTGCAATGAATTACCGCCTAAAACGTATGGGGGTTAATGCAGCAGAAGAGTTTTCACGTCGTTTAGACGCAATGATTGCAGATGAAGATTTTGAAGGATAAGAAAGGACGGTAATGATGGATTTTTTACTAGGGCTTGACCCGATTGCCTTTCAATTAGGGCCGTTTACAGTACGTTGGTACGGACTACTAATTGTGTCAGGTATTATTTTAGCGTATTTATTTGCGCAACGAGAAGCGGTAAAGCGTGGCTTACCGGAAGATTTTTTAGCCGATTTACTTATTTGGGCTGTACCGATTGCAATTATTAGCGCGCGTATATATTATGTAGCGATGAAGTGGGATTATTACGGAGAGAACCCCGCGAAAATTATTGAAATTTGGAACGGCGGTATTGCCATTCACGGTGCGTTAATTGGTGCATTTATTACGGCCTATATTTTCTGCCGTATAAAGGGTGTGAGCTTCTTAAAAGTAGCAGATATTACCGCACCAAGTATTTTAATTGGTCAAATTATCGGACGTTGGGGCAATTTTATGAACCAAGAAGCGTTTGGTGGGCCAGTATCCCGTGAGTTTTTAGAAGGTTTATTTATTCCAAATTGGATTATTGACCATATGTATGTTGAGTTAAACGGTGTGATGACATACGTACATCCGACATTTTTATATGAATCACTT
The DNA here is from genome assembly GCF_001700315.1 of Caryophanon tenue. GTDB lineage: Bacteria > Bacillota > Bacilli > Bacillales_A > Planococcaceae > Caryophanon > Caryophanon tenue. The sequence goes on along the minus strand of NZ_MASJ01000004.1, from coordinate 55,620 downwards.
TGGAATGTGATCGGTTTAATTATTTTAGTCTTACTGCGTAATGTAAACTTACGCCGTGGTGAAATTTTCTTCGGTTATTTAATTTGGTACTCAATTGGTCGATTCTTTATCGAAGGTTTACGTACCGACAGCTTATATTTAATTGGCGATTTACGCTCAGCACAGGTCGTATCAATCATTGCGATTGTTTTTGGGATTGCAGGTATCATTTATGGTCGTATGAAAAAAGACGGCGCACGTTACGCAGATTAGGAGCTGACAATGATGGTCAAAGCATTGCTATTTGATTTTGATGGTACGCTACTGAATACGAATACATTAATCATTGAAACATTTCGTCATGTGCTCGAAGAATATGCACCAGGGAAATATACGGACGAAGATTATGTACGCTTTATCGGGCCATCGCTTGAACAGACGTTTTTGGCAGAATGTCCAGATTGTACGGCGGAGATGGTACACAAGTATCGTATGTGGAATCAAGCGCATCATGATACGCTGGTGTCGGAATATCCAAATGTGAAAGAAACATTAGAAGCGCTTCATGCACAAGGGATTAAGCTAGCGATTGTAACGACGAAAATTCGTACAACGATGGAACGTGGTTTGCAGTTGATGGGTGTCGCTCATTTATTTGATGTGACGATTACGCTTGACGATGTAGACCATCCAAAGCCACATGCAGAACCGATTGAAAAGGCACTTGCACAGTTAGGCGTTTGTCGTGAAGAAGCGCTCATGATTGGTGATAATTCGCATGATATTGAAGGTGGCAAAAATGCTGGCGTGAAAACGGCTGGTGTTGCATGGTCGATTAAAGGGGAAGCATTTTTACGCAGCTTACATCCTGATTATATACTGCACGACATGTTGGATTTACTCGACATCGTAAAGGAGTGAAAACATGCGGAAAACAGAGCGTTATCGTGTAAGAGAAGGCGCAAATTCCTTGTGGCATGTGTATGACACCGTATCCTTTTGGAAGATTATGAAGTGCTTTATTTTTATTCAAATTGGTCGCATTACGCCGTGGATGCGTGTGAAAAATTGGTTGTACCGAACGTTTTTGAAGATGGAGATTGGCGAACGTGTATCACTAGCGTTAATGGTCATGCCTGATTCCATGTTTCCAGAACGTATTTCCGTTGGCGATAATTCGATTATTGGTTTTAACACAACAATTTTAGCCCATGAGTATTTAATTGATGAATATCGTTTAGGGGATGTCAAAATTGGCAAAAATGTGATGGTCGGTGCTAACACAACAATTTTACCAGGTGTCACAATTGGCGATGGAGCTATTGTGTCCGCGATGACATTGGTCCATAAAGACGTACCAGCAGGAAGTATGGTCGGTGGTAATCCGATGCAAATTATTTATACAGCAGAACAAATGGCGGCACGGAAAGCGCAGGATATGCCGGTGTGGAGTGAACGACGTCATTAAAAAAGCGTGTGTACGAGTTTTTCGTACACACGCTTTTTATATAAGAAGAGCGCATTTTCTTTGTTACGCGATGAAGTTGCTCATCCTTGTGTATCAACGAAAATAAGGTAGGTTTATCGTGCAATTTCATATATAATTGACAGAATAATCATTTTTAAAAGATAAGTCTTAAAAATGAATGTATTGTTAATTTTTCGTGAAGGCGTTGACGTTACGCTGATTTTTCGATACAATACTTTCATATTCTACTACTCTAACACTCTAGTGTACTAAAGTGAAAATAGGAAGTGACGAACTGATATGTCGATGATTCAAATGTTTGAGAAACCACTAGGCATGCGCGATACATTCCCTGCCATTTATGAAAAATTAGAAAACGTGCGTCAAACAGGGCGCCAATATTTACGTACAAACGGATATGATTTTATTAAGACACCGACAGTTGAGTATTACGATACGGTCGGAAAAGCATCTGCGATTTATGATGCATCTTTATTTAAATTAGTCGATAGCCAAGGCAATACCCTTGTGCTACGTCCAGATATGACAACGCCGATTGTGCGTGTCGCAACATCAAAACTATTAAAAGAAAAAATTCCATTGCGCTTAGCGTATTTTGCAAATGTATTCCGTGCGCAAGAAACGGAGGGCGGTCGTCCAGCAGAGTTTGACCAAATGGGCGTAGAGTTAATTGGTGATGCTAGTGTGTATGCGGACGTAGAAGTTATTTCATTAGCAGCGGGCTTAATGAAGGAATTTGGCATTACATCGTATCAATTAACAATTGGACATGCAGGAATTTTACAGTCCATTTTAACGAGCTATACAGATACAAATGAACAAGCGGAAGAGTTACGTGTACTGCTTGTCCAAAAAAACTTCGTTGGTTTTGAGGAAGCTGTATTAGCATTTGGTTTACCGACAATGAAAACACAATCGCTCTTACAATTTATCGAGGAAGCATCGAATTTAACGTCATTGGCACAAATTGAAAAATACGTGACGAAAAACGATGCACTTGTGTATATGAAAGAATTAGAAGAACTATTGAAAATTGCGGGATTAGCAGAAGAGTTTGCGTTTGATTTTACACTAGCTAGCCATATGAATTACTACACAGGCATGCTATTTGAAGTGTTCGCTACAGGTTCAGGTTTCCCAATTGGTAATGGTGGTCGTTATGACGGTTTATTGCATAATTTCGGACAACCCGTAGGTGCAACAGGCTTCGGTTTACGTGTAGACCGTTTGCTGGAAGTGTTACCAAAACAAACAATTACACAGCAAACAGCCGTTGTGTTATTTGAAAAAGGCTGTTACGAGCAAGCGGTAGTACGTGCAGCAACGTTACGTGAGCAAGGCAAGCATGTCACAATGCAAGCGCGCGAAGCTGTAGTGAATGAAGCGATGTTTATTGAGCCATTTGGCGAAGTCATTACAATTACAGCGGGAGGAACGAAGCAATGAGTGAATTAACGATTGCGATGCCAAAAGGGCGCATTTTTGAAGAAGCATACGAGCTACTAATTCAAGCAGGCTTCAATTTGCCTGCAGAGATGGAAATGTCTCGTAAGTTAATGATTGAAATTCCAGAAGAAAATATTCGTTTTATTTTAGCAAAGCCAATGGATGTACCAGTGTATGTCGAGCATGGGGTAGCGGACATTGGCATTGCGGGCAAAGATGTATTGCTTGAGCAAGGACGTACAGTGCACGAGTTATTAGATTTGAAAATTAGCGAATGCTATATTGCTTCAGCTGGTTTACCGAACACAACGATGGACGAAATTGCGCCGCGCATTGCGACGAAATATCCTGAAATCGCAACGAAATACTATAAAGGCATTGGCGAACAAGTCGAAATTATTGAGTTAAACGGTTCGATTGAGCTAGCACCGATGATTGGATTAGCAGACCGCATTGTAGATATTGTATCAACAGGTCGTACGTTAAAGGAAAATGGGCTTGTTGAATATGAGCATATTACAGACGTATCATCACGCTTAATTGCGAATCCTGTAAGCTATCGTTTAAAAGGCGCACGTATTACAGATTTAGTACGTCGCTTAAAGAAAATTGTGAATGAGCAGGTGAAGGATGCATGAACATCGTCAATCTAAGTGAAGCTGTTTCATTGAAGCGTCCATTAGAAAGCGGCAATGAACAGCAATTACAAACGGTACGTGACGTGCTACAACAAGTACGTACACGCGGTGATGAAGCGGTAAAAGAATATACCGAAAAATGGGACGGCATTGTGCTAGACGATTTACGTGTTACGCCAGAAGAAATTGCAGAGGCAGTTGCGAGTTTTGACCCACAGCTATACCGTGATTTAGAAGAGGCAGCGGCAAATATTCGTTTTTACCATGAAGCACAGCGCAGAGAAGGGTATACATTGCCACTTCAAGATGGTTCGTATTTAGGACAGCGTATTACACCACTTGATGCAGTAGGTTTATACGTACCAGGTGGCACAGCTGCTTATCCTTCATCAGTACTGATGAATGTGATTCCAGCGCAAGTGGCAGGTGTTGAACGTATTGTGTTTGTATCGCCAGTAAGTAAAGATGGTAAACAACCAGCAGCTGTACTTGTCGCGGCACATATTTTAGGGGTGACGGAGATTTATAAAATCGGTGGTGCGCAAGCGATTGCGGCACTTGCTTACGGTACAGAAACGATTGCACCGGTAGATAAAATTACAGGACCAGGCAATATTTTCGTGGCACTTGCAAAGCGTGAAGTATTTGGCGAAGTCGATATTGATATGATTGCTGGACCTTCTGAAATTTGCGTCTTAGCAGATGAAACAGCGTATGCAGATGAAATTGCCGCAGACTTATTATCACAAGCAGAGCACGATACATTAGCGTGTGCGGTACTGATTACAACAAGTGACGATTTAGCAGATGCGGTTGCATCGGAAGTCGAAAAGCAGCTACAAAAGTTACCGCGCGAAGCAATTGCACGTAAAGCGATTGAAACGTTCGGTACAATTTACGTAGCGGAGTCGATGGATGAAGCGATTAAAGCGGTGAATACATTAGCGCCTGAGCATTTAGAAATTATGACAGCCAATGCAGAAGCAGATTCACAAAAGATTCGTCATGCAGGTGCAATTTTCTTAGGACGTTATAGTTCAGAGCCTGTAGGAGATTATTTTGCTGGGACGAATCACGTACTTCCAACAAATTCAACAGCTCGCTTTGCAAGTGGTCTAAACGTAGACGACTTTGTAAAGAAGACGAGTATTGTATATTATACGAAAGAAACATGGGCACAAAATGCACCGAAAATTGCGCGTTTAGCCCGTTTAGAAGGATTAGAAGGACATGCTCGTGCAGTAGAAGCGCGCGGCTGGAAAAAGGGAGAGTAAAATTCAATGACAGAACGTATTGCAACAATCGAACGTAAAACGAATGAAACACAAATTGCTGTGTCGTTAAATTTAGATGGCTCAGGTCAAGCGAATATTCAAACAGGTGTTGGGTTTATGGACCATATGCTTGATTTATTTGTGAAACACGGTTTATTTGATGGGACGATTACAGCGAATGGTGATACATGGATTGATGACCACCACACGACAGAGGATGTCGGTATTGTGTTAGGTCAAGCATTCCGTCAAGCGCTTGGTGATAAAAAGGGCATTAAACGTTATGGCAATGCGTTCGTGCCAATGGATGAATCGTTAGCACAAGTTGTCGTTGATTTATCAGACCGTCCTGCTTTTGTGTATCGTGTAGAGCCACCGTTAAATGAAAAGGTCGGCACATTTGATACAGAGCTTGTGTATGAGTTTTTCTGGAAGTTTGCATTAGAGGCGCGTATTAATTTACATATTATTGTGCCGTATGGTCAAAATACACATCACATTATTGAAGCCATTTTTAAAGCGGTAGCGCGTGCACTAGACGCAGCGATTCAAATTGACCCGCGTGTGAAAGGTGTGCCGTCAACGAAGGGGCTGTTAGGCTAATGAAAATCGGTGTTATTGATTATGGAATGGGAAATTTATTTAGTGTCGAGCAAGCATTAAAACGTTTAGGTGTTGAAGTGCTTGTCACAGCTGACCAACAGCAACTAGCAGCAGCAGACGCTGTTGTATTGCCAGGTGTTGGTGCATTTCCTGATGCGATGAAGCGTTTAGAGGAAACGAAGCTAGTCGATTTTATTTACGCACAAAAAGAAGCGAATAAGCCATTATTAGGCATTTGTTTAGGGATGCAATTATTGTTTGAGCATAGTGTTGAAGTTGCACCAACAAAAGGCTTGGGCATTTTCACAGGAACCATTGAACGCTTTAACGGCGTGTCACGTATTCCGCATATGGGTTGGAATGATGTGGCGTTACAAAATGAGCCACAGTGGTTACAAAACGCTACGTTACCGGAAGCGCGCCATGTGTATTTTGTACATTCATTTTATGCGACAAATATTGACGAGCAGCAATTAGTCGCGTATGCCGATTATGAAGGTGTGCGTGTGCCAGGTATCGTGTCAAATGGAAGCTTTACAGGGATGCAATTCCACCCTGAAAAATCAGGGGAGTTAGGCGTTGCTTTATTACAGTCTTGGCTTGAAGGAGTGAAACGTACATGTTAACAAAACGCATTATTCCATGCCTGGATGTAAAAGAAGGGCGCGTTGTCAAAGGCATTCAATTTGTCGAGCTACGCGACGCAGGGGACCCAGTAGAACTTGCGAAGTTTTACGATACACAAGGGGCAGATGAGCTTGTGTTTTTAGATATTTCAGCGTCGCATGAAGGACGCGAGACGATGGTCGATGTTGTACGTCAAACAGCAGCAAGCTTAGCCATTCCATTTACAGTTGGTGGTGGTATCCGCACACTTGACGATATGAAGCGTATTTTACGTGCAGGCGCCGATAAAGTATCGGTCAATACATCAGCACTTGAGCGTCCAGAGCTGATTAAAGAAGGCTCGGATTATTTTGGCGCACAGTGCATTGTCGTTGCGATTGATGCGCGTTATTCAGAAGAAGACGGCACGTGGATGGTATACACGCACGGCGGTCGCAACAAAACAACGTGGACAGCTGTCGAGTGGGCAAAAGAAGCGGTACGTTTAGGGGCGGGCGAGATTTTATTAACGAGCATGAACCAAGACGGAGAAAAATCAGGCTTTGATGTGAAGCTGACAAAAGCGGTGCGTGATGCTGTCACAGTACCGGTAATTGCCAGTGGCGGTGCAGGCAATGCTGAACATTTCCGCGAAGTTTTACAAGACGTCGATACAGACGCCGCATTAGCAGCAAGTATATTCCACTACAAAGAAACGAGCGTAGCTGAAGTGAAAAGCTATCTACGTGACAAAGGAGTTTGTGTACGATGATTGAAGGATTAAAATTTAACGAACAAGGGCTCATTACAGCAGTTGTACAAGATGCCCAATCGAAAGAAGTATTAACAGTTGCTTATATGAACGAAGAGTCTTTACAAAAAACGATTGAGACGAACGAAACATGGTTCTTCTCACGTTCACGTAATGAGCTATGGCATAAAGGCGCAACAAGTGGCAACACACAGCGCGTTATTTCAATAAAAGCAGACTGTGACAAAGATGCACTCGTTGTGGAAGTTGTACCAGCAGGACCTGCTTGTCATAACGGCACAACATCATGCTTTACAGAAACAATCGTACAAAATGAAGCGGTTGGCTCAGTAGGCATTTTACCACAGTTAAAAGAAGTGATTGCACAGCGTGAAATCGATATGCCAGAAGGTGCGTATACAACGTATTTATTTGAAAAAGGTATCGATAAAATTTGTAAGAAGGTCGGCGAAGAAGCGACTGAAGTTGTTATCGGTGCGAAAAACCGTGACGCAGAAGAAGTGAAATGGGAAGCAGCCGATTTACTGTATCACCTACTTGTATTATTACAAGAGCAAAAGGTTGACGCGTATGATGTACTAGGTGTTTTAGAAGCGCGTCACAATCGTAAAAAAGCAGAATAATATTTCAGCGTAGAAAACGAATCTATCCTATTCGGTAAAAGAGCTAGCCGTGCAGTTTGAGCGGCTAGCTCTTTTTTGTTGTGATTCGGCATTTTAAAATAACTGCATTTTTGAAGGCATATGCTATAATAAGCGGAAGTGATTAAAGGAAGAAGATTTTCCTTTTATGTCTGGAATTTAAGTGTCGGAGGAATACAATTTGGAAAAAAACGAGCAACTTATCGGGCATTCAAATATCGTATCGTTTATCCCAAGCGCTACTTATTATAATGAACGTGCAACGAAAGCATTTATGGCGAATAATTTAGTACGCGCGCGCCATTATTTGCGACGAGCACTTGATTTTAGCCCGCACTCAGTTGAATATTTAATGAGCTATGCGAATGTAGAAGCAGAATTAGGGAATTATTTAGAAGCACAAGAAACGTATACACGTGCGCTACAGTATGCACCTGATGATGAAGAGATTATTATTTCGTTAACGGAAATGGCGATTATGTTAGAGCAATACGATACCGCCATTCATTATGCCTCGATTTATCTACAAAAACATCCACACGGTATGTATGTGACGGATGCTTCAGCAGTCATTGATATGTATGGTATCGGTGAAGAGGAAGCGTTGCAAGTACGTCATTTACCGGAAGAGTTAATTGCAGCCGCAAAACTACTGGAGCAACAGCAGTTTGTCGAAGCACGTGATTATTTAGAACATTTAATTGAGGAAAAGCCGACTGTCGAAGCGTATAATTTTTTAGCGGTAACATATACGTATTTGCAAGAGTATGAAGAAGCACGTGCGATTTTACATGAGCTTGTACGAGATGAACGCGCTAATTTAGAAACGTACTGTCAATTGACGATGATTGCGTTACAAGAAGGTGACCGTGAAGCGTTGAATCATTATATACCGATGCTTGAAGATGTGTATCCACTACATGTTGAAACGATTATTAAGCTTGGTACAACACTCGCTGTTGTCGGTAAATACGAGCAAGCCTATCATTGCTTTAAACGTTTAGCAGGCAATGAAATTGGCTCAGAACGTGTATATTATTACTGGCTTGCACAGTGTGCGTATTACACAGGTGATTTTCATGTTGCAGCGCAAGCATGGCGTAATTTACTAATTTTCTTCCCAGAGATGGAAGGTTATGAACCGTGGCAAGATGGCATTGAAGAATTAGATGTGCATGATTGCACGCAAAATCGTGAGCACATTATGCGTTTATTGTTAAGCCCGCTTGAGCATGAGCGTGTGTGTGGTATTCATTTTTTAGGTTTATCACCATTCCGCCAGCATATACTTGCAGAACCGTATGTAATTCAAGTAGAGCATTGCACGGTGCTTGAAAAACTGTATTTAGGCAAAATGCTTGGACATTCATTTAATGGTGCATCTCAAGCTGAGCAAATTTTCATCCGTTACGGACAAGTAGCAGATGCGCTTCATGAAAGTGTGGAAGAGATTACAACTGATAATCGTGCGCTGTTTTTATTTTGGTTTGCACTTGGGAATGCAGGGCTTGACCAACAATACGAGTTCAAACATGTTGATGCGATTGCAGCAGCTGTCCACTATTTATATGAACAACTACTCGGTGAAGGTGCATCAAAGACAGCGATGGCGAAACGTTATAGCACAACACCAGCCACATTAACGAAGTATTTAAACGATATTGAGCAGTTTTTACAGTCTTCTGAGCAGAACAGTTGAGAAAACAACTTAAATCGTATACGATATAATTAATTTAGAAGTTAGTAGTCGAAGGGAGACAATTTCATGTCAGCAGTAGAAGAAAAAATTTATGATGTTGTAATTATTGGAGCAGGACCAGCCGGAATGACAGCAGCTGTATATACATCACGTGGCAATCTTTCAACTTTAATGATTGAACGTGGTATTCCAGGTGGACAAATGGCAAGCACAGAGGAAGTTGAAAACTACCCAGGCTTTGAAACAATCTTAGGCCCTGAGCTGTCGACAAAAATGTTTGACCATGCGAAAAAATTTGGCGCAGAATACGCATACGGTGATGTAACAGAAATCATCGACGGTGAAGAATATAAAACAATCGTTGCTGGTAAAAAGCAATATAAAACACGCACAATTATTTTAGCAACAGGTGCAGAGTATAAAAAAATGGGAATCCCAGGTGAAGCGGAGCTTGGTGGCCGTGGCGTAAGTTACTGTGCTGTATGTGATGGCGCATTCTTCCGCAACAAAAACTTAATCGTTGTTGGTGGCGGTGACTCAGCAGTAGAAGAAGGTATTTACTTAACACGCTTTGCAGAGAAAGTAACAATCGTTCACCGTCGTGACGAGCTACGCGCACAAAAAATTATTCAAGACCGCGCGTTTGCGAACGACAAAATTGATTTCATTTGGAATAATACCGTAAAAGAAATTAACGATGCAGGCGGTAAAGTTGGTAGCGTAACACTTGTGAATACACAAGACGGTTCAGAATCAACAGTAGAAGCAGACGGTGTATTCATTTACATTGGTACTGTGCCACTAACAAAACCGTTTGAATCATTAGGTATTTTAAATGAAGCGGGCTATATTTTAACAAATGACAATATGGAAACAGCCGTACCTGGTATTTATGCAGCAGGTGACGTTCGTGAAAAAACATTACGTCAAATCGTTACAGCAACAGGTGACGGTTCAATTGCAGCACAAGCAGCACAACATTATATTGAAGAATTAAAAGAGAAATTAAGCATTTAATATTTGTTACACAACGTTTATGGCGCTGTAATGTATTTGTTATGACAGCGTAATATCGGTGCGTTATAGTGAAGGAGTAGTAAACAAACTCCTTAATACAGAAGAGTGCTGTTGTCCAACCCCAATGAGGACAGCAGCACTCTTTCTGTGTGTTCAATTATAAAGAGGTATGGTAAGATAAGATGCTTCAATGAAATTACGATACTATCGCACAAAACAAAATTAGCAACTCTTTTTGGCACAAAGATAGCAATGCATATATAATAGAAATAGAATGCTTTTTAAAGTGGAGGTGTACGTCATGCAACGTATTGCGAATTTAATTGTAAAAAAAGACGACCAAGTATTATTACTCAAAAAACCTCGTCGCGGATGGTATGTAGCACCGGGTGGGAAAATGGAGCCAGGCGAATCGATTTTTGAAGCGGCTACGCGTGAATTTTCCGAAGAAACGGAAGCGATACCAGTAGATACGCATTTAAAAGGCGTTTATACAATGGTCATTAAAGAAGATAATCAAGTTGTCGATGAATGGATGTTATATACATTTTTAGCCAAAGATTATACAGGCGTACCGTTAAAGGAAAATCGTGAAGGTATTTTAGAATGGCATCCAATTAGTGCATTAGCACATTTACCAATGGCTGAAGGAGATCGCACAAACTTACTATTTGCTGTAAATGAGCGTGGCATACAATATGGCACGTTTGAATATACAACAGAATTTCAACTATTGAGTGAAAAAATTCAACAATCAAATGAATAGTGAGGAGAGGATAGCGATGGAGCAACAAATAGAAACACTAAATGAAATCGTCATTATTACGGGGATGTCAGGGGCAGGGAAAACAGTTGCCGTACAAAGTTTTGAAGATTTAGGGTACTACTGTATTGATAATTTACCTCCTGCCTTATTACCGACATTTATTAAGTTAATGCGCGATACAGGCCGCAATATGCAAAAGGTAGCAGTTGTTATGGATATGCGTGGCGGTGAATTTTTTGAAATGCTCATTGATGCTATTTATCAGCTGGAACAACAAAAAAGCATTGCGTTGCACATTTTATTTTTAGATGCAAACAACGAAACGCTTGTACGTCGCTATAAAGAATCACGTCGTTCTCATCCGCTTGCTAAAGAGGGCTTACCGTTAGAAGGCATTGCGCGTGAACGTAATTTATTAGCTGATGTGAAAATGCGTGCTCATACGGTGATTAATACATCGCTATTAAAACCTCGCGAACTTCGAGAAAAGCTTGTGAGTGATTTTTCCGGTCAAAAAAGCAGTATCTTTATGATTAATGTGATGTCATTTGGCTTTAAGCACGGCATGCCGATTGATGCGGATTTAGTATTTGATGTACGCTTTTTAACAAATCCTTACTACATAGAAGAGCTTCGTCCTAAAACAGGCTTGCAAACAGAAGTATCGTCTTATGTGATGGCATTACCAGAAGCTCAACAGCTCGCTGAAAAGCTAACGGATTTATTTGAATTTATGATTCCGCAATATAAAAAAGAAGGAAAGTCTCAGCTTGTTATCGCGTTCGGTTGTACAGGAGGGCAACATCGCTCTGTAACATTTGCAGAGTATTTTGGTGACCGTCTTTCAAAAATCGAACCGACACAAATTACACACCGAGATATTCATTTAAGAAAGGCGTGACCACATGAAAAAACGAAAGTTCCGAGTTGTTGTCATTGGTGGCGGTACAGGTCTTTCCACTGTATTACGAGGCTTGAAGGAAAGTGAGTATTTTGATCTGACTGCCATTGTTACAGTTGCAGATGATGGAGGCAGTTCGGGACTTTTACGCAAAGATTATGACATTCCACCGCCAGGAGATGTACGAAATGTCATTGCTGCACTTTCAGAAGTCGAGCCTTTAGTTGAAAAGATGTTCCAATATCGCTTCTCGCAATCGGAAACATTAGCAGGGCATTCACTAGGAAATTTAATGCTGACAGCGTTAACGGATATTACCGGTGATTTTAGCTATGCGATTGCAGAAATGAGTAAAGTATTTAATGTTCGTGGCAAGGTGTTGCCAGCTTCGAATGAGAAGGTAACACTTTATGCTGAATTAGAAGATAATTCATTTGTTGTCGGGGAATCGAATTTCCCGTTCGTTGATAGTAAAATTCGCCATGTTTATATGGAGCCACAACATGCACAAACATTACCTGAAACCGTTCGTGCGATTAGCCGAGCTGATGTTATTTTAGTAGGGCCAGGTAGTTTATATACAAGTATTATTCCGAACTTATTAGTACCTGAAATTCGCGATGCCGTTGTAAAAGCATCTGGTCATAAAATTTATATTAGTAATTTAATGACACAAAAGGGTGAGACAGTTGGTATGACTGCCAGTGATCACGTGGAGGCGTTGTATAAGCATGTGGGCGAACCGTTTCTTGACCGCATTTTATTAAATGATGTCGAATTACCGCCCGTTATACGTGCAGTCTATAAAGAGGAAAGTGCAGAGCCGATTAAATTTGATATTGAAAAGCTACGCGCGCTCGACCTTGCGATAGACCAAAGCCATGTCGCAACTTTTAAAAATGGCACAGTTCGTCATAAAGGGTACAATGTCCGTTGCTGGTTAGAAGATTTTTTACGTATTCATGGCTCAAAGCGCAAGCGCGTTTTGAAAACACTATAACACCATTTGGAAGGAGGCAATGAGCATGTCTTTTGCTTCAGAAACAAAAAAAGAATTGACGCATGTTGAAGCGGATGATCGTGCACTAAAAGCTGAAATCTCTGCCTTAATTCAAATGAACGGTTCGCTATCATTTGCGAATCGTCAGCTAAGTTTAGATGTTCAAACAGAAAACGCAGCGATTGCACGTCGTTTGTATACGAATTTAAAGAAATTGTATAATTACAATGTTGAACTCCTTGTACGTAAAAAAATGCGCTTAAAGAAAAATAATGTATACATTTGTCGTATTCGCGATGAGGCGAAAACATTATTAAAAGATTTGCATATTATTACGGATGATTTTCAGTTTCAGCACGAAATTTCAGAGGCGTTAATTCCACGTACAAATGAAAAACGTGCGTATTTACGAGGCTCATTTTTAGCAGGTGGCTCTGTTAACAACCCGGAAACCTCTGCGTATCACTTAGAGATTTCGACGCTGTATAAAGAGCACGGGGAATCAATTATGCATTTAATGAATGAATTTGGTTTAAATGCGAAAACGATTGAACGTAAAAAGGGCTTTGTTACCTATTTAAAAGAAGCGGAGAAAATTTCAGATTTCTTAAGTATTGTAGGTGCAACACAAGCGATGCTGAAATTTGAAGATGTTCGTATTGTCCGTGATGTACGTAACAGTGTAAACCGTATCGTCAATTGTGAAACAGCGAATTTAAATAAAACGATTGGTGCAGCACTGCGCCAAGTGGAAAACATTCGCTTTATTGATGCCACAATCGGTTTAGACCAACTGCCTGATAAATTACGAGAAATTGCCCGTTTACGTGTAGAATACCAAGATGTTACGCTAAAAGAGCTCGGCGAAATGGTATCAACAGGTGCTGTCAGCAAATCAGGTGTCAATCATCGCCTTCGTAAAATTGACGAGATTGCAGAATCATTACGCAGTAACCAAATTAGCTAACACAGAAAGCTTATCAACTTTTTTTGACACGATAAGCTTTTTTGTTCAACGAATAGTTGTTCTTTTGAAAGCGTTTCGATAAGATAGAACTAGTAACAGTGTATCGGAAGTAAAAGATGAGGTGAAAACAGTGGAAAGTCAAAAGGTCATTACATTAAAATCTGGTTTACAAGCACGTCAAGCGGCGTTATTTGTGCAAGAAGCAAATCGCCACGGTGCAGATATTTTCTTACAAAAAGATGAGAAGAAAGTAAATGCGAAATCTATTATGGGTGTTATGAGTTTAGCAATTGCAAAAGGCTCAGTCGTTACGTTAATTGCAGAAGGTGACGATGCAGAAAAAGCCGTAACAACATTAGCGAATTTAATCGGTGCGGAATAAATGAATGAAAAAAGTGGCAGGAGAAATCGTGAAATTTCTCCTGCCACTTTTGACGTGTGTGGATAAACGCCCTCGGAGGGAATCGAACCCCCAGCCTAAGAACCGGAATCTTATGTTTTATCCATTAAACTACGAGGGCAATACGTTCTTTATTATACCGCAACAGCTTTGGATTTCAAGAGCATTTCTGGAAAACATTTCTCAGTAAAAGGCGTTTATTGAAAATCATTTTAAGGGTACAATAGATTTATGTAATACATAATGCAGAGGAACGATAAATTGGTGAGTATATTATTTGACCATTCTTGACTAAAGCGTGTATGATAAGTACAACGCTAGTGAAGCTAGCAAATAGGTACTGACAATAAGGAGGAACTTTCAATGAACTTAATTCCTACAGTTATTGAACAAACAAACCGCGGTGAGCGTGCATATGACATTTATTCACGTCTATTAAAAGACCGTATTATTTTATTAGGAAGCGGCATTGATGATAATGTAGCAAACTCAATCGTTGCACAATTATTATTTTTAGCGGCTGAAGATGATGAAAAAGACATCTACTTATATATCAACTCTCCAGGTGGTTCAATTACAGCTGGTATGGCGATTTATGACACGATGCAATTCATCAAGCCAAAGGTACATACAATTTGTATCGGTATGGCAGCATCAATGGGTGCGTTCTTATTAGCAGCAGGTGAAAAAGGTCATCGTTATGCGTTACCAAACGCTGAAGTAATGATTCACCAACCACTTGGTGGCGCGCAAGGACAAGCGACTGAAATTGAAATCGCTGCAAAACGTATTTTATTCTTACGTGAAAAATTAAACAATATTTTAGCAGAGCGTACTGGTCAAACATATGAAACGTTAGCACGTGATACAGACCGTGATAACTTCATGACAGCAGAGCAAGCAAAAGAGTACGGTTTAATTGACCACATTATGACAAACAGCACGGAGCTGTAAGATTTAAAACGCTTTTTACATGTGAGCGACGATAAATATAAAATAGTGGCAGGAGAAATAATAAAATTTCTTCTGCCACTTTTTGTCGTCTTAAACGGTTTTATAGACACAACGCATAACAAGCATTTATGTGTGATTAGCGAGCGTATTTATTGATAAACATACCGGACAAATTGACGCCATGTTGAACCGGTTACATAATGGGATGAAAATGTGTCGAAAGCGAGAACGAATGTCACGAAAAGAATGGAATAAGTGAAGAGAAAATAGTAGCTTATTATGTTACTTTCGTGTAAAGTTGTCATTGTTCATAATAATTTTATTATGAATAACCATTTTACTGTTTCAATTATATATATTTTTTTATAGAGAAAAAGCATCATCCGGTAGTTTTAGCAGCCTGCTGGCAGGTGCTTTTTCTCATGTACCTTAAAAGCACCCTAACGTCGAGGGTGCTTTTTTCTATTTTGTGGTACATCATAAGGATATGTCACTAAAATATTTTCAGATAATTTAGTGTATTTAATTTGAATAATTATTTATGTATATGCAAAGAAATAATTGTCGAAATAGCTTTACAACAACATTATTGATGAATAATTATTAGTTAATGCATACAATTAGTTAATAAAAATCTATAAATATGCATAAAAATTAAATTTTCTATTGTCTTCTTCTGAAAACAGTATTATAATCAATACATCAAATATACAATTAATTATCAGATAACTGATTACAATAGACGGGGGCACTCATTATGAAAAAGAAAACTTGGTTTGCTGCACCATTACTAGCAGCAACATTATTACTAGCAGCATGTGGTGGAGATGATTCGTCAAGTACAGACGGCGAAGGCATTACAAAAGTAGTTGCAGGTACAGAAGCAACATACGCACCATTTGAATATATGGATGATAGCGGTGAAATCCAAGGATATGATAAAGAAATTTTAGAAGCAATTGGTGAAGAGATGGGCTTCGAGTTAGAAATGCGTAACGTAGGTTGGGAGCCAACATTTAGCTTAGTAACAACAGGAGAAATTGACCTAGGTGCTGCGGCTATTACGATTACAGATGAGCGTAAAGAAAACTATGACTTTACAGATCCATACTACGAAGCGAAATTATTAATGGTTGTGAAAGAAGATTCACCAATCACGTCATTTGAAGAATTAAAAGATAAAAAAGTATCGGTACAAATTACAACAACGGGTCACTTAGCAATGCAAGAGCTACAAGGCCAAACAAGCTCAAATATTTTAGCCTATGAAAATTTACCAATCGCGATTCAAGAAGTAGTTAATGGTACAACAGAGGCAGCTATCGGTGATAACGCGGTAGTACTTGAGTACATTAAAAATAACCCAGATAAAGGCTTAAAAGTCATTGAAGATGATTCATTTGACGTTGACTACTTAGGCTTCATGGTGAAAAAAGGTAATGACGAATTATTAGACGTGTTAAACGAAGGTTTACAAAAAATTAAAGACAACGGCAAGTTAGCTGAAATTACAGGAACTGAGCTAGAGTAATTTGATTAGCGTCTGCCACTCGTTCGTCTAGAGCGAGTGGTTTTCGTCTGTCATGAAGAAGGAGGAACAATTATGCTAGATTTTATCCAATGGGAAATGATCTGGAATTACCGCGAAATGTACTTAAAAGGTATTTGGGTAACGATTAGCTTAACGGTTTGTGGTTATCTTGGCGGTGTGATTCTAGGGTTATTTTTAGGACTAGGACAAATTTCAACAAAAAAATGGCTATACTGGCCATGTAAAATTTATGTCGATGTGTTCCGTGGCACACCGATGCTTGTACAAATTTTCATCATTCACTTAGCATTATTACCATCAATTTTCGGACAGTCATTTGGCTGGTTCGTGTCAGGGGTTATTGCATTAGTATTAAATAGTGCAGCGTACAATGCGGAAATTTTCCGTGCAGGGATTCAGTCTGTACCAAAAGGACAAATGGAAGCAGCACGTTCGCTGGGCTTAACGCATTCAGAAGCGATGCGTAAAGTTGTATTACCACAAGCATTCCGTCGTATGATTCCACCACTTGGAAATGAATTTATCGCGTTACTGAAAGATTCATCATTAGTGATGGTTATCGCAGCTCCGGATATTTTATATGTAAGTAAAATTGTCGCTGGTACGTACCAACGTTTCTGGGAGCCATACATTTTTGCGGCACTTATTTATTTAGTGTTAACATATGCGGTGACAAAGCTTGTTGCGTATATTGAAAAGCGTACAAATAACACGATTAATCCACGTAAGCAAGGAGGGCGCGCTTAATGATTAAAGTAGAAAATTTACAAAAATCGTACGGTGACCTTCATGTATTAAAAGGCATTGATTACGAAATTCATGAAGGACAAGTTGTTTGTGTCATTGGTCCTTCAGGTTCAGGGAAAAGTACATTTTTACGTTGCTTAAACTTATTAGAAGAAGTATCAGGTGGCGCAGTATATATTGAAGGTAAGAAAATTAACGACCCAAGCAGTGATATTAACACGATTCGTGCAGATGTTGGCATGGTATTCCAGCAGTTTAATTTATTCCCGCATATGTCGGTATTAGAAAACATTGTGATGGCACCGATGCAAGTTCGTAAAATGTCAAAAGCAGACGCTGAAAAACGCGCAATGACATTATTGGAGAAGGTAGGGCTTGCTGAAAAGGCACATAACTTCCCAGAACAATTATCAGGTGGGCAGCAGCAACGTGTTGCCATTGCTCGTGCACTAGCGATGCAGCCAAAAGTATTATTATTTGATGAACCAACGTCAGCGCTTGACCCAGAAATGGTCAAAGAAGTACTTGCCGTTATGAAAGATTTAGCGGAAGAAGGTATGACGATGGTCGTTGTCACACATGAAATGGGCTTCGCACGAGAAATGGGTGACCGCGTTATCTTTATGGACGGTGGTTACATCGTCGAAGAAGGACACCCAGAAGATGTATTTGGGAATCCGCAAAACGAACGTACACAATTATTTTTAAGTAAAGTACTATAATGAGAAAGTTGCTGATGAATTGCATCGGCAACTTTCTTTTTTTATACTTTTATAGAAAAGGAGCTGAAACGATATGCAACTTCAATTGTATTCGCGTCCGGGCTGCAGCTTATGTGACGACGCGCGCCGCACATTACAGATGGTCCAACAAGATATTTCATTTACATACGAAGAGATTAATATAGAACAATACCCTGTACTGCACGAGCGTTTTTGTCTCATGATTCCGGTTGTCGAAAAAGATGGACACATTTTACAATATGGGCACATCGATTATGTAACGATACTTGAAGCATTAGAAGATAACTGATACAGTGTAATAACAGTTATCTTCTTTTTAATTGTTTTATAGTACAGTCGAACAAAAAAATGTTTTATCGTAGCAAATTGTTGCAAAAGCATGGTTGTTAGATTACAATAGCAATAGAAAGTTTATTTTTTTTGCTTCTAGTGGGACTTAATATGTTATAATGGGTTAAAAAGCGTCCCTAATTAAAAGGAAGTGGAGAAAATGTTAGAAAAAGAAGCACAATTAAAGTTATTACCAGAGTTACAATCTTTACTACAAGTACGTTATCGCATTTTACAAATGATTCAACTGTCAGCACCAATTGGCAGACGCCCGTTGTCGGAGCTACTGAATTTACCGGAGCGTGAAGTACGCACAGAAACAGAGCGTTTACGTAAGCAAGGGTTAGTAATTGCCGAGACAAAGGGTATGTATGTTACAGAAGTGGGTATGGAAGTATTAGAAACACTTCGTCCACTCTATTACGAATGGTCGGGGATTTCGGAGCTAGAAGAAATGCTACGTCACCGTTTTGGTATTGCGCGTGTTATTATCGTGCCAGGTGATACTGATGAAGACCAACATGCACGTATGTTAATGGGGCAACAAGCTGCAAATGAATTAATGAATACGATGCAACCACACGACACAATCGCTGTTACAGGCGGTAGTTCAATCGAAGCGATGGAAAACTTCCTCGTTGAAAGTGATGTTGCGAAAGATGTTCAGTTTATTGCTGCTCGTGGTAGTATCGGTCATGAAATGCGTAGACAAGCGAATACACTTGCTGCGAGCTTTGCAGCAAAAACAAACAGTGCTTATAAAACATTGTATTTACCAGAAAACTTAAGTGAACACATTTACTTAGCGTTAAAAGAAGAGCCAATGGTCAAGGAAATGCTGACGCTTTACGAAGAAACAGCAATCGTCGTTCATGGTATTGGCCGTGCTGATACGATGGCACAACGTCGACAAGTAAGCGATATTGAAATGCGCTACTTAGAAGAAGTTGGCGCAGTCGGCGAAGCTTTTGGTTATTATTTCAACGAGAAGGGTAATACAGTTCATAAAGTACGTGCAATCGGCATTGCCGAACATCACGTGAAGAAAAGTA
Source organism: Caryophanon tenue (assembly GCF_001700315.1). Lineage (GTDB taxonomy): Bacteria > Bacillota > Bacilli > Bacillales_A > Planococcaceae > Caryophanon > Caryophanon tenue. Next base: position 36,044 of record NZ_MASJ01000004.1, on the reverse strand, counting down.
GAAACGTCTTAGCAGTAGCGGGCGGTAAAAATAAAGCAGCTGCCATTCGTGCCTATTTTTTAAGTGCACCGAAGCAAACAACATTTATTACAGATGAGGCAGCCGCAAAAGAAATTTTAGACGCATTCAAGAAAAATTAATTATATTATTGGAGGAATTCACAATGGCATTAAAATTAGCAATTAACGGTTTTGGACGTATCGGACGATTAGTATTTCGTGAAGCAATGAAGCATGATGAGTTTGAAGTAGTAGCGGTAAACGACTTAACAGATGCAGGTCAATTAGCGCATTTATTAAAATTTGACTCAATTCATGGTGTGTATGATGCAGATGTACAAGCGGAATCAGATGCTTTCATTGTTAATGGTCAACGTGTACAAGTGTTATCTGAAAAAGACCCAGCGAACTTACCTTGGGGCGAATTAGGTGTAGACGTAGTGCTAGAATGTACAGGACGATTCCGTTCAATGGAAGATGTATCAAAACACGTAGAAGCGGGCGCGAAAAAAGCGATCCTTTCTGCACCAGCAAAAGGCGATATGCCAACATTCGTAATGGGTGTAAACCACGAAGAGTATGACCCATCAATGAAAGTATTCTCAAACGCTTCATGTACGACAAACTGTTTAGCACCAATGGCGAAAGTAATTGACGAAGCATTCGGTATTAAACGTGGCATGATGACAACAATTCACTCATACACAAATGACCAACGTATTTTAGACTTCCCGCATGAAGATCCACGTCGTGCGCGTGCAGGTGCGGTGTCAATGATTCCAACAACAACAGGTGCAGCAGTAGCAGTATCAAAAGTATTACCACAATTAAAAGGGAAATTAGATGGCTTCTCAATGCGTGTACCAACACCAAACGTGTCATGTGTTGACTTAGTTGTTGAATTAGAAAAAGACGTAACAATTGAATCGTTAAACGCTGCATTAAAAGAAGCAGCAGAAGGTCCGTTAAAAGGTATTTTAGCGTACAACGAGCTACCACTTGTTTCAATCGACTATAATGGTAACCCAGCGTCTTCAACAATTGATGGTTTATCGACAATGGTGATGGAAGGTCGCATGGCGAAAGTGGTATCTTGGTACGATAACGAAATTGGTTACTCAACTCGCTTAATGGATTTAGCATTATACGTGGCATCAAAAGGACTAGAATAAAAACTGAATAACACATTTTCGTAATAAAAGGAAAAAGTGTAACATATTTATCATATTAGCACTTAAAAAGTATAGCCTTTTTTGGACAATTGCTCATATAATAGATAGGGACATAAAACAACCCAGTTTTATGTCCCATGTTACATAACTTTACGAAAACAACTTCATAGACTTTTGCGGTATGCGAAAGTCTATTTTTATGCAAGTCGATAGATGAAAGAAATCGTACGATGTAAAACTATGGTGTTTACTCTACAAATAGCACAAAGTCTGCTAAAATCGCTTGTAGAAGCTAGTTTATGAATAATGAGGAGGACCTAACTAATGTTAGCAAAGAAATCAATTCAAGATGTAGAACTTCAAGGAAAGCGCGTATTTGTGCGCGTAGACTTTAACGTACCAATGGAAGATGGGCAAATTACAGATGATACGCGTATTCGTGCAGCAATTCCAACAATCCAAGCACTAGTGGATCAAGGTGCTAAAGTGATTCTTGCATCACACTTAGGTCGACCAAAAGGCGAAGTAAACGAAGATATGCGCTTAACAGCAGCAGGTGAGCGTTTAGCAGAACTAATGAATAAACCCGTAAACAAATTAGATGAGTCAATCGGTGAAGTAGTAGAAACTGCTATCGCGGAAATGAAGGAAGGCGACATCGTATTACTTGAAAACGTACGCTTCCACGAAGGCGAAGAGAAAAATGATGAAGCATTAGCCCAAGCATTTGCGAACTTAGCAGATGTGTATGTAAATGATGCATTTGGCGCAGCGCATCGTGCACACGCGTCAACAGAAGGTATCGCAAAATTCATCCCAGCAGTATCAGGCTTCTTAATGCAAAAAGAATTAGATGTACTTGGTAAAGCATTATCAGCACCTGAAAAACCATTTACAGCTATTATTGGTGGCTCGAAAGTAAAAGATAAAATTGGCGTTATCGAAAACTTATTAAACCAAGTAGACCATTTATTAATTGGTGGCGGTTTATCGTTTACATTCGTGAAAGCATTAGGCTACGAGATTGGTAACTCTTTATTAGAAGAAGATAAAATTGAATTAGCAAAATCATTTATTGAAAAAGCAAAAGAAAAAGGCGTAGAGCTACACTTACCAATTGATGCAGTTGTAGCGAACGAATTTTCAAAAGATGCTGACACACAAGTTGTCGATATTGATGCGATTCCAGAAGGTTGGATGGGCTTAGATATCGGACCGAAAACAGTTAAAAAATATGCACAAGTCATTCAAGATTCTAAATTAATCATTTGGAACGGACCTATGGGTGTATTCGAAATGGAAAAATTCGCAAACGGTACACAATCAGTAGCAAATGCAATGGCTGAAACAGCAGGCTACACAATTATTGGTGGCGGTGACTCAGCAGCAGCAGTTGAGAAGTTTAACGTAGCAGACAAAATGGATCACATCTCTACAGGTGGCGGTGCATCACTTGAATTAATGGAAGGTAAAGAACTTCCAGGTATCGTCGCATTAAACGATAAATAATGAACATCAATAGAAAGCGTCGCACCAAGTATTACATCACAGTATGCTTTCTTAGAATATAAAGGAGGTTCTATCATGCGTAAACCAATTATCGCAGGGAACTGGAAAATGTATAAATCATTTGAAGAGGCAGCAGACTTTGTTGACGAAGTAACATCACTTATTCCATCAAATGAGGCAGTAGATGCGGTTATCTGTGCACCAGCAATTTATTTAGCAACATTAGTTGAAATTGCAGATGAAACAGATTTAGCAATCGGCGCACAAAACATGCACTACGAAACAGAAGGTGCATTTACAGGTGAAGTAAGCCCAACACAATTAGCAAGCATCGGTGTTGATTACGTTGTGCTTGGTCACTCAGAGCGTCGTGAATATTTTGCAGAAACAGATGAAGCCATCAACAAAAAAGTACGTGCGGCATTAAATGTGGACATCGTGCCAATCATTTGCTGTGGCGAAACAGATGCAGAGCGTGAAGCGGGACAAACAGAAGCGAAAGTAGAAGCGCAAATTACAGCAGCACTACAAGGCTTCTCAGCAGAAGAAGTTCAGCATATGGTCATTGCATATGAGCCTATTTGGGCAATCGGTACAGGTAAAACAGCAACAGCAGACGATGCAAACGCAGTATGTGGTGCAATCCGTCAAGTCGTTGCAAACCTATTTGATGATGCAACAGCACAAGCAATCCGTATTCAGTACGGTGGCTCAGTAAAACCAGAAAATATTGAAGAACTATTATCAAAAGAGCATATCGACGGCGCATTAGTTGGCGGTGCAAGCTTACAAGTCGAGTCATATGTGAAATTAGTGGAGGCCGGCGCAAATGCCTAAACAACCAGTAGCTTTAATTATTTTAGATGGCTTCGCATTCCGTGACGAAACATTCGGGAATGCCGTTGCACAAGCGAAGAAGCCAAACTTCGACCGTTATTGGAATCACTTCCCACACGCGACATTAACAGCGAGTGGCGAAGCAGTAGGACTTCCAGACGGTCAAATGGGGAACTCTGAAGTAGGTCACTTAAACATTGGTGCAGGTCGCATCGTTTATCAAAGTTTAACGCGTATTCATAAATCAATTCGCGATAAAGAGTTTTTCGACATTCTAGCCTTTTTAGACGCAATTGCTCATGTGAAGCGTCATGGCGGTAAGCTTCATTTAATGGGCTTATTATCAGATGGTGGCGTACATAGTCACTATGAGCATTTATTTGCCCTATTACAATTAGCGAAACAACAAGGGCTAGAAGATGTATTCGTACATGGCTTCTTAGATGGTCGTGACGTTGCACCTGATACAGCGCTTCGTTATATTGCAGATACAGAAAAGCAAATGGCTGATATTGGTGTTGGCCAGTTTGCATCGATTCATGGACGCTACTATGCAATGGACCGCGATAAACGCTGGGACCGTGTAAACTTAGCGTACGAAGCAATTGTTGATGGAGTAGGTCCGATTTTTGAATCTGCACAAGCAGGTGTTCAAGCATCATATGACCAAGATATATTAGATGAATTTGTTGTACCATTTGTTGTGACAAAAGATGCTGTACCAGTGGCGACTGTCGACTCAAATGATGCCATCATTTTCTTTAACTTCCGTCCTGACCGTGCGATTCAGTTATCCGCAGTATTTACAAACCCAGAATATCAAGGTTTTGTAGAATCTGAGAAGGAACTCACAAATGTGAAGTTTGTGTCGTTCACACATTATAGTGATGATGTAACAGCACAAGTTGCATTTGAAAGTGATAACTTGAAAAATACAGTTGGTGAAGTGATTGCTGCAAACGGCTTAACGCAATTACGTATCGCAGAAACAGAAAAGTATCCGCACGTAACGTTCTTTATGAGCGGTGGTCGTGAGGAAACATTTGCTGGTGAAGAGCGTATTTTAATCGCCTCTCCAAAAGTTGCAACATATGACTTGAAACCAGAAATGAGCGCATATGAAGTGACGGATGCATTAGTAAATGCGATTGAAGCAGACCGCTTTGATGCCATTTTATTAAACTTTGCAAATCCAGATATGGTTGGTCACTCAGGCATGCTTGAGCCAACGATTAAAGCGATTGAAGCGGTTGATGAGTGCTTAGGTCGTGTAGTGGATGCGATTTTAGCAAAAGGTGGTCACGCTATCATTACAGCAGACCACGGTAACTCGGATGAAGTGGTAACTGTTGAAGGGCAACCGATGACAGCACATACAACAAATCCAGTGCCGGTTATTGTAACAAAGGAAAATATTACACTTTCTGAAGGTATTTTAGCGGACTTAGCGCCAACAATGTTAAAATTATTAGGTGTTGAACAACCAGCCGAAATGACGGGGAAAGCTTTATTTTAAATAGCTAAGCACATTGCTTTTCTATATATAAACTTTTAAAAACAAGGAGATTAACTATTATGCCATTTATTACACAAGTTTACGCACGTGAAGTTTTAGACTCTCGCGGTAACCCAACAGTAGAAGTAGAAGTATTCACAGAATCAGGTGCTTTCGGGCGCGCAATCGTACCATCTGGCGCATCAACAGGTGAATATGAAGCAGTTGAGTTACGTGACGGCGACAAAGACCGCTACTTAGGTAAAGGTGTCTTAAAAGCTGTAGAAAACGTAAACACAATCATTGCTGAAGAATTAGAAGGTCAATATTCAGTTTTAGACCAAGTTGTAATTGATGAAGCATTAATCGCTCTTGACGGTACAGAAAACAAAGGTAAATTAGGGGCTAACGCCATTTTAGGTGTATCTATGGCTGTTGCACATGCTGCTGCTGATTATTTAGATGTACCACTTTACCAATACTTAGGTGGTTTCAACTCGAAGCAATTACCAGTACCAATGATGAACATCATCAACGGTGGTGCACACGCAGATAACAACGTTGATATTCAAGAATTCATGGTTATGCCTGTAGGTGCTGCAAGTTTTAAAGAAGCAGTACGTATCGGTGCAGAAATCTTCCATAACTTAAAAGCAGTATTAAAAGATAAAGGCTACAACACAGCTGTAGGTGACGAAGGTGGTTTCGCACCAAACCTTGGTTCAAATGAAGAAGCAATTACAGTTATTATCGAAGCAGTTGAAAAAGCAGGCTACAAAATGGGTGAAGAAGTACGCATCGCACTTGATGTTGCATCTTCAGAGCTTTACAACAAAGAAACTGGTAAGTATGTATTAGCTGGTGAAGGCGTAGAAAAAACGTCTGAAGAAATGGTTGCTTGGTACGAAGAGTTAACAACAAAATACCCAATTATCTCTATCGAAGACGGCTTAGACGAAAACGACTGGGCTGGTCATAAATTATTAACAGAGCGCATTGGTAACCGCGTACAATTAGTAGGAGACGATTTATTCGTAACAAACACGAAAAAATTATCTCGTGGTATTGAAGAAGGCGTTGGTAACTCAATCTTAGTAAAAGTAAACCAAATCGGTACATTAACAGAAACATTTGATGCAATCGAAATGGCGCAACGTGCAGGCTACACAGCAGTAATCTCTCACCGTTCTGGTGAATCAGAAGACTCAACAATTGCAGACATCGCACTTGCAACAAACGCTGGTCAAATTAAAACGGGTGCACCATCTCGTACAGACCGCGTAGCGAAATACAACCAATTATTACGCATTGAAGACCAATTAGGTGCAACAGCTCGTTACAACGGTCTTAAATCTTTCTACAACTTAAATAAATAAGTAAAACTTCCAACGAAAAAGAGATTGGAACAAAAGGAAATATCCTTCAGCAATGACAACTGCTGAAGGATATTTTTTTGCTTTGGGTGCTACGCCACATCGCGGACGTGTTTCGTAGGCAGATGTTCCGCTTTTTATCAGAAATAGGGTTCTGTCCCAGCCGCTTCGTTTTCTTCGATTGAATCGGATTAGTTAATGAAGTTTACCACTTCATCTGAAATATAGAAATGCTGGTCGTTATAGAAGTGCACGCTGTTGAATTTTTTCGTTAATGATAACACGCGTCCATTTTTAGAAATACGGTCTTTTTGCACGGTGTTTTTATTTTCATGTAGTGTGTATACGACATTCGCTTTTTTGGCAACAAGTGTTGGATTTGCTTTGTCAGATGTATCCACTGTAACATCGAAACCTTTCGCTTGTAGTGTAGCGACACCGTCATTAAATAAAATATCCGTTGTTTGTGCTAAATCAACATTCATTGTTTCAGCCATCACTTTCGCTAAATCTGTATTGTCGATTAAGCCTGTTGGGCGATTTGGTCCGTAGCTATATAAAAATACATCATCACCTGTATGTCCACCCGTTGTGAAACCGATGTTTGCACGTGTTGACAATAACTGAACGAACGTTTGATTTAAGTTTTTGCTGTTTTGAAGTGCTGTACGTTCAGCCGCTGTTAAATCTTTTAAGCCGTACAGTGCTGCTACTTCTTCTAAGTTAGAGCGATCTTCTTTTAATTGTGATAATGCACCTTCAAGTGTCATTGTCGCTTCTTTTAATGGATTGATATACTCTGTAATGTCCATTTTATCGTAACCACTATTTGTATTTGTGTTCCCGATTGTAATACCAGAGTTTGCATGGTCTGTTACAGCAATCACAAGCGTGTTACCATCTTCTTTTGCGAAGTCTAAAGCTTCACCAACAGCTGCGTCAAATGATAAAAAGTCTGTCACCATACCGATTGGGTCGTTAGCGTGTGCTGCCCAGTCAATTTTACTACCTTCTACCATTAAGAAGAAGCCATCTTTATCTTCATTTAATGTGTCAATTGCTTTTGATGTCATCTCTGCAAGAGTGGGTTGCTCCGGATTTGTTTTTTCACGGTCAAAATCATACGCTAAAGCGCTCGGTGCAAATGCGCCCCAGATTTTATCGCCGTCTGCTGCTAATAATGCTTCGCGTGTTTGTACGAAATCATAGTTTTTTTCCACGACTGGTAATAAGTTTTCACCGTCTTTACGTGTTTGCTGTAACGATGCTAAACCACCACCTAATACAACATCCATATTGCGGTATACTTGTTGCTCTGCAATATCATCGTAATTGCTACGGCTTGTTGCATGTGCAGAGAAACCAGCAGGCGTTGCATGTTGAATTTCAGATGTCGATACGATACCTGTAGCCATGCCCTTTAACTGTGCGCCTTCCAGAACATTCGCTACTGGCTTGAAGGCATCTTCTTCTGAGCCTTCAACACCCGGCATTGTAATGTTAGACGGTAAAACGCCAACGTAACCAGAATTTGATTTATGACCTGTGGCTAATGCGGTAGCAGCAGGTGCAGAGTCAGAAATAGCGGATTCTGCTGAATATGTGCGAACAGCGCCTGTTAAAATTTCATCAACATTATTCGGTTGACCTGTGTACCAACGAGCTAATGTTGAGACATTATCACTTGAACCATCCATAATTAACATAATGACATTTGTCGGCTCTTCTTTCTGTGGTGCTGGTGTTTCTGCTTGAGATGGTGTGCTAAAAGCAGTTACTGCTAATGTGCTTGCAACCGCAAAAGCACCAAATTGTTTACTCCATTTACGCATAATGTGTCATTCCTCCAATGTATGTATAAAGTACTTCCTCAATTACTTTACTAAAATACTATTAATACGCTATGCAGAAAATGTAGTAAATATGTAAAGGGATGTGAAGTTCTGTCGTAAATTGTTAAATTTTATGCTACAATAGCGAACGTGTATGAAAGGAGCGAAACCGTGGAACAACATTTTAATGAACAATTATATGCAAAACGTACAAAAATTATTGCGGCATTTTTAGTTGCTGCTTTTATTGGGCTTTTTAATGAAACAGCGCTAAATATGGCATTTGTTGAATTAAGTCGAGATTTCGATGCCCCCACTTCAACGATACAATGGCTGACAACGGGCTACTTATTAACTTTAGGGGTACTCGTACCAATTTCTTCGTTATTTATGCAACGCTTTACAACTCGTCAATTATTTATTACATCATTACTCTTTTCAATCAGTGGCACAATTATTGCCGCATTGTCACCAACATTCGCCGTATTACTTATAGGGCGTGTCGTGCAGGCGATTGGAACAGCTATTATTTTACCGTTAATGACGCAAGTAGTTTTAATGGTATATCCAATTAGCAAACGCGGAGCTGCGATGGGGAAAATCGGGCTTGTTATCGTATTCGCCCCAGCAATTGGTCCAACTGTAGCAGGCTTTATTTTAGCCGATTTAACATGGCACTTTATCTTCTGGATTTGTGTACCGTTTTTACTCATTGCGCTTGCACTCGGTGTGAAGTTTATTGAAAATGTCAGCGAAACACGTCCAGTAAAATTTCATATTCCATCGATTGTATTATCAACAATTGCATTTGGTGGGATTGTGTACGGCTTTAGTATTTCAGGAGAGCTAGGTACATTCTTTAATATGGAGGTAATATTGGCAGTCGGTATCGGTGCGCTTGCATTAATTATGTTTAGTGTCATGCAGCTGAAAATGGCGCAGCCGATGTTAAATTTACGCGTCTTCCAATATCCGATGTACGTATTTGGTTTAATCATCGTAATGGCCGTGATGCTTGTTATTTTATCAACAATGGTCATGCTGCCGATTTATTTACAAAACATATTATTACTGACGCCCGTATTTGCAGGTCTTGTGCTATTACCAGGTGGTGTCATTAATGCATTTATGTCTGTCGTTGCGGGGAATTTATTTGATAAATTTGGCCCTCGTGTGATGGTACCAGGTGGTTTAGCATTAGCAGTCGCAGCATTATTTGTGCTACGTACAATTGATGCAAACACATCACCGTATTTAATTGTAGCGATGCACATCGTTTTATTTGTCGGCATTTCGTTAGTGATGATGCCTGCATCGACAAATGGTTTAAATCAATTACCGCCATCGCTGTATCCAGATGGTTCGGCTGTGATGAATACATTGCAGCAAGTAGCGGGTGCAGTCGGAACGGCTATTGCCGTAACGATTATGTCTATTACGATGGCGAATAATAGCAATGACCCATTAGCAGCGGTAAATGGCGTTCAAAACGCCATTACATTTGGTTTAGTACTAGCGATTATCGCATTTGTCGTATCGCTATTTTTAAAGAACGTTCGCAAAGAACAACAACAATAAAAAAGAGCGCTCACGTTTATTCATAACGTGGCGCTCTTTTTTGTGTTAAAAAATCAAATGACCGATACCAGCAGCAATTGGTAAGGCAATAATTGTGCGGATTAAAAAGATAACGATTAAGTCGAAGAAGCGAATTGGTAGTTTAGTTCCTAAAATTAAGCCACCAACTTCTGACATATAAATCAGCTGTGATACGGAGACAACAGCAATCACAAAGCGTGTTAACTCAGATTCAATGCCCGATGATAAAATGGCGGGCAGTAGCATATCGGCAAAACCAATGACCATCGTTTGAGCAGCCTCAGCCGCTTCTGGAATTTGTAGCAACATTAAGTACGGCTCAAATGGCTTTCCTAAAATGCTAAACACCGGTGTATACGTCGCTAAAATAAGGGCGATTGTCCCGAATGCCATGACAATCGGTGCAACACTAATCCACATATGCACAACATTTTTACAACCTTCTACGAGCATTTTGGCTAAGTTGCGATTTTGGTCTGCCTTTTCAATTGCATTTTTTAAACCGAATGATACTAAATTATGCTCTGCTGGCAATTCCTCACGACTATAATCAACAGGTGTTCCATCAATATACGTATCTTCCTTTTGGCGAAGCGGATAAATACGCGGCATAATAATCGCTAAAATAACACCACACACTACAACGGAACCATAAAATTGTGGGAAATAATTGGCTAAGCCGACTTCTTCAATAATTACTAATGAAAAGGTAATCGATACGACCGAAAACGTTGTCGCAATTGTTGCTGCCTCACGTTTTGTATAGTTTCCTTGCTCGTACTGTGCGTTTGTTAATAATACGCCAATCGTACCGTCACCAACCCATGAAGCAAGTGCATCAATTGACGCACGCCCAGGAATTTTGAATAATGGGCGAACAATTTTAACAAGTAGCGAACCGAAAAATTCAAGCAAACCGTAGTCTGTCAGTAGCGGTAAAATTAACCCAGCAAAGAAGAAAATAATAAATAGGAAAGTGACGAGACCACCATCACCGTTAAATAATAACGCGCCGGTATCACCACTTGTAATGATTTCAGGACCTTGCTGTGTGAACACCATCGCGGCGAAAATAAACGCCAGCACACGCACAATTGTCCAAAATAAATTGACTTGAAATAGGCTATGCACAAATGAGGTTTTTTTCGGCATAACGTAAAAGATAATAGAACCGATTGCTGCAATCGCAAAAAGAGCAAGCGCAAAAACTTCAATCCAAGAGCTGACGATACCTGCTGACCAACTAGAGAACATGGAGATCGGGACTTTCCAACCGTCATCAGCTTTAATCGGAAACATAAATAAAAAGGCACCAATAATGGACGGAATAATAAAGTATAAATAAGAAGAGAGTTTGTAATTATACATTTGGGCGATCCTTTCTGTTGTGCGTGATAGAGTATATTTATGTAAATACGCTTTAAAGAATGCATTTTAGAGAATTTTATAGTGTCGGACGTTGTTTTGTAAAGTGCGAAAAATTTTTTGTTTCCGTATATAAATGAATAAAAATTAATTTTTTGCATAAATAGAACGGTACTTTTATAGTGTGGATGAATAAATGGTTTATAAATATGTATAAAAATATTTTTAAAAGAAAGCGCTTTAATGTTTGTATATTGCGCTTTGTGCCGTTTTTTTGTTATGTTGTGAATAAGATAATTTTTAAAAAATATAAGTTCGTGCAATTTTGATTGTGCATATTGGTGGAGGGAGAACAAGTTGATGAAGAAAGTGTCATTATTAGGGGTACCAATGGATTTAGGGCAAGCGCGCCGCGGCGTAGATATGGGGCCGTCAGCAATGCGTTATGCTGGTGTCATCGAGCGTTTGGAGAAACTAGGCTATGATGTGCGTGATTACGGCAATGTTGTTGTGGATGAGCGTTCAATAGAGGAAGCATCGCATGAAAACTTAAAAAATTTATCAGCCGTTGTGAATACGAGCATTCGCATTCGTGAAACGGTACAGCAAATGATTGATGATGAAGCCTTTCCGCTACTATTAGGAGGCGACCATAGTATGTCGATTGGTACGCTTGCGGCCATTACAGCGCGTCATGAAAATTTAGGGGTGATTTGGTATGACGCGCACGGCGACTTAAATATTCCGAGCACATCACCGACCGGCAACATTCACGGTATGCCACTAGCAGTAAACTTAGGGTTAGGTCATGAGTTATTAACAAATATCGGTGCGAAAAAATTAAAGCCTGAAAATATTGTGTTAATTGGTTCACGTGATTTAGATGAAGGGGAGCGTGTGCTAATTAAGGAGCTAGGCATTAAAGTATTTACGATGCATGAAGTCGATATGCTTGGCATGGCTACAGTAATGGAACAAACATTACAGCATTTAGCACATACAGACGGCATTCATTTGTCATTAGACTTAGATGGGCTTGACCCGATGGAATGCCCAGGTGTTGGTACGCCAGTATTAGGTGGTTTAACATATCGTGAAAGTCATTTAGCAATGGAGCTACTTGCCGCATCTGGTCGCGTCACGTCTGCCGAATTTGTGGAAGTAAATCCGATTTTAGATGAGCGCAACAAAACGGCACAAGTAGCAGTCGCATTAATTGCATCATTATTTGGTGACCAGTTGTTATAAGCGATGGAGAAGAAAGTGTTCGAGACAGAGTGCTAAAATTTAAAACATCCTATTTGTCACAAGCTATGCTTACGAAACGTGTCCGTTATGTGGCGTAGCACGTAGCGCAAAAAAACCTTCAGCAAGGATGATTGCTGAAGGTTTTTTACTTCTGTCTCATATTTATTTTGTTGTGTCTGCCTCTCTTTGTGTACGGCTATAGAGCAGACGTATCGTTTGAGGGAGCGTTATTTTATGTGGCTGGCTTTTTTTGTGTAATTAGTCCAGATCTTTTTCTACATCAATAACATCGCCTGTAACAGCATCAATATCAACTTCATATTCTGTTTGACCATCTGCAAACTCGATCGTGTAAATTGCTTTATTGTTGTCATTGTCTAGGTCGATGTCAGTCACGGACCCTGCTGCATGTTTTTTCGCAATGTCGACAGCTTGCTCAGCTGTTAAAATATTTGTTGGAATTTCACGGAAATCATCATCAATATCAACAAAGCCTACAGATGTTTCGATTGGTGCGTGGTCTACGTCGTCATCATCTGAAAAACGTGTTGGGTCAATGCCGACAGTTGCTAGTGTATTTGAGACCTTTTGTTCCACAGAACGTTCGATTGTATCCACTTGTTGTTCAACACGGTCTTCTGCTTGTGGGAATAGCGTTGTACCGGCAAAAATGCCACCTGCTGCGATTGTTAAAGCTGCGATTGGTGCTACGATAAATACTTTTTTCATGATGTTGTTCCTCCTAATGGGTTGCTGTTATTTGTTAACTCTAGAATAGCAAAGCAATATGAGAGGACGCTGAGAGAAACATTAGAATTTCATGAGAAAACATTAATCATCATAAACAATCGACAAAACTTCACCAGTGATCGCATGTACTTCGACCTCAGCTTCAGCTTCCGTTGTGTCATTTTCAAGTTCAATTAAAAAATAACCACCTGCATTATTTTCAATAAACGCCACTTGTTCCACTGTACCTGGAAAGGCAGCAATGGCTTGCGTAACCGCTTCGTCCTTCGTTAATAAAGTAGGCGGTTGCTCAGTAGGAGGTTGTTCAACAGCGGGTGGTACAAATTGTGTTAGTTGCTCAACGCTCACAATTTGGCCTTCATCTGTTAACGATGCTTGATATTCACCGAGCGTCGTTTCAAATGTAATGGTTGTGCCTTGTTGGTCGATTAACGTACCGTTATAAACCGTACGTATTTTTTCAGCTAACTGTTCATCACTAATGGGCTGTTGCTGTGGGAGAAGTTGTAGCGCGACAAACATGACAACAGCAATGGCGAGTAGCACAACGATCAGTTTTTTCATGCAACATCCCTCCAACGTAAAATAATAGTCGTACCTTGACCAACTGTACTAGCCACTTCAAGATGGATATTAAGTTGGTCTGCTAATTGTTTGGCGATTGCCATACCTAAACCAGTGCCACCTGTAGAACGATTTCGAGCTTCATCGACACGATAGAAGCGATCAAATAAATGAGGGATATGCTCGGCTGCGATACCTGCACCAAAATCTTGAATCCGAATTTCTGACGGTGCATGCAATGTCACAATGATGTGTTTATCGCTATATTTTATCGCGTTCTCTAAAAAAATTAAGAGTAATTGCTGAAATGGCGCAACGGCAATTGTACGGGTATACGGCGTACCTTCAATACGGATTTCACGACTATATGCTTGCTGAAGTGGTGCTACAAATTGTGGAAGCCACGTACCAAGCTCAATTTGTTCGATTTCTCCGTGAAGCTCTTCATTGCGGGCCAGTGCTAACATTTGCTCAATCATTTGTTTCATATTGGCAGTTTGATTCGTAATGGCATCGAGTGCTTCGCCTGTCATTGCCGCGTCTTGCGTACCACGACGTTGCAATAATTTTGCGTAGCTTTCAATAACCGTTAGCGGTGTTTTTAGCTCATGTGACGCATTGCCAATAAACTGCTGCTGCAAATGATGGTTTTGTTGAAGACGCGACATTAAATCATTATACGTTGCACTTAATTGCGAAATTTCATCGCGCTTTACCTTGCCTTCTAATTGAGCGAACGAGCCGTTCAAAATATTTTGTTGCATCGTTGTATTTAAGCGTTCAATCGGTTTGCGGATTGTGCGGCTAAGTGCGACACTCGCTACATAAATGGGCATGAGCGATAAAAAGGCAATGCCGATTAAAATTAGTCGCAGTAAATGTAAATTGTCCTCAATATCCATAAGTGGTTGCGCAAGCTCCAATGTAACGACTTCACCGGTCGCCCACAGTGCAGGGATGGACGCTTGTAAAATAGGGTGCTGCTCCCACGTTTCTACATGATGTCCCGTCAGTGTAGTCGTCGGTAAACGTTCATCAAATGTGCTGCCTTTCACAAAAAGGACCGTTTCATTTTGTGTATTCGTAACACGAATATCGCCATTGGGTGGTAAATACGTGCGTAAAATGGCGGTCGTTTGTTGTTCAGTTGTCGCTTCTTGTAGCAGAGGCAATGCTTGCTCAGTGCGATTGATTAATTGTTCATATTCGGTTTTATAGGCCATTTGTTCATACACAATATAAATGGCGCTGAAGCTTAACACGACAATAAAAAATGTAACTGCGGTAGAATATAAATGAATTTTCGTTGAAAGCTTCACTACGCATCATCCTTTACGATGTATCCGACACCACGAACCGTTTGAATGACATGGTTGTCGAGCTTTTGGCGTAAATAGCGAATATAGACATCAACAATATTTGTGTCGCCGTAGTAATCAAACCCCCATACGGCATTTAGCAATTGCTCGCGCGACTGCACGCTGTTTTTATGGCGCACTAGATGCAATAGTAAATCAAATTCACGTTGCGTAAAATCAATTGTTTGCCCGTTATAAGAAACGGTGCGCGCATCTGCATTTACGTGAATCGCACCTGCTGTAACGATATTACTACGTTGCAGCGGACGGCTAAAGCGTAGCGCACTGCGAATTCGTGCAAGCAGTTCCTCAAATTCAAATGGTTTTGTAATATAATCGTTTGCCCCTAAATCAAGCCCGGCAACTTTATCGTGTGTATCTCCTTTAGCCGTTAATAAAATAACCGGTGTCATCCGTTCATCAGTACGAATGCGCTTTAGCACGTCTAAACCGTTCATACCAGGGAGCATAATATCTAAAAGAACAAGGTCGAAGGATTGCTCTCGGTAAGCAATTAATCCATCTGTTCCAGTATGGGCAATGGTAACTTCATAGCCTTCAAATTGTAGTTCAAGCTGTAAAACGCGCGCAATTTGTGGTTCATCTTCTACGACTAAAATCCGTTGTGTCATCGTTATTCCTCCTGTCTCTTTTTATCGTAATCGAAATAGTACGTAGGTTGCAAATAAAGGGGAAGAGGTTTCATTTATTTTTAAGACGGGGAAATCAGTAACAGGAGGGGAGGGGAATCAAGATGAAGAAATGGTGGATGCTTTTAGCGACGGCACTTTTAACATTGACACTCGCTGCATGTAATGATGACAATAATAATAACGATAACGACGATAATAATAACGATATCATTGAAAACGACAATAACGACAATAACAACGATGATGACAATGATAACGACGATGATGATGACGATAACGACGATGACGATAACGACGACGATTAAAAAAAAGAGGCTTCCGCGTGTATTGTGCGGAAGCCTCAATGTTTTTATTTCGTTGCGTTTTCTAAAAATGATAGATTTACTAAACCTTCGATATCATCAGAAGTACTGTAGCCAGCTTCTTTAGAAATAGATGCCATCTCTTGGATTACTTCTTCATTTACTTCTGTTGTCGCTGTTAAGCGGTCAAATGCTTTTGTTACTTCTTCTTCAGAAAGCTCTTTACCTGTAATTTCTTTAATGTGTGTTAAGAATACTTGAATCGCTTCTTCAGGATTTTCTTGAATGAACGTTACGGCTTTTGCATGTGCACGTAATGCCGCTTCTGTAATTTCTGGGTTTTCACCTGAGAAATCTTTCGTTGCAACAACAACTGTATTTGTTGATTCATTGCCCCATGCAAATTCATCTGGACCTTCAAGTAAAATCGCGCCTGCATTTGTTTCGATATTTACACCCCAAGGCTCTTGTGTTGCAGCTGCATCCACTTCACCTTGTAGGAATAATGAAGCTGTATCCGCTGGTGCTTGTTTTAATAATTCGACATCGTCACCTGTTAAACCAGCTTTTTCAAGAGATTTGCGTAAACCAACGTCCTGTGTTGAACCGAATGTTGGAATGGCGATTTTCTTTCCTTTTAAATCCTCTAATGTTTCGATACCTGCATCTGCACGAACAACTAATACCGCACCACCGTTAACCGCACCTGCAACAATTTCATGCTGTGGATTTTTTAAGTATGTGTTTAATGCTGGTGTCGGACCAACTGTACCAATATCAATATTGTCTGTAGACATGGCTTCCATAAAGCTTGAACCGTCAGAGAAAGTTGATGTTGTAATTTCAATATCGCTGCCTAATTCTTCTGCGTAGAAGCCTTCTTCAAGCGCAACGATTGTTGAAATGTGTGTCATATTCGGGAAGTAGCCGATGCGAATTTCTTCTGCGTCGTTTGTTGCTGTTGGTGTTTCCTCTTCGCCACCACATGCGGCAAGTGTAAGTGCTGATAATAGTGCTGCTGATAATAACCAATGTTTTTTCATAATACGAAATCCTCCTAGTTTGTCGCGCGTGGTGTGATGCCCCATTTGCGTAATACTTTTTTCTCGATTGCTACGAATACGAAGTTATCGATAAGTGAACCGATAATCGCAATAATGATCATAATGCTAAAGACTAAGTCCATTGATTGTAATGAACGTCCAAGGTCAAGTAATGTACCTAAACCACCGCTACCGCCTAATAACTCACCGGCAAGAACTGCGCGCCATGCGAGTGCCCATGCCACGCGGAAACCTGAAATGAGCTGAGGGATCGTTGCAGGGAAAATGATTGTACGGAATAAATGGAAGCCTGTTGAGCCCATTGTGCGCGCAACACGTAAATGAAGCGGTGGCACACTTTTAAAGGCTGTGCTCGCGGCAATTGTAATGGACAATGTTGCACCAAGTACAACGATGAAAATAACAGACGATACGCCTAACCCGAACCATAAAATCGCTAGTGGGAACCAGACGATATTTGGAATCGATTGTAATGTTGTAACGAAAAAGCCAAGTGTATCATCGACTAATTTATATTTGTAAATTAAAAAGCCGAGCAGTAAACCGAGTACAACAGCAATTAAGAAGCCAATTAATAAGCGACTTAATGACACCCATGTTGCATCTAATAATTGACCAGACATAATACCGTCAATAAAGGTTTTAATAATAGTTGTACCACCTGGATCATTTGGAATGATAAATGGTGGCCACATAAAGGCTGGGAAAATAGCTGCTTTAGATATTGCTTCCCATATCGCGATCAGGATCACTATGAACCCGATTCGTTTTAAGGCTGTACTCACTGCCGAACTCCTCCTTCAATACTTTCTCCATCTCTTGCTGGAGTTCTTCTAAAATACGATTTTCTAAGTTAATCGTTAAACTATCCGCTGTACGTGGACGCGCTGCTTGAACGTCGTATACATTTTTCATGCCACCTGGACGCGTTTTCATTAGCACGATGCGATCTGATAATACGACAGCTTCACGAATGTTATGTGTCACGAAAATAATCGTTTTCTTCGTTTCACGCCATAAATTTTCAAGCTCTGTATGTAGCACCATACGTGTTTGTTCATCAAGTGCTGCGAATGGCTCATCCATCAATAAGATTTCTGGGTCCATTACGAGCGCACGTGCAATTGCAACACGTTGCTTCATACCGCCTGATAATTCATGTGGCTGGGCATTTGCGAATTTGGTTAAATGAACTTTTGATAACCATTCCATCGCTTTTGCATGCGCTTGCTTTTTTGGCATGCCTTTAATGAGTAAGCCGTACATCACGTTATCAATAACGCTCATCCACGGGAATAGCCCAGACTCTTGGAACACAACAATGCGGTCATTGCCTGGGCCTTTTACTGGTTGGCCATTTACAAGTACATCACCCGAAGTTTGTTTTTCTAAGCCGGCAATAATATTTAAGAGGGTAGACTTTCCACAGCCGGACGGACCGAGCAGTGAAATGAATTCACCTTTTTGAATTGTAAAGTTTACGTTGTCGAGCGCGATAACAGGATCGCTTTTTTTTACGTCAAATGCTTTGTGCAAATTCCGTAATGTAATATGATTTTCGGTCATAGTATATATGATTCCTCCAAATTTCTTATAAAACATAGTTTATTACTATGAATTGATGATAGATTATTTGTCGTGGTACGTCAACTACTTTTGATTATTATGAAGAAATATTGAAACGAGTCATAAAAACATTTACGCGTACGGCAGGGAAACATTGTCATTAACACAGGGATTTGTTATAATGTAGAGTGTTGTGAAGTTTCAAATTGGGAGGTGCAAATATGCATGAAGTTTTAATGGCGCTATTGATTATTGTTTCTTTAGCCATTATCGTCGTAGTTTTATTACAATCAGGTAAAAGTACAGGTTTGTCAGGTGCCATCTCGGGTGGGGCTGAACAACTTTTCGGTAAACAGAAAGCACGTGGTATGGATTTAATTTTGCACCGAGTAACAATTGTGTTAGGTGTATGTTTCTTCGTATTAACGATTGCTATTACGAAAATTTAATCGATTGTTATACAACGCGCCTGACCCAGCCTTGTGGTTAGGTGCTTTCTTTTTACAACTCCGACGAACATTTCTACTCCAGCTCATATTAACCCTCAATTTTAATCGCTTGAAAAAAGGTTGAAAACCGTACAAAAGCGATCTTTCCGCTTATAATAGAAGTATTACTGCAAGTTGTTGGAGGGCTCCAATTATGAAAACAATCATACAACAACCATTTTTCTTTGAGGCAGGAGACCGTGCCGTGCTGTTATTGCATGGATTTACCGGTAGCTCGGCTGATGTGCGCATGCTTGGGCGCTTTTTAGAAAAGAAGGGCTATACAAGTTTAGCGCCGCATTATCGCGGACATGGCGTTGCGCCAGAACAATTAATTGAAACAAATCCATCACAATGGTGGGCAGATGTGTTAGCGGCCTACGAACAGTTACGTGATGCAGGCTACACACAAATTGCGGTATGCGGTTTGTCACTCGGTGGCGTAATGTCCTTAAAACTTGCTTTAAATAAGCCAGTAACGGGTATTGTGACGATGTGTGCGCCAATGTCAATGCGCACAACCGATATCATGTTTGAGGGTGTGCTCAAATATGCGTCAGAATACAAACGCTTTGAAGGCAAGGACGAAGCCGTAATCGACGACGAAGTAGCGATGATTCGTGAGCAAGGTATGCCATCACTATCACAATTACGTGATTTTGTGTACAGTGTGCGTGAAGAAGTTGATGAATTGTACACACCATTATTTGTTGTACAAGCACGACATGACGAAATTATTGATCCGAATTCTGCTACGTATATTTATGAAACAGCGGAATCGACATATAAAGAAATAAAGTGGTATGAAGAAGCGACGCATGTCATTACGTTAAGTAATGAGAAGGCGCAGCTACATGAAGATATATATGCCTTTTTAGAAACGCTAGATTGGCAAATTTAACATCCCTAAAAGGGGAGGGGAATTATTTAATGACAAATTTACAAGACCGCATTTTAGCGGTAATGAATGAAGAAGATTTTCAAGCGTCAACAGTAAATGAGCTTGAGGAATTATTACAATTAGAAGATGCAACAGAATTTAAAGAGTTAGTGAAAACACTTGTGCGTATGGAAGCGCAAGGTCATATTGTACGTTCACGCTCAAATCGTTACGGTTTACCAAAACAAATGAATTTCCTACGTGGTAAATTTATTGGTCACCAAAAGGGCTTCGGTTTCGTAGCACCAGAAGAACAAGGGATGGATGACATTTTTATTCCACCAACAGAAACAAATGGTGCGATGAATGGCGATATCGTTTTAGTACGTGTTCAAAAAGAAACATCGGGTGATCGTCGTGAAGGTAGCGTCACAAAAATTGTTGAGCGCGGACAATCAACGCTTGTCGGGACATTTGAAGCAAACCGTGGTTTTGGCTTCGTTGTGCCAGATGACAAAAAATTATCAATGGACATTTTTATTGCGAAAGAACATACACTTGGTGCGATTGAAGGACATAAAGTTGTCGTGGAAATTACGCAATGGCCAGAAGATAATAAATCGGCAACGGGAATGGTTACACAAATTTTAGGTCACCGAAATGACCCAGGTGTCGATATTTTATCGATTATTTATAAGCATGGGATTCCACCAGAGTTTCCACAAGAGGTTGTCGATGCAGCGGCAGAGGTACCAGAGGAAATTAGTGAAGCTGATTTAGTTGGACGTCGTGATTTACGTAACGAAACGATTGTTACGATTGATGGCGCGGACGCAAAAGACTTAGATGATGCGGTAACGGTAACGAAAAATGACGATGGTACGTATAAATTAGGCGTACACATTGCAGACGTTAGTTATTACGTAACAGAAAACTCTATTTTAGACAATGAAGCATATGAACGTGCGACATCTGTTTATTTAGCGGACCGCGTAATTCCGATGATTCCACATCGTTTATCAAATGGTATTTGTTCGTTAAACCCACAAGTGGACCGTTTAGTATTATCATGTGAAATGATTATTGATGAAGCTGGACAAGTTGTAAGCCACGAGATTTTCCAAAGTGTTATTAACACGACAGAGCGTATGACGTATACAGATGTGTATCATATTTTAGAAAACCGTGACGAGCATCCAGAGCTAGTAGAGCGTTATGAGCCATTGATTCCATTATTTGAACGAATGGCAGAGCTTGCACAAATTTTACGTAATCGCCGTATGACACGCGGTGCAATTGACTTTGACTTTAAAGAATCAAAAGTGTTAGTCGATGAAGATGGGTGGCCGTCAGAAATTGTGCTACGTGAACGTACGGTTGCTGAGCGTTTAATTGAAGAGTTTATGCTTGTTGCGAATGAAACGGTTGCTGAGCATTTCCACTGGATGAATGTGCCGTTTATTTACCGTATTCACGAAGACCCAAAACCAGAGAAGTTACAACGCTTCTTTGAATTTGTGACGAACTTCGGCTTAATTATTAAAGGCTCAGGTGCATCGGTGCATCCGAAAGCACTACAAGATATTATTAAAAAAATCGAAGGTATGCCGGAAGAGCCAGTTATTTCAACGATGCTACTTCGCTCGTTACAACAAGCGAAATACTCGCCGGATTCACTTGGACACTTCGGTTTATCAGCGGACTTCTATACGCACTTTACGTCACCAATTCGTCGTTACCCAGACTTAATTGTGCACCGTTTAATTCGCACATATTTAGTGAATGGTGATACATCAAGTGCAACGATTGAAAAATGGGATGCTGTCATGGATGAAATTGCTGACCATACGTCAAAACGTGAGCGTCGTGCAGTAGATGCAGAGCGTGATGTAGATGCGCTGAAGAAAGCACAGTTTATGGTTGATAAAGTGGGCGAGCACTTCAATGGTATCGTGTCTTCTGTCACAAACTTCGGTATGTTTATTGAGCTGGAAAATACGATTGAAGGCTTAGTGCATATGCGTGAAATGACGGATGATTACTACCGCTTTGATGAACGTTCGATGTCGTTAATTGGCGAGCGTCACCGCCGTCAATTCCGTATTGGTGATGAGGTGGAAATCGAAGTAACAGCGGTTAACTTAGATGAGTCGTCAATTGATTTCCATGTAGTTGGCATGGTCTCAAACCGTGAGCGCCGCCGCGTAGAAGCACCACGCGTTGTACAAGCAGGTCGTCCGAAAAAACGCCGTGATACAGAGCGTTCTGAACGTCGCCCGTCAAATACAGGTGGCGAGAAAAAGCGTCTAGGTAGCAGTAAGAGCCTACGCGAAGGTAAGCGCAAAGATAAACAAGACCCACGCGGACAGAAAACGTCAGACGGGCCAAAGTTTTATGAAGGTATCGCGAAGAAGAAGAAAAAGAAAAAATAATTGATGCAGGGGCAAGCTTGCTTGTCCCGATTGTAATGAGGTGTTTAGGATGGCAAAAGGAACTGGTAATGTGCTTGCACAAAATAAAAAAGCAAGCCACGACTATTTTATTGAAGACACATATGAAGCTGGTATGGTACTAACAGGAACAGAAATTAAGGCGGTTCGTGCGGCGCGTGTGCAGTTGAAAGAATCGTATATCCAAATTAAAGGCGGCGAAGCATGGGTACAAAACATGCATATTAGCCACTTTGAACAAGGAAATCGCTTTAACCATGACCCATTACGTCACCGTAAATTATTGTTACACCGCAAGCAAATTGATGATTTAATCGGCAAAGTAAAGCGCGATGGCTACACGCTTGTGCCATTAAAAATGTATATTAAAGATGGCTATGCGAAGCTATTAATTGGCTTAGGTAAAGGGAAGAAAGATTACGATAAGCGTAACGACTTGAAGAAAAAAGAAGCAAAACGTGATGTTGAACGTGCTTTCAAAGAGCGTCAACACTAGTAGGAGTAGACAATGAAAACAAGTACGATTAATAAAATTAGTTTCGTGTTAGCGATTATCTGTTTTTATTTTGGGATTACGTGGTTATTCCCACAATCACATATTTCGTTCTCACCGGTCATTACGTACCAAGCAGAGGCGCAACATGCAAAGGACTTTAAAGCGTTGGCGACATCATTAAAAGACAATGACAACGCCAACGAAGTGATTGCGGAAGGGTTAGGCGAAGCGTGGGGCGAGCAATCAACGCCAATCGCAATGAATGCGAAAAGCTTTAACTATATCGAAACGCAATTAAATGCAGCCTACGCTGAAACGACAGATGAAGCGGTGAAAAAGGAAATTGATGCAGCCCTTGCTGATTTAAAAACATTAACAGAGCGCAACTGGAAAACACGTTATGCTTTACAAGATGACATCGCCAAAGTACATGTCCATGTCATTGATGCCATGGCACAATACGAAGCGACGATTCAATAGTCAAATAAGCGCCTCATCCGCAAAAAACAGAAGCTTTTTCGCGGTATGAAGCGCTTTTTACTTGAAGTTTGACGTTCTTTGTCTTATACTAAATATACATTTAGCCAGCAGTATCTACTCATACGGTACTGATTTACAATAGTGCGTTGTTTCACTATTGCCGTCGCAGTTTCACGACTGCACCTCGATTTTATTCGGGGACGTTACGGATTCGACAGGGGTGGTTCAAGCTCTGGTCGCGCGTCGGAGGTCTCGTCTTCGTCATCAACGGAAGTTATATAATAACTGGCAAACAACAAAACTTAGCTTTCGCAGCGTAAGCTCGTAGGCGTTCGGCTTTTGCATCGCCCATGTGCAGAAATCCCGGACTCAACTTTAGTGGGATACGATTACTGGTGCCACCTGAGTCAGTAGTAAGAAGACAGTAGGTTAGCGCTCTGGACGCCTGTTTACCGGCATAAGGAAGCGCGAATTGTAAATAGGTAGACTACACGCGTAGAAGCCGGCGTATTGGAGCTTCTGGACGCGGGTTCGACTCCCGCCGTCTCCATTTTATGGAATCATACGATTTCAACAGATGTCAAAACCCTTGATAAATAAGGGTTTTGGCGTTTTTTATTTATCAAGCAATTTCAATGAATATCAAACGAACGTAGTCAAAAACGTAGTCAAAACGTAGTCGAAAATTACATTTCAAGATAGCTCGCAAACTTCATAATAGCCTCTTCTTTCGCCTTTTTCGTTACGTGTGCATAGATGTTCATTGTCGTTTGAACATCACTATGACCTAAACGATCCTGTACTTCTTTTAAACTAGCACCCGCTTCGAATAAGAGTGAACAATGTGTATGACGCAAGCCATGTGTTGTAATTGTGCCTAGCTTATATTTCTTTTGCACATGTAAAATCCACTTACGTGTTTTCGTAGGCTGTAAATATTCATTTACTTCATTACTGAATACAAGTTGTTTTGGCTGCATCGTATTAAAGCCAAGCACTAAGTAATCTTGCTTTTGACGCTTTTTCCATTCTTTCATAACAGCCATTGTTTTATCGTCCATTTTAATTGTACGAGCCACGCCAGTTTTAGTTGATTTTACATATAGTTGATTATCTTTCCCGCGTGATAAGGCTTTATTAATGCGCAGCTCGTTTGTAGTGAAGTTTAGATCATTCCATGTTAAAGCAAGTGCTTCACCTTTACGCATGCCGCTAAACGCTAATAATCGGAATAATGCATACGCTTTATAATTGCTTTCTTTCTCTAAACATGAAAGAAATTCAATGAGCTGCTCTTTTGTGTAGAAGTTTTCCGCTTCCTCATCATCTTTTACAATCGCTTTTTTCTTAATAGCCGTTTCAACATGCATGAAAGGGTTCGTTTGAAGGTAGCCACGCTTTACTGCAAAGTCTAATACCTTTGCTGCATATGACTTCACTGTACGGAACTTTTTTAGCTTTCCCGCCCACTCATTTACATGCTTTTGGCATATATCAATCGTAATCTTTTCAATCTTGTAAGCGCCCATTGAAGGGAGTATATGATTTCGAAATAGGCCTGTTGTTTTAACGAATGTACTTTCCTCTACAGTATTTTCATATTGAACCACCCAAAGGTCATAAAGCTCCTGATACGTTTCGACACGCTCTTGCTTATATGTTCCGCTCGCTACTTCTAGCTTAATACGGGCAAGCGCTAATTCAGCCTCTTTACGTGTTTTAAAGCCACGTTTCATTGTACGCTTTTGTTTACCTGTTAGTGGATCAACCCCTAAATATGCAGGGAATTCATATCGTGTTTCGCCGTTCTTTAGTTTGTAGGCTTTTATTGGTGATACTTTCTTTTTAGTCATGTCAGTATTTCCTCCTAAATCAGTTGCGGGGGCAAATGATAAAAGAGAGGATTTACCTCATGATTATTATAACGAATCATACGGTAAATCCCCACCATAAATTAAAAACTATGCTCTTGGAAGAAGCGGTCAATTTCCTTACGTGATATACGCTTTACACCATCAATTTCACATACTTGTAGTCCAAGTGTACGGTATTTCATTAGTGTGTTATAAGATACACCAGCGTACTTAGCACCTTCCTTTAATGACAGCCACCCACTATCAATAAATTCATGGTGGGCGGCTTGTATGGCCTTTTGAACGGCTTTCGTAATAATATCTTCTAATTCGTTTGTTGCTACTTCTACAGTCATAGTCATGCTCCTTTATAAATTACTCCCCGCCACAATATCATTAATTGCTGCTGATAATTTATACGATGTAGGTGCAGCACAGTTTAGGAATTGTATTAAAAAATTTTTATGTACTGCTAAATAATAGTAAGTGCAAGTTTTTAATGGAATATTACAATGTTATTGTTTAATCATTAATTCCCCGCCACTATAAATCAAAAAGCGCTCAAAAGGGGGGAGAATATTACAATGCCTAAACATGGTGAAGTACGTAAAATATATGAGCAGCAACAGTTAGTTATGAACAAACAGCTTATAGATGAAAGATCTAAGAGTAATAAATCTATTAAGAATGAAACGGTTATCGAACTTTCAAGACTAGAAACGTATATTATAAAAGAGGTTTATTGCGCCAAATGTGAGGCATGGCAAGAAACGGATAGTCGTTATGCTATTACGGATATAGTGTGCCCTAACTGTTGTGTTAGATGGTGAGGGAAATGCCGCCCACTTTAAATTAAAATGCACTCAAAATATAAATATGAGCTACTGACACATCAGGTGTTGGTAGCTTTTTTGTATTTTTTCAGTTGTAAAATACAAAACCTATAAAATTTTTTTAAAAAACTATTTAACTCTCCTAAATTGGCTGCGTATAAATTCTGTGAGGTCGGTATGACCGTTTATATAGCAAATATAATTCATAAAAATTTCTCAGTGTTTTGATAAGTTGAAAGCAAAGGTCATTAAAGTTACATTACTGACTTAAATATGCAGCTAATTAAAGGTTTGTAAGGTTGATAGGTTAAATGTAATGGTCAATGCTTTATTACGTTGTTCGGTAATAAAAGTAGAGGTTTTTCAATAATTGAATGAATCACCCCCCCAGTACCTTTTAAATCAATACTTAGCGGAACATTGCGCGGGTGCTTCATTACACCTACGAGAAATTTTTTATGAAAGGTGTTGCGGATTAAAAAAAGAGACATTTTCATAATATACATATATGTAAATGTCCCCTTTGGAGGCGAAAATAGTGCAAGTCGATGTAGAAAGTTTAGTGAAATTTATTGGATATGCTTATGAGGGATTATCCGAATATCCATTTCAAGCATTTGTAGATGATGAAGATAGTAAAGCTAAAGGCAATAGTTACTGGGAAACTAATAGATCCAACTTAGCTAAAGCATTGCCTGTATTTATTGAGCGTTGTGATTTAGATAAAAGATCTTTATGTTTTTACACAAACGGTTCAAAAAAGGTGCGTAATATTGAGCGTATTCGTTTTCATTTTATTGATATTGATAGTGACGGTCGTTCAAAGCAAGAGCAGTTGGAATGTATCATGAATGCTCCTTTAAAGCCTACGATAATATATGAAGGACGGGCGGGCTACAAAGCATTATATCAACTTACAGATGCGCATTGGGATGCAACAACTGAACAAACGTTAGATGAATCTATCTACATATTTGAAAAAATTCAATTTCAATTAATAGGGTATTTTAAAGCCGACAGAAGTAGAAGAAAACCTAATGACTGTTTTAGATTACCCTTTACTAATAACTACAAAGAGTGGAGTAGTAATGGAAAGGTTTATCAAGAAAAAATCATATATGAAAATTATAATAATGTTTACACCCAGCAACAGTTGGCAGAGGCTTTTCCTCCAGGGGAAGAGCCAAAAAAGGCAGGGAAAGTAAAGTTATATAATATTTCAGACGAAATGGTACGAGAAACTATAAAAGTTTTTACAGATAATTTAGATCTTAATGGTTTAGATTATGTGGATTATGGAAATAAAATTGCTTATCAATGTCCTGTACATGGTGACAGTAAACCTTCCGCATATATCTTTTTAGATAATTTAATTTGCCATTGTTCAAATGGAGAAAATGGTGAATGTGAAATAGGTAATGGTAAAACGCTGAGCTGGCTTGCAAAGCATCAAGGTTGGGACGATTTATTAAAGTTAGCACTAGAGCTTGAAGCAAAACCAGCAGAAAAATATGAAAAAATCACGTTGGATCAATTACAAGCGTGTGAGTTAACACCATTGCTACCCCAAAAAACAAATTCAGATTCAGCTATAAAAAATATCGTGGAAAATATTACGAATGTAATGAAGAGTCGTAATATAAAAGTTGATAGGAATAGCTATTCAATATATTCAAGTTTAGTAGCTACAATGCATAATACAAAATCTAGTATTACAGTTTGGCCTATAGAGCCAGGTGGGGGGAAGAGTACAACGTTAATTGCTTATTTGAAATACATGCTGGAACACCATATAGACCAAGCTGGTACAATTGTTGTTGTTGAAAGAAATGAGACTGCTGAAATATTAGCCAAGGAACTAGGGAAATATGAAGTTCATTTTGAAGCGACAGAGCACACAGCTTATGATGCCGACTATTGGAAGTATCATAAAGCAGCGTATGTTATGCAAAGTGCATATACATATAAAGAATGTAAAAAGGAGTTAACCGAATATGAATATAACATTTGTGGTCGCTGTAGCTTTAAAACGACATGTAAGTTACCCAAGAAATATGAGATACAAAAACGATTCCCTATTGTTATTATGACTCATGCGCGGCTACAAATGGAGGGGGAGCGATTAAATAGCTATGCTAAATGGACAGCACCAGATGGTAAAGAGTATGTACGTAGAAGGTTAATAATTGATGAAAAGCCTCCGATACTTGAACATATTCAAGTAAGTACAATGGATATTGAAAAGCTAATATACGAATTAAAAAGTATGGAGTTGGAAATTGGACCTGAAAATATAAGAGCAGCAATTCAAATAATCAATGAGTTGAAAATGAAAATGCTTTTCAATGAGCGGGGTGTCAAAGTTCCAGCATTAGATAAATCGTTCAAGTTTGGCTTTGAGTCCATTTGGTACAAATATTATGAAGGCTCAGATGTGTCTTTGTTAAAGAACGTTGCAGCAGCCATAGCTCAAGAGGGGGTTATTACTGAATACAATAAGAAAATTACATATGCAACCACTAAAAAAATAGCGTATGATTTTTCAAATTATAATGTAGTTATTTTAGATGGTACGGCTAAATATGATTTAGAATATGGGTATTTTAATGATCTCCAGATAATAGATATACCAATATTAAAAACATATAATCATTTAACCTTCTATTATGATTCCACAATTTCTTCAAGTAAAACACGTTTATTCGAGGACAGTGAGTTGAAGAATAAGCTGGTACAATTTGTTCAAGAAAAATCAGTAGATAAGCCTATATTAGTGTTATGTTATAAATTTTTGAAAGAGTCTTTTGAAAGTATGTTTGCTAAAGAAATTAAAGCGAATAAGATAGCTATTAATCATTTTGGTAATGTAAAGGGCTCTAATAATTACGCACAGTATTCTTGTTTAGTTATTATAGGGATTGTTAGTAAAGGCGATCCTTATTATTTATGTAATTCAGGTGCTGTATTTGAAGAAGAGGCAGACTTAAAGTTAACTACTATAAAAAATGTAAGACGCTTCAATAATACTGAAATTGAAAAGTATAAATTAAGCGATCAAGTTGTCAGCAGCATTCAAGATATTTTGCGAATAAACATAAGAAATAATAGTGAAGCTAAGCAGTCGGCTGAAGTTTATGTTTTTTCGAGAGATACGGTTTTCGTCAATTTGTTACTAACATATTTCAGTGAAAGTCAGGTTGAAAATTGGAACTTGTTAGATAGTAAGCCAAAATGGTTTGATAACGTAGATCAACTATTTGAGTCACTCGAACCTAATCAAAAAATCACAAAAGCCTCGATGCGTGAGATATTAGGTTTAGAAGGGGCGGCGGGGAAAAAACAGCTACAGCGTATAATGCAATCGGAGGAATTCGAAGAGCTATTAATACACCATAATTTAGTTAGAGTGAATGCAAGGCAGTTTATGAAACAAAAGAAATGGAATCACTATATTAAATTAGGTAGTTATTATATAGGTTTAGGAGCAGCAGAAGAGGTTCTTAATAATTAGTAATCATATTCATATAGGCACATGCATTTGTAACAAAATCAATGCATGTGCCTTTTTATTGTATACATCTATTGCTTATATAGTAGATTTCTACGATAAGTTTAGAGTATTTATCTAATAATGAAATAGAAATATAGCTTGTCAAAATCAATAGATTTTTAGTGAATTTAACTAGGTTTCTTTCTCTATAGTGCTGTGAAAAGTTGATGTGTGGTGCGCTTACTTTAATTTAAAGCAGCACCAAACTGCATCAAATTTCTAACAGCCGCGCATTGCTTTGCGAATACTACTCGTCTTTCCATTGAATAAGGGATTCAACAAGAGATAATATTTTTTGTTGATCCTTTTTAGGACGACCATCAAGTAAGGAGATTATTTGCGTAAGTTCAATACTGAGCATTTTAGACGTGGCGGCAGGTTCACTAAAAAATTCAGACAAGGTTATATCCAACGCAACACATACTTTAGCAAGGCTATCGAGTGTTACATTCTTTTCGCCACGCTCTAGCTGGCCTATATACGTAGTATGCAATGCGGCCCTATATGCTAGCTCTTCCTGACTTAGTTTACGTTCTTTTCTATAGTAACGAATTCTTTCTCCGATATGGTTTGTTAAATCAGACATTCTATCACCTCTATAGTAATAGGATTGAGGAAATAGTAGGTTTTATCCATATACTATAGATATTTAAATATATAAATAAATACTATTGATATCATTTGTGTGGAGGTTTATTATATTTATAGCCAGAATCTATATGAAGGAGGGATCTTATGACGGATGAAGAAAAATTACGTATACAGTTGATGGATTGTAATGATGATTGGTATTTATTGACTTGCTTATGGGAAATGGATTATAAAATTAAGCAATTGAAGGAAGGATATTACCAACGCTACTTTCCTAAGAATTTGAAACGTAATTGGGGATTTAATTGTTGTCAATGCGGTGAAAGAGTACAAAGTGATAAGGATGAATTTTATTATATCGTGACAATTAAATGGAAAGATCCTCATAAACCTGGTAAACGATTTTGTTCTAGCCAATGTGCCGATATCTTTGTTTCTGAATCTGAGGCATGGATACTTAGAATGAAAAAAGTATATCAAGATGCGCGGATGAATGTAAGGAACTAAATAGTAAAGTAAAAGCACGCAATGTCTTTTGATGTTGCGTGTTTTAATTTGTAGATGTATGACTAAAGGTTTTATTATTATAAATTTCTATACTCCAATCTAAATTAGTTGGCTATAATGAAGTTGTAAAGAATTGAATTAAGGTAAGGTGATTAAGTGAGCGAAGAATTAAAAAGCGCAAAAAGCTTCATGTCTTTAGTAAAAGAGATGGATGCAGATTATGTGACGCAGCGTGATAGAGGGACAATGTTTGAATTAATGTCACGTACATACTTTAAAAATGAGCCGATGTATAATCGTTTATTTGATGCAGTTTGGACTTTAAATGAAGTGCCAGCTGAATACAGTATTCCTAAATCAGATACAGGTGTAGATTTAGTTGCAAGAGAACGTGATACAGGTTCATTAGTTGCGATTCAGTGTAAATACTATGCAGAGGATAAAACGATCCAAAAGAGCGATATTGATTCGTTCTTTAACGAGGTTGGCAAGAAGTTTTACTCTAAGGGTATTATCATTACAACAACGGATAAATGGGGTAAAAATGCAGAGGATGCATTAGTAGGACGTGATAAAGAAATTACACGTATTTCCCTGACACAGTTAAAAGACAGCCAAATTGACTGGTCTGAGTTTTCATTTGATAAGCCTGAGTACGTAAAGGTGCAACAAAAGAAAACACCTAGAGATCATCAACTTCCTGCTATTGAAGCTGTAGTTAAAGGCTTTGAGACTGTTAACCGTGGAAAGCTGATTATGGCTCCAGGTACAGGTAAAACATATACGTCGATGGCGATTGCTGAGGAAATGGCGAAGAAAAAAGACGGTATATTTCGAGTTCTATATTTAGTACCGAGTATCCAATTACTTTCACAAACGCTGCGCGGCTGGACTGCTGATACGAACTATCAAATGGATGCCATTGCTGTGTGTTCAGACAAGAAAGTAACAAAGCAAGAAACAAAAGGTGAGTATGAAGATATTACAGTAGCGGATATCGGTTTCCCAGCTACAACTAATACTGAAAAGCTATTAGAGTACAAAGCTAGAATCGAGGCTAATGCTGCTAAAGGCGATTTCTTAACAGTATTTTCAACATATCAATCAATTGATGTAATTATCGAGGCTCAAAAACAAGGATTTTATGAGTTTGATTTAGTTGTTTGTGATGAGGCTCATCGTACTACTGGAGCTACAGAGGCAGGTAAAGAAGACAGTAGCTTCACAAAAGTGCACTATGATGAAAATATTAAAACAGCAAAGCGTTTATATCAAACAGCAACGCCACGTGTATATGGTGATGCAGCGAAACAAAAAGCAGATGAAATGTCAGTCGTTATTGCGGACATGGATAACCCAGATTTATACGGTGAAGAGTTTTATCGTATTGGCTTTGGTGATGCAATCAGTCAAGGCATTTTAACAGACTATAAAGTAATGGTATTGGCCGTGGATGAGGAAATGGTTGCTCGTCGTTTCCAACAAATGCTGGCGAATAAAGATTCGGAGTTAGAATTTGATGACGTAACAAAAATTGTAGGCTGCTGGAATGGTTTAGTACGTCGTCGTAGTGATTCAGATATTGCTTTAGGTGCGCCTATGAAACGTGCCATTGCCTTTACTGGTACAATTCGTGAATCTAAATTAATCACAGACATGTTTACGCATGTAGTAGATCAATACTTATACCAAAACACAGAAGAAGAGCATGAACATCAATATGAAATTGAAATTGACCATGCAGACGGTTCAATGAATGCTTTGGAGAAAAATAAGAAGATTTCATGGTTAAAAGATGAAGTACCTGATAATACATGCCGAATTCTTTCAAATGCACGTTTCCTTACAGAAGGGGTAGATGTGCCTGACTTAGACGCAATTATGTTCTTAAAGCCACGTAAATCAAAAATTGATATTGCACAGGCTGTAGGACGTGTCATGCGTAAATCTCCTGGTAAAGATTATGGATACGTGATTTTACCGATTGGTGTACCAGCTGGAGCAGATACGAATAGTGTATTAGACAACAATGAAAAATACCGTGTTGTTTGGGAAGTATTAAACGCTCTACGTTCATTAGACGAGCGCTTTGATGCTACTATTAATAAATTAGAATTGAATAAGAAAAAGCCAGATCAAATTCAAATTATTGGTGTAGGTGATGCTCCAGAGGGTGGGGAGCTGACACAACAAACAGAACAGTTATCTATGATGTTAACAGAGGAAGACTTATCAGACTTAGAGCGTGCAATCTACGGTAAAATTGTTCGTAAAGTAGGTAACGTACGTTATTGGGAAGATTGGTCAAAAGATGTAGCTGAGATTGCTCAACAGCATATGCTTCGTATTCGAGTGATGTTAGAGGATACAGAGAGTGAAGCGAATAAAGAGTTCCAAAAGTTCATTAAGAGCTTACGTTACAATATCAATGATTCAATTAGTGAAACACAAGCTATTGAAATGTTAGCGCAGCACTTAATTACAAAGCCAGTATTTGAAGCTTTATTTGATTCGTATAGTTTTGTAATGAATAATCCTGTATCAAAGTCCATGGATAAAATTTTAGAGATCCTTGATGAACAAGGGTTAATGAAAGAGCAAGAGAAACTGGAATCCTTCTATGAAAGTGTTCGAGTACGAGCACAAGGTGTAGATAATTTAAAAGCTAAGCAAGATATCATCATTCAATTGTATGATAAGTTCTTCAAGGTAGGATTTAAAGAAACGACAGAACGATTAGGCATTGTTTTCACACCTACAGAAGTAGTAGATTTTATTATTCATTCAGTTGATGATGTATTGAAAAAACACTTTGGTAAATCGCTAGCAAGTGAAGGCGTACATGTATTAGATCCTTTCACAGGAACAGGTACATTCGTTACTCGCTTATTACAAAGTGGGCTCATTCCTAAAGACGATTTATTACGTAAATACACGCAAGAAATTCATGCTAATGAGATTGTCCTTTTGAGCTACTATATCGCAGCAATTAACATTGAAGAGACATTTCATAGCTTATCTGGTGGAGATTACGTTCCATTCGAAGGTATCGTTTTAACAGATACATTTGAAAGTATGGAAAATAAAAATTCATTTATTGATGAGTTATTTGATGAAAATAACGCACGACTGAAGAAACAACAAGAAAATCCTATATTCGCCATTATTGGAAACCCTCCTTATTCTATTGGCCAAACAAGTGTTAATAATGATAATAAAAATATTAGTTATCCGAAGTTAGAAAATCGTATAGAAGACACTTATTCTAAATATTCTAAAGCTAAATTAAAGAAAAGTTTAAATGATTCCTATATAAAAGCTTTTAGATGGGCTAGTGATAGACTTCAAGGGAAAGGGATAATTGGCTTTATTACAAATGCTGGATTTATTGATTCGCAAAGTGCGGATGGATTAAGACGGTGTTGGAATCAAGAATTTAATTATGTATATATATTTAATCTTCGTGGAGATCAAAAACGAACACAAGGAGAACAATCTAAAAGAGAGGGAGGTAAAATCTTTGGCTCTGGTAGTAGAACTCCCGCCGCAATAACAATATTAGTTAAAGATGGTTCCGAAGTTCATGAGATTAAGTATTGTGATATAGGAGATTATTTAACTAGAGAGGAGAAATTATCTAAAATCGAGAGTTTTACATCGATAAAAAATGTTGAATGGACTTCTATAATTCCAGATGAAAATTTTGATTGGATAAATCAAAGGGATGCTGGGTATAACTCATATATATCATTATTTAATGAAAATGAGCCTAAACAATCAATTTATAATAGACAATTAACAGGAGTTTCTGCTGCTAGGGATGTTTGGGTAGTAGGTTTTGATAAAAATAAAGTTATTGAAAATGCAAAGCAATTTATCGATAACTATAATAGTGAATTATTAAGATTATCAGATGTTTCAAATCCAGAAGAAAAACTGAGTTTAGCAAATAAGGCTGAGACATTTTTAAAATGGTCAGCTAAATTAAATGATCTATTTAAGAAAAATAAAGAGCTTTCTTTGACAGGGAAATTAGTTTTAACGTTGTATAGACCTTTCGTAAAAAAATGGATTTATTGGGATAATTATTTGAATGAAAGACCAAGTAGTTATCGTGGAATCACAGATTTCATGGGAGATGTAATTTATATGCAAGGAGCGGGTTCTAAAAAAGATTATTCTTGTATAGTTACAGATATCTTACCAAACTTCCAATTAATTCATAATGGGAAAGGATTCCCACGATATGCATCTAAGGATGTTTTTGGTCCTGTTTCGAATTTGAATGCAAATATTTTAAAAACATTTAATTTAGATGAGAACGAGTTAATTTGTTATATGTATGCTATTTTACATTCACCTGAGTATAAGCGGAGATATGGAAATGATCTCTCTAAAGATTATCCGAAAATCCCTATAGTAAAGGATATAAAAGGCTACGTTGCTATTGGTAAAAGATTAATGGATTTACATGTGAATTATGAATCCGTAGATATTTATACTGGGGTAGAAATTGTTTCAAATCAAAATCCAAGTTTTAAGGTTTTAAAGATGAAACATCCTAAAAAAGGAGTTTTAGATACTATTATTTTTAATAATGATATTACAATTAGAAATATTCCTTTAGATGCTTATGATTATATTGTTAATGGTAAACCTGCTATTCAGTGGATTATGGAACAGTATCAGTATAAAATTGATAAGGCATCGGGTATCGTTGACGATCCAAATCTATATTCTGATGATGAAAAATATATTTTCAATTTATTGCTACGAGTAATAAATGTATCAGTTCAAACTAAAGATTTAATAAATAGTTTGCCACCGTTAGAAATTGTTGAGTGATTAATAAAGATGTGTTAAAAATAAGCGTAGTCAAAAACGTAGTCAAAAAAATCAATTACCCCCGCAAGCATTGATATATCAGTACTTTGAGACGTTGGGTTCGACTCCCGCCGTCTCCATACATAGGAATCAACAGATTTCAAAAAAGACCGAAACCCTTGGTAAATAAGGGTTTCGGTCTTTTTGTGTTTTTAGCCGATATTGTGCTGTGGCATTCAATTTGGGAGTCAACTTATGAGTGAAAATCATTCATATTTCATTTTTTTAGTAACATGAGCATAAATGTTCATCGTGGTCTGCACATCGCCATAACCTAGCCGATCTTGTACTTCTTTAATCGTTGAATATTGCGAACAAAAAAGACCACTAGTGCGGAACATTAAGC